>JAFYQJ010000010.1 GCA_017547145.1 Paludibacteraceae bacterium | reverse complement strand
GTGAAGCGTACGACCAGTACCACCACCAGAAGCTACAGAGAAATATTTTTTACCTGCCAAAACGCGTTCTTTTTTGTAAGTTCCAGCTACTGGGTGTTGGAAGCGAGTTGGGTTAGTAGAGTTACCAGTGATAGAAACATCTACATCTTCTTTCCACATTACAGCTACACCTTCGCGAACATCGTCAGCACCGTAGCAGTTTACTTTTGCACGAGGACCGTTGCTGTACGCTTTAGTTTTAACCACTTTCAATTCGCCAGTGAAATAGTCGAATTCAGTTTGAACGTATGTAAAGCCATTGATTCTTGAAATAATCATAGCAGCGTCTTTGCCCAAACCGTTCAAGATTACTCGCAATGGGTTTTTACGTACTTTGTTTGCCATTTCAGCAATTTTGATTGCACCTTCAGCAGCAGCGAAAGATTCGTGTCCTGCTAGGAAAGCAAAACATTGAGTTTCTTCGCGAAGAAGACGAGCTGCCAAGTTACCGTGTCCTATACCTACCTTGCGGTCGTCAGCCACAGAACCTGCAATACAGAAAGCTTGCAAACCTTCGCCAATAGCTTCAGCAGCATCAGCAGCGTTTTTGCAACCTTTTTTGATAGCAATAGCAGCACCTACTACGTATGCCCATTTTGCATTTTCGAAACAGATGTTTTGTGTTTGTTCACATTCCAAATATGGATCCAATCCGTATTGTTCGCAAATTTGGTTTGCTTCTTCGATAGAAGCAATGCCATAGGAGTTCAACACTTTGTTAATATTAGCCAAACGACGATCTTGGCTTTCAAATTTTACTTCACGTATCATTTCTTTTTCCTCCTATTTTTAGTCAATTCGTGGATCAATAAATTTAACAGCACCTTGTTCTTCAGTGAAACGTCCATAGTGTGCAGTAGCTTTTTTCAAAGCTTCGTTAGCATCTACGCCTTTTTTGATTTGTTCCATCATAACACCAAGGCGAACAAACTCGTAACCGCAAACTTCGTCATCAGCATCCAATGCGATTTTAGTTACATAGCCTTCAGCCATTTCAAGATAACGAACACCTTTTGCTTTAGTAGAGAACATAGTACCTACTTGTGAGCGAAGTCCTTTACCAAGGTCTTCAAGTCCAGCACCGATAACCAAACCACCTTCAGAGAAAGCAGATTGAGTACGTCCGTAAACAATTTGCAAGAAAAGTTCGCGCATTGCTGTGTTGATAGCGTCGCAAACCAAGTCGGTATTCAACGCTTCGAGCAATGTTTTTCCAGGAAGAATTTCTGCTGCCATAGCTGCAGAGTGAGTCATACCAGAGCAACCGATAGTTTCTACCAAAGCTTCTTCGATGATACCATCTTTTACGTTAAGTGACAACTTGCACGCACCTTGTTGTGGAGCGCACCAACCAATACCGTGTGTCATGCCCGAAATATCTTTGATTTCTTTGGCTTTTACCCATTTTCCTTCTTCAGGAATTGGAGCAGGACCATGATTCGGACCTTTTTTTACAACACACATGTGTTCTACTTCGTGTGAATAAATCATAATGTTTTTAAAAATTATTAGTTAAGTAATATTACTTTTTTCCTTTAATCAAATGCAAAAATACATTTTTTTCTGTATTATTTATCATCACTTGACATTGTTTCAAAAAAAAAGGATTAACTACAAGAGTAAATCCTTCTTTTTATCCATCATTATTAAACCAACCGTATTAGTTTTTTTCAACTGGTTCGATTGACACGTATGATTTGTTTGATTTTTTCTTTTTAAATACTACAATACCATCTACCAATGCAAATAAAGTATGGTCTTTACCCATTCCCATATTTTCTCCTGGATTGTGTACTGTTCCTCTTTGACGAACAATGATATTTCCTGCTTTAGCAAATTGCCCACCAAAGATTTTCACTCCAAGTCGTTTACTTTCTGACTCACGACCGTTTTTCGAACTTCCGACTCCTTTCTTATGTGCCATTTTTCTAAATTTTTAAAGGTTAAGCAACTATGCTATTAATTTTAATTTCTGTAAAATTTTGACGATGTCCGTTCAATTTACGGTATCCTTTTCTACGTTTTTTATGGAATACCAATACTTTTTCTCCTCTAACATGAGAAAGAACTTCTGCTTCAACTTTAGCTCCTTCTACTATTGGAGTTCCTACGGTTACAACACCATCTTTGTCTACTAATAACACTTTGTCCAAGGTAATCTTTTCTCCTTGTTCGGCCTTCATTCTATGCACAAATAGGCGTTTGCCTTCTTCTGCTTTAAATTGTTGACCTAATACTTCAATAATTGCGTACATTTTTTATTATTTTATTATTTTTTCGGGAGGTGAGGTGCTTAAACTCTTCTTAAGCAGTGCTTCTTTATTTTTACCTCTTTGCGAAATGAGTTGCAAAAGTAGAACATTTTTCTCAAATAAACAAAACCTTTACATTTTATTTTTACAAAATATTTTAAAATTAATCTAATTAAAAAGTTGTCTTAAAACAAGGATTCCATACCACCCAAACGTACTTTACCAAGATGTTTGTACGCAAGATCGGTCACTTCACGCCCACGTGGAGTACGTTTCATAAATCCTTCTTTTATTAAAAAAGGTTCATATACATCTTCTATCGTTCCTGCATCTTCTCCTAGTGCTGTTGCGATAGTTGAGAGCCCTACAGGACCTCCTTTAAATTTATCAATAATTGTACAAAGTATTTTATTGTCTATCTCGTCTAAACCGTGTTGGTCGATATTTAAAGCCTCGAGAGCATAACAAGTAATTTCATAATCGATAGAACCATTACCTTTTACTTGTGCAAAATCACGTACTCGTCGCAACAAGGCATTTGCAATACGTGGTGTCCCACGACTACGTCCTGCTATTTCAGCAGCCGCACGCTCGTTGCAAGCGACATTTAAAATCCTTGCCGAGCGAAGTACAATTTTTGCCAACACTTCTGCGTCATAATACTCTAAGTGACTATTAATTCCAAATCTTGCTCGTAATGGACTTGTTAATAATCCACTACGTGTTGTTGCACCAACCAACGTAAAAGGATTTATCTCGATTTGAACAGAACGAGCACTTGGCCCTTTATCTATCATTATATCAATACGATAATCCTCCATTGCCGAATATAGATATTCTTCTACAACAGGACTTAAGCGATGAATTTCGTCAATAAAGAGAACATCATTAGGTTCTAAATTTGTAAGTAATCCTGCCAAATCGCCTGGTTTGTCAAGTACAGGTCCTGATGTTACTTTGAACCCCACACCTAATTCATTAGCAATGATATTTGACAATGTTGTTTTACCCAACCCAGGAGGCCCATGCAATAATACGTGATCAAGAGGTTCTTGTCGCATTTTTGCAGCCATTACAAAGATTTTTAAATTTTCTACGATTTTACTTTGACCGCTAAAATCATCAAAATTTAAAGGACGTAATGCTTGTTCAAAATCAGTTTCTCTCTCTGTTGTATTATGTATATTAAAAGTTGAATTCATAACTAAAACCAATCATTTAAATCAAAAGAAGATTCTAATTTATTTTCAAGTGTATCAGGCAAAATAGAGAAAAAATCTATTTGAGTTAAACTCTCAATACTATCTATAGATACTGCAAAAGATTGTAAGTTGTCTATTGTATTATCGTTTGGCATAACAAAACCAATCATACATGGCTTATTTCTAAATGCTGATAAAATAACTTTATAAAACAATTTAGGGACAATAACTCGCCCTGTACCTATTGATTGATACTCCTCAATAGCAGAAAAAGGCAAAACAGGTCCAGCAACTACACAGATAGCACTATCGCGTGCAGCCCAATCACGCACTTGCTCCTCCAACCTTTTCCATATTCCTCTATTGAACGATGGTGTTTGAGGACACATATTACTTAAAAAAAACGATTCATCTTTAGCTTCGCTATTCCAATTAAAATCAGCTGCAGGAGCTATATGACCTCTATCATATCCCGACTTTTGGTAATCTTTCAAAGAAGCACTTTCAAGGCTAGAAATAAAAGGATCCGGACGGAATTTATTACTACGTTCAGCTTCCCCATTTAATTCTTCACGCAAAAGCTCATAAAAAACCCAATTAGGAACTTTATAATCTTTGTTATAAGATAGTTTATATGCAGAGTGATTTATTAACTGCGAAGCCTTATCCCCAATTAAAAGAGGTAATGCTTCCTCTTCGTAATTTATAAATGATAAAGAAACATTCTCTGTCCTACTGTTACAATCTACTTTAGGTTGCGACTTTAAAGGTAAAAGCCATATAACCAATGCCACAAGTAAAATCAATAATATAATTATAAGTATTTTACGTTTATTCATTTTTTGTTTCAAAAAAGTTAAACCAAACATTATTACACGCATCACTTGGCATTACAAGTCCACCTCTGGGCGATAGTGAAAACGACTCTACTTTAGGTCCATCAGGCAAACAAGAACGTTTAAACTGTTGTGCAAAAAAACGTCGATAAAAATTTTTCAACCATTTTTCTATCACTTCCTTTTCAAATATACCATTAAAAGCATGCTCTGTAAGCATTTGTATTTTTTTAGGAGATCTTCCATTTTTCAAAAAATGATACAAAAAGAAGTCGTGAAGTTCATAAGGTCCAACCAAATCTTCTGTTATTTGTGCTATATCACCATTATCATTCGTAGGCAACAATTCTGGACTTATTGGAGTATTTATGATGTCAAGTAGAATATCTTTTATCTTATTATCCACATTTTTATTTTCTGCATACCAAGTTATTAAATGCGGGATCAAAGTTTTAGTTACACCTGCATTTACTCCATACATCGACATATGATCACCATTATAAGTAGCCCAACCCAAGGCCAATTCAGACATATCACCAGTGCCTATTACCAATGCATTTTCTTTATTTGCCACATCCATCAATATCTGTGTACGTTCGCGAGCTTGAACATTTTCGTATGTAATATCGTGACACGAATCTTCATGAGATATATCTTTAAAATGTTGTAAACAAGCATCGTGTATACTTATTTCTTTAAATGTAGTACCTAAATAGCAAACTAGATTTTCAGAATTAGAATGAGTTCGTTTTGAGGTTCCAAATCCGGGCATTGTAATTGCTATAATGTTTTTCCTGCTAATTCCAAGTTTATCAAAAGCACCTATTACTACAAGCAAAGCCCAAGTAGAATCTAAGCCACCCGAAATCCCTATTACTGCTTTATTTATACATGTATGATTCAATCGAGTAACTAATCCTTGCACCTGTATAGCAAAAGCTTTTCGACATTTTTCTTTTAACTCTAATTTGTTAGTAGGTACAAAAGGATGCGTATCAAACTCCCTTGATATGATTTCTAATTTTTGAATATTTTGATTTATACAAACAACCGAAGTATTGATTTCTGTTGAAAAATTTATTTTACTATTAACAAAAGCAGGATTTCCTCTTCGTGTATTTCGAATATACTCCACATCTATTTCCGTATATGACAATTTGTTTTCCATAGCAAAACAAGACGACTCATTGAGCAATTCTCCATTTTCAAAAATAAGGGTGCGGCCACCAAAAACCATATCAGTAGACGATTCTCCAAATCCTGCAAAAGCACAAATATATCCTGACAAACATCGTAATGATTGCTGATTTATTCTATGCTTTAAATCATCAAACCCTGCAGTTTCTGCTATTGCAGAAAGATTAAACACCACTTCAGCACCTTTTAAAACATGATATGAACTTGGCGATATTACAGAATATAAATCTGAACCAAATTCTATAGAAAAACATAGCGATGATGTACGAAATAACAAGTTTGATGAAAAATTCACTTCTTGATTACAAATATTTATTTGGGTATTTTCAACTATAGAATTACCCATAGCAAACCAACGTTGTTCATTCGCATCCTTTATATTATGTACATTTACTTTTGGTACAATACCACATATTTTACCTTTATGAAAAACTACTGCTGTATTATACAACAATCCATCATAAAGTATTGGCATTCCAATAATACCAACAACATTTTTTGTAACTGATACTTCAAGGATTTTTAGTAGAGCTTCTTGAACACTATCCAACAATGTTTGCTGAAAAAACAAGTCGCCACATGTGTAACCGGTAATGCATAATTCAGGAAACACTAACACCTCTACACTGTTATTTTCTGCCATATTTAGCAAAGAGATAATTTGTTCTAAATTATACTCTATGTTTGCTACTTTTACAAGTGGAACTGCTGCTGCTACTCGCACAAATCCAAAATTTTCAATTCTATTATTCATCCTATTTTTCAAAAGTGCTATTTATACTTTCAATATAACTTAACAATTCTTCTTTACCTTGACCTTTTTCAGAAGAAGTTATAAATATAGGAGGCAGACTCTCCCACTGTTCCGCAAGTTTTTGCTTGTAATTTTCGATATTTTGCTTCAGTTTTGAACCTGATAATTTATCTGCTTTTGTAAAAATAATAGAAAAAGGAACATTGCTAACACCTAACCATTCCATAAATTCCAAATCTATTTTTTGAGGTTCATGCCTACAATCTACTAATACAAAAAGATTTGTAAGTTCCTCGCGCATCAAAACATAAGAATCTATCATTCGACGTAATTTATCGCGTCCATCCTTGCTCATCTTGGCAAAACCATACCCAGGTAAATCGACCAAATACCACGATCGATTGATAAAGAAATGATTTATCAGCAACGTTTTTCCTGGTTTTGATGATGTTTTTGCTAACCCTTTTTGACGACAAAGCATATTTATAAGAGAAGATTTCCCTACATTCGAACGACCAATAAAAGCATATTCGGGTAAATTGTGCGTTGGACATTTTCTCACATCTGTATTACTAATTGTAAATTCAGCTATATTTATTTCCATCCGTTATTCTTTTTACTTATCACAAACAATCCTACAAAAGTAATTAATCCGTTTATTATTAACAACTCATAACCCAATGTATAAAAGAAAGTTTTATAACAAAACAAATTTAAAACATAACATACAATAGGAGAAAGTATTGCCAAAAACGGAACTCTCTTTTCATTAACTTTCCTATCAACAAATAAGCCAAAAGTATATAAACCAATTAATGGTCCGTACAAGTACCCCACTATTGTATAGATAAATTCAAGTACACTTTTTTGCTTAATAAAATCAAATGCTAAAACAACAATAAAAAACAACATACAAACAATAGCATGTGTCATTATTCGCTTGCGTTTATAATTTTTATTTTCAGTGGTTTTCAAACCTAATAAATCTACAAAAACACTTGTGGTAATAGACGTCAATGCGGAATCTGCACTCGAAAACGATGCTGCTACCATGCCCAATAAAAACAAAACTAGCGAAGTATTACCCATATACGAAGACACTATGAAAGGAAGTATTTCGTCGCTCGTAGCTGGCAACAAAATATGATTTTCAGCAGCAAATATTAACAATAAAAATCCTAATGTTAGGAATAAAAAATTGATAGGTAAAAACATTAAGCCATACGAAATCATATTTCGTTGTGCTTCTTTTAAAGATCTACAAGTCAGGTTTTTTTGCATCATATCCTGGTCCAATCCCGTCATCGCAATTACAACAAAAATGCCACTAAAAAATTGCTTAAAAAAGTTTTTTGATGTTTGCCACTCATCAAATACAAAAACTCGACTTTCTGGACTTGTTAACAATTTTTCATACAGAACTTGTGGCGTTAAGTCTAGAAGAGAATAAACATCTTTTAATACAAAAACTAATGCAAAAAGCAAAACGAATGTTTGTAAACAATCCGTCCAAATAATAGAACGAATGCCTCCTTTATATGTATAAAACCATATAAAAAACACAAAAACTGCAACCGCTAAATAAAATGGAAAATCCCATTTTAAAAATACAAATTGCTGCAATACCAACATTGCCACATAAAGCTTTGAAGCTGCACCAATTAGTTTAGCCACAATAAAAAATGATGCACCTGTTTTGTATGTTGTATTGCCAAAACGTTGTTGCAAAAATTCGTATATACTTGTTAAATGCAAGCGATAATAAATTGGTAAAAGAACATATGCAACAACTAAATAGCCCACAAAAAAACCTAACACCATTTGCAAATATGCAAACTGACTCTCTCGTACCATACCCGGAACAGAGACGAAAGAAATCCCTGATATAGAAGCACCAATCATTCCAAATGCAACAAGGTACCAAGGTGATTGACGATTAGCAACAAAAAAAGATTCGTTAGATGTATTTTTCGAAGCTACTCTCGAAACTATTATTAACAACGCAAAATAGCAAACTAGTATGCTTAAAAGTATTGTCGGTGACATTGTTTTTATTTAATCTACAAAGATACTTGAAAAAACCATACAACTCTATTTTAATAAATAAACTATCTTTGTATTCATTTCATTTGAAAAATATGGCTATCGAAATCGAAAGAAAATTTTTAGTCAATAGTTTTGACTATCAAAAACAAAGCGAATGTACGTATATACATCAAGGATATATTTGTGCTGAAAAAGAACGAGTTGTACGGGTTCGTATTTATGGTGAAAAAGCTTTTATTACAATAAAAAATGCAGCTATTGGTTTTTCACGTGATGAGTTTGAATACGAAATACCTATAAACGAAGCAAAACAAATGCTCGAAGTTGTATGTATTCAACCAACTATCGAAAAATATAGATACAAATTTCAGTACAAAGGTTTCATTTGGGAAATAGATGAATTTCTTGGCGAAAACGAAGGATTAGTTATTGCAGAAATAGAACTTGAAAGTGAAAACACATCTTTTGAAATACCTAATTTTATTGCCGATGAGGTAACAAACGACACACGCTATTACAATGCTAATCTGATAAAAAATCCTTTTCGTAATTGGTAAAAAACTATAATTCTCGTTGTGAATTTGTCAAAAATTAAAAATATCTTAAATAATTGTGTTTAAGTAATTAAGGCAATTTATTTGTACCCTCATACGGAATCGAACCGTAATCAAAGGAACCGGAATCCTCCATTTTATCCATTAAACTATGAGGGCGAAAAATTGTGGCGATTTTGTGGTGATATGTTATGGCTTTTTTAGAAAATTTACTCATAACAATCTAAATATTAAACACTTATATTCCTTTGTTGCCCCACAAGGATTCGAACCCTGACAAACAGAACCAGAATCTGCTGTGCTACCGTTACACAATAGGGCAAAATGCTTTTTGCAAAGATAGTGCAAGTTTTTTATTAATGACATATATTATGTACATTTGTTTTGCTATAGTTTTTTCTAAATTACGCTACAAATTCTATCAAAAATACATGAAGTACAATAAAAATTTATCTGCTGATATAGTAAAAAATCCTTCAACCAATATTAATTATCTTTTCGCTTCAAGAGTTGCTATTGGCACGAGCATTTCCTCTAGTGAAATACCTCCATGTTGTACTGTATCTTTATAATAATTAACGTAATAGTTATAATTATTAGGATATGCAAAAAAGTCACTTTTAGTAGCAAAAACATAAGTTGAGCTGACATTGGGGCTTGGTAATCCAAATTTTTCTGGATTACGTATTTCAAACACCTCTTTTTCATTATACGACAGCGATTTACTCACTTTATAGCGTAAATTAACATTTGTATTTTTATCGCCTACCACTTTTACTGGATTTGTAACTTTTACAGCACCATGGTCGGTAGTTATTATCAACTTTACATTATGTTTTGCTAATTCACGAAACAAATCGTGGGCAAACGAATGTTCAAACCACGAAAGTGTAAGCGAGCGGTAAGCTTCTTCGTTATTTGCCAATTCACGTATCATTTGCGACTCTGTACGTGCATGCGACAACATATCAATAAAATTCAATACACAAATATTTAAATCATTACGAAGTATTTGAGGCAATAGTTCAACCATTTTCTCCCCAAAAGCAGAATTATTTACCTTTCGATACGAAAAAGTATACGGCTTACAAAAACGTTTTATTTGTGATGCTATCAAAGCTTCCTCGTTCTGATTTTTATTTTCATCCCCCTCCTCTTCAATCCATAAGTTTGGGAATGTTTTTTGCAATTGCAATGGCATTAATCCCGAAAAAATAGCATTCCGAGCATATTGAGTTGCCGTTGGTAATATGCTATAATACAAATCGTCTTCAGTTATTGTAAAATATTGACTTAAAATATTGTCACGAATTATCCGCCATTGATCAAATCTAAAATTATCGATAAGCAAAAAGAATACTTTTTCGCCTTTGTCAAGCAAAGGGAATACTTTTTTCTTAAACAAATCGGGACTTATAAGAGGACGATTTTCAGGTTGTTCAAACCAAGTTGCATATTCTTTTTTGATAAACTTTGCAAACATATTATTAGCATCACTTTTTTGCATCATTAGCAATTCGTCCATTTCGTTATGCGTATTTGCAAGTTCAAGCTCCCAAAAAACTAATTTACGATAAATATCCATCCAACTATCGCACGAAGTCGAATCGTTTATCTGCATTCCTATTTGAGCAAAATCCGAACGATAATTTGATGTTGCTTGCTCTTGAATAATATCCTTTTTATGAATGTTTTTTTTCAAAGCGAGCAATATTTGTTTAGGATTGACAGGTTTTATCAAATAGTCAGCTATCTTATTCCCGATTGCCATATCCATTAAATTTTCTTCCTCACTTTTTGTAATCATCACAATTGGAACTGAGGCATCTATTTGCTTGATTTGTGTAAGTGTTTCCAAACCACTTATCCCTGGCATATTTTCATCTAAAAAAATAATATCAAAATGTTGTTTTTGACACATTTCTATTGCATCCTGCCCATTAGTTGACAATGTTACATCGTAGTTCTTCTCTTGTAAGAAAATTACATACGGACGGAGCAAATCTATCTCGTCATCAACCCATAATATTTTGTCTCGTCTATTCATTATTTTTGAGAAAGGATATTTTTCTGATAAAAATCAACATATTCGTCCCAACCTAAATTTATGTTTCCTAAAAGCTTATAATTATCTTCGGATATAAACACATATTTCGATTGTAAAACATATAAATGTAACGTTGGTTCTGCATCAAATGTTTTAAAATACCATTGAGCATCTTTAAAATTTTCTAATCCAGAAATTACCAACCAATAACATTTATCATTTAGTTTAACAACTTTCAAATCAAAATCTTTTATCAAAAATTTCGTAAAATTAAAACTAGCAACATCGTAAAGCATCTTATTAGCATCCTTTTGCTCGCCAAGTATTTCAAACACTATCATAAATGGTGTTGCTGTTTCTGTTTGAAAATTTTTATCAGCATTATCCTCTGCATGCTCTTCTTCAATCACAACTTCACGCCGAGATAATAATGTTCCATGTGAAGAACCCTGCTGTGCTTCTTTACCTTGTTCCATCAATGCTAAAATATCTTTCGACATAGAAGTAACATCACTTTGAGGAAAGGTAGTTACTAAATTTTCTAAAGACTGTTTAAAAATCTCTGCCGATTGCGTTTTACCTACAGACATAGCATTTAGAAATGCAAATTTTGGCATCAATGTCGACATTTTATAATGTTCGTTCATATAGTCATAGTTCAATTTAACCGTTGCAAAATCACCTGTCGTATAAGCGTGATATGTTGCTTCGTATAACGAATCCTGCTTCAAATACATAGTCGACATAGTTGCAACATAGTCCGACTTCGAAAGTATTAATGCAAACGAACTTTCTGGATATTGCTTTAATATTAAATTGCTATAATACTGTGCCATAACCTCATCTCCACGTTTTTTAGCTATTTGATAACAATAAAAATAACTATCTGCTAATTTTTCATATTGAGGGAATCGCTTTTGCAATTCGTTAAAAGTTTCTAAAGCCATTTCGTCATCTTCTAACTTAAGCGAATAAAGGTATCCCATATCAAACAAGGCATTTGCTATTATTTCGTTAGACTGCTTCAATTTTACAGGTGTATTTGGCAATTGATTCAAATAATATTCAGGTTTTTTATTGTCAGTCATATTTTTCTTTGCCAAAGTCAACGAATCAGTATCAACATCATCGTCATACATATCTAATTCGTCTACAACCATCATTTTATTTTGGCGACGCCAATTGTCCTCCAATCGCCTATTTCCCCATTTTCGAACGAATTCACTTTTCCCTTTATTTATCAAATTTGAGTTGTAAAAATACCAATCTGCTGACGAACTTTGAAAGTTTGGCAACGACGATACATTATTGCTTGCTCTTTGTGCGGCATAAGCCTCTTCTTCCTCTTTTTGACGTTGCAATTCTTCTTCTTTTATAACATTTTCTATTACCTTTTCTATAAAAACCAACTGCTCGTCTTTGGGCATTTGAGCTATATGTTGCAAACTATCTTGTAACACAACCGATTGATAATCGACCAACAATTCCGATAAGACCTCTGCTCTACTCATTACTCTCCGATAATCATCATGCTCTGGCTTTAGTATTTGCGAAGCATCCGAATAGCAAGGTTGTGCATCTAAATAATTACGCTTGTCATAGTATAAATCAGCAAGTTTTATTTCAACTAACGCTTTTTCTATTCCATTTCTACTACTACTTTCTATGGCTTTTTTATAAGATTCAATAGCCGAAGCCTCATCTTCGTTTTTCAAATAAATATTTCCTTGAGCAAAATATATTTGGTCTAAAAATTCCTTATTTCTTACATCCTTAGCCATTTTTTTTAGCGATTTCAAAACTTTTTTTGTATCACCTGCAGCTACCAATTGTGCACTATTTATTTGTGCATTAAAGTTCATGGTGTATGATGCAGAAGAATTTTTCATTACTTGTTGAAAATAAACATTAGCATCTTTATCATCACCTAACATTTGATATAATTGAGCTAAAACATAGGCATTTCGTGCTTGTTGAATCTTGTTACGCTCATGTGTAATCGCCGATTTCAAAAAAGGAATCGCTTCTTTATATCTTTTTTGTTTCAGAAACAAATCGGCAGTTGTACCCTCGTAAAGTGCCAACAATTTATAGCCAACTTCGTTTGGATTTACTTTTGACAAAACCTCTTCAGCCTCGTAGAGCCATCCTAATTCAGCATAAGCCCGTGCTTGCCACATTTTTGCCTCAAGCACAACATCAAACTCCGTAGAATAATGCCGCAATATATAAGAAAATGTTGCTACAGCTCCCATAAAATCACCCTTATGAAATTCAGCTTTTCCTTGTAGTATCCATGCATATTTCAATTGAGAGTTATACTCTTCTTTTTGTAAAAATGCCTGATATTTAGCATCTTTTATTTTTTTCTGATTTATTTTAGGCTTTTTTTGTATAGAGTGAAGTTTAATAGCTTTACGGCATTTTTCTATAGTTTTATCCATTTCATTTTGTATGGATTTGCCATTGTCTGGAATGCTAATAGGATATAATGGTAAAAGGTTTGAATAATCGTCTTTTGTCTCTTCATTTAGTTTTTTCAAACCTTCTTTGTATGATTCGTTACCATTGAAATAGATATTATAATGCGTAACTAAAGCATGATAGTTTCTATTCGCCCAATTGTTTTTACGAACAGAACATGCCGTAATCAAAACAACAAGCAAAAGCAAACTGATATATTTTTGATTCTTTTTCAAGCAATATTTTTTTTATTTACAAAAATACAGATTTCTACACAAATTCTAAAAATTTAATTGTATGCTTTTGCTTAATAAAATTGCTGCTTATCATAAATCTTTCATATTCGAAAATTGCTATTATGCTAGCTAAACTACAAGATAGCCTTCATTAATAAGATTTATTCCTTCGCTTAAAAAAATAGAACAAAAATTGTTAAAACAAAAAATCTCCTCAAAAATCACAAAAAGGGTTAGAAAATTGCAATACAAAAAGGAACTTAAAAAAGGTAGAGAATAAAAGGAACAAATACATATTCCATACACGAATAATTCATACTTTTGTAAAAACAAAATAAAATATGAAAAAGCGTGTTCTTTTTATTGACCGAGATGGGACTCTTATTGTTGAGCCTCCTATTACCTATCAAGTAGATACATTAGAGCAATTGGAGTTTTTACCCGGAGTTATTCGTAATCTTTATTTTATCAAAAAAAATCTTGATTTCGAACTTGTTATTGTTACAAATCAAGATGGACTTGGCACTGATTGTTATCCGCAAGAAAATTTTGACAATGTCCAAAACAAAATGCTTGAAATCTTTCGTAACGAAGATATTACATTTGACGAAATACTTATTGACAAATCATTTCCTGAAGAAAACAAACCTACACGTAAGCCAAATATAGGTTTATTAACTCGCTATTTTTCAGAAGAATACGACTTAAAAAATTCTTATGTCATTGGCGACCGTGAAACAGATATGCAATTAGCAAAAAATTTAGGTTGCAAAGGGATTTTAATATCCGCAAATGCCAATGAAGCCAATGATTATAAAACATTTGACTCATGGGATAAAATTTGCGACTTTCTCTATGCAGGCGAGCGTAAAATTTCTATTAGTCGCACTACAAATGAAACAAATATTGCAATAGATTTATCGATTGATGGAAAAGGTAAAACCGAAATTAGCACAGGATTGAAATTCTTCGACCATATGCTTGAGCAAATTGGGAAACACTCTAGCATAAGTCTTAAGATAAAAGTAGAAGGTGATTTACACGTAGACGAACACCATACAATAGAGGATACAGCCATTGCATTAGGCGATGCACTTTTTCAATCATTAGGCAACAAAAGAGGTATTGAACGATATGGTTTTTGTCTACCAATGGACGATTGTTTATGTCAAACAGCACTTGACTTTGGTGGTCGTTCATGGTTGATATTCAATTCCGATTTCAAACGTGAATATGTAGGTGATTTTCCAACAGAAATGGCATTTCATTTCTTCAAATCGCTTAGCGATGCAGCACACATGAATTTAAATATAAAAGCCGAAGGCGACAACGACCATCACAAGTTAGAATCTATATTTAAATCATTCGCAAGAGCCTTAAAAATGGCGGTAAAAAGAGATATTTATAATTACAATTTACCTACAACAAAAGGACTTTTATAATGAAGTTTGTAGCAATTATTCCTGCACGTTATGCATCGACAAGATTTCCTGGTAAACCATTAGCTCTAATTGGAGACAAGCCAATGATTCAACACGTTTACGAACAAGTAAAACGTACGATAGATGATGTTGTAGTTGCTACAGACGACCAACGTATTTTTGACGCTGTAAAATCTTTTGATGGGAAAGTCTTAATGACTAGCAACAAGCATAAAAGCGGTACCGATCGTTGTTTCGAAGCTCTACAAAAGTTAGATGGCGACTTCGATGTAGTTATCAATATTCAAGGCGACGAGCCTTTTGTTGACGTTGAGCAAATTGAAACCCTTAAAACTTGTTTTACCGATCCTAAAACAGAAATAGCTACACTTATAAAACCTTTTGGGAAAGACGATTTGTGGGAAGATTTTTCATCGCCCAATACACCAAAAGTCGTTATAAACAAACGCATGGAAGCACTTTTTTTTAGCAGAAGTATTATTCCCTATTTAAGAGGTATCGACAGAACAAAATGGCTAAAAACTCATACTTTTTATAAACATATTGGAATGTATGCATACAAAGTTGAAACTTTAGCTACCATTACTGCATTAGAACCATCAAATTTGGAGGAAGCAGAAAAATTAGAACAATTACGTTGGCTCGAGAACGGATATTCCATTAAAGTAGGCATCACGCATTCAGAATCTATGGGAATTGATACCCCCGAAGATTTAATAAAAGCAAACAAAATATTTAATAAACAAAAAAAACGATGAAAAAGAATTTTAAAATAATTGTTCTCATAATATTTTTAATTGCATTTAGAGACATTAATGCTCAAGGCGTAACTCAGTTTGGTACACCTACGAACCAAGAAGTTTTTCCGAAGGGAGAATATCATGAACTTGCGGATCCATCAAATATTGATGCTCAGTCGTGGAAAACTATTAATAAAACTTACGTGGTTTGGGCATCGAAAAATGTTCGCTATGCAAAAAATATCGTTCCAACTATGACAAAAAAATCGAAAACGCATAAAATAGTAGCTTGGAAAGGCGAACGTGTAAATGCTCAATTTCTCGTTTTTGCTAACGAAGATATGACGTTGCAAGTTGCTCATAGAGGTGATTTTGAAGATGAGACAACAACTTCATTTGTTCGGTACGTAATGACCGACGAATTGAACAAGGACAAAAAAGGAGCTTGTGGACATCGACCTGATATTACAATTTACGATTCTTCGTTGGTCGCAGATGTTTTGGATCATATCACCGAAAAATTGCCTTATAAAAAACACACAGTTCAACCAATTTGGGTGCAAGTGCAAGTTCCTCAAGATGCAAAAAAAGGAAATTATAAATCCACACTTTTTGTTCAAAATGATAATCAAACTATTGGCAAACTTAATTTAGAAATAGAGGTTATTGATAGAATTATTCCAACTCCTAGAGAATGGAGTTTTCATCTTGATTTGTGGCAAAATCCATTCGCGGAAGCTCGTTATTTTCAGGTGGAGCCTTGGAGTGAAGTGCATTTGGATGCGATGCGTCCAACAATGGAAAAATTGGCCAGATCAGGTCAAAAAGTGATTACAGCGTCCATCATGCACAAACCTTGGGGTGGACAAACGCAAGATTATTTTGAGTCGATGGTAACTTGGCGAAAAAATGTTGACAATACGTGGCATTTTGATTTTGATGTATTTGATCGTTGGGTGGAATTTATGATGAGTTGTGGCATTGACAAACAAATCAACTGCTATTCTATGATTCCTTGGAGTCTGTCTTTTCGATATTTTGACCAAGCAACAAATAACTTCAAAGCCATTGAAGCAACTCCTTCTGATAGTATTTATGCGGAAGTTTGGACAGAAATGCTTAAGCAGTTTGCTGCACATTTGAAAGAAAAAGGTTGGTTCGAAAAAACGACCATTGCAATGGATGAGCGTCCCAAAGAGCAAATGCTTACGGTGTTTAACATCATAAAAAATGCCGACAAGGATTTCAAGGTTTCATTAGCAGGAGATTGGCACGAAGAGTTGGAAACAGAATTGTATGACTATTGTATTGCGTATCGACACAAATTTCCGGAAGAGATTCTTCAAAAACGCAAACAAAATGGAATGATTTCTACTTACTACACTTGTTGTACAGAACCTTATCCTAACACGTTTACGTTTTCGCAACCTACCGAAGCTGAATGTTTAGGCTGGTACACTGCACATTTGGGACTTGATGGATATTTGCGTTGGGCTTATAATAGTTACACGTTGGAGCCATTGCTCGACTCTCGATTCCGTTCGTTTGCTGCTGGCGATTGCTATATTGTTTATCCCGAAGGACGAAGCTCTATTCGTTTTGAAAAATTGACAGAAGGAATCCAAAATTTTGAAAAAATACAGATTTTAAAAAAAGAATTCTTGGAGAAAAAACAAGTAACTAAATTAAAGAAACTTGAAGCAGTGTTGAATCAATTTTCTCAAGAAAACTTGACTGATAAAAACATTACTTCTATTGTAGAAAATGCGAATAAGGAATTAGAAAAACTGCAATAGAACCTTTTATAACTTAGAAAATCAAAAAATTATATATAAAAAATGCTTGCTTAACAAATGTTATGCTTATATGATTTTTATCATTTAATTTGTAACGTTACAATACATTAAACCCTCCTCTTTTATCTATCAAATGTAATGTTTGAATAGATGACTGTGGATTTTGCTTAAACCATCTCTCAATAATATTAAGATTGTCAAGTTCTGAATGTCCCAATGTCTTTACTCCATTCATAGCAACAGACCTATACCCTTTTGACGATAAAATCTGCAACGCTTCATCAATTATTTTTTCAACTTCCTTAACTTTTCCATTTGTTTGCGAGGTCTTGGCGTAATATACAGCCCTAACGTTTCCATGAACAGATGGTATTTGATATTTTTCCAAAAACCTATTCATTTCAATAGGGAGAGATGCATATCCAACATATTGAAAAAGAGCTGTGACCTCACACTCTGTATTTTTAAAGATACTTCCTATTACCCCGTAAATCTTATGGACTCCCATATCAAGAATTAGCTTCTTTTTCTGAGTAGCACAATGCACTTCTTCTCCATCATCATACCACTTCATCATTGGGCAATCTGGATTTGCAGAAAATCCATCATATAACATCAACCTTAGGGGTTCATACCATCCATCATATTTTATGTCAAGAGGCATATGCTTAAAGTCTTCATCTGTAACAGCTTCAATCAAATATTTAATTCTATCTTTCCCTATTTCTTTACACAAAGATCTATATAACATAGCACCACAAGTAGAACAAAATAATGCAGTACACATGTTTTGTTCTTTCGCATAAAGAAATAAATCCAAAATATTTCGAAAATTATTTGTCATTTAATAATTTAATTATTGTTTATTAGAATTCGTATTCTACCATCGATTTGCGAAGCTCTTCTTACAATTTTAAAGCACATATTCGTTGATATAGTGTTGGATGTGAATAATTAAAAAACACGCTCAACGGATGAGGTTGTAAATTACTTAATGCTTGAGCCGATATTTTCTTTAAAGCAGTTATTAAATCATCACTATTGCCATAAGTTTTAACAAAAGCATCTGCTTGATATTCAAATCTACGCGAGAAAATATTTGAACAAATACCTAACAACATACTTACAGGTGTATACAGCATTCCAAACACTAACATATTGATATGAAACGAAGCATGAGTACAACCTGCCGCTTGTGCTACAACATCATACTTTAATACTATTCCTAAAAAGAAAAACAAAAGAAGATTTGAAAACAAAGAAATAACTACATTTTTCAACGTATGTCGGTGTTTACAATGCCCTATTTCGTGTGCTAAAACAGCCACAATTTCTTCTGTCGTAAGCTGCTGTATTAAAGTATCATAAAGTACGATACGCTTCTTCTTTCCAAAACCTGTGAAATATGCATTTGCTTTTGTGCTACGTTTAGAATTATCTAAAACATAAATATCTTGTATTTTAAAATTTGTTTTTTCTGCGAATTGCTGAATAGCCGTTCTCAACTCCCCAGCTTCTAAAGGTGTTTGTTTGTTAAACAATGGAACTATCAAATCCGAATAAAATAAATTCATAAACAACATAAATGCAGTCAACACTCCCCATGCTAAAAGCCAAAACCAATTTGGCATTTGTTGATAAATGAATGCAATTACCGAAATCAAAATTCCTCCAATTAACATATTCAGCAACAAACCTTTTAGCATATCCAAGAAAAATATTTTAGGTGTAGTACGATTAAAACCAAATTTTTCTTCAATAACGAATGTATAGTACAAATCGAAAGGCAAGTCTATCACTACATTTACAATCATTAAAAAACCAAAGAAAAATAGCGTTACTAAAATTTCATTTTCGACAAAATTTTGGGCAAAATCATCAATCCAAGCATAACCACCAAAAACAAACATAAGCAACAAAAATAAAAAGCTAAGGCAACTCGAAAACCAACCAAACTTTGCTCGTGTTCGAAAATATGATTGTTGTTTCTTATATTTTTGTGCATCATAAATATCTGACAATAAATCAGGTAATGGTCTTTTAGAATATTGAATATTTAAATAAGAGAGTGTTCTCCCTAACAAAAACTCAAGAATAAAAATCAAAATAATTGTGTAAAAAATAGTTGCTACCATAGAAAAATAAATTAATGTTTGCTTCTGCAAAGATACGTGATAAATTTGTAGTAAATACTTTTATACAATAACTTTGCATAAAACAAAAGTAAATCTTATGAAAAAAATTATAGTTATAATAACTCTTATTGTTTTAGGCGTATGGGTTTGTTGGTTATGCTACTTACATGTAACTTCAAATCCATGGAATGCAAAAACTATTGGAGAAATTCCCGCTCCTGAAGGTTATACTCGTGTAAGTGCAAAAACGGGAACTTATACTGACTACTTTAGAAATCTACCATTAAAAGAGAAAGGTACAAAAGTTATGCTTTATACTGGAGGCGAAGCGAATCTTCAGCTATTGAGCACTGCTGTTATCGACAAAGTTCTTCTAAGCAACTATGAACAATGTGCCGATGTAACAATGCGTCTGCGAGCAGAATATTTCTGGGAACGAGGACTTTATAATGAAATTTCATTTCGAGATGTAAATAGAAACCTTCTACAATACAAAGGAGGGGCATCAAGAAAAGCTTTTGAAAAATATATGCGTAAAGTTTATGGCGTGTGTAGTACTTTTTCTGTATTTCATGAAACTACTCCGCGAAAAATTACCGAGGTTAAACCGGGAGATGTATTTGTTTATCCAGCTCGTAAGGGCAGAAAATATGGTCATGCAGTAATTGTTGTAGATGTCGCAAAGAATGAGTCTGGAAAGATTGCTATTCTTTGTGCAGAAGGGAATACGCCTGCACGCTCCATGCATATTGTTAGAAACCAAAATCCGTTTAACAATCCTTGGTTCTTTTTTGATGAAGATGATGAGGTTTTTTGGATAGGCCCATTTCGTTTTAACAAAAACGAACTTCGACACTACTAAGTTAAATTTTGACAAAACATGAAGCAGTATCAATTAACAGATTTTTTGCCAACTACAAAAAAAGAGGCAGAACTACGGAAATGGACTGATGTTGACGTAGTTTTATTCTCAGGCGATGCGTATATCGACCATCCATCATTTGGCAGTGCTGTTATTGGTCGTATATTAGAAAACGAAGGGCTAAAAGTTGCTATCGTACCACAACCTGATTGGCGTGGCGATTTTCGCGATTTTAAAAAATTTGGAGAACCTCGAATGTTTTTTGCAGTTACATCTGGTGTAATGGACTCTATGGTTAATCATTACACTGCAAACAAACGTCTTCGTTCTAATGACGCATACTCTCCTAACGGTCAGGCTGGTCTACGCCCGGACAGAGCTACAATTGTTTATTGCAATATAATTAAGAATCTTTATCCTAAAACACCTATTATCATTGGAGGTATTGAAGCAAGTTTACGCAGATTTTCACATTACGATTATTGGGACGATTCTTATAGAAACAGCATTCTTGTAGATACAAATGCAGATTTATTAGTTTATGGAATGGGAGAACTTCCTATTCGGGCTATTGCAAACAAGTTCAAACAAGGTGGGAATATTAAGGATTGTTACGATATTCCACAAACTGCGTATCTAAGCAAAATTATACCCCAAAAAGCAAATCAAAAAACATTACATTCGCATGAGGTTTGTTCTAAAAACAAACAAAAATCAGCAGAAACTTTTCGTATCATTGAAGAAGAATCTAATAAACAAGAACAGGCACAACTTATTCAACCTATAGGCAACTCATTCGTAATTGTAAATCCTTCTTTTGAAACAATGAAAACCGAAGAACTTGATGCCGTTTATGATTTACCTTTTACATACTTACCTCACCCCAAATATAAAGAAAAAAAGATTCCTGCCTACGAAATGATACGATTTTCGGTAAATACACATAGAGGTTGTTTTGGGGGGTGTGCATTTTGTACAATATCTATGCATCAAGGTAAATTCATCATTTCGCGTTCCGAAAAATCAATTCTAAAAGAAATAGAAAAGATAAGTGAACTACCCGACTTCAATGGTTATTTAAGCGATTTAGGAGGTCCTTCGGCGAATATGTACAAAATGCAAGGATATGATAAAAACATATGTAAAAAATGTAAAAAAGCTTCGTGTATATTTCCTTCAGTTTGTAAAAATATGAACACAAACCACTCTGCATTGTTACAACTTTACAAAAACGTAGACGCTCTGCCCTATATAAAAAAGAGTTTTATTGGTAGTGGGGTTCGTTACGATTTGTTACTTCATAAAACAGGGGATGAAGATATTGACAAAAACAACAAATATTATATTGAGGAATTAATAAAAAAACACGTTTCTGGACGACTAAAAGTTGCTCCAGAACACACTTCCGATATGGTTTTAAACATCATGCGAAAACCTACTTTTTGCCTATTCAAAGAATTCAAGCAAAAATTTGAGAAGATAAATAAAAAAGAAGGCCTGAAACAGCAAATTATTCCCTACTTTATTTCGAGCCATCCGGGTTGCAAACTAACCGATATGGCTGAACTTGCAATTGAAACAAAGAAACTTAACTTTCAGTTAGAGCAAATTCAAGACTTCACTCCAACACCAATGACTTTATCTACAGAAATATACCACACGGGGATACATCCATACACATTAAAGCCCGTATACACTGCTAAAAGCAAAGTAGAAAAACTTCAACAACGAGATTTTTTCTTTTGGTATAAACCTGAATTTAATTTAAAAATTAAGCAAACACTCAAAAAAATTGGACGCACAGACTTAATTGACAAACTATTGAAAAAATGAAAATACAACTTTGGAAAAAGCTTGGATTAAATCTTATTATAGCAACTTTCTTATTTGGTGGGTTGATTGTTATTTTATTATTAAACAAAACTCATTTTTTCTCAAAAGATTTACTAAACTTCTCTGATTTAGCTTTTTGTATTGGTATTGCTGCAAGTACCACTGGTGTTGGATATACTTTAACAATAAAAGACCCCAATAACTTTACGGGATTTTATTTAGGGATTGTAATGTCTATTTTGTTAAGCATTCAGTTTTACATCAAAGGTTTTTATAATTTAACAATTTTATATACCTTCATTTTTATTCCTTTTCAAATAGCATCAATAGTCTCTTGGAAAAAACAAAAAGACATTCTGCTCATAAACCCTCAATACTTATCTCTCACATATAAATGTTTAACTTTTTTAGTTTTTTTACTACTCATTTTTAGCGATTATTTACTTTCTACTTACATTATAAATAAGGATAATATTTGGGAAAATTCAATAGAAAAAATTATTAATGGAATTGTCATTTCGTCGTCTATAATAGCTAATTTTTGGTTGATTTTTAGGAAAATAGACGCTTGGTATTATTGGCTTGTTTATAGTATTATTGGTATAATACAAGGTATTGTAGTTTTAAAGAATCCTTTTAATACAATTTTATTTTTATTTTTCGTAATTATCAACTCAATAGCACTTTATAATTGGATTAAAAACCATAAAAATGCCTAAAAATAAAGAATCTCACTTTCTAACTAAATTAAGCCAAAAAGTAAAAAAGGCTATATACGATTACAACTTAATCAACGATAATGACAAAATTCTCATCGGACTTTCGGGAGGGAAAGACTCTTTGGTATTAACTGAACTCCTAGCAAAACAACAAAAAATTTCTGTTCCAAAGTTTTCTATTGTTGCTGTACATATTAGTATTGATAACATACCTTACCAATCAGACATTGAGTATTTATCGGATTTCTGCAAGAATCACAATGTTGAATTCCTACATATAAAAACTCATTTTGAAAAGAAAAACGATACTAAAAAAGATAACAAAACACCATGTTTTTTTTGTTCTTGGAGTCGTAGAAAAGCCTTATTCGACATTGCAAAACAACTAAAATGTAATAAAATAGCTCTTGGTCATCATCAAGATGATATTATTGAGACATTACTACTTAATCTTGTTTTCCAAAGTAGTATCAGCACAATGCCTCCAAAATTAAAAATGGACAAATTTGACATGACAATTATCCGACCTCTGTGCCTTTTGTCTGAACAAGAGTTGATCAAAATGCAAAAATTAAGAGAATATCCAAAACAACTTAAAATATGTCCTCACGAAAAAATTTCTAAAAGAAGTGAAATGAAAAATATTATTCACTTATTAGAACAATTAAATCCAAATGTACGACAAACAATATGGGGAGCAATGCAAAATATTCAAAAAGAGTATTTGCCTCAAAAAATCAATCAATAGTGTCAATTCTATTAACAGATTTAACTGCTGCAATTTTCAACAAGTTCATACATAAGTTGTTTATGTCTTCTACGCTATAAACATATATATGCAAAAGCCCATTAAAAATTCCATCTTTAGTTTCTATGTTTATTTTGCTTATATTGATAGAGTAATCTTCCGAAATTATTCGAGCAATCTCTTTTAAAACACCTACTTCATCAATCCCCTTTATTTCTAAAATAGCAGGAAACGAGAGCACCTTATGCGTTCTCCACTCAACTGAACGAAGTTTATTGCCCGAACTACTTTTTATCTTTAACGAAACAGGACAATGACTCTTATGTATCGTTATGGAGTTGTCATCTTCCATTATTCCTAAAACCTCATCACCCGGTATAGGACGACAACAATCAGCTATTCTATATGAGATATTATTCGAATTATCAGAGAGTTGAATAGTTTTACTTTTATCTAAAGATACAGATGGACGTTTTTCTTTTTTTGTTGAAGAGCCAAATTGTAATTTCCAAATTTTCATCCAACGACTTTGACTCTTTTTCTTAAAAATAATATTTTCAATATCGTTTAAATTAAGCACTCCTCGACCTGCTGCATAAAATAAATCTTCTGCATGAGCAAATTTATAATAGCTTAATAACTCTGGCATTGTTTCAGAATTTTTAGTCAAACCTATTTTCTTCAATTCTTCTTCAATCAAAATTTCGCCATGCTTTATAAGTCCTTTTATCTCTTTTTTAAAGATTGACCGTAACTTTGTTTTTGCTTTTGCAGTAGTTACTATATCGATCCACTCTTTTTGAGGGTGTTGTTTTTTTGATGTTAGCAATTCTACTTGATCACCACTTTTAAGCACATAGCTCAATGGAACCAATTTATGATTAACCTTTGCTCCAATACACTGCAAACCAATATCTGAATGCAAATAAAAAGCAAAATCTAAAGCTGTTGCCCCTTGAGGTATTGTGCGAATATCACCCTTTGGAGTAAATACAAATATTTCCGAAGCAAATAAATTAAGCTTAAACGTATCCATAAAATCAATAGCATTTGGCTCTGGATGTTCAAGCAACTCTTTTATCGTTTTTAACCATTTATCTAATTCAGAATCTTCGCTTTCACCAGTTTTGTACTTCCAATGAGCTGCCAAACCTTTTTCAGCAATTTCATTCATTCTACGCGAACGAATTTGTACCTCTTCCCAATTACCAGAATTTCCCATTACTGTAACGTGTAGAGCTTCATAACCATTTGCTTTGGGAGTTGTAACCCAATCTCGCAAACGATCGGGATGTGGTTTGTACAAATTAGTTATTATCGAATAGATAATCCAACACTGTTCTTTTTCGCTTAATTCTTCCTTTGGAGTAAACACAATACGAGCAGCCAACAAATCAAAAACTTCATCGAAAGGGATATGTTTTCGTTGCATTTTACGCCAAATAGACGATGGAGATTTTATACGCATCTGCAAATCAAAATCGTAACCTATTTCTCTTAATCTATTCGCTATTGGTTGCGAAAATTCCGAGAAGACATTTTTTAAGTGAGGTTTTATTTCTTCAATTTTTTTCTCTATTTGAGAAAAAGCTTCAGGTTGTTCGTATTTAAAACACAAATCTTCTAATTCTGTTTTTATTGAAAACAATCCCAATCGTTGTGCCAATGGTGCATAAATGTATTGTGTCTCACCCGTTATTTTTAATTGTTTTGCAGGTAGCATCGAACTCAACGTTCGCATATTATGCAGACGATCCGCTATTTTTATGAGTATCACACGAATATCTTCTGACATTGTCAGAAGTAATTTTCTGAAATTTTCAGCTTGAACAGATGCTTGAGCACCAAAAACGCCCCCCGATATTTTTGTTAGCCCATCTACAATAGAAGCTATTTTTGGTCCAAACATATTTTCTATGTCTTCAACCGTATAGTCAGTATCTTCGACTACATCATGCAACAATGCTGAACAAATAGATGTAGAACCCAATCCAATTTCAGAAACAACAATATGAGCAACGGCTATAGGATGTAAAATATAGGGTTCTCCCGAACGACGACGAACGCCATGATGAGCCTTTTTAGCGAAATTGAACGCTTTCGTTATGATATCTATTTTTTGACGATGTGGCGAATTTTTGTATACATTCAGCATCTCTTGAAACTTTTGTTCTATCAAAATAGCCTCTTCTTCCTGTGTCATTTGAGAGTGATATTCCATAATTCATCAATCTAATACCTGCCCTGCATTATTAACCATTTGTACCATTAAATCGTATTCTTCTGGCGATAAATCTAAAAAATAATAATTTTGAGGATTTTGTGGTTCTCCTTTATAACGAACTTCGTAATGTAAGTGTGGTCCCGTAGATTTTCCTGTATTTCCCACAAAAGCAATAACATCACCACGTGTAACTTTTTGCCCAACTTTCACTTTGTAACGACTCAAATGGGCATATCGAGTTTCATAACCAAAGCCATGATCTACTTTTACGAGATTACCATACCCTTGTTGCCATCCAACAAAAGTTACTACACCATTTCCCGTAACAAAAATTTCGGTACCAACAGGAGCAGTAAAATCCATCCCTTCGTGCATTTTTAACCTATGATACACGGGGTCTATACGACGTCCAAATCCCGATGCTAAACGCGTTAAATCCTTATTAAGAACAGGCTGTATTGCTGGGATGTGCTTTAATTTTGTTTCATGATTTATTGCTAAATTTACAATCTCATCATAAGATTTCGATTGAAGATAAACAGAACGAGAAAGAATGTCAATTTTTTTTGACGTTTCTATCATGATATCTGAATTTGATAATCCTTGCAAATGCTCATAACGGCCAACTCCTACATTTTCACCTTTTCTTACTGCATAAGGAATTGGATCTGCTTGAAAAACTACACGATAAAGGTTATCATCTCTATCCTGTAAATCATTCATTACAGCTTGAACATCCTTCAACTGATTATTTAACAAATTATATTGCAACGCCATTATTTCATTTTCGCGACGTAAGCGTTCCTCTTTAGGCGAATCAAAAAAATAGTTATAACATACAGATAGAATGAGGCCTAAAAATAATGCTAAAAGAAAAGTATTAAAAAAGTTTTTAAAGCGATGACTGAACGAATGTTCTATTCGTTCATAGGTCAACTTTTCTGGATTAAATCGGAATTTAATATTTTTCTTCATTAGTAACCACTAATTTACTCCGTTTCGGCAAAATTAAACATTTTTTTCACTAATTTTGTCCTCAATAAAAACAAAACAACTCTTTTTTTAACTCATTTTGATAAAACAACTAAAATCTAAATAAAATGACTTCAAACGAAATCAGACAATCTTTTCTTGATTTTTTTGCTTCAAAAAATCACAAAATAGTTCCTTCTGCACCAATGGTCGTAAAAGACGACCCTACTTTAATGTTTACAAATGCAGGAATGAATCAATGGAAAAACATCATTTTGGGAAATGACCCTATAACATATCCTCGTATTGCCGATTCACAAAAATGCTTACGCGTAAGCGGCAAACACAACGACCTAGAAGAAGTAGGACACGACACCTATCACCACACCATGTTTGAAATGTTAGGGAATTGGTCATTTGGAGATTATTTTAAAAATGAAGCTATAGAATGGGCTTGGGAATATCTAACTGAAGTTTTAAAACTTGACAAAGATCGTTTGTACGTTACCGTTTTCGAAGGCTCAAAAGAAGATGGATTAGAACGAGATAATGAAGCTGCAGAAATTTGGGCAAAATTCATCGATAAGAATCGAATTATTGACGGAAACAAACACGATAACTTTTGGGAAATGGGTGACACAGGTCCATGTGGACCTTGCTCCGAAATACATATCGACTTACGAAGTGAAGAAGAACGAAAAGCCATTGACGGGAAATTGTTAGTTAACGGAGACCATCCACAAGTGATTGAAATTTGGAACAATGTGTTTATGCAATATAACCGAAAGGCTGACGGATCATTAGAACCACTACCTAAAAAAGTAATTGATACAGGTATGGGATTTGAGCGTCTTTGCGTTGCAGTACAAGGCAAAACTTCTAACTACGATACTGACGTATTTCAACCTATGCTAAAAGCAATTGGTAAGAAATGCGATTGTGCGTATGGAATAAGTGAAAAAACAGACGTAGCTATGCGTGTGGTTGCCGACCATATTCGTACTATTGCTTTTGCCATTACCGATGGACAACTCCCAAGCAATGCCAAAGCAGGTTATGTCATTCGCCGTATTCTACGCCGTGCTGTACGTTATGGATATACATTTTTAAATCAACATGCAGCATTTATTTATAAACTCATACCCGACTTAATTGAAAGCATGGGCAATGCCTATCCAGAGTTGAAGCAACAACAAACTCTCATAGAAAAAGTTATCAAAGAAGAAGAAGAAGCATTCTTGAGAACACTTGAAACTGGTATTCGACTTCTAGATAAAATTATAGTTGATACAAAAAATGCAAATAAAACAGAAATTACTGGAGTTGAAGCATTTACATTATACGACACTTATGGTTTCCCTCTTGACCTTACCGAGCTTATTTTAAAAGAAAATGGCTTAACTCTTAACGAAAATGAATTTAATGCAGAAATGCAAAAACAAAAAGAGCGTGCACGCAATGCTGCTTCTGTTGAAACAGGCGACTGGGTTTCTTTGTTAGAAGGTGATTCTATTTTTGTGGGATATGATCAAACTTCATGCGAAACAAAAATTCTTCGTTATAGAAAAATGGCATCTAAAGGTAAAGAATATTACCAAGTGGTGTTGAGTAAGACTCCATTTTACGCAGAAATGGGAGGACAAGTTGGCGATACGGGAACACTTACTTCTAATAACGAAAAAATTATTGTTATTGATACAAAAAAAGAGAATAATTTACCCGTACACATCGTAGAAAAATTACCTCAAAATGTTTCTGATGTTTTTGTGGCTGAAATAAATGCAGATAACCGTACTGCCATAGAGGCTAACCACTCTGCTACACACCTTTTGCACGAGGCATTACGTCAAGTGTTGGGTAACCACGTAGAGCAAAAGGGTTCTTATGTTTCTGCAAACTCATTACGATTTGACTTCTCGCATTTCCAAAAACTTTCTGCTGAAGAAATACGAAAAGTAGAACATTTAGTAAACAAAAAAATACGCCAAAATATTTCATTGCAAGAGTATCGTAATATACCTATTGCAGAAGCTCGCGAATTAGGTGCAATGGCATTGTTTGGTGAAAAATATGGCGAAGAAGTTCGTGTTATTCAATATGGTTCGTCAATAGAATTGTGTGGAGGAACACACGTGAAAGCTACAGGCTGTATTGGTATGCTCCGCATTGTTGCAGAAAGTTCCGTAGCTGCTGGTATTCGACGCATAGAAGCTGTAACTGCCGAAAATGCAGAAAAACTTCTTGATACGCTCCAAGATACACAAACCACTATTCGTGAATTGTTTAACAACGTTCCAAACATTCTACAAGCTATTAAAAAGACAATTGACGACAATGCGGTTTTGAAAAAGAAAATGGAAGACTTTATGCACGAAAAAACAATGAACATGCGCAACACATTGCTCGAACGTGCAGCTAATATTAACGATGTAAAGGTAATTAAACACATTGGCGAAGACTCTCCTGAACTTTACAAAAACATGGTTCCATTGCTTAAAGGTAAATTTGCAGATACAAAATTTGCATTTATCATTGGTACTGTTTACGAAGGGAAACCATCGCTTATCTTATTTTTAAGTCAACCAATGATTGATGCAGGATTTAATGCAAGTACTATTGTACGCGAAGCTGCAAAAGAAATACAAGGCGGTGGTGGTGGTCAAGCATTTATGGCTACTGCTGGTGGCAAAAATGCTGATGGCATACAAATTGCTATCGACAAAATAGTAGAAGCAGTTACTAAATAAACGATGTTATGAAAAAGTTTTTATTGGGTTTTATTTGCATATTTTTACTCGGTAGTTGTATTCAAAATAACGACTCAAAGTGCGATTGTCCAAGTTTGCCGAACAATACTGTAGCACTTACTACTAAATATATCAGTGTATACCCTACGGATTGGAGTGAATACGATCAACCTCTTGAGCGTTATGCATACGCTACGTTTGAGTTGGACGACATAACGAAAACCGTCATCGACTATGGTGCTGTGATGGCATACTTTATAGGTGCTACGGACAACCCTCTACCCTATGTTTTCCCTGTTGAAAATGAAGTAAACGATACTATAATTCATAATTTTCGTTTCGATTTAGAAGAACGTGCTATCACGTTTATTTTAGAATCGTCGGACATGGAAATTTATATTCCACAAGAGACTCTCCAATTTAAAGTTTCTATATTTTATCCAAATTGATAATTTTCACTTAAAAAAGCACCTTAAGGTGCTTTTTTAATATAAATATCTTGTTAATAACTTCTTCTATTTTTTCAAAATAAATACGATAAAATACACTACTTTCGTATCATACCTAAAAAATAAAAAGCAATACACTAAGCTTTTTATTTTCAGCAGAATACAAAAATAAAAAACGTTATATATGAAATTTACACATCTACACGTTCACTCGCAATTTTCTATTCTCGACGGGATGTCGAAAATAACGGATTTGGTAGACAAATGTCTCCGTACCGGGATGAATTCTATTGCTCTAACCGACCATGGAAATATGTTTGGGATAAAAGAATTTGCTGACTATTGTAGCGAAGTGAATGGTAAACCAAAAAAGGATATCAAAACATGTGAAGAGGAAATAAGGAAAGAAAATGACGCTACAAAACGTGCAGAACTTGAAAAAAAACTTGTAGATTTAAAACAAAAAGCAGCAGATTTTGTCCCTTTTAAACCAATTCTTGGAATTGAAACTTATTGTGCTCACGAAAATTTCGATGAAGAAATTTTGCCCGGTCATAGAAAACATCGTGGTTGGCACCTTATTTTATTAGCTAAAAACAAAAAAGGCTATCAAAACCTTTGTAAACTTAGTTCGCTTGCATTTACCGATGGCTACTATTTTAATGCTCGAATAGACCGTCGCTCGCTCGAAAAATACCACGACAATTTGATTTGTTGCTCGGCATGTTTAGGCGGTGAAGTTCCTCAAAAAATTATGAAAAACGACCTTGCAGCTGCCGAAGAGGCTGTTCAGTGGTTTAAAAATCTTTTTGGCGATGACTATTATTTAGAACTCCAACGTCATAAAACAGACAAACCAAATGCAGCAGTTGACACCTACGACAAACAAAAGTACGTCAACGAAGAATTGGTAAAACTAGCACGCAAGTACAACATAAAACTTATCGCTACAAATGATGTACATTATGTAGAAGAAGAACATTGCGAAGCACACGATCGATTGATATGCCTTAGTACGCAAAAAGATTTTGACGATCCTAATCGTATGCACTACACCAAACAAGAATGGCTAAAAACTCCAGAAGAGATGGCGGCTATTTTTACAGATATACCAGAAGCATTGATCAATACGCAAGAAATTGTCGAAAAAGTAGAACACTACAGTATTGATAGCGATCCTATAATGCCAAAATTTGATATTCCTACCGAATTTGCTACCGAAGAAGAATATCGACAAAAATACTCTCAACAAGATTTATTCGACGAATTTACTCGTAACGAAAATGGTGAAGTTGTACTTTCACAAGAACAGGCAGAAGATAAAATAAAAAAACTTGGTGGATACGACAAACTTTATCGTATAAAATTAGAAGCCGACTATTTAGCAAAACTTGCTTGGGAAGGAGCAAAAAAGCGTTATGGAGAGACATTGACCAACGAGCAACGAGAACGTATTATTTTCGAGCTTCATATTATGAAAACAATGGGTTTCCCAGGCTATTTTCTAATAGTACAAGATTACATTCGTGCAGCACGCGAGGAGTTAGGAGTTTCTGTGGGTCCGGGTCGTGGTTCGGCTGCAGGTTCGGTTGTTGCCTATTGTCTACGAATCACCGACATTGACCCTCTACAATACGACTTGCTGTTTGAACGTTTTTTAAATCCCGACCGTATATCATTGCCTGATATTGATATCGATTTCGATGATGACGGACGAGGAGCAGTACTCGACTGGGTTACCAATAAATATGGACACGACAAAGTTGCACACATTATTACTTACGGCACTATGGCAGCAAAATCGTCAATTGCTGATGTAGGACGTGTTCAAAAAGTGCCGCTAAGCAAAGTAAACGAAATAAAAACATATATTCCTGACAAATTTCCTGACAACATAAAAGACGAAAAAGGTAAAACTCCTAAAGTAAATCTTAAAAACTGTTACAAATACATTCCAGAACTTAAAAATTACATTAATGGCGATGACGAGAATATATCGTCAATGCTTACTTACGCGAGCGAATTAGAAAATACCAACCGACAAATAGGTATCCATGCTTGTGGTGTTATTATCGGTGCCGACGATTTAACAAATTTTGCTCCAATATGTACAATTGAAGATCGTGAAACAAAATCTCGTGTTGTGGTAACCCAATACGATGGACATGCAGTAGAGTCGGTAGGATTGATAAAAATGGACTTCCTTGGTCTTAAAACTTTGTCTATTATAAAAGAGACTTTATCAAACATAAAAAAATCGTTAGGGAAAGAAATTGATATGGATGCTATCCCCCTCGATGATGAGAAAACATACAAGCTCTTCTGCAATGGGCAAACAACTGGTATTTTCCAATTTGAATCGCCAGGAATGAAAAAATATTTACGGGAATTACAACCAAGCCGTATCGACGACTTGATTGCTATGAATGCTTTGTACCGTCCGGGACCGATGGATTACATTCCACAATTTATTCGCCGTAAACATGGAATAGAGCCCATAGAATACGACATTCCTATCATGGAGAAATACTTAAAAGACACATACGGAGTTACCGTTTACCAAGAGCAAGTGATGTTATTAAGTCGTTTGTTAGCAGGGTTTACTCGTGGGCAAGCTGACTCTCTACGTAAAGCTATGGGTAAAAAAATTAAAGCCATGCTTGACGACTTAAAACCTAAATTTATTGAAGGTGGTAAAAAGAACGGACACAACCCTGAAGTTTTGAATAAGATTTGGGGCGATTGGGAAAAGTTTGCTTCGTATGCATTCAATAAATCACACTCTGCATGTTATGCATGGGTAGCCTACCGAACTGCATACCTTAAAGCCAACTACCCTGCTCAATTTATGGCTGCTTGCCTAACACGAAGTAAAGACGACATAAAAGAAGTAACAAAGCTTATGGACGAATGCAAATCGATGCGACTTGCAGTTAAAGGTCCAGACATTAACGAATCTGAACTAAATTTTACCGTAAACAAAGCACACGAAATCCGCTTTGGACTTGGCGGTATCAAAGGTGTAGGTGAAGGTGCAGTAGAAGCTATAGTAGATGAGCGAAACAATAATGGTGCTTACAAAAATATTTTCGACTTCGTAGAACGAGTTAATTTAAGTGCATGCAATCGTAAAGCTATTGAAAGCATGGCATATGCTGGATGTTTTGATGCACAAAAAGATATTGTACGCGAACAATTTTTTACAATAAACAAAAAAAGTGAACTTGTAATCGATTCCCTAATAAATTATGGCAACCGTTATAAACAAGATAAACAGCAAAATCAAAATTCTCTTTTTGGTGATTTTGAAGATATAGAAATTGCAAAACCCGAAATACCAAAAGCAGAAGAGATGTCACTGCTAGAGAAACTAAATAAGGAGAAAGAACTTATTGGTATCTTTTTATCATCGCACCCACTTGATAGATACAAAATACCTCTAAACTACGGATGTACATCTTTAGCCAAATTGCAAGAATTAAAAAACGGACAGCAAAATTATGAATTTACAGTTGGAGGTATGGTAATTGCCACACGAGAAGGGAAAACTAAACGCGACCAAAATTTTGGTATCCTTACATTAGAAGATTACTCTGCAGCCTATGAATTTCCATTGTTTGGAAAAGATTATGCTGATTTTGGGAAATTTCTAAAAAAAGACTTTTTCTTATTGATAAAAGGGAAATTGCAAGAGCGTGGAGCAGATTGGAAATTTGCGAAAAAGGATGACTCACAACCAAAAGAATGGGAAACAAAAATTACAGAGATACAACTACTTGATGATGTCTACGAAAAACTAATTACAAATATTGTAATTAAAACTAATGCTAATGACATTAATCAACTTTCAGCAAACATACTGAAATCAATAGTTAGTGAGAAAAAAGGAGATGTGTCATTATTTTTTGAAATAAAAGACCCATTCCTAAAAAAAACTATCACTTTACGTTCCAAGAAAAAAATTAAACTTGACGAACATTTTATAGAAACAATAGAAGAAATAGAAAACTTATCATTTGAATGCAATAAAAAATTTTAACCTATGAAAAAAATCATCTTATTAGTAATTGCAACTTTATTTTGTTTAAATACCGAAAGCGTAACTAAAGTTGCTTGTGTAGGTAATAGTATCACCTACGGAATGTGTATCAGCAATAGAGAACATGACTCATATCCCGCACAACTACAACGCATGCTAGGCGAAAAATATGAAGTAGGCAACTTTGGAAAGTCAGGAGCAACCCTTTTACGAAAAGGTCATAGACCATACAACACCCAAATAGAGTATAAAAAAGCAATTGATTTTAAACCAGACATTGTTGTTATACATTTAGGCATCAACGACACTGACCCTCGTAATTGGCCAAATTATCGCGACGAATTCATCAACGATTATTATGCATTGCTTGACACGTTTCGTGCTATAAACAAAAAATGTCGTATTCTTATTGCGAAAATGACACCCATTGGACATCAACATCATCGCTTTGATTCAGGAACAAGAGTTTGGCATGATGAAATTCAAGAAGCGATACTAACTATCACAAAAAATTATAAAGATGTTCAATTAATTGATTTTTACGAACCTCTATTACCATTACCAAATCTTTTTCCCGATGCATTACACCCTAATGAAGCTGGTGCTGAAATATTAGCAAAAATTGTTTATCAAAACATAACAGGCAATTTTGGAGGATTAAAGATGTCTGATATTTATTCTGACAATATGATTTTACAATACAACCAACCTATTACAATAAGTGGTATTGCTAATGCTAACGAAAAAGTAACAGTAGAAATTGCAAATCAGCGACAAAAAACCACCACAGCTACAAACGGAAAATGGAGCATAACATTAAAACCATTAAAAGCATCCGAAAATTATACTTTAAAAATAGCTACTTCGAAAAAAACGTTGATTTTTAAAAATGTTTTAGCAGGCGAAGTTTGGCTTTGTTCTGGACAATCGAATATGGAATTTCAATTAAGCAGAAGTATTAATTCTGAAAACGAAATTGCAAATGCTATGAATCCAAACATTCGTTTCTTCAATATGAAAGCACGTTGGCACACCGACATTAACGAATGGGATGCAGCCGCTTTAGACTCTATCAATCAATTGAAATATTTTGCTAAAAATACTTGGGAAATTTGCCAATCAACTTCAGCTCAAAATTTCTCGGCCGTGGCATACTATTTCGGAAAAGTCCTACACGATAGTTTAAACGTGCCTATTGGATTGATTTGTAATGCAGTTGGAGGTTCACCTATTGAATCGTGGATTGATAGACGAACTATTGAGGAACATTTCCCTGCTCTTTTAAGAAATTGGTCGAACAATGATTTCATTCAAGATTGGGTACGCGAAAGAGCAGCTCTAAACATAAAAAAGACAGATGACAAACTACAACGTCATCCTTACCACCCTTGCTATTTATACGAATCGGCAATTGCTCCGCTTGAGAAATTCCCTATCAAAGGTGTTATTTGGTATCAAGGAGAATCTAATGCTCACAATCATGAATCACATACTAAACTATTTAAGATGCTTGTTGATAGTTGGCGTAACAATTGGGGGAACGATGAAATGCCATTTTACTATGTTCAATTATCAAGTTTAAATCGCCCTTCGTGGACATGGTTTCGCAATAGTCAACGTCTATTATTAAACGAAATTCCATTTACAGGAATGGCAGTTTGTACAGATTGTGGAGACTCTCTCGACGTTCATCCCCGACAAAAGAAAGAAGTTGGCGACCGATTAGCAGCTTGGGCATTAAACAAAACCTATAAATACAAAAAAATAACTCCTTCTGGACCTTTATTTAAAGAAGCTAAATTTTCTAACTCGGAAGTTATAATTTCTTTCGAATACGACGAGAATTTACATACATCGGATAATGCTCCTTTGCGTACTTTTGAGTTAGCAGGAGAAAACGGTATCTTCTACCCTGCCGAAGCTATTATAAGTAGAAATAAAGTAAAAGTAAAATCGAAAAAGGTTAAAAAGCCTAAATTTGTTCGGTATGCATGGCAACCATATACACGTGCTAACTTAGTAAACGATTCAGGATTTCCAGCATCAACATTCAGAGCCGAAAAATCCGAAAATTAAATTCTTTCACAAAATAAAAAAAGCCGAAATTTAAATTTCGGCTTTTTTCTTGTATCTAGAATTTTAGAATTCCATTTTGCTCATGCGAATATAACTTTGATAACGTTTTTTAGCCATTTCTTCGCATGCTGTAAACAACGCTTCTGCCTCTTGTGGATATTGTTTCATTACAGAAGAGAAACGAACTTCACCTTTCAAAAACTCTTGGAAGTTATCCCAATTTGGCTCTTTAGAATCGAGTGTAAATGGATTTTTACCTTCTTCTTCTAAAGTTGGGTTGTAACGCCATAATTGCCAATAACCACATGCAACAGCAGCAGCTTCTTCGGCTTGAGCTTTGCCCATACCCTTTTTCAATCCGTGATTAATACAAGGAGCATAAGCAATAATAAGCGATGGACCTGGATAAGCTTCAGCTTCACGAATTGCTTTCAAGCATTGAGCAGGATCAGCTCCCATAGCTATTTGAGCAACATATACATACCCGTAAGTTGTAGCAATCATACCAAGGTCTTTTTTACGAATACGTTTTCCTGATGCTGCAAATTTAGCAATTGCTCCAAGAGGTGTAGCTTTAGATGATTGTCCACCAGTATTAGAGTAAACTTCTGTATCAAGTACAAGGATATTTACATCTTCACCCGAAGCAATTACATGATCTAAACCACCATAACCAATATCGTAAGAAGCGCCATCACCACCAATAATCCATTGCGAACGTTTTACCAAGAAATGACTTAATTCTAAAATTGCTTTACATGTATCACATTCGCATGACTTACAAGCTTCAACGATTTGAGGAGCTAACAATTTAGTTGCATCAGCATCTTCTTGTTTTTCTACCCACTCGTTCATCAACGCTTTCAATTCATCTGAACAACAAGTACATGTTTGTGCTTTTGTCATCAAATCTGTTAAACGTGCTTTCATCTTTTTGTTGGCCAATGTCATACCCAATCCAAATTCACAGAAATCTTCGAACAAAGAGTTTGCCCAAGCAGGTCCTTGTCCTTTTTCGTTTGTTGTATATGGAGTTGATGGTATTGAACCAGAGTAAATTGACGAACAACCTGTTGCGTTTGCTACGATTTCTCTATCGCCATACAATTGTGAAATCAACTTAACATAAGGAGTTTCACCACAACCAGAACATGCACCAGAGAATTCAAACAAAGGAGTAGCAAATTGTGAATTTTTAGGATTAGATTTAATATCTACTAAATCTTGTTTGCTCTTAACATTTTTAACGCAATAATCCCAATTAGCTGCTTCTGCCAATTCACCTTCCAATGGAACCATTTTTAATGCTGGACCACCAGCTTTTGGATTACCAGGACATACATCAACACAATTACCACAACCTAAACAATCCATCACTCCAACTTGAATACGGAAATGCATACCCTTCATTGCAGCAGGAGCTTTCATTTCTAATGTTGTTGCTTCTAAACCTTTCACTTCATTTTCGTCAAGTACAAATGGACGAATACAAGCATGAGGACAAACAAAAGCACACTTATTACATTGAATACAATTTTCTGCAGCCCATGTTGGCACAAATGGAGCAACACCACGTTTTTCGTAAGCAGAAGTTCCTTGAGGCCAAGTTCCGTCTTCTATACCTTTAAATGCAGAAACTGGGAGCAAATCACCATTTTGTGCATTTATAGGACGAACTACTTCGTTGATAAATGCAGGATCGTTATTTGCAACTACCTCGTCGTCTGCCAAATTTGCCCATGCTTTATCAACTACCAATTCCTTATATTCATCACCACGATCAACAGCAGCATAGTTTTTATTTACAACATCTTCACCTTTCTTTCCATATGATTTCACAATGAATTTTTTCATTTGTTCTATTGCCAAATCAACAGGGATAACGCCTGTAATACGGAAAAATGCACTTTGTAAAATAGTATTTGTACGATTTCCTAATCCAATCTCTTGTGCTATTTTGGTAGCATTGATATAATAAACTTTTATGTTTTTTTGTGCGAAATAACGTTTAACATTATTTGGTAAGTTTTGAGCTAATTCATCGCCTTCCCAAATTGTATTCAACAAGAAAGTTCCATTTTCTTGCAAACCACGTGTTACATCGTACATTCGCAAATATGCTTGTACGTGGCAAGCCACAAAATTAGGTGTGTTTACCAAATAAGTTGAACGAATTGGAGTATCACCAAAACGTAAGTGCGAGCAAGTAAATCCTCCTGATTTTTTAGAATCGTAAGAGAAATATGCTTGACAATGTTTGTTTGTATTATCTCCAATAATTTTTACAGAGTTTTTGTTTGCACCAACTGTTCCATCAGCTCCAAGTCCATAGAATTTTGCTTCGAACATTCCTTCGCCACCAAGAGCAATTTCTTCTTTTTTAGGTAATGATGTAAATGTTACATCATCTACAATTCCTAAAGTAAAATGATCTTTTGGTTGTGGTAAAGCCAAGTTTTCATATACTGAAATTATTTGTGCAGGAGTTGTATCATTAGAACCTAATCCATAACGACCACCAACAATAAGAGGAGCATTTTCTTTTCCATAGAAACACTCTTTTACATCAAGATAAAGAGGTTCACCATTAGCTCCTGGCTCTTTTGTTCTGTCAAGTACAGCAATACGTTTTGCTGTAGCAGGAACAGCTGCCAAGAAATGTTTTGCCGAAAATGGACGATACAAGTGTACTGAAACCATACCTACTTTTTCGCCTTTCGCTACTAAATAATCAATAGCTTCGCGAGCAGCTTCTGTTGCCGAACCCATCAATATAATTACGCGTTCCGCATCTTCTGCTCCATAGTAATTAAACAATCCGTATTTACGTCCTGTGATTTCAGAAATTTTATCCATATATTCTTCTACAATTGCAGGCACTGCATCGTAATAGAAATTGCATGACTCACGATGAGCAAAGAATGTATCAGGGTTTTCTGCCATACCACGAGCAACTGGATGCTCTGGCGACAATGCACGTTGACGGAATTCTGCTAATGCTTGTTGGTCGATAAGCGGAGCTAAATCTTCGTTTTCAAGCATTTCAATTTTTTGAATTTCGTGCGAAGTACGGAATCCATCAAAGAAGTTCAAAAATGGAACTCTCGATTTGATAGTTGCTAAATGAGCAACACCAGACAAATCCATAACCTCTTGCACTGACCCCTCTGCCAACATTGCAAAACCTGTTTGGCGAGTTGACATAACGTCTTGATGATCACCAAAAATACAAAGTGCATGCGATGCTAATGTACGAGCAGATACATGAAATACGCAAGGTAGAAACTCTCCTGCTATTTTGTACATATTAGGTATCATCAACAACAAACCTTGCGAAGCTGTATAAGTAGTTGTCAATGCACCAGCTTGCAATGAGCCATGCACCGCACCTGCAGCTCCACCTTCCGATTGCATTTCTTGTACAAGGACTGTTTCGCCAAAAATATTTTTGCGACCTTGAGCAGCCCACTCGTCAACATACTCTGCCATTGTAGACGATGGCGTGATTGGATAGATAGCTGCTACTTCCGAAAACATATACGAGATATGTGCGGCAGCTTGATTTCCATCACAAGTAATAAACTTTTTTTCTTTTGCCATTGTAGTATTTATTTTTAAAAATTGTGTACTAAAATTCACGCAAAGATAACAAAAACAACTAAAATATAGTTTACACTATACAACAAAACAAAAACATTTTTTACCTTTGCCACTGTACTTCGGCTATACGAAGTGCAAGACATATAAAAAAAGCATTTTGCTTTGTTTCTTCTGTTATTGAAATTTGGCGATTTTACGAATATGAAGAAATAAGAGTTGAAATGCTCACGTTTAGGCGTGAGCTTGACTTTATTTCGTATATTCAAGGTTACGCCAAATACCTAATAACAGCGGGAAACAGTTAAGTTTCACGCTTTTTTTATGTCTAAGTAATAATATTGATTTAAAGAAGTTGCGCCCGACACAAATTTAGGGATATAGAAATGAGAAAACTTTTATTATTATTCACATTGCTTCCTTTGATAGTAATGGCACATGCAAAAGATGTGGTTTATCTAAAAAACGGTTCTATCATAAAAGGAAATATCAAAGAACTAAATCCAACTGAATCTTTAAAAATAGAAACATCTGATGGGAATATATTCGTTTATAATTTAATTGATGTGGAACGTATCACAAAAGAAGATACTAGAAACAAGAACTCTCTTTCTTATAAAGGATTTGGAGATATTACATTTGGAGGAACAATTGAAAACATATTCAATTTTGATATATCAACAACACATGGGATTTTTCTATCTGATTTTTTCTTTTTAGGTGGAGGAGTTGAATTTGATTTAAATTATTGTCAACGAGAAGGTTTTATAACTGATTATGAAGGAAATATTATAGGAAAATACAATTACTACTTATACAAACTACCTATTTATATTGACTTTAGGATTTATCCCTCAAAGAAAACAAATACAATAATAACTCCATTTTTAGATTTCCGAATTGGAGGTGAGGTTTTGAGTTACTACAGAGGTCTTTTTTTATCTCCATCTGCAGGAGTTCGTTTCAATTTAGAAAAAATTGCTTTAAATACAGCTTTTTGTTATGAATTTTACAATCCTGCAAAGAAATATTATTCAAGCCTTCACGATTTAGGAATAAAAATAGGAATAGAATTTTAATACTTATAAAATAATCAATTTAATTAAGAGAAAACTATGAAAACAAAAATTTCAATCTTATCTGCAATCTATTTTGCAGTTACGTGTATAGGATTTTCTTCGTGTAGTAATATCCATGAAGATTTGGAAAAACGTATAGAAGAATTAGAGAAATTACATGGAGTTACAGAAAATATAACTCCACCAACAGGTACAGAGAACGGATATGATTATGTAGATTTAGGATTGAGTGTAAAATGGGCAACTTGTAATGTAGGAAGTAGTTCGCCTGAAGATTACGGAGATTATTTTGCTTGGGGATGTGATTCTACAAACATAAATGGATTTTATTCATGGGAAACTTATAAATGGAATGTTAACGGTATCATTATAAAATATGATACTATTGATAATAAAACTATACTTGATAAAGAAGACGATGCTGCTAGCAAACAAATGAAAGGGAAATGGCGTATGCCCACTAAAACAGAAATAGAAGAACTCATAAACAAATGCAAATGGGAATGGGTTACCAAAACAGGGGTAAATGGTTATAAAGTTATAGGAAATAATGGTAATAGTATTTTCTTACCTGCAGCTGGCTATCGACGTAATGAAAACTTATATAATGCAGGTTCTAAAGGTTATTATTGGTCGAGTACTATTGGATCCTATTACACAAGTAATGCGTCATATCTTTTTTTTAATTCAGCAAATGCATATTTAAATGGAGAAGACAGAGCTACTGGACGAACTATACGTGGGGTATGCAAATAAAAATAAAAATAAAAAGAAAAACTAACTCTTAAACGACATAAGTAAAATCTTATGTCGTTTTTTTTAGCTAGAAAATCTCACAAAAAATCACTATTTTTGCCATTCTAAAAAACAAAAAATTAAATGAGCGAAATAATAAAAACCAACGGATACGGAGAAAACGACATTGTAACGCTGCAAGGATTAGCCCACGTTCGTCATCGTCCTGGAATGTATATCGGTAAGCTCGGCGACGGTTCTTCGGCTGATGATGGTATTTACGTATTGCTGAAAGAAATCATCGACAACTCTATCGACGAATTCCGAATGAAATATGGTAATACTATAAACATTACCATCGACAACGACACCGTAACTGTACGAGATTATGGTCGTGGTATTCCACAAGGAAAAATCGTTGATAGTGTATCAATAATGAATACTAGTGGGAAATTCGAAGACAAAGGTTATGTAAAATCTGTAGGTTTGAATGGTGTGGGTATAAAAGCTGTAAATGCCCTTTCTACTTCATTTACTGCTATTTCGTATCGCGACGGAATGGCAAAACGTGTCGATTTTTCGGAAGGTAAACTCGTAACCGAATATCCTCTAGAAGCCACTAAAGAAAAAAACGGAACGTTCATTCAATTTTCGCCCGATAGAGCTACACAAATATTTGGTAACTACAGCTACAAAATGGAATATGTGGAGAAAATGCTCCGCAATTATTCATACCTCAATCCGGGTTTAACAATTAATTTTAATGGTCAAAAGTTTTTATCGAAAAACGGACTTTTAGACCTTTTGACAGAAAACAATACTGCCGAAGCACTCTACCCGATTGTTCACATCAAAGGTGAAGATATCGAAATAGCATTTACACACACTGACCAATACAGCGAAGAGTATTTCTCTTTTGTAAACGGACAACACACCATACAAGGAGGAACACATCAATCGGCTTTCCGTGAAGCCATAGGAAAAACCATTAAAGAATTTTATGCAAAAAACATGGAATTAGCAGACATTCGTAGTGGTTTTGTAGGAGCAATATCTATTTCGGTACAAGAACCTGTTTTTGAATCACAAACAAAAGTGAAACTTGGTTCTAAAGATATGGCTCCCGAAGTAGATAGCAAAGGAAATCCTTATCCCCTCTCGGGTGTAACAGTAAATAAGTTTGTAAACGATTTTATAAAAAAAGAGCTTGACAACTATTTACATCGCAACCCAGAAACAGCTGATTGTTTGCTAAAAAAGATACAAGAATCAGAAAAAGAGCGTAAAGCCATTGCAGGTGTTACAAAAGCGGCACGCGAACGAGCTAAAAAAGTAAATCTACACAACAAAAAACTACGCGACTGCAAAATCCATTTCAACGACATACGTGGCGATAAACAAGCCGACACTTGTATTTTTATTACTGAGGGAGATTCGGCATCAGGTTCTATTACAAAAATCCGTGATGCTAACACGCAAGCGGTATTTAGTTTGCGAGGGAAACCATTCAACAGCTACGGACATACAAAAAAAATAGTTTACGAAAACGAAGAATTCAACCTTTTACAAGCGGCTCTTAATATCGAAAATGGACTTGAAGGATTACGTTATAATAAAATAATCATTGCAACCGATGCCGATGTCGACGGAATGCACATTAGATTATTGCTACTAACATTCTTTCTACAATTTTTCCCTGATCTAATAAAGAAAGGACACGTTTATATTCTTCAAACACCTCTATTTAGAGTTCGTACACAAAAAGAAACACGCTATTGTTACAACGAAGAAGAACGAATAGCTGCAATCAATGCTTTAAAACCAAATCCTGAAATTACACGATTCAAAGGTCTTGGAGAAGTTGATCCTGAAGAATTTAAACATTTCATAGGAAAAGATATTCGACTTGATAAAGTAACTTTACGCAAAGAAGATGCCGTTGCTGAACTTCTATCATTCTACATGGGCGACAATACGCCAGAACGACAAAATTTCATTGTAGAAAACCTAGTAGTTGAAGAAGATATTGTTGAATAAATACCCTATTTCTCATGTCATTAACTATAAAAAACATAGAAAAAACATACGGACAACAAAAAGTCCTTAACGATGTATCTTTTAATATTAATGACAACGAAATAGTAGGTTTTCTTGGACCAAATGGTGCAGGAAAATCTACCACAATGAAAATAATTACAGGATTTCTTACTCCCGACAATGGCGATGTTTTTATTTGTGGTATCGATGCAAAAAAAAATCCAATTGAAGCAAAGCGAATAATTGGCTATCTTCCTGAGCATAATCCTCTTTATTTGGATATGTATGTGAAAGAATATCTTGATTTTGCTTCGAGTTTTTACAAACTAGGTAAGCTAAAAAACACTGCTATTAACAACGTAATAGAACAGACAGGCTTACAAAACGAATACAAGAAAAAAATACGCCAACTATCGAAAGGTTATCGTCAACGCGTAGGATTAGCTCAAGCACTTATTCACAACCCACGTGTGCTTATACTCGACGAGCCTACAACAGGACTTGATCCGAAACAATTGATAGAAATACGCGATTTGATAAAAAATATTGGCAAGGAAAAAACGATTCTTTTCTCTACACATATCCTACAAGAAGTGGAATCGCTTTGCGAGCGAGCGATTGTTATCAATCAAGGTAAAATTGTAGCAGATGGGGAACTTTCTCAAATAAAATCGCCCACAATATCCGCTGAAACTTTTATTGTAGAATTTGAACAAGCGTTTAATTTCAATTGGGAACAAGTTTCAGACAAAATACAAAACGTCCAAGAGATAGGTAATAACACTTATCGTATCTCATCAAGCAAAGATATTCGTGCTGAGTTATTTAATTTTGCCCAACAAAACGAACTTACTCTTTTGACTATACAAAAAGAAACTCAAAAGCTAGAAAGTACATTTGTTGATATCATTAAAAACTTACAATGAAAATACGTTTTTTAGGAACAGGTACCTCTACTGGAGTTCCCGAAATAGGCTGCCAATGCGATGTTTGTACTTCTAAAAACGAGAAAGACAAACGACTTAGGACATCAGTTCTTGTAACAACAAATGAAAAACAATTTCTACTAGATTGTGGTCCTGATTTTCGACAGCAAACACTATCAATCCCTTTCAAAAAAATTGACGCCGTGTTCCTCTCTCACGAGCATTACGATCATACCGGAGGAATTGACGATTTACGTCCGTTTTGTCAATTTGGAGATATTGATATTTATGCTGAAACACACGTATGTCAAACTATAAAACAACGTATGCCCTACTGCTTTAAAGAACAAAAATACCCTGGAATACCAAACATTAATTTAAACGAAATTCATTTAACTCCTATACAAATAGATGACACAACTGTATCGGCTATTAGAGTAATGCACGGAAAACTTCCTATATTAGGTTATAGAATTGAAAATATGGCATACCTCACAGATGTTTCATTTATTCCCGACGAAGAATATAAAAAACTTGAAAATCTTGATATTTTAATAATAAATGCTTTAAGAAAGAAAACTCATCACTCACACCAAACAATCAACGAAGCATTAAAGCAAATAGAACGTATAAATCCCAAACAAGCTTATTTGATTCATATGAGTCATCACATCGGATTGCACAACGATGTACAAAAAAGTTTACCTTCTAACGTAACAATAGCTTACGACAATCTTGAAATTGAATAAAAAAAACGATACCTTTTGCATAGCCATCCACAAACTATTGGATGTGTACAAAAAATATCGTTTCTAAAATTTAAAATCTACCTTCTAACCTCAATATTGATTTTACTCAACAAGGCTTTGAGTATCCGAAGCAATCATTAATTCTTCATCAGTAGGAATAACCACTACTCGCACTTTTGAATTTTTAGTCGAAATTTCAATTTCCTCGCCACGACTTTTTGCATTTACATCGCAATTGATTTCTATGCCGAGATATGTTAAAGCTTTACATATACGCTCACGGAAAGGTGTTTGATTTTCACCCACACCTCCTGTAAATACCAAAACATCAAATCCATTCAAGGCAGCAGCATACGCACCAATATGTTTCACAACGTTATATTCATACATTTTTAATGCCAAAGCAGCACGTACATTTCCTTGTTCTATAGCATTATCAATATCACGCATATCAGATGAAACACCAGAGATTCCCAACAAACCACTTTCTTTATTAAGCATATCGGATACAGCAGTGTTTGCAAGATTCTCTTTATTAGCGACATACAAAACAGCACCTGCGTCTACATTTCCGGCACGTGTACCCATCATCAATCCTTCAAGCGGTGTCAAACCCATTGAAGTATCAACTGATTTTCCATTATTAACAGCAGTAATAGAACCACCATTTCCTATATGTGCAGTTATAACTTTTGTATTTTCATAATCTAGTCCAAGAAAATCACAAGCACGTCTAGAAACATATCGATGACTAGTGCCATGGAATCCGTAACGTCTTACACCATATTTCTCATAATATTCATAAGGCAAAGCGTACATATAGGCATAATCAGGCATTGTTTGATGAAAAGAAGTATCAAAAACAGCCACTTGAGGAACGTTTGGTAAAATTTTGGCTACAGCATCAACACCTTTTAGGTTTGCAGGATTATGCAAAGGAGCTAACTCTGCACATATTTTCACTTGCTCAACAATTTCAGGAGTAATCAAAACCGAAGTATTAAACTTTTCTCCTCCATGTACAACCCTATGCCCTACAGCCTCTATTTCTGTCAAAGATTTTATACATCCATACTCTGTACTTATCAAAGTATCCAAAATAAATTCGATACCCACAGTATGTTCAGGCATATCTTTTTTAAGAACAACTTTATCACCATTTGGTAATGTTATTTTTAAAAATGAATCTGATAAACCAATCTTTTCAACACCACCTTGTGCTAACACTTTTTTATCATTCATCTCAAATAATTTATATTTGATAGATGAACTTCCGCAATTCAAAACCAAAATATTCATAACAATTTTATTTTTTTGATGCCATAGCTTGGCTCGATGTAATAAGAATCATTTGTACAATATCACTCACCGAACAGCCCCTTGACAAATCGTTAACAGGTGCTGCTATTCCTTGTAAAATTGGACCAATAGCCTCTGCTCCACCCAAACGTTGAACCAATTTATATGCGATATTTCCAACTTCAAGCGTTGGGAATACCAATGTATTAGCATGCCCAGCCACACTGCTTCCAGGACATTTTAATTCACCTACCGAAGCCACTAATGCAGCATCAGCTTGCAATTCTCCATCTATTTCCATATCGGGAGCCATCTGTTGTGCTAATGCTGTTGCTTCTACAACTTTATCTACAATTTCGTGCGAAGCACTACCCTTTGTAGAAAAACTCAACATTGCAATTCGGGGTTCTACCCCTGCCAAATTACGCATTGTTTGTCCTGTACAAACAGCTATTTGAGCTAATTCTTGAGCAGTAGGATTTGGCATCACTGCCATATCGGCAACTAACACAAAACCATTCTCACCATATTGTTTTTCTTTAGTAAAAAGCATACAAGCACCAGAAACCACTTTTATTCCAGGCAACGTTTTAATTATTTGTAGTGCAGGACGCAAAACATTCCCTGTCGTACTTCGAGCCCCCGCCAACTCTCCATCGGCATCTCCATTCTTAATCATCAAACATGCCAAATAAAGTGGGTCTTTTACTTTCTCTTTTGCTTCATCTAATGACATACCTTTATTTTTACGCAATTCGAACAAAAGATTTGCATAAACTTCACTTTTAGGATTATTTTCAGGGTCAATAATATGTGCTTTTTTGATATTCTCTAATCCTAGTTCCTCTGCCATTAAATTTATTTTTTCTGGCGAACCTAACAAAAAAATATCAGCGGCTGACTCTTTTAAGATAATATCTGCTGCTTGCAATGTGCGAGATTCATCCCCCTCGGGTAATACAATTCGTTGAGGATTGGCTTTTGCACGTGCCAATAAATGTTCTAAAATTTCCATCTTTTTATAATTTGTAATTGTTAAGAAGGCACTCGAGCAAAGCCACAAGAAGTTTTGTACGAAATGTCATTTTTGCAAAATTACAATCTTTTTTTAGCAAGAAATAAAATATTAATCTCTTTTTTCACTCTATCTTCAAGAAGATTGTATAATAAGAATATTTTTTACAAAAAAATGCACAACTTTAATAATAATGTGTAATTTTGCCCCGTTTTAATATTAAAATTTATAACAATGATAAAAGAAAATCTTGTAGAGCTGTTTGCTAGCAGCATTAAAGAGAATTGGGAAAATCCCGCATTTACTGATTATTTTGATAAAAAAACATTTACTTATCAACAAGTTGCTGAACGCGTAGCCGAACTACACCTTTTGTTCGACAAATTAAATGTTCAGAAAAACGACAAAATTTCTTTAGTAGGTAAAAATGGTTCTTCATGGTGTATCACTTACATTGCAACGGTTACTTATGGTGCTGTAGTTGTACCTATGTTGCAAGATTTTCCACCAGAAAACCTTACAAACATCATCAACCATTCGGATTCAAAACTACTTTTCACAAGTGATTACATTTGGACAAAACTTAACGCTGAAGAACTTCCTAATATTGAATCGGCTATTTCGTTGGAGAACTTTGAATGTATCTTTGCTAAAGATAAAAAAAGCGAAGAATATATTGCAAATGCCCAAAATGCATTCAACGAAAAATATCCTAACGGATATACAAAAGATGACATCAAATATGCTGAAGTTCCAAACTCAAACCTTGTTTGTTTGAGCTACACTTCAGGAACAACAGGTTTTAGCAAAGGCGTAATGCTTACCGCAAACAACTTTGCTGGCAACATCACTTTCGGTATCACCACCAAGATGGTACATAAAAAGAAAGTACTTTCTTTCTTGCCACTAGCACACGCTTACTGTTGTGCATTTGACTTTTTAACATCTTTCTGCGACGGAACTCACACTACATATTTGGGAAAAATGCCAGCTGCTCCACTTTTGATGAAAGCACTTTCGGATATTAAGCCTGATATTATTTTCACTGTTCCGTTGATTATCGAAAAAGTTTATAAGAAAAAACTTCAACCTATTATCAACAAACCAATTATGAAGATTTTGATGTCAACTCCTTTTATCAAAAAAGTGATTGGCGTAAAAATACATTATCAATTGAAAAATGCCTTTGGAGGAAAATTTGATCAAATGGTTATCGGAGGTGCTCCTTTGAATCCAGAGGTTGAAGCATTCTTGAGAAAAATTAGAATTCCATACACAGTTGGTTATGGTATGACCGAATGTGCTCCTCTTATTTCTTATTCTCACTGGAAAGAATACAAAGAAACTTCTGTAGGAAAGATTCTTCCAAAAATGGAAGTAAAGATTTTGTCAAATGACCCATACAAAGAAATTGGAGAAATTCTTGTTCGTGGAGAAAACGTAATGGCTGGCTATTATAAAAACGAAGAAGCAACAAATGCTGCCCTCGATGCTGATGGATGGTTACATACTGGCGACATGGGATACATTGACACAGACAATAACATCTACATTCGTGGCCGCAACAAGAGTATGCTTCTAGGGGCAAACGGACAAAACATTTATCCTGAAGAGATAGAAGCAAAACTTAACAACATGCCTTATGTAGCAGAAAGTGTAGTGGTTCAAAACAAAGCAGCAAAACTTATTGCACTGGTTTATCCTGACAAAGATGCAATGAAAGCAGATAAAATATCTGAGAAAGCTTTGGCAAAAATAATGGATAAAAACAAACGCCATTTGAACAAACAAATTGCGGCTTACGAGCAAGTAACAGAAATTCGTATCCACGCTACTGAGTTTGAAAAAACTGCTAAGAAAAGTATCAAACGATTCTTGTATTCGGTGGACGATTAATATTTTATGAACAATGATTTCATATTATACTGAAGATGTAAAAATGCCAACTTTCTCCAAACGAAAAATGAACGCTTGGATAAAAGCTGTAGCAAAAAAATACGATAAAAATGTAGGCGAAGTAGCCTACATTTTTTGTTCGGATGAAAAAATCTTAGAGGTAAACAAACAATACCTACAACATGATTATTACACAGACATTATCACCTTCGACTATTGTGAAAAGAATACGTTGAATGGCGATATTTTTGTAGGTATAGAAACAGTTGCGAGTAATGCAGAGCAATTTGGATCAACGTTTGAATAAGAATTGAAGAGAATTATTATTCACGGCATTTTGCACCTTTGTGGGCAAGATGACAAAACTACACTTCTCCACGAAGAGATGACAAAAAAAGAAAACGAAGCCCTACAAATGTGGAAAGAAACTTAATATTTTTACTTTCTATTCTTTGTGATATATTTTAACAAAACTTGCTAAATAAATGATTTGTAGTGTTTGGGATTCGTTTGTCAACTTGAAATTATTCATTACTTTTACGGCAAATTTTATAAAGTATTGTTTTTTATCAAAACCATTTTGCCTATGAAAAAATAACACTGTAAAAAGTGTGTACATCTTGAAAACGACATATTGGAAATAGCGTTATAAGCTAAACTTGATTACTTGAAACATCGACAACTTTAAGTAATGTAAATCATTCAAGCAGAAGCCGAAATGACGCTCACGCTCGCAGCGTGGGCTTTTGTGCAATTTTGAACATCAAAGGTAGTCGAAGACCTCAGAAAATCAAATGAAGCGATATACAAAGCACCACGCTCTTTTTATGTACATACTCGAAACCTATTTTAGGTACTTGACTATTAAAATTATTTTGTTAACTATTTAAATTAATATTTTATGAACACAAAAAACTTAATTGCAATTATTTTTGTTGCTATACTTACAGCATCGTGTACAACTGTAAAACAAACAGCAAGACTAGAAGACCCTACCTCGTATATTAACACAGTAACTATTGCCGATTTGGATGTATCGGAGCAATCCATTACGTTTACTTATACACCAAGTAAAGCAGTAGTCAATGGAGGTCGCAATAATGTGATAAAAACAGCTGTGGCTGAGGCGTTAAAAAAAGCCGGAGATTATGATGTCTTGGTTGGGTTACAATATACCACAAAAGAAAACTATTTTGGAAAAATTCAATTTATAAGCGTAAAAGGTTATCCTGCAAAGTATAAAAACTTCCATAGTCTTCCTGATAGTATTTGGGAGAAAACTCCACTTTTCAATCCTTCAAAGAAATCAGCATTCAAAGATTCATTTTCGTTGTTTAACAAATAAGTAATAAGTATATGAAAAATTTAAATTTAATTATAGCTGTGTTTTGTGTATGTAGCACTTTGTGCTATGCACAAGAGAATGACCCTTTTGGTTTGTACAAAAATTCTTCGAGTTCCTCAACCTCACAAAAACAGACCACTTCAAACAGTGAAAAAAAGAACTATTGGATAAAATAGCAAAATTAGAAGCTAAACTAAATGAACAAAAAAACCTTGCAATTCCTGATTGTAGTGAATTTTTAGATAAAGAGTTATCGAAACTAGAAAAAGAAAATCTATCTCTTAATTCTAAAATTAATGATTTGCAAAAATCAAATGAAGAACTAAACGCACAAACAGACAAATTGAAAAAAATAAATAAACAATTACTTGAGCAAATCAAAGGATTACAAATAGAGATCTCTGAATTAAAGATGTCTCAAAAAAAATGGAAATAAAAAATAAACGCACCCCAATGCGTAAAACAACTTTCCAAAAACAAAAAAAAGAGTTCATGAGAACTCTTTTTTTGTGATTCGCTTGGGGCTCGAACCCAAGACCCCATCCTTAAAAGGGATGTGCTCTACCAGCTGAGCTAGCGAATCATCAAACAACCCTCTTTTTTGAATTGCGATGCAAAGGTACACTTTATTTTGTAATAAACAAAACTTTTTTACACTTTTTAATTTATTTATGTTCTAATTGATAACCAAAGCTACGTAATTTTCGCTCTCGGTTACGCCAATCCTTTTCAACCTTTACAAAAAGTTGCAGAAAAACCTTTTTGGCAAAAAAAGTCTCAATATCTTTCCGAGCATCTATACCTACTCTTCGTAAAGACTTCCCCTGCTTCCCTATCAAAATTCCTTTTTGAGAATCTCGTTCACAATAAATCAATGCACTTATACGTATAATATTTTCATCTTCCTTAAACTCTTCTACAGCCACTTCAACTGAATAAGGAATCTCTTTTTCATAATGCAATAAAATTTTTTCTCGAATAATTTCTGTTACAAAAAAACGTTCAGGCTTGTCCGTCAATGCATCTTTTTCAAAAAAAGGCGGAGATTCAGGCAACAATTCTTTTATTCGATTAAATAAAGGAACTACATTAAATTTTTCTTTAGCCGATACAGCGAAAATCTCCGCATTAGGTAATTGTTGATGCCAAAAATCAACTAAAACTTCTAACTTTGGTTGATCTATCAAATCTATCTTGTTAATAATCAGAATAACTTTTTCCTTAAAAGATTTTACCCTTTGCAAAAAATCTTCATTTTTATCAAAAGTATCTAACGGATCTGTTACATACAATAAAACATCTGCATCAGATAATGCGGAAATCGAAAAACCCAACATCGATTCTTGAAGTTTATAATTAGGTTTTAAAACACCCGGAGTATCAGAATAAACTATCTGATAATCATCACCATTTACTATTCCCATGATGCGATGACGCGTTGTTTGTGCTTTCGACGTAATAATAGAAATCCGCTCTCCAACCAAAGCATTTATCAAGGTAGATTTTCCAACATTTGGATTACCAACAATATTAACAAAACCAGCTTTATGCATAAACTAAAATTTTATTACAAAGGTAATCTTTTTTAACAAAAATAAGTTATCTTTGACCATTAGATGGAAACTAAAAGAATCATCATATCAGTCACTAGTGACTTATCTACTGACCAACGAGTTCAAAAAACAACCCAAACCTTACACGAGGCAGGGTTTAAAGTTTTACTTGTTGGACGAAAAACTCGTAAAAGTTTACCTTTTAAAGCAAATTATCCTTTCCTGCAGTTTCGTTTATTATTTAATTCTTCATTTTTATTTTATGCAGAATATAATATTCGGCTATTTTTTTTATTACTATTTACAAAAGCAGATATATTTTTATCAAATGATTTAGATACACTTTTAGCAAACACAATTGCAGGAAAAATACGAAAGAAAAAAATTGTATACGATACACACGAATTGTTTACCGAAGTGCCAGAGCTTATTGGAAGAAACTTTGTAAAGCGAATTTGGACCTTTATAGAAAAACACTGTATTCAAAAAGCAGACACATGCTATACAGTTTGCCAATCAATAGCAGATTACTACAATAAAAAATACAACACAAAAATGAAAGTTGTCAGAAATGTTCCTTTATGTACATTGCAAGACAATGTTGTATCCAAACTTTCGTTCCCTGGCAAAAAAATTATATTATATCAAGGTGCTTTAAATATTGGCAGAGGCATCGAATGGATTATAAACGCAATGCCATTTATAAACAATGCTGTATTAATTATAATTGGAGATGGCGATATTTCCAACGACCTAAAACTACAAGTTGAAAAGCAAAATTTACAAAAAAGAATTTTTTTTCTTGGACGTATTTCTTCAAAAGAGTTGCCGACGTACACCATTGCTGCTGATTTAGGCGTTTGCTTACTAAATAACAATAGTTTAAGTTATTACTATTCACTTCCTAATAGAATTTTCGACTTTATGTACGCAAAAGTTCCAATTTTAGCAAGTGATTTCCCTGAAATAAGAAATATTATAGAGAATTATAATCTTGGCAAAATAATAAGCAACTACCAACCTATTTTCCTTGCCGAAACAATAAACAATATGCTTAACAAAAAGACAAGTGAGCAATATTTCGACAAGGCAATACAAGAATTTAATTGGGAAAATGAAAAACGAGTACTATTAAGTCTTTTTTAAAACAAAATGCTTTCTATTCTTATTCCTACATTCAACTACAACTGCACTCTTCTTGTAAAAGATTTGCATCTACAAGCTATAGACGTTGGTATACCTTTTGAAATTATTGTTGCAGAAGATGGCTCCACTCTATTTGTAGCAGAAAACAGCGAAATAACAATACTTCCTTTTTGCCAACACTTTGTTCTTAAAAAAAATATAGGACGTGCAGCAAATAGAAACTTTTTAGCAAAACAAGCAAAATATGAAAATTTGCTATTTATAGATTGCGATAGTAAAATTGTTAAGCACGACTTCTTAAAAAAATATACATCTCACTTTGGAAAAATCATTTTAGGAGGACGCATTTATAATGCTCCTTCTGACAACAACCATACATTATTACCAAAATATGGTCAAAAAGAAAGAATCACTAACGAACAAGAAGGATATTTATTTACATCACCAAATTTCTTAATACCCAAAAGCATATTTAACGAAGTTCTTTTCGACGAAAAAATAACTCTCTATGGACACGAAGACACTTTATTTGGATGTAATTTACAAGCAAAAGGTTTTAAATTTTTCCTCATTGACAATCCTGTTCTTCATATCCAAATCGAAGACAACTTTTCTTTTTTAAAAAAAACAGAATTATCAATTGATAATTTATGGGAACTTGTTCAAAAAAAATCTAATAAAAAACTCAAAGACGTATCAACTTTGTATAAATACTACCAAAACCTTCATAAATTCAAAATAGATACAATTATTGCAAAGATATTTATGGGCACAAAAACAATATTACAAAAACAACTTTATAGTTCAAATCCATCTTTATTCATCTTTAATTGTTATAAAATTGGCTATCTATGCCATATTTCAAATAACAAAAAGACTTTTTGTCACAAATAAAATCATTTAAACTAACAAAATGTACAGCTTTGGCAGTAAAACATTTTTGGTATAAAATATGTTAGATTATTGAAAAATTTTTAATTCTTAAATTATTAATATACAAAAACTATGAACATTAAACCATTAGCAGATCGCGTTTTAATTCAGCCCGCTGTTGCTGAAGAAAAAACTGTTGGCGGAATTATCATTCCTGATTCAGCAAAAGAAAAACCACTTAAAGGCAACGTTGTTGCAGTTGGGGTAGGCACAAAAGACGAAGAAATGATTCTTAAAGCAGGAGACACTGTTCTTTACGGGAAATATGCTGGTACAGAACTAGAACTTGACGGCGAAAAATATCTTATTATGCGTCAATCAGATGTACTTGCTATCATTTAAAATTAAACTTTAAAATATAAAAATATGGCTAAAGAAATTTTATTTAATATTGAAGCTCGCGAACAATTGAAACAAGGTGTAGACCAATTGGCCAACGCAGTAAAAGTAACCCTTGGTCCAAAAGGACGCAATGTTATAATTGAGAAAAAATTTGGTGCACCACACATAACAAAAGATGGTGTTACTGTTGCAAAAGAAATTGAACTTGACGAGGCGAAACAAAATCTTGGTGCTCAACTTGTAAAAGAAGTAGCTTCAAAAACAGGCGACCAAGCTGGTGATGGTACTACTACAGCAACAGTTTTAGCACAAGCTATCGTAGGTGTTGGTCTGAAAAATGTTACTGCTGGAGCAAACCCAATGGATTTAAAACGCGGTATTGACAAAGCTGTAGTTGAAGTCGTAAAAAGCATTAAAGCACAAGCTCACGAAGTTGGTGCTGATTATGATAAAATAGAGCAAGTAGCAACGATTTCTGCTAATAACGATGCAGTTATTGGAAAATTAATAGCTGATGCTATGCGTAAAGTTTCTAAAGATGGAGTAATTACCATCGAAGAAGCAAAAGGTACTGACACTACAATAGAAGTTGTTGAGGGTATGCAATTCGACCGCGGATACATTTCTCCATACTTTGTAACTAATACAGAAACTATGGAAGTAGAAATGGAAAAACCATACATTTTAATCTACGACAAAAAAATATCTAATTTAAAAGAATTACTTCCTATTCTAGAACCTGCCGTTCAATCAGGAAGACCTCTTTTAATCATTGCTGAAGATGTTGATAGCGAAGCTCTTACAACCCTTGTTGTAAACAGACTACGTGCTCAATTAAAAATTTGTGCCGTAAAAGCTCCAGGCTTTGGTGACCGTAGAAAAGAAATGCTTGAAGACATTGCTATTTTAACAGGAGGTATTGTTATTTCGGAAGAAAAAGGCATTAAACTTGAAAGTGCAACATTAGATTTATTAGGAACAGCTGAAAAAATAACTGTTAACAAAGACAATACAACTATTGTCAATGGTGCTGGCGAAAAAGAAAATATTGCAACTCGTGTAGCTCAAATTAAAGCTCAAATAGCAAGTACAACATCAGACTACGATCGTGAAAAATTGCAAGAACGTTTGGCTAAATTGGCTGGTGGAGTTGCGGTTCTTTACGTAGGTGCTGCTTCGGAAGTAGAAATGAAAGAGAAAAAAGATCGTGTTGATGATGCTCTTAGTGCTACTCGTGCTGCAATCGAAGAAGGTATCGTTCCTGGCGGTGGAGTCACTTATATCCGTGCCATCAAATCATTAGAAGGATTAAAAGGTGAAAACGAAGACGAACAAACTGGTATTGAAATTGTAAAACGTGCAATCGAAGAACCTTTACGCCAAATCGTCACCAATGCAGGGAAGGAAGGTGCTGTAGTTGTTCAAAAAGTTTCAGAAGGTAGCGAAGATTTTGGCTACAACGCACGTCTTGATAAATATGAAAATTTATTTAAAGCAGGCGTTGTTGACCCTGCAAAAGTTACACGTGTAGCATTAGAAAATGCTGCATCCATTGCAGGAATGTTCTTGACAACAGAATGTGTAATTGTAGACAAAAAAGAAGAAAATCCTGCACCAGTAATGCCACCAATGGGAGGCGGAATGGGAGGTATGATGTAAGTTAAACATCAAATAAAAAAAGTCGGTTAAAAAAACCGACTTTTTTTATTTCTTTCCAAAATCACTGTCTATTTTTAGAAATTTTAGTAGGATAAAACCTGGGATAGTACAAAGACAAACCCAAATAAAAAACGGTGCATAACCAACAGCTTCCTGAATATAACCCGCAAACATCCCTGGCAACATCATTCCTAGTGCCATAATACCTGTTCCGATAGCATAGTGGGCTGTTTTGAATTCTCCTTGCGAGATAAAAATTAGATACAGCATAAAGGCCGTAAATCCAAATCCATAACCAAACTGTTCAAATGCAACTCCAGAGGCAATAATCCAAAGCGATTGTGGCTGAACGTAAGCGAAATAAACATAAACTAAATTTGGTAAATTCATCATCAAAGCCATTGGCCAAAGCCAACGGTTTAAGCCATCTCGAGCGACAACAATTCCTCCCAAAACACCACCAGCAAGAAGTGCAATTACGCCAATCGTTCCTTTAATCAATCCTACATTTTCAGTCGAAACACCAAGCCCACCAACTTCCGTAGAATCTAACAAAAATGGTGCTGCTAACTTTGCCAATTGTGCTTCGCCAAAACGATAAAATAAAAGGAATAGAAAGGCAATAACGATATTTCTCTTTTTGAAAAAACTAACAAACAATTCTCCAAAGTTTTGTAACGAATTTTGTATGTCTATTTTTGGTTTTGGTAATTGAAAATGATGGTATGCGAAAATTGCCAAGAACAAACCTGATACAACAAAGAAAGTCAGGCTCCATGCATAAGCTGAACTTCCAATTTTTGTAGATAAATATCCTGCCAACATAACTAAAAGACCTTCGCCAGTAACCGTAGCTATGCGGTAAAAAGTGTTTCTAATACCAACAAAAAGCGATTGCTCATTCTCTTTGAGAGCTAGCATATAAAAGCCGTCGGCGGCAATGTCGTGAGTTGCAGAACTAAATGCCAAGAGCCAAAAAAATGCCAATGTTGTTTGAAAAAAATAACTTGTGGGGATAAAGAATGCAATTCCTGCTAACCCTACACCTATCAACATTTGCATGGAACCAATCCACCAACGTTTGGTTTTTAGCAAATCAACAAACGGGCTCCACAATGGTTTGATGACCCAAGGCAGATAAAGCCAGCTTGTGTAGAATGCAATGTCGCTATTGGAAACGCCTAAGTTTTTATACATAATAACAGAAACGGTCATTACCAAAACATAAGGCAATCCTTCGGTAAAATAGAGCGTAGGAATCCAAGTCCATGCAGATTTTTTTTTACTAGTAGACACTTTAAATATCAATATTTGGTAATAAACTTAAAGATGTTTCAATCTCCTCATCAGTTGGTACAAAGTCTCCCATAACACCATCGTTATATTTTTGATATGCATATAAATCAAAATAACCTGTTCCCGTCAAACCAAAAACAATATTTTTTGACTCACCCGTTTCTTTGCACTTAATGGCCTCATCGATAGCAACTTTTATAGCATGACTACTTTCTGGTGCAGGAAGAATCCCTTCTACACGAGCAAACTCTTGAGCGGCTTGAAATACTTCTGTCTGCCGTACACTTCGAGCTTCCATTAAACCTTGTTCATATATTTCCGATACAACAGAGCTCATACCATGATAACGAAGTCCACCTGCATGACTTGAAGTTGGCATAAAACCACTTCCTAATGTATACATTTTTTGCAATGGGCAAACCTTACCCGTATCACAAAAATCGTATGCATATTTTCCCCGTGTAAGGCTAGGACAAGAAATAGGCTCTACGGCAATTAACTTATAATCAGCTTCCCCCCTTAACATTTCTCCTGCAAAAGGAGAAATCAAACCTCCCAAATTAGAGCCACCACCAGCACAACCAATAACAATATCAGCTTTAATTCCATATTTATCAAGAGCCGACTTTGCTTCAAGTCCTATAACAGATTGATGCAAAAGCACTTGTGACATAACCGAACCTAACACATATCTATATCCATTTTGTGCAGCAGCAGCTTCAACCGCTTCTGATATTGCACAACCTAAACTACCATTCGTACCAGGAAATTCTGCATTTATTTTTTTTCCGACATCGGTTGTCATAGAAGGCGAAGGTGTAACTGAAGCTCCATATGTACGCATCACTTCGCGTCTAAAAGGTTTTTGTTCGTACGAACATTTTACCATATATACTTGACAATCTAAATCAAAATAAGAACAAGCCATAGAAAGTGCTGTACCCCACTGTCCTGCACCTGTTTCAGTAGTAACGCCTTTTAAATTTTGTTTTTGAGCATAATAAGCTTGGGCAATTGCTGAATTTAACTTATGACTACCAGAAGTATTGTTCCCTTCAAATTTATAATAAATATGAGCTGGAGTTCCTAGTTTTTTTTCCAAACAATATGCTCGTACAAGAGGAGATGGACGATACATTTTATAAAAATTACGTATCTCTTCAGGAATATCTATATATGGATTTACATCATCAAGTTCTTGTTTTGCTAATTCTACACAAAATATTTCCGACAATTCTTCAAGTGTAATTGGCTTTAATGTTTGAGGATTTAAAATTGGTGCTGGTTTCTTTTTCATATCAGCACGTACATTATACCATTGCTTTGGCATCTCATGCTCCTCTAAATAAATTTTATACGGAATTTCTTTTTTCATATCTTTATCATTTAATATTTTAATAAAAAAGCTGTAAGTGGTATACCTACAGCTCTATTTTTTCATAATAGTATGGTAACCCGACCTTATTTTAATAAGATAAATGCCACCACCAATTATTTTTATTATACAACATCTGCCTTTTATTTTTTTAATGCAAAGAAAAAAACTTTTTATTATTCTAACAAACGTTTTAACACTGTTTGTGCAGAAATTTCACGATTTGCAGCTTCAGGAATTACTAATGATTGAGAAGACTCTATCACATCATCTGTTACTATCATATTCCGACGGACAGGTAAACAATGCATAAAATAAGCATTATTAGTTAATTGCATTTTTGCAGCATCTACTGTCCACGATCTATCTGTACTCAAAATTTTCCCATAATTAGGGTCTTTAAATACAGACCAATTTTTTGCATAAATAAAATCAGCTCCTTCAAAAGCTTTTTGTTGGTTATATTCTACTTTTGCACCACGCACAAATTGTTCATCAAGTTCATATCCATAAGGATGCGTTATTACAAAATCAACATTTGCCTCATTCATAAAATCACAAAATGAGTTTGGTACTGCTTGTGGAAGTGCTTTTGGATGAGGAGCCCACGTCAATACTACTTTCGGACGTTCAGTTTTTTTATATTCTTCTATAGTTATTAAATCAGCAAAAGCTTGCAACGGATGTCCAGTTGCAGCTTCCATACTAAAAACAGGTTTACCAGAATATTTTATAAACTGATTCAAAATTGTTTCTTCATAATCAAATTGTTTACTCTCAAAACGAGCAAACGAACGTACTCCAATTACATCGCAATAACAAGCCATCACTGGTATTGCTTCTAACAAATGTTCGGGTTTATCTCCATCCATTATTACACCACGCTCGGTTTCTAATTTCCACGCTCCTTGATTAACATCAAGTACAATAGTATTCATACCCAAATTCATACCTGCTTTTTGAGTACTCAAACGTGTACGCAAACTTGAATTAAAAAACACCATTAAAAGTGTTTTGTTTTCTCCTATATGCTTATAAGAAAAGCGATTTTTTTTAATTTCAAGAGCCTCTTTTACTGCCTCATCTAAATTTCCTAGATCAGCTACATTTGTATATTTTTTCATTGTATTATATTTTGCTTTTTTACAAAAGCATTTATTATCAAATAAATACCCCAAACAATAAATGGTAAACTAAGCAATTGCCCCATATTTAATATGAACGAAGATTCAAATGCTTCTTGATTATTTTTAATAAACTCAAGAACGAAGCGTGTCCCAAATATCCCTATCCAAAATATGCCCAACAACAATCCTACTTTTTTACCTGCATCATATTTTTTATACAATAATCCACAAACAATAAATGTTACAAGACAATAAATCATTTCATAAATTTGAGTAGGATGACATGCTTGACCAGCATATAATGTTTGCCATTCGAACGAACGAACAAACATAAATCCCCATGGCAATGATGTCGGGAAACCAAATATTTCAGAATTCATTAAATTGCCAAACCGAATACATGCACCACAAAGAGCAATTCCTATGATTAAACGATCTAACAACCAAACAAAACCTCGTTTCAACCACTTTTTATTATACAACCAAACTGCCAACAATATGCCAATCGCACCTCCATGACTTGCTAGCCCTCCTTCCCAAATGGCAATAAGTTTCCAAGGTTTTAACAAATATTCATTACCATAATTGAATGTAATACCAAGAAATTCAACTGGATTTTCAAGTAAATGCCATTCATAAAATAAACAATGTCCCAAACGAGCACCAATCACAGCTCCAAGAAGTACATACATAAACAATTTATCAAGCAATGGCTCAGCAATTTGTTCTTTTTTATAAATTTTACCCATAATAAAAAGAACAAGCCAAATACCCAATGCCCACATCACACCATACCAACGAACTGTAAGTGGTCCTAACGAAAAACAAACAGGATCTACGTCCCAAACAATGTATTGCAACATAAAATATTATTTTCCGTGACAATTTTTGTATTTCTTTCCACTTCCGCAAGGACAAGGTTCGTTTCTACCTACTGTTTTTTCAGCACGAATAGGTTCTGTACGTTGTTTCTCGCGTGTATCTTGCTTCGACGGATCGTTTCTTTGGAATTCATCTTTCTGTATGCGATAGCGACTATAATCCGAACGACTTTGCTCTGCTGCATGAACTTGAGTTGTCTCTTTTACAGGAATTTGTCCACGCATCAATATAGAAATACTCTTACGATTGACTTGTTCAACCATCGCACGGAATAAATCGTACGACTCAAGTTTATAAATCAACAAAGGATCTTTTTGTTCGTATGTTGCATTTTGCACCGAATGACGTAATTCGTCCAACTCACGCAAATGCTCCTTCCACTCTTCATCAATAGCAAATAACAACATTTTCTTTTCAAAAGCTTTCACTATCTCCTTGCCTTCAGTTTCGTAAGCTTTTTTGAGATTTACAGGAATGTTGTACATTCTCTTGCCATCAGTAATTGGGATTAAAATATTATCGTACTGATGACCTTGATTTTCATAAACTTGTTTAATGACTGGATATGCCACTTGCGCTATTCTTTCTGATTTTCTACGGAACGCATCAAACGCATGTTGAGCAACTTCGTCGGAAAGTTGCAATGTTTTCTTTGCCATTAAATCTGCTTCGCTGAAAGGAACATTTGTTGCAAAAATTGACATCAAATCAGCCGATAAATAATCAAAACTTCTCATGCTTTGAGCGTTCTCTACCACAGCATCTGATATGTCATAAATCATGTTGGCAATATCAACACCAATACGTTCGCCCATCAAGGCATGGCGACGTTTTTTGTAAATTACTTCACGTTGTGAGTTCATCACGTCGTCATATTCGAGCAAACGTTTACGGATACCAAAGTTATTTTCTTCTACTTTTTTCTGTGCTCGTTCTATCGATTTGGAAATCATTGAATGTTGAATCACTTCTCCTTCTTCAAATCCCAATCTATCCATCACGCTTGCAATACGTTCCGAACCAAAAAGACGCATCAAATCGTCTTCGAGCGAAACGAAGAAAACAGAAGAACCCGGGTCGCCCTGACGACCAGCACGTCCACGCAACTGTCGATCGACACGACGGCTTTCATGGCGTTCCGTACCAATAATAGCCAAACCGCCTGCCTCTTTAACCTCAGGCGTAAGCTTAATGTCAGTACCACGACCTGCCATGTTTGTTGCAATGGTTACCGTTCCTGCACGTCCTGCTTCTGCCACAATTTCTGCTTCTCGTTGGTGCAATTTAGCATTCAATACGTTGTGTTTTATTTTTCGCATTGTAAGCATTCGGCTCAAAAGTTCAGATATTTCTACAGAAGTAGTACCTACCAGCACTGGACGACCTTGCAAAACCATTTCTACAACTTCTTCGATTACGGCATTGTATTTTTCACGTTTTGTGCGATATACTCTATCGTCTAAATCGAGACGTGCAATAGGTTTATTGGTTGGGATAACTACTACATCGAGTTTATAGATGTTCCAAAATTCGCCTGCTTCTGTTTCGGCAGTACCCGTCATACCAGATAGTTTGTGGTACATACGGAAGTAGTTTTGAAGCGTGATGGTAGCAAAAGTTTGCGTTGCAGCCTCTACTTTTACTCGCTCTTTTGCTTCTATTGCTTGATGCAAACCATCGGAATAGCGACGACCTTCCATTATACGACCGGTTTGTTCGTCAACGATTTTTACTTGATTGTCAACTACCACATATTCATCATCTTTCATAAACAATGTATATGCTTTAAGCAATTGATTTACAGTATGAACACGTTCGGATTTTAGCGAATAGTTTTGCAAAAGTTCGTCTTTTTTTGCTTGACGTTCTTCGGCTGACAATGTTGTGTCTTTTTCCAATTCTGCAATTTCGGAACCAACGTCGGGCAAAACAAAGAATTGTGAATCTTCAGTTGTGCCTGTCAACGTATCGATACCTTTGTCGGTAAGCTCAATGCTGTTGTGTTTTTCGTCGATAACAAAGTAAAGAGGATCAGTTGCTATATGCATATTTTTGTTGTTCTCTTGCATATAGAACTCTTCTGTTTTTATCAATGTTTGCTTAATGCCTTGTTCGCTGAGAAATTTGATAAGCGGTTTGTTTTTAGGCATTGCTTTGTACGAACGGAAAAGTGCCAATGCTCCTTCTTCTTGCAATTTTTTGTCCTCTGAATTTATTTTTTGACGTGCTTCGGCAAGAAGTTTGGTTGCCAAATCAGATTGTTGTTTTACCAAGAATTCAACTTTTGAGCGATATTCTTCAAACATTTGATCTTCGCCTCTTGGCACGGGTCCTGAAATAATCAATGGCGTACGAGCATCGTCAATCAAAACCGAGTCCACCTCATCGACAATAGCGTAATTGTGTGAGCGTTGCACCAAATCCAACGGGTCGATTGCCATATTGTCGCGCAAATAGTCGAAACCAAATTCGTTATTTGTACCGAATGTAATATCTGCATTGTAGGCCTTGCGACGTTCTTCAGAATTTGGGCGATGCTTGTCGATACAATCTACCGAAAGTCCGTGGAACATATAAAGCGGCCCCATCCATTCGGAGTCACGTTTTGAAAGATAGTCGTTCACCGTAACTACGTGAACACCATTTCCGGTAAGAGCATTGAGGAAAACTGGCAACGTTGCCACAAGCGTTTTTCCTTCACCTGTAGCCATTTCGGCAATTTTTCCCTTGTGCAACACCACACCACCAATCAACTGAACATCGTAGTGTGCCATATCCCAACGCACAAGATTACCTCCTGCCATCCATTCGTTTTTGTAATAGGCTTTATCGCCATCTATCTCAACAAAATCAAACGTTGCAGCTAGGTTACGGTCAAAGTCGTTTGCAGTAACTTCAATCTCTTCGTTGTCCTTAAAACGGCGTGCTGTTTCTTTGATGATAGCAAATGCTTCGGGAAGTTTTTCGTCCAAAATAACTTCGTATTTATCCGTAATTTGCTTTTCAAGTTTGTCTATTTCTTCATAAATAGCTTCACGTTTTTCTATCTCGGTCTCTTCTATTTTCTGACGCAAATCTTCTACTTTCTTGCGTTCTGGAGCAACGTATGCGGCTATTTGTTTTTTAATATCCGCTGTTAAATTACGCAAACCATCATTATCCAAAGCTTGGATGCTAGGTTCTACGGCCTTTATTTTATCAATGAAAGGCATAATCTCTTTTAAATCTCGTTGCGATTTATTCCCAAAAATCTTACTTAAAAACTCGTTAAATCCCATATCTCAATTTATATATTTTTTACTACAACAATAATTTCGCAAAGATAGGATTTTTTCATGAGTTTCTATCTTTGCTCAAAAAATACATTAGAAGATTTACTTGCTCTAAATAGGTGAAAAATTTATAATAAAAAGGTTATAGTTTAAGAACACAAACTGATGTTAGTCCGTTATCTAAACCTATGGCATAAGCCGAGTGGGTGATTGCTTCTTGCTTCAGGTTATCTACATAAAGAGTCTCTCCTTTGATGAACATTCGGCAAGAAAATGTATTCCCAACCTTGAGTTTAGAGTTTTTTGCCTCAACCACTTCGTACTGATAATCGCCAAGATAACGGAGACGGCATACTCTATCTGGGAGCCAAGCAATATCGACAATGTTGCCTGCCGACAAATCATCTGATTTAATGATTTCTTGATGCAATTCGGTGCTTTCTACCTTGCTGTTGCGTTGTAGAACTTGCAAGAAATCGTTCCAAGAGGCGTAACCTGCATATTCAGCAAGAATGTTGAGCGTACTGGAACGAATTAAATCATAGCTTTTTATATACCCGAAAAGACGCTTAATTGTATGCGAAGAGACTTTGTTTTTTAGTGCATCGCTCAATTCTTCATAATCTTTCGGAGCTACAACTGCTCGCCCAAAAACTTCTTCAATCCGACGACGAAGAATCGTAATTTCTGGTTGATGAATATTGATCTTGGTTTTCATTTCTTTTTACAATTAAATTTATGACAAAGATACGTTTTTAAAATGATAATATTCTTCGTAAAAAAAGTACCTTTGCCGTATGAAAAGATTCATTCCTACATCAACTCCCATTACTGAAGATTTTGAGGTTTCTCCAAATGCATTTTACGATATAGAAGTGTTGAATGCAACAGGACGAAACATCATATATCGTGCAAAAAAAGCTGGAAAATGGTTTGTCTTGAAAGGAGTAAAAACTTTGGAAGGAAGCATTGCTCGTAACGAGCATTTGCTGAAAAGAGAATTTGATTTGTTCAACAAATTGAACAGCAACGAAATAGTACAATGCTGGACTTTGGAGCGAATAGATGGAATTGGTCTTTGCATTGTAATGGAATATGTCGATGGCAGAAATCTTCAAGAATTTTTGCAAGAAAAGCCATCGAAAAAGCTACGTAGAAAAGTCTTATATGAACTTCTGAACGCTGTTGATTATATTCATCATTGCCAAATTGTTCACCAAGACTTAAAGCCGAACAATATTTTAATAACAAACAACGGGACCCATGTAAAAATAATCGATTTTGGACTATCGGACAACGACGCTTACTACACGAACAAAAACCTTGGCTGTACTAATGGATTTGCAGCACCCGAACAACTGCAAAATGATTTGACTATCGACCTTCGTGCCGATATTTATGCGTTGGGAAAAATCATCGACACCATATTCCCAAACAAATATCGCAGCATAAAGGCAAAATGCTGTCAACACAATCGAGAAAAAAGATACCAAAGCGTAGCAGACATTCAAAAAGCTATTAAACAAAACGATTGGCTTACACATTACGGAATAGCACTTTTTTTGCTCTTCGTGCTAATAAGTTCTATAATTTTCGTATTTACTGAAGAGTTACAACACAACAAGCAAACAATAGCAGAAACAAAACAAAGTACATCTAAGCTACAACAAGAACTCGACAGCATGAGAACTGCAAATGCTGCATTGCAAAAATTAAAAGACAGCATCGATATAGAAAAAGCCAAAATAGTGGAGGGAAGAATAGCTTTTGAAAAAGTGAAAGCAAAATTTGAAAAAACGATAACCCAGCACGAGAACAACATCAAAAACGGACACTACAAATACCGCGAAGTTTGTTATAAATATTTCAAAAAAAATCTTAACGAAAAAATAGACTATCTTGGCACATTTTTCTACGAATGCCTACCTCAAACCATTGAGAGTCAGAAAGAATACGAAACGCTATATCAACTCTATTACCGAGAAAATATAGGACCAAAACAAATATTTTTGATGTACGGAGACCTACCTTCGTACGAGGAAGAATATCGCAACAGCCGAATGTCAAAGGAAGAATACGATGCCTTAAAAAAGACTCTTTTTTGACATTTTTCGGTGGAATCTGCTCTCAAAAAAAAATAAGAACCAATAAGAACTTGATTGCATTCGTTTGAGATTGTTTCTTTGCAAAAAATCTCAGCGAACAATGAAAGACTTCCCAAATTTTATTTATACTTTTACAAAGACAAAAAGTCGGAGGACTTTTATTGAATTGATTTGGAATCAACAAGCATTTTCGTCCAGAAGTAAATCTCACAAATTTATTAGCCAGAACGACGATGAGCATTGTTGGTATGCATTCCTGTATAGGGGATGTATGCTGGTTTGCTTTATTCTTTGTTCGCAGGGCTTTGTGAGAGCCTTCTTTTGGAGGAATATGCAAAAAGCATAAATCCTCTTTTTTTATGGAGACACATATTCATATTGGTAAAATTATCAGAAAAACCTTGAGAGAACAAGGCCGCTCGGTTAAGTGGTTTGCAGGCCAACTACCCTGCGACCGAACTACGGCTTACAAACTTTTTAAAAAAGAGTCGATTGACACTGCCCTTTTGCAGAGAATTTCCGAAATCCTTAACAAGAATCTCTTCGAATACTATTGCCAAAATTCAAAAAAAAGTGGCAAAAATGGCTACAAAAATGAAGCGACATCCGCCACATAAAAATAACATTTGAGTGAAAATTTTATATTTTATTTGCAAAGTGAGATTTTAAAGGAAGAAAGAGAAATGTATAGGGAATTGTTTAAAATATCAACAAGAATATATGTTTTTCTTAAACAATGAGAGAAAATTTAAAAAGTACATAGAATTGGAAGAAAGAGTAAAAAAAAAATTAACTGATATTAACAATCATCTTATTACAAATTAAATCAAAAAAATAAATAAAACGAAAAGAAAGGAGGAAATAATATGATACTAAGTACAGTTTTATTAGCAGGATTTTGGGCTGCTGTCGGTACATTTTTCAAATGGGCTTTGGTAGTAGTAGGGCTTATTTGCTTAATCGTTTCTTTGGTAATGATTATAAATACCATAAAAAACAATGATAATGAATTTATAACATCTGGAATTATTGCTGTTCCAGGGATTTTATTAACTCTTTGGTGGTTTTGGATTCCTTATTGGAACGTTTGCCAATGGATAGTATTTGCTATTCTTATCTTATTAAATATTTATTCTGAAAGTAAAGCAATGAAGATAACTTTTACAAGTATTACAATTGCTTATGCAGTAATGCTTATTGTGAAGTATCTTATTATACCTTATTTACGAATTAGTCTTGTTGTATTAGGAGCATTGGTAAGCATTGCTATATTAACTCTAATCTGCTTTGTTGTAAATAAAACAATAATTATTCCATATCTAAAACGCAGACGAAGAAATTTATGCTGGAAACTTAAATCTGTTGCAGGAAGTATGCCTATTCCAAAAGATGCAATATTTGATAGAAAGTCTGAAAAGAGAGGAAAGAAAGCTTTGAAAAAGTTCAAAAGTCTTAATAAAAAACTAAGGAAAGCAAAAGATGAGGAGAAAAGATTAAGTTTAAGAGAATTATTGTTTGAGCATAAAATGTACACTTTTTATGAGATTAGTTTAAGAGCTGAATCCAAATTAAATAAAGATGCTTATGCTCAATTTGAAGAACAATTAAAAGAAGCGAAGTTGATTAAAGATATTTCCATATTAAGACAAGATGAAGAAGAACACAAGATATTGAGTGGTGTACCTACTTCTGAAATGAAATTTGTTTTGGATTGGAAACCTAAAATAAGGCAGATAAATTGTAATAATAGAAATTATAGTCAAGATTTAGTTAGAAATCAAATGCGTGATACTCGTAAAAGAATTCTTTTTTGGAGTTATACTTCAACTTCTAAACTTAACGAGCAAACAGAAGAACTTATTGGAATTAAAGATGATATGATTTCTGAATTAAGAAGAAACTTAGATATACAAGAGATTTTGAATGAGGCATTAGCAAAAGTAAGATTGTTGGCTTATAGGAACATTTATTTAGGTGTAGAGCTATTGGAATATGATAAAGGAAATGCAAGTGCGAAACATTTAAGCACTGAAAAAGATTATTTTGAAACTATATCTAAGTTCGAAGAAAGTATTAATGTATTTGAAAAATACACAAAAATTAACAAAACTGCATTAAGAGAAATTCAAGAAAGCGTTAAGAAAAATATTTCAAGAATTGAGACAGATTTGTTAAAAGGACGTGGAAGACTTGCAAGAACAATAGAAGTTATGGAATCAATTATTCAATTTAATAATCAGTTTATTAAAACATACGTTCCTTTGAGAAAAAAAGTCTTTTTTTCTGATGATACATTATCAAAAGAAGATATGATAGATCTTGCAAGAGAACTAACATTTTTTAAGGAAAGAAGTATTCAAAATCTATAGAAACAAAAGTATAAAGAAATGAGAAAAAATAAACAAAATATTATTCCAACCGAGTACGAAGAGTACGAAATAATATCTGACAACTCTACTTCTATTGCAAGTACAGTTAATAACGTTACTAAGAACCCGGGAGTACAAATAGCAGAAAAAATGATAGAAAATCCAGAAGCAATAAGAGCTACTGGAGAAGCAGCCGGGAATATTATAACATCACTTGGAGAAGCAGAAGCTAAAGTAATAACATCTGTAGGAGACGC
>JAFYQJ010000009.1 GCA_017547145.1 Paludibacteraceae bacterium | reverse complement strand
CTAGAGGCAGAGATGTATCTGCATGGGTAAATGCATGCAGAATGTCTAATCGTAGTTATTTGTTTGTTGAAGGAGTTTCCGATGAATGTTTTTGGAAAAAATATATCAATAGAGATGTAATTAATATTCAACAAGTAAATGGATGGGAAAATGTGGTAGATTGTGTTCGAAAATTTAACGATGAATCACTACATAATTACTGTATAGGGATAGTCGATTGTGATTTTGAGTATATATATCCACATAAAGCTATTACAGAACATAATATCTTTATGACAGACTACCATGATCTTGAAATGATGATGTATCAAAGTAGTGCCTTGGATTCTGTACTCAAAGCCATTGATAGACAAAATAAAATTAATTGGAGTTATATAGAAGTTTTAAATCATGTACTTGGAATTACTGATAAAATAGGTTCTCTTAAACTATCTTCTCAAAAAGAAAGTCTAGGTTTGATATTTAAAAAAGAGAATCGAGATCATGAATTTGAATTGCCGAAATATGAAAAGTTTATCACTAACTCAGGAGACTACGAAAGCGATGACAAACTCATTAAATACATATATGATTTTTCCAATTCCAATAAAAGAACTCCAGAACCATTGCCAACTGTTGATAGAATAATAACCATATTTAATGAAAGTCGTGAAATGCAACATCCCTCTAGTCATTTATCAAACGGTCATGATGTCTCATACATTATGCCTTTTATTTTGCGGCGCAAATTTGGGTTAACGGCAAATTATATTACAACAGACACTATTGTTGTCGCATTACATGCAGCATATAGTATAGAATTATTAAAACAAACCCAGTTGTATCAAGCAATGAATCATTGGGGAATTAGTCATAATAAAAAGATTTTATTACAATAGATAAAAAATCATTACTCTTATCATGAGCAATCTACTATATAAATATTTGGATGTAAACGGAGCTATAATGATGTTACATTATAGCAATCTAATGTATGCCAATGCCACAATGTTTAATGATCCTTTTGATTGCCATCCAAGTTTAATAGATTTCTCCAATGTACCAGTAGATGCTCTTAGAGGTTGGCCAGCTGATGTCATTGAGGATATAGAATCTAATCGACACACTAATTATAGAAACGATTTATGGATATGTAGTCTATCCAAAGTATACAGCTCAATACTGATGTGGAGTTATTATAATAAACACGAAGGTGTTTGTATCGGGCTGAATATGGATAAGGTTGCCAACTGTATTGATGTTAGATATGGCATGATGGTAACACCATATGGTAGAGATGTTCAATATAGGGATGTTGTCAATAAGCCGAACTACTACATAGATCAAGAGGATTTTTTCAACTATCAAGTGTACACAAAGGCTAAGGCGTGGGAACACGAACAAGAGGTTAGATTGTTCATTTACAAACCATCTCCAATGTTTATGAGTTTGTTACCATTTCAACACGACAAGAATGAATTTGATCAGAAAGAAATAAGGACATTTGTTCGACTTAGTGCAGAGTGTTTCGAATCGATCTATTTAGGTGTCAAAATAGACAAAGAAAGAAAAGAAAAAATCGTTCAGTTAGCAAAAACGCTGAACCCTGATATAAAAGTATATCAAATGAATATAGACCCTCAATCGTTTAATGTAATAGAGAAGCAAGAGATGAGTTATACTTTATCAGATTATATCGAATTGTTTTCTAATCTGCACACTAATAAACAGCAAGGCAAAAAGGCTCCACATAAAGCTATTATGCTAATTAGTGTTATTGAATTGATCGCATCCCGACATATACACTCTAATCATATAGAGTTTACCGAGGAGTTGGAAAGTTGTTTTTCAAAAAATTGGAAACGATATGTAGTTGAATCTTTTATATTCAAACCTAAAGCTGGAACACCGTTTTGGCATCTTAACTCAGAACCATTTTGGCAGCTGATACCATTTGAAGGTGGATATGAAAGAATTATAGAATTACAAAAAGGTAATCCTTATTCACCTTCAACAATTCGTAAGAACATTAAATATGCAGTAATCGATAATAACCTATATGAATTACTACAAGATGAGAGTAACCAAGCAACACTACGAGATATTCTAATAAATAGTATTAAATAACGATACAATAACAAACATCATAGTCTATGGCATTTAACATTTATTATATCAACTATCCAAAGGTATATGAAATTAAGATGATGTTTGATAATTTCATAACCGTAGCCAAAGAGGTGCAAAATGAAAAAGAAGGTTCTGCCTCTGTAAATTTAGGCGCAAAAATGGGTTTTGGATTCCTAAAATTATTTAGTGGTGAAGGTAACGCAGATATTAATGCGGGAGGTAGTGCTTCTAAAAAAGTATTAGAGACCATCGAGATTAAAACTACCAAATCGATTATCTTAAGTGATGTCGTAGATGCAAGTAAAAAAATTGCTCAGTTTGATAATACAATTAAGGAAGGTGAATTAGTATTAATCGATAATGTTCAATTATCATTAGAAAACGAAGTCGAACTAAGAACTGTGAAGCTATTTACAAGTGGAGCTTTCAAAAATCTTTCAGTACCTGGAGCTAATGGGTTTGATATAACAAACTTATTTAACTCCATGTTTAAAGATTATGCTTATAAGATCAAAGGTGTACTAGTAAATGGCAATGATAAAATTATCATAAAGATACCCGTTACTTTTGAAAATGAGTTTGAAAGTTCATATAATGTAGATGATTTATTTATTGGCAAAGTTAGTGTCTTAGGAATATATAAAGGGACTGTCAAAATAGATCAGTTAGGCAATACCTTTCAATATTTTGCCGAATTAGGCAATATACAATCACAATTAAAGAAGACATCTGAGTTTGAGGAAATACAAGAAAGCCAATATCCTATTGAGCAACCGACATATAAAGAGTTTGCTAGCTCAGGAGATGATTCTTTATACCATTATATTGATTTATTAGCTGTTATTCAGAATATACACACCATAAAGTAGCATGAAAAAAGAACTCTTGTTTTATAACCAAATAGAATTTGAGTCAATAAAGACATTGTTTAAGTCTTTAGAATATGAGGTGATAAGTTTAAGTTACTTTTTAGACGATTTGAAGGATCTTGACAAATTCACTCCTTACAAAAGCGGCATATATGTTATTGATGTATCAATATTAGGTGGAGGATATTATAATACGAGTGCTATTCAGGCTATTGGAGAAAATGTTTTTAGGATATTCATTAATGAAGAAATTATTTATATCTGCGACAACAGATATCATGATCAACTTAAGTATGAATTAAGATATTGCTTTGAACAATTTATAGACATCAAAGAGAAATACAACATTTTCTTTGAGCAATTGCCTAGTCCTATCATTGAGACAGATAAAATACATAAAAAGATTACGGATTTTACGTCTGAAGAATTTGAAGCATTTTTTAACTCATTCAGAGAATCATTATACGGACACGAAAAGTTTAAAGATGATTTTTACGAAATTGCCAAATCATTTCGTTTATTTAACAAAATAGGAGAGCATAAAGTATTATCATTATTTTTATTAGGAGAATCAGGAGTCGGTAAAACAGAAGTTGCTAGAGCACTATATAAATGTCTTGGAGGTAAGGATAATTTAGCGAAAGTGAATTTCGGAAATTATAGTAATGAATTCTCATTAAGTTCATTAATTGGTAGTGCTCGTGGCTATATCGGAAGCGATGATGGAGAGATTTTTATTCGTGTCCGTAATACAGATGTAGGTGTCATTCTAATCGATGAATTTGAAAAATCCAACGCTACACTATTTAATTTCTTTTTGGATGTACTAGAGAGTGGGAAGATGGTAAGTTCTCAAGCTGTGGAAATAGATATCAATGGTTTTATAATCATATTTACATCAAATATCACCAAAGAAGAGTTCCCTACTAGGATTTCACCTGAACTGCGCTCAAGGTTTGATTACAAAGGGCATTTTACAAGACTATCTAATCAAGATAAAAGAAAATATGTAGAATATCGTATCAGTTCTATTATAAGAAAATACAATGAACACTACAAGGAATCATTAGGTGAAGATGTTGTAAACTATTTTGTCACAAATATACCTGTTGACAAGTATGAGAACATGAGAGATATTAACAAAAAAATTAAGATTGAATTTGTAAAATACATTGAGAAGGCCAAACCTATTCAACATAAAGTAAATATTCTATCTTCAATTTTTAAAATAGGCACATAATAATTTAAATGAATTAACGAAACTATATCAATATGTCAAAAATATCCATTCGATTCTATAATGACCGTGAGGTGCGAGCTATTTGGGATGAGGAAAAATCCAAATGGTGGTTCTCTGCGGTTGATATTGTGGCTGCCATAACCGATAGTCCCAATCCGAGAAAGTATTGGAGCGTATTGAAAACCAGACTAAAGAAAGATAATAACGAGTTGACTACAAAATGTAGTCAACTGAAACTTACAGCTGCTGATGGTAAGAAATATGCCACAGATTGCTTTATACAAGACGATATAACCGAATTAGTAAAGGCTATTCCAAGCAAGCGAAGCACTGATTTTCTCGACTGGTTTACATACAGCGACAACACCATTGATGGTCAGAGTCGCAAGAAGGCTTATTCGTTGTTTGAGAGTGGTATGCTGAATAGTTTGGAACCTGGTAGCATTAAGTGTTTACAACAGATACACGCCTACTTATTTGGTGGGTTGTATGAATTCGCTGGGCAGATTCGCACAAAGAATATCAGTAAGGGTGGATTTACATTTGCCAATGCGTTGCACTTCTCAACCATCTTACCAACAATTGAGAATATGCCCGAAACGACCTTTGATGAGATTGCCGATAAGTATGTTGAAATGAATGTTGCTCATCCTTTTATGGAGGGTAATGGTCGTAGCACTCGCATATGGCTGGACTTGATGTTCAGATGTTCATTGAGGAAGTGTGTAGATTGGAGTAAGATTGATAAGAATGATTATTTGAATGCTATGCGAAAAAGCGTGGTTGATTCATCGGATATTAAACGACTATTGAAATCTGCATTGACCGACAAGATTAATGACCGCGAAACCTTTATGAAGGGTATTGACTACTCGTACTACTACGAGCAAGAGGAATAAGAGGATATTGACCTTGAAAGTTGAGGTGGTCAGAAGAATTAATTAACATTGCAATATGATTGACTTTGATACATACATAAAAATGGGTGAGCCTGGTGGTAAAGAGAGAGCCGAGGCGTGGAAAACTGCAATTGGTTTGCAGGCTGTTGATGGACTTAAGACATCTGAGTACCTGAACGAAACTGCAGCAAAGCATATTGAGGGTGACATTACCATCGAAGAGGTAAAGGAACTCATCGATACATATTACCAATCAAAGACAGCAAGAACACCTGAAGATGATGAAAAAGAAGAAGCGGACAAGGCGGCAGCAAACATTACCAAAATTATAAATGAGCCATCGTTCACCTTCTCCCTTCATGGATTGACATCTATTCACAAAAGAATTTTTACAGGGATATTCAAACATGCAGGTATCTTGCGTGACTACGAAATATCTAAGAAAGAATGGGTATTAGATGGAGCCTCTGTTTCATATGGATTTGCCTTTGAACTAAAAGGTGCTTTATCGCACGACATTGAGAAAGAGCGAGATTTCAAGTATACAGGTATGGATATGTCAGAAATCGTTAAGCATATCGCTCAATTTACTTCAGATTTATGGCAGATTCATCCATTTTGTGAAGGTAATACAAGAACAACAGCAGTATTCATCATCAAGTATTTACGCTCACTCGGGTTCGATGTGAATAATACCACTTTTGAGAAGAATTCATGGTACTTCCGCAATGCTCTTGTGCGTGCCAATTACCAGAATCTTCAGAAAGGGATATATAAGGAAACTATTCATCTTGAACGCTTTTTCCGCAACCTTTTGATGGGCGAAGATAATGTCCTCATGAACAGGCATCTTCATATCAAAGCAAAAGAGTTACTTGATGGACCAACCCCAACAAGTAACCCAACAAGCACCCCAGCAAGTGTCATCCCAGAGAGCGAAAATATTAAGCGTTTAATTAGTGCTATTGCGGAAAAACAGCTATCAGTAAAGGAGATGATGGCGGCTATTGGATTAAAGGATAGACCAAATTTTATTGAATATTCTCTTTCTCCTGCTATGCAGGGAGGATATGTTCGTATGCTTTATCCTGATTCACCGCGTCACCCCCGCCAAAAGTATTTATTAACAGTTAAGGGGTTAGCGGTATATAAGGAACTTTCGAGATAGCATACCACTCCAATAGTTTAACATTAAAGAGGGATGTATGAATGCTTCTTTTGTGTATGGCAGAATAGCGACCGACATGAATTTCATTGACCTAGAGGCTGAGATTGGTTAAAGACTGAGTATTTTGCAAAGTAAGTTGCGAAACCACTGTTTCGGAAACAGCCATTTCGGAACAACAAACACACGCTGCCGATATATTATTGGTTGTCTTTACTCTTTTATTCTAAACTCAGAGTATAGAATATCCCAATAAAAGCAACCAACCAATCGATAAATTTTCGAGAGCATTACATAGATTGAAACGGTGGTGGACCTCTAAAACCGACATAAAATTATGGCTATGATTCCAACCTCGGTTTCAGAGCAATTTTTGTACCTTTGCGGGGTGAAAAATGCGATTTTTTGCAAGTTTTTGTACCTCGGGTTTTGATATTCAAGAAATTACACTTACTTTTACATTCCAAAATGGAGGTACAAGGCAAAAACGGCGTTGAAAATCACTAACTTACACATTCTCAACCACTTGCCAAACGGGTAGTTGTACCTTTTAGAGTGCTAAATGACTGATTGATAATCATCTACACTTTCTGCATCGGAAAGTGAAGAGTTCAAGACATCAAAGTTCTATTGCAAGACGAACTTTGACATGAAGGAAATTAAGAAGGAAGAAGCTCCAATAGAAGTTTACGAACATAAATATTACCGTTACGCAGATGCAGACTATAGTATTACCGACATGCCATTGTCGCAAAACGACTATGAAGTAATGCAAGAAGCCGTAGATATGCTCAGGCAATTGGAAGACTTTGAGCAATTTAACGAAATGTCGGACATCGTTAGTCGCCTACAAGATAAACTTGCTATTTCTAAACATAACAGAAAACCTATCATTCATTTTGATAGCGTACCAAACCTCAAAGGTCTTCAACTGCTGAATCCACTATACAACTACATCTCTCACAAACAAACCATAAAAGTGATGTACCAATCTTTTTCGGCAAAATCACCTCAAGAATTTATACTCTTCCCTTATCTCCTCAAAGAGTTTAGAAATCGTTGGTTTCTATATGGTTCTAGGGTAAAAGATTTGGTTTTGTACAATCTTCCACTAGACAGAATTGTTTCAATAGAGGCTATTGATATTCCCTATGAAGAAAACAAAAGGTTTGATGTAGAACACTTTTTTGATGATGTGATTGGCGTAAGCAAGAACATCAATAATACTCCGAGAAAAATTAAATTTGGGGCCGATGCCGAGCAAAGTAATTACATCAAAACCAAACCTATTCATCGTTCTCAAAAACTGATTAGTGAAAACCAAGAAGATGGAAGTTGCATATTCAAAATAGAGGTGGTTGTAAACTATGAGATGTACTCCGTATTTATGAGTTATGGACCTGGGATAAAAATAATCTCTCCAAAATTCGTTGCTAAAAATTTAGAAGGGAAATTTAAAAAGGCCTATCAGCAATACAAAAACGAATTACAAGAAAACGAAAATTATAAAGAAGATTAAAAGTCGTTACGACTCCCAATAAAAATCATCCTTTTTTCGCTGCTGGTTTTTCGTTCGTTTATTTTTTGAGGACTTCTCCCAAGCAGCTTTTTTTGCCAAATAATTTTCATATTGTTTTTCTAAATAATTGTCTGCCATTTTTATCTATTCTTTTATTTTTTCAGGACAATACGAAAAGTAGTTCCTACACCTACTTCTGATTTTTTAATAAATATTTTTCCCTTATGATATTTTTCCACTATGCGTTTTGCCAATGACAATCCTAGTCCCCAACCTCTAGTTTTAGTTGTATAACCTGGTAAAAAAACTGCTTTTCGCTTCGATTTTGCAATACCTTTCCCCGTATCAGCAATATCAATTATTACAGTCTTCGACGTTTCTGCAACATCAATGCTTATCGTACCAATACCTTCCATAGCATCAACTGCATTTTTGCAAATATTCTCCACTACCCAACTAAACAAATCGGCATTAAGCCTAACAGCTATTGTACGATTTGAATCGTAACGGAATTTAACTTTATTCGAAACTCGCAATGCCATATAATTGATAGTTGTTTGAAGCACATCGTCAATTAATGTCTGTTGTAGCTCTGGTTTTGACCCTATTTTAGAAAATCGATTGGCTATCGCTTCCAAACGTTTGATATCTTTTTGCATTTCTTCTAACAATTCGTCAGCGGGATATCGCATCACAAGAAGTTCATTCCAGGCCAACAACGAAGATATAGGCGTACCTAACTGATGAGCCGTTTCACGCGAAAGCCCTACCCAAACTTTATTTTGTTCGGCACGCTGAAGTGTATAAAACGCGAAAAACATTAAAAGCAAGAAAAAAACGATAACTCCAATTTGCACTATAGGGAAAAACGAAAGTTGCCAAAGCAATTTCGAATCATTATAATAGATATACTGTTTGGTTGCATCATCGAAGTCTACTTGAATTGGTTCATATTTAAAATCAAAATCAGCAACAACAGTTTTATCCATATCAACATCTTCAATATTCCGAGCAAACAGCACATTTCCATCTTCATCTGCTAACACCACAGGTATTGTGTGATTTGACTCTATAACCTTTTGAACAAAACTCAAATCACTATCAAGATTATCGGTACGAATCAATTCACGCGTAGCATCTGCCCAAAGTTCTATACGAGCTCGCTCCTCGGCAGACAAACGTTCTACCAACAAGTTCATTACATAAATAGAAGCGACTACTATTACAATCGAAAAGATTATAAATATATACCTCAAAATGCTTCGAGATGTATAAATATTAGATGCCATTAAAACGATAATCAGATTTCAAAATCAACACACGCACGTTCAGCCACATGCTTTATCAATTCCAAAGCAACAGCTTTGTGAGCCGGATGAGCACTATACATTTTAACATCGTCGAGCGAATCAAAAACAGACTCTAAACAGATATTCCACTGCTCTGCTGGATTAATATTAAATCCCACAAAAATGCTACGAATAAAAGGAATTTCTTCAGGCAAACGTTCTATTCCTTGCTTAAATTTAAGAGCTACTTCTCTTTGCATTTCCAACGAAACATCGTTGCGAAACTTAAACATTACTATGTGTTTTACCATAACCTTTATAGAATTTATTTTCGATATTTTTCTGCATTATCATCATTCATTATACTCAAAAAACTTTGGTAACGCGAAGCGGCAATCAAATGCTTTTCAACGGCATCAACAACCGCACATCCGGGCTCGTGAGTATGCGTACAATTATTAAAACGACATTTTTTTGAAAAATGAAATATTTCCTTAAAATAATGTCCCGTTTCTTCTGACAAATCCACTGTACCAAAGCCCTTAATACCCGGTGTATCAATAATAGATATATCATTAATACGATGTATTTCAGAGAATGTTGTTGTATGCATTCCTGCCTGATGGTAAGTAGATATTTCGGCTGTACGAACTACATCTTTGTTATATAAAGCATTCACTATAGTAGATTTGCCAACTCCCGAATTTCCAGAAAGCAAAGAAAGTTTCCCTTGCAAAAATGGTCGCAAAGCATCGCAATTTTCTAAACTAGAAATTTTAATACATCGATAACCAATATTTTCGTACAAAGACGAAAGAGCCTCTACATATTCTAAGTCATCATCAGATAACAAATCCATTTTATTAAAAACAATAATCACAGGAATAGAGTAAGCCTCTGCAGACGCCAAAAAGCGATCGATAAAAACCGTTGAAGTTTCAGGTTTTTTCACCGTTACTACCAACAATGCTTGGTCTATATTAGCAGCAATAATATGTAATTGCTTTGAAAGATTAGACGGTTTTCGAACAACATAATTTTTTCGAGGCTCAATTTCGTAAATAAACCTATTTTCATCAATATAAACCCAATCGCCTACCGCAACCGGATTTGTACTCTTTATATCTTTTATACGAAAATTGCCTTTTATCGTACAACTCAACAGCTCACCACTTTGCGATGCAACCAAAAATTCTTTCCCCGTTGTTTTTATTACAAGTCCTTTCATCGTTTGGCAAAGATAAAGAGATATTTGCCTTATTTAAAAAATCTATTATTTTTTTGTGGTTTAAATATACAAATTCCTTAAAAAGATATACTTTTGAAGTTGTAATCTAAAATTTAAAGTCATGAAAAAGTTTTTTTCAATTCTATTATTAGCAATTTTTATATTGCCAAACACACAAGCTCAACCTGCGAACCTTAAACAATTTAAATTGGAGAATGGTCTTTCTGTTTTTTTATGGGAAGATCCCAACCAATCTGATATATTAGGACAAATAGTAGTACGTGCAGGGTCATTAGACGAGCCTTCGGATTATACTGGTCTTGCTCATTATCTTGAACATGTATTATTCAAAGGCACTCAAACAATTGGTGCTCTCGATTGGGAAAAAGAAAAACCTCACTACGAAAAAATAATATCTCTCTACGACCAATTAGCAGAAACTACCGACCCTGAAGTTCGACAAAATTTAATCACCTCCATTAACGAAGAATCGTTATTAGCTGCAGAATACGGTCTCACTAACGAATTTTCAAATTTGATAGAAGCAATTGGCGGCACAGGATTGAATGCGGGAACTTCATACGATATGACTGTATATTACAACTCTTTTCCTGCATACCAAATGGAACGTTGGTTGGAACTCTATTCAGAACGATTTATCAACCCTGTTTTTAGAACTTTTCAAGCTGAATTAGAAAATGTATACGAAGAGTTCAATATGTATCAAGACGACCGCTCTACACACGTTCGGAACTACATGTTTTCAAACATTTACAAAAATCATCCTTATGGAAGAGATATTATCGGTACACAAGAACATTTAAAAAATCCTAGATTAAGCAAACTCATTGATTTTTATAACACGTGGTACGTACCTAACAATATGGCACTTATCTTGTCGGGTAATTTTAAATCGGAAGATGTTATCCCTCTCATTAAAGAGAAATTTGAACGCCTTGAAGCAAAACCATTACCCGAACGTGAGCAATTCCCATTGGCAGACTACAAATACCAAAAATTTACAGAACGCCTAGGTTACTACCCTCAAATGTATTGGGCTTTCAAAGGAGTAAAAAAAGGGGATAAAGACGAACTTTTGCTTAACTTCTGTACAAACATTTTAACAAATAGTAGCGGAACTGGACTTCTTGACCGCTTAGCAATAGAAGGCGACGTAATGGCTGCTGGTGGCTACAATATGGCACGACGCGACCAAGGAACAATTATGATTATTGCAATACCAAGCTATGATATCAACCAACGTAGATACTCTTCGGACAAAGAAACCCAAAATACTGTTTTCAGTGAAATAAAAAAATTAGCCGAAGGTAACATTCCCGACTGGTTGATAACCTCTGTAAAAGAAAGTATGTGCAAAGAATTTGATCTTACTTTAGAATCTTCGGACGCCATTGCAAACATCATTAGCGAAGCATTTGTTTACAATGAATCTATCGAAAACGCATTTAATTACAAAAGTGCCGTTATGGCAATCACAAAAGAAGATATTCAACGAGTAGTTAAACAATATTTCAATACAGAAAATTATATTCTATTTTCGTTCATGGATGGGTCTCCAAAACGAAACAAACTTCAAAAACCAGCTATAAAACCTATTGAACAACCTAAAAATAAAGAAAGCGAATATGCAAAAGTTTTCAAAAACATCCCTATAGGAAAATCAGAAGAAGTTTATAACAATTTTGATGATGTACAAATTGCTAAATTAGATGAAAAAACAAATCTTTTTTATACTAAAAATCCTAAAAATGACATATTTTCTTTAGTTATAAAATATGGTGTTGGGACAGACAAAATGCCAAAATTAGCTTTAGCAACACAAATCCTAAACAATGCTGGTATTATGCCAAATATTGCTCCACAAGATGTAAAAAGAATGTTCTGCGAAGCAAATGCTACTTGTTCTTATTTATGTAACGACAGCTATTTTTATATTCAAATTTTAGGTAACGAAAACAAACTTGCGGAAGCTTGTCAAATTATGCAAAAACAAATTTTCATGCCTAAACTAGAGATGAAACAATTGGACAACGCAAAAGGTAGCATCATTGGAGGACGTATGACTGAACAAAAAGACCCTGATGTATTGGAAAGTGCACTGCTTGAGTATTTGTTATATAAAGATAAATCTGACTATTTAGATCGTCTTTCAATAATGGATATTTACAACCTCCCTCTAGCAGAGCTTACCGGAGAGATTGTTAGAGCAACACAATATCAAGCAGAAGTTCACTATGTTGGTAAATTACCTATAGAACAAGTTTCTGAAATATTAAAAGCTAATTTGCCATTAACACAAGGCGGGAATAATTCGTCTTCGCCTGTTGTAAAAGAAATTGCAAAATACAACGAACCTACTATTTATTTTTTACCAAACTCTGAAACTCAACAAAGCAAAATTTATTTCTACATACATGGTAAAGATTACAATTGTGTTGACGATGTTGATTATAATGCTTTTTACCAATATTTTAGTGGTGGTTTTAATGGTCTTGTAATGAACGAAATTCGTGAAAACAATTCTATGGCTTATACAACTTATGGATACATCAATCGACCTCCTATACCAAACAAACCTACTTATTTCCTAGGCTTTGTAGGAACGCAAGCCGATAAAACTATTGACGCCATAAAATTGTATATGAAACTATTAACTGACATGCCGCTCTATCCTGAACGTATAGATAATGTTAAAACTTACTTACGAGAATCAATGCTAACCAACAAACCTTCTTTCCGTACGGCAAGTTTTATGTTCGAAGAGTGGAAACTCCGTGGTTATACAGATGATCCTGCAAAAGTTAATATGGAAAAAGTAAACAATTTATCGTTCGATGATATTGTTAATTTTTACAATGAAAACATAAAGGGGAAACCTATCAGTATTATTATCATGGGTAATTCAAAAGAGATTGATTTAAAAGCTCTTAAAGAAATTGGTAAAATAAAGAAAATATCAGCAGGTCGATTATTTATGGCTGAAGAAGGATTCTAAACTTTACATCAACAAGAAACAAGTTCGCTTGTTTCTTGTTTTATTATTATGAATACAAAAACACTTATAATTAGAGTTGCTAAACCCCATGACGCACCGCTTATTGCACAAGTTGTAGCAATGGCCATTGGCGATGAGCTTTCTTTAAAAAATTATTGTGGAGAACATTATCTTAAGGTTTTAGAAGAAATTGCTCAAAACGAAAAAACTCAATACAGCTTCAAAAACACCTTAATTGCCGAAATAGAGAATGTCCCAATTGGTGCAGTGATAGGATATGATGGAGCTAAGCTTTTTGAATTGCGAGACTACACATTCAGTATCATAAACAAACACCTTAACAAAATCCCAAACATGACTGCAGAAACTCAAGCTGGCGAATTTTATTTAGATTCAATTGCTATCCTTTCAAACTATAGAGGACAAGGTTTTGGTAAAGATCTAATTTCTGCATTATGCCAAAAAGCTTTAGTAGAAGGACACGAGAATGTTGGGTTACTTGTTGATTTCGAAAACCAAAAAGCAGAAAATTTATATTCTACATTAGGATTCAAGCGAATCAACGAAACCGAATTTCTTGGTCATAAAATGTGGCATTTACAAAAAAAATTAAAATAAAAACGTAGTATGAATATTGGAGAAAAAATACCAGAAGTTTTAGGATTTGACCAAAAGGGAAATGAAATAAAAAGTAGCTATTATCTTGGCAGAAAAATAATACTTTTCAGCTACCCCAAAGCCAATACAAGCGGATGTACAGCCGAAGCTTGCTCGCTACAAACACACAAAGCGGAACTTGAAGCTGCTGGATATACAATTATAGGAGTAAGCAAAGACAAACAATCTGCTCAACAAAAATTTGCTGAAACAAATGCTTTAAACTATCCTTTGATTACCGATACAGACACTTCTCTTTTACAAAAGTTGGGATGTTGGGACGAAAAAGTAGCATGCGGAAGAAAAACTATTGGTACTCTACGCACTACTTATTTGATAGATGAAAATGGTATTATAGAAAAAATATTCTCACCAAAAGAGATAAAAACGAAAATTCACGCAGAACAAATTTTAGAATACATAAATAGTTAAAAACAAGCAAAGTAGAAAAGAAAGTAGTTAATGCCTACAAGAAAATTGCAGATGGCATTGTTAACGGATATTAAACAAATGAGGACGCTGTAGTTGAGAAACTTATCAAAAAAAAGTATACGAAGACAAATAAAAATAGCTCTTGTTAAGAGCTATTTTTATTAATACTTTCGTTTGTTATAAAGCAGTAAAAATTATCATTATTCCCTTTTAGAAATCTAATCCTTAATCTTCGTTACGAGCAGCTCTAGGTGCAAATATCACAGCATTTTCATTGAGATACTTATCCCAGAGTTCCTGCAACTTATCAGCCTGCTCCTCAGTAAGAAGCTGACCAGAGTGTCCCTTATCCCACACAAACTCAGGAATCTCCTTTGCAAGTTCCTCAGATGTGAGCAATGGACATCTATCTGGATGGATCATTTCCTTAAGCTCCATATCCATATAGAACACTTCTCTGCCTTTGCAGGACCAATCTTCTCCCTGGTATGGTTCTGATGTAAACTCACCGCTCATAACAATTCCATTCGTTCCAGGGCCAACCTTAACCATGAAGAACTTATCTCCATTCCTAGCCTTGTCATGCTCCCAGATGCTCCAATTAAAATCATCTGGAGTCCAACCGTCAGACATATCTAAAAGATTCAAATCTATCCATTGTGTATGATGAAATGGAAGGATTCCACATGAGAATGACAGTATTCTGCTTTCTGTCTTTCTCGATCTTGACTTCTACTATCGGTCTCATTATTTCTCGTTTCTTTTGATGTAAATGTTAATATAAACTTGTCTTTCAGGATGTGCATCCGGACATAGACGACATACTCTGACTTCAAAGAGATCTGAATGGCCCATATCAAGAAACTGAGCGAAGATCTCGTTTTCGGAGCCAGGAATAAATCCCAGTTTGTAATCCTTGTAGTAAAGGGCTACAGCATCGCAATCATGCTTGTTGTCAGCCTCTCTTACAAGTTCCAGCTTTGTGCCGATTTCAAGTTTACTGAATGCCTCGCATCCATCCCAATACATGAATCCTGCAATGTTGGTGTGCAAGAAATGTTTTCTGCGTTCTGTTCTCTTTTCCATAACCGTTAATGTTTGATTGTTATTTCTGAGAACAAAGATCAAACAAAGTTGTCCCAAATTGCGGGACAGAATAATAAAAAAATAAGATTTATTTATAAAGCTTTGCCGCTTCTTGATGAATTCGCTTAATCTCATCGGCAAGCCATTGAGGTTGAAGAACCTTTATTGCTGCTCCACGTGAAAGTAATGGTGTCCAAAAATCTGCCGTTGGTCGCAACGTTAATTCAAAATCCGAATAATCTTCTTCTTTCAAAATCTCTTTTTGGCTATGATGAAACGGCAAATCGCGAAGATAATTTGCCTCACGGCCGAAAGCTCTAATGAGGACTTTTTCTATCTTTACGTCGGTATCATTCACTATACCATAACAATCTCTAAACCACGTTGCAGAATCAAAACCTTTATCGTAGCAAAATTTTTCGTTAGTTATTTCAAGAGAAAGAATGCGGTCAAAAGCAAGTGTAAATAAATCGCCATTAGGTTTAGAAGATTTCACCAAAGCATACCAACGCTTGTTGAATAATTTTACAAAATAAGGTTCCAATATCATTGTCGTTTTCACCTCATTGGAGCCATATCGTTTATAATCGACCTTGACACAAACACTACATTTCATTGCTTCAATAAACTTGTAAAGATTATCTCCATCAGACGGGATTTTTTCCAAAAGAATTCGGTCATAGACACCTTTGCTCTCCGACAATATACTATTCACTGACAAAGTAGAGAGCATCCAATTTTGGATTGATTCTTCTTCCAAAACATCAGCATTGTAGATGTAGTAACGAAATCTATCTTTTTTGTCGCATTCAATAACAACTCCAAACATATCCAAAATGGCATCACGATGGCGATTGAAAGTACTACGAGCAATAGGTAAACCTTCGCTCATATCAGTATCAAGCCAATGATGATTAATTTCTGCTAGCGTAAGTTTTCCAAACTTGTGAATAATATTCACCAACCAAATATATTGCTGAAAAATGGCGTATGATTTCATAACTCAACAAAATTCACATTAAAACGACCTTCCAACTTTAAGAGAGAAAAACATATAATCGGAAGATGCAAATTCCGATTTAGCACCGAACCACCACGAAGCACCTCGTTTGCCTTCTGCATTACGCAACCTAGTACCAAATTCAACACCTGTATATAGACCTTTATTTGCCACGTCATAGCCTACATTTGCACCTATATAAGGCACAATACGTTTTTTCCCAAAAGAAAACTTTGCATTAACATAAATTGGGAAAGAAGCCATAACCCTATCTTGTACCAACCCCGCTGTCAAATAGGTTTTATAGCCTAATCCTGCACCTACAAAAATATTTTTGTTAAAATTATAACCACCAAGTGCATCAAGGCTTAGAAAATTAGGGATTCCAAGTCCCATTTCAAAAAATCCAGTACCACCCTTTTGAGTCTCATTACCAAATACAATATGATTTGCACTATAAATTTTCATTTTTTTATTACCACATATATAAAAAGGAAGTCCTACTAATGCAATAGCACCACCAGCAGCAGCTCCTACTATAGCAAACATCGGATAAACAGGCATCTCCGGACAATCTATATCTGATTCATAAGTAGCTACTCCTCCTATATAGCAAGCAAGCCCCGTCAAAGCCAACGATGCACCCGTAAACATCAAGGCCTTACCTGCATCTACTAAATGTTGCCCCTGCCCACTATAAGACGATATATTGTTTTGAAAATATATTTGTTCTATAGAATCGACTGGTAAATCTTTCTGTGCATATTGAGCATACGCATTGTGCTGCATAAATGCTATTAAAAACAGTAAATTTATAATCAATATCTTTTTCATATCACCAAATATAAGGGAATAATCGAAAATTAACTCGCATCATATAATCCTTGTAACCTTCCAATTTTTCTTCTAAAACGGACTCCTCGTTCTTAATCCGTTTAACGATAAGAGGAATATATAGTAGCATAATTACAAAAGAGATAGGAGATGCCAACACCAAAGGCATTGCAAGAAACATAAGCGTTGTTGCAGTGTACATCGGGTGGCGAACAATAGCATAGAGACCTCCATCTACAACTTTCTGATTTTTCTGCACTTCTATGGTTCGTGAGAGAAATGTATTCTCTCTTAAAACTTCTGCATAAAGCAGATAACAGATTAAAAATAATGCGACTGCTATCCACACAACCCAATCAGGTAATACACTCCACTGAAAACGCCAATTAAAGCCAGCAACAACAAACATAGCTATGAAAAATATACCGCTGAATACGACTACCATTTTCTGTTCTTTTTCTGTTTCTTTAACATCGAGGCGTTTGCAAAGCAATTCTGGATTCTTTGTTAACATAATCAACCCTACGCAAAACATAGGAACGAACAATATTCCCATTAACACCCATCCCTGCCAAAACTCAAACGAACCAGCTGGTAGAAAAATTAAACTTCCTAAAAGGATTACTCCAAAAAGATACTTTAATAATGCTTGAATTAGAAGTTTTGTATCCATTGTCCAAAATTATTTAACCCAATTATTCATTGACTTCTATAAAAGCCTCTTTGCCTCGAAATCAGAAGACTTTAACCTTTGCAGCCACGGCTTTACACTTTTCACGCAAAGCATCCAAGTCGCTACCAAGCGGAGCATACGAAACCACAACGCCCATACGGCGATTTTTTCTTGTAGTTGGTTTACCAAAAATTCTTAAATAAGTATTAGTTTCTCGGCATACTTCCTCTTCGCCACTGTAACGAGGAGCCTCGTTGCTCGTAATTTCCGAAAGTATCACTGCACTTGCACCAATTCTCTCTTGAGTAATTTCCGGAATTGGCAATCCAAGTACAGCACGGCAATGCAATTCAAACTCATTCAAATTTTGAGTACCTGCAAGAGTTACCATGCCCGTATCATGAGGTCGAGGAGAAAGTTCTGAAAAATAAACCCCATTTTCATTACTCAAGAAAAACTCCACGCCCCAAATTCCTGCACCTGTCAGAGCTTCAGTAACCTTTGCTGCCATTTTTTGAGCTTCGAGCAAATGTTCGGGTTTCACGAAAGCCGGCTGAAAACTTTCTCTATAGTCTCCACTTTTTTGTACATGCCCAATGGGAGGACAAAACAGCGTAGGACCATTTTTCTGCGTTACGGTAAGAAGCGTAATTTCACTATCGAATTTTATAAATTCCTCGATAATCAACTCCTTGATATCGCCACGACTACCTTCGCAACCATACACCCATGCTTGCTCCAAATCATCTGCACTTTTCACAACAGATTGTCCTTTACCAGAAGAACTCATCAATGGTTTGACAACGCAAGGGAAACCAACTTTTTCGGCCGCTTCCTTTAGTTCCTCCAAAGATTTTGCATAAAAATATTTAGCAGTTTTCAGTCCTAATTCCTTGGCCGCAAGATCACGAATTGCCTGACGATTCATAGTAAAATTTACTGCCTTTGCACTTGGAACAACCTGAATGCCTCGTGTTTCAAAATCGTACAACTTTTCAGTACGTATTGCTTCAATTTCTGGAACAATTATATCTGGTTTATGCTTGGCAACCGCAGCCTCAAGAGCATCTCCATCCAACATACTAAACACTTCAAACTCATCCGCCACTTGCATAGCAGGAGCACCTACGTAAGAATCGCAAGCAATTACATATTGTCCTTTACGTTTTGCTGAAATCACGAACTCCTTCCCTAACTCTCCGGAGCCCAACAATAAAATCTTTTTAGCCATATAGTTTTTTTATTAATCTTTGTACAACAAAAATACGAATTTATCGTAGCATTTTTTTGCAATAAATATTCTCTTTTCCGTAGATTTTAAATTCACTCAACTATTTTCTTCACCCTTATCTCCTTTTTGAGCATCCTCATCATTTTTATTGTTTTTATTTTTAGCATCAAGAGTTGCTCCGATAAAAACTCCAATGCCCATTCCAAAACACATACCTAAGGAAATATTATCAAATACAACATTACCAATTAGCATACCTACAGAAAGTCCCAAACACATACAAATTGGCAAATACTGCACTTTATTTTCATCACTATTCTTTTTTCCCATTTTTATTAAATCTTACTTTTTTATCACAAAAACTAATTTTTATTCAGACAACAATTTAAGTCCAACGATTGACACAATCAACATAATTGTAAAGAGAATTTTCCAAAATGTTATAAGTTCATTAAAAAATATAACTCCAACTATAACTGTACCTATTACACCAATACCTGTCCATACAGGATAAGCTATACTCATAGGTATTGTATGTGTTGCTTTTGCTAGTAATACCATACTAACAATAGAAAAAACAACAAACCCTCCAATCCAAAGATACCATTCCGTACCGGTAACTGATTTTGCCCTTCCAAGACAATATGTAAACCCTACTTCACACATACCAGCAATAATCAAAATAATCCAATTCATAAAAACTTTGAATAAATTTTTGAGGGCTGCAACAATATGTCGGCGTCTCCTTCTAAAGATATACAAAGATATATTTTGCTAAAAAAACAACAAAGACTTATATAACTAAATTAATCTTTTAAGAATTGAACAACATATAGAATTTTCCCATTTCGGCTATTTAGCATTTTCAAGTGTTTTTTTGTACTTTTGCATTATAAAATCACATAATAATGACAGGTATTTCAGAAGTAGGAGAATTTGGTCTTATTCACCATCTCACGGACAACATTAAACTTAAAAACACTTCTTCTATAAAAGGAGTTGGCGATGATGCTGCAGTTCTTGATTACAAAGACAAACAAGTGCTTGTTACCACCGATGTTTTATTGGAAGGAATTCATTTCGACCTAGTTTATACACCATTGAAACATCTTGGGTACAAAGCCGCTATTATCAATTTTTCGGACATCTTTGCCATGAACGGACAACCAAAACAAATTGTCGTCACGCTCGGTATCTCCAAAAGAATGTCAGTTGAATCAGTTGACGATTTGTATTCGGGCATCTTACTAGCTTGCGAAAAATATGGTGTTGACCTAGTAGGAGGAGACACTTCAGCCTCTTATACAGGATTAACTATAAATATTACTTGCCTTGGTGAAGTTGACAAACAAAAAGTTGTTTATCGTAATGGTGCTAAAGAGAACGATTTGATTTGCGTTTCAGGCGACCTTGGAGCTGCTTATATGGGATTGCAGTTGCTTGAACGCGAAAAAGCAGTTTTTTTAAATGCTGACGAGAAAGACGCCATTCAACCTGACTTCGCATCAAAGGAATATATACTAGAACGTCAATTAAAACCTGAAGCACGAAAAGATATTATTGCCTTATTGGAAGAAAAAAACATCATACCTACATCGATGATTGATGTTTCAGATGGGTTATCATCCGAATTACTTCATTTATGCGAACAAAGTAAAAAAGGTTGTCGTGTTTACGAAGAAAAAATACCAATCGACTATCAAACCGCAACAATGGCAGAAGAATTTAATATGAATTTAACTACTGCTGCATTAAATGGTGGAGAAGATTACGAACTTTTGTTTACTATCCCACTTGATCGCTACGATGAAATAAAAGATTTGGAAGAAATAAAAGTTATAGGACATATAACTCCGCAAGACCAAGGTGCGTATTTGGTTACACGCGATGGACAAGAATTTAAATTAAAAGCTCAAGGCTGGAACTCTTTTGAATAATATTATGAAAATAGGAATTGCATCAGATCATGCTGGTTTTGAATTGAAACAATTTTTGATAAACTGGCTAAACGAAAACAATTTTGAAGTTACCGATTTTGGTACAAATTCTACTGCAAGTTGTGACTATCCCGACTACGCACACCCTCTAGCAGATGCAGTAGAAACAGGTGCTTGTGTGTTTGGAATTGCAATTTGTGGTAGCGGGAATGGTATTAATATGACTGTCAATAAGCATCAAGGCATTCGTTCGGCATTGTGTTGGGAAACAGAACTTGCCGCTCTTGCCAGACAGCACAACAACGCAAACATTTTAGCTGTACCTGCACGATTCATACCTCAAGAAAAGGCATTAGAACTTGTAAAAACATTTCTAACAACCGATTTCGAAGGAGGACGCCATCAAGGGAGAATCAATAAAATACCATGTAAATAAAAAAGGCTTATCAGCATCTAATTTATTGCTTATTTTCAGCGAGAAACCTTTAGCAGAGAATTACTGCGGTTTTAATTTTTCCATAGTATTTTGAGTTAATAATTAGTCAAAAAAATCCGTGCTTCACTAGGAAACACGGACAAAAATACGATGGTGAAAATTTGCGTTAAGTGTCTTTGCAACTCATTGCTAGTTATTGCTAGTCATAGCGATTCATTGCTATGTTGTTTGAAAAATTTAAGTTAGAGTTCTATTTGTGAGTTTGTTCTATTTGGTTTGCTAGTCTTTCCGTTTATTTTTATAAATATCAAGCAGATACATTCCAAAGAAAAGACAAAAAGTGATTACTGTTATCCAATTAATAAGATAGGTCAAGCCGAAACCAATTACATGTCCAGTAAATAAAACATGGATAAACGATGTTAGCATCAATAATAACACGATACCAATAGTTATTGAAATTACTAAACTTGTTTTTCCAAGGTATTTAGAAGGGAAGAGTTTTGGGGGAGTAATAAATGCAAACTGCCAGAACCATATTGTAATGAAAAGAAGAATAATAATAGTATTTGTATAATAATAATGTAGAAAGGAGGATACCCAATTATATATTATCTCAAAAGTTAAGAACAAACCAATAACAAGAGCTTGAATTTTTAAGGACTTAGATAAAAGAGGGATTTGTTTGCGATTAATAAACAATGATATGCCAAAAACTATGATACTAAATAGTAACAAAGCTTCGCAAGAGTACCATATTGCCTCTCTTGAACTAAATTCTATTAAATCTCTAAAAAAAGAAGTTCTTGCTATTATCCTTAACAAAGTATAGATGGTCATCGCTATTGCGACAAAGACTGATGATTTCTGAATCGTAAGTTTCATATATGTTTCTTATTGGTTAGAGAGAAATAAACTTTCGAAAGGTACATTATTTTTATCACTCCTAAAATGTTTTCTAGAAAATAATTTTTACAATTTCATTTAATCCGTTAGTAAAAGAAAATTTCTATTTTTACACTCAAAGAAAAATTACAAACTATGAGCTACATACATACAGATGGAGTAAAATACTCCGATGATAAAAAGACGTTAATAAAATGTCCTAAAGAAGCAACTGAAATTACAATTTTAGAAGGAGTGGAGCATATAGAAGATAATGCTTTTGAAGATTGTACAGGTCTTACCTCGATAGTTATTCCTGATAGTGTTACGAGTATAGGTGAATCTAGCTTCCGTGAATGTACAGGTCTTACATCAATCGTTATTCCTGATAGTGTGACTAGTATAGGAGATTATGCTTTCTATGGTTGTACAGGTCTTACCTCGATAGTCATTCCTGATAGTGTTACGAGTATAGGTGAATCTAGCTTCCGTGAATGTACAGGTCTTACTTCAATAGTTATTCCTGATAGTGTGACTAGTATAGGAGATTATGCTTTCTTAGGTTGTACAGGTCTTACTTCAATAGTTATCCCTGATAGTGTTACGAGTATAGAAGGTTCTGCTTTCTATGGATGTTCAGGGCTTACCTCTCTAGTTATTCCTGAAAGTGTAACGTGGATTGGAAGTTCGGCTTTCTTAGAATGTGATTCTCTAAAAGAACTACTTATACCGAAAGGATCAAAGGATAAATTCTTGGCTATGGAAGGATTGGAAGGTCTTGAGAATCTTTTAGTAGAGAGGGATTGAGAAAGGGAATGAACAATAAAAAAAGGGATAGCATGTTGCTATCCTTTTTTATTCTCTCACCTCAATTACATACTTCTCACAGATATAGCGTACAGCCGCAGGGTTGAGTAGTTGGTCTTTCTTAATCCATCGCCTAAATGTATCTCAACCTTTTTTTATTTACAGATAACACACCCTTCGCAATGCGAACCATTTCCCCGCAATCGCTTATCTACCAACAAGCGAATTCTATCTTTTAAACTTTCAATTCTTATATTATCCAACACATCAGTTGCAAAAGCAGACATCAGTAATAGACGAGCCTCTTTTTCGGGGATACCACGTGAACGCATATAAAACATAGCATTATCATCAAGTTGCCCTACTGTAGCTCCATGACTACATTTAACATCGTCGTTATAAATCTCTAATTGAGGCTTGGTATACATACGTGCATTCTTTGTCAAACAAATATTACGATTTGTTTGGTATGCTTCAGTTTTTAAAGCTCCTTCTGCCACATGTATACGTCCCAAGAAATTCCCTTTTGAATTATCTTCTAAAATATACTTAAACAACTCTTTACTTGTACATCGAGGAGCATAATGCGAAATAGATGTTGCATTATCGGAATATTGATTTTCGCCACCAATAAACATTCCAGAAAGTGTAGTTTTAGCATCTTCTCCACAAAGATTTACTTCAATATTATTTCTCGTAATTCCATTATGCAAGGTTATTATATTTGTAACCACACTCGATTTTTCCGCTTGATTCATCAGCAACGTAGAAATATTTTTTGTAGAAGGCGTTGTACTTTCTACTTTATAATGATCATATTCAACACCCTCCGCAACAAACACTTCCGTAATCCTATTCGCCAACAAATCAACATGTTTATCCAAAGAATGATCACAAACCACTAAATTTGCTTTTGCACCTTTTTCGAGAATTATCACATTATGCGTAGTAGCCAACAAAGGACGATTGCCAGTTAGAATATTTACTAACTGAATTGGTTTTTCAACAACAACACCCTCTGGTATGTACATAAAAAATCCATCTTGAGCAAAAGACATATTAAAAGCAAGTACGCCATCATTTTCCATTTTTACCGATTTACCATAATACTGTTTCAGCAATTCAGGACAACGTTCAGCTGCTTGTTTAAGTCCACAAATTATAACGCCCTCGGGCAAATCCGAAGTCAAAGGATCCACAAAAATATCATTCACTACATAGTAAAGCCATGAGTTAATACCTGGTACATCACAATGAAATTTTTGGTAAGGATTAAAGGTAGGCTGCAAACAATTCACATTAACACCGTAATCAGCATTAAACAACGTCGGTAAATCTATAAAACGATAATAATCAGCATCCTTCGATGAAAATCCTAACCGAGAAAATGCCCTAAAAGCCTCGTCACGAAAAGAATTTAAAATCGCATTAGAATTCTTCTCAATTTGCGATTTATATTCCTCAAAAAAAGAAAGAAATTGATTATTTTTCATTCTATAACTAATTCTTTTTTTATCCAATCGTAACCCTTCTCTTCTAACTCTAAAGCTAACTCTTTAGTACCTGTCTTTACAATTTTTCCATTAAACAAGATATGTACATAATCAGGCACAATATAATCCAATAAGCGTTGGTAATGAGTTATCACAATGCTCGCATTTTCTTTTGTTTTCAATTTATTAACGCCCGATGCTACAATTCGCAAGGCATCAATATCTAAACCAGAATCTGTTTCGTCTAATATCGATAATTTGGGTTCCAACATCGCCATTTGAAATATCTCGTTACGTTTTTTTTCTCCACCCGAAAATCCTTCATTCACCGAGCGATTAGTTAACTTACTATCCATCTCTACAAACTCTTTTTTCTCACGCATCAAACGCAAAAAATCAGAAGCCGACAGAGGTACTTCGCCTCGATATTTTCGTTGCTCATTGATAGCTGTTCGCATAAAATTCACCATACTAACTCCTGGTATTTCAACGGGATATTGAAAACTCAAAAATACACCTTCGCTAGCACGCTCCTCTGGAGTCAATTGCAACAAATCTTTTCCATTAAAAAAAATAGTTCCCTTTGTTACTTTGTAAGCAGGATGTCCTGTAAGTACAGAAGACAATGTCGATTTCCCTGCACCATTTGGTCCCATCAAAGCATGTACTTCTCCTTTGTTTATAGTTAAATTAACACCTTTAAGTATCTCTTTCCCATTTATTTCGGCATGCAAATCTCTAATTTCAAGCATATATATTTAATTTTTATTATTTTCTAAAATCATTTGTCTATTCCATTTTCTCAATGCATCTATTGCTATTACAAGATACACAAAATACAAAATAGCCGTCAATTTCATATCCAAAACCGCCCATAAAACAACACTAAGTACATTGACAACAATCCAAACATACCAGTTTTCTATTTTTTTCATTGCGAGTAGCAACTGTCCAAAAATATTGCCCATCAAAAGCATTGCGTCTAACAACGGATATACGGGCTTTTGAATATATCCGGGCATCTTTTGCTCCAAATAAACAACACAACCTCCCCAAACAAATCCTGCTAATATTGTCAATACTATTCCCAAAACACAATAAAAAGGTGATAGTTTTGTTATTTTTATTTTTTCTATTTTATTATCATTCGAAATAGGCATTGTCCATTTTAAAATCCCATAAACATTTATCCCCACAAAAATCAATTGTAACAACATCATTGAATAAAGGTTGGCTTGGAAGAAAATAGCGAAATAAATAATACAATTTAATAAACCAACAACAAAATTCAATACCCTCCCACAACTAGCTAAATAAATAGCAACAATTCCCGTTATAAATCCAAGCAACTCCAAGCTACTTAAGTCGTAACCCAAAATGGTAAAAATCACATTATTTATATTGAAAAAAGACATTCTCTAAAAACTACCCCACACTATTTTCTAAAGAAATCTGTAAAAGTTTTTGTGCCTCTACAGCAAACTCCATTGGCAATTTATTAAGTACCTCTTTTGCATAACCATTAACAATTAAACCTATTGCATCTTCGGTACCAATTCCTCGTTGATTACAATAAAAAAGTTGATCCTCACTAATTTTACTTGTAGTTGCTTCGTGTTCAACAATAGCAGAATCATTTTGAATATCCATAAAAGGAAATGTATGTGCTCCACATTTATCACCTAGCAACAAACTATCGCATTGCGAAAAATTACGAACACCATCGGCATTTTTTGCAACTTTTACTAAACCACGATATGAATTTTGACTTTTTCCCGCCGAGATACCTTTTGATACAATATGACTTCGTGAATTACGACCTAAATGAATCATTTTAGTACCCGTATCAGCTTGCTGATAATTGTTTGTTACAGCAACTGAATAAAATTCTCCAACACTATTATCTCCTTTTAAAATACAACTTGGATATTTCCATGTAATAGCTGAACCCGTCTCTACTTGAGTCCATGATATCTTGGAGTTATTACCCTTGCAAATCGCACGTTTTGTAACAAAGTTATAAATGCCACCCTTGCCTTCTTTATCACCAGGATACCAATTCTGAACCGTAGAGTATTTCACTTCCGCATTGTTCATCACAACAATTTCTACTATAGCAGCGTGCAACTGATTTTCGTCACGCATTGGTGCCGTACAACCCTCAAGATAAGAAACATATGAATCGTCATCACAAACAATAAGCGTACGCTCAAATTGACCTGTTTGAGCTGCGTTGATACGGAAATAAGTTGATAATTCCATTGGGCAACGAACTCCTTTCGGTATATATACAAAAGAGCCATCCGAAAAAACAGCACTATTCAATGCTGCAAAAAAGTTATCAGCATAAGGAACTACCGATCCTAAATATTCTCTTACCAAATCAGGATAATCTTTTACAGCTTCACTTATCGAACAAAATATAATTCCTTTTTCAGCTAGTGTCTCACGAAATGTCGTCTTTACACTTACACTGTCCATTACAGCATCAATAGCTACTCCCGACAATGCTTTTTGCTCTTCGAGTGGTATACCAAGTTTCTCGAAAGTTTTAATCAATTCGGGGTCTACCTCGTCCAACGATTTTGGAGTATTTTTTCGAGGTGCAGCATAATAAGCTATATTTTGATAATCTATTTCAGGAATATCCAAATGAGCCCACGTTGGCATATCAAGCATCAACCAATGTCGAAAAGATTTCAATCTAAAATCAAGCAACCATTCAGGCTCATTTTTTTTAGCAGAAATCAAACGAACAATATCTTCATTTAAACCTTTTGGTATTGTCTCGGTTTCTATATCTGTTGAGAAACCATATTTATAATCTTTTTCTGTAATATTCTTAAAATCCATTTTTAAAAAAATGCAATTACACGCTTCAACGCATTAATAAAAATATCTATTTCTTCTTTTGTATTATACAACGCAAACGAAGCTCTTATAGTTCCCTGCACACCCAACCTATCGATTAACGGCTCTGCACAATGATGACCTGTCCGAAGTGCAATTCCTAATTTATCAAGCATCATACCCAAATCGTAAGGATGAATATCGCGAACGAGGAAAGATAGGACTCCACTTTTTTTAGTAGCATTCCCAAATATTCGCACACCATCAATTTCAAGCAAACGCTTCGTAGCATAATCCAACAACTCATCTTCGTAGGTGATGATAGATTCCCAACCCACATTCAACACATAACGTAGAGACTCTGCCAATGCTGTAGACGAAATAAAATCAGGAGTCCCTGCTTCGAATTTATATGGTAGTTCGTTGAATATTGTTTGCTCAAATGTTACTTTTTTTATCATTTCACCCCCGCCTTGATATGGAGGCATTTTCTCTAACAATTCGCGTTTCCCATACAACACTCCTATGCCTGTTGGTGCATAAATTTTATGACCAGAAAAAGCATAAAAATCCACATCCAAACTTTGTACATCAACAGGAAGATGTGCTACAGCTTGAGCTCCATCAACCAACACCTTTACACCTGCACTATGAGCAATTTCTACTATTTCCTTGATAGGATTTATAGTACCAAGCACATTTGAAACATGTGTAATAGCCACCAAACGCGTATGCTCATTTAACATATTTCGATATTCCTCCAACAACAATTCTCCATTATCATCCATAGGAATAACACGCAAACGTAATTTTTTTCGCTCCGCTAAAAGTTGCCATGGAACAATATTTGAGTGATGTTCCATTTGCGAAACAACAATTTCATCACCCGCTCGGCAAAACGATTCTCCAAAAGAGAATGCCACAAGATTTATCGACTCTGTTGTACCACGGGTAAAAATGATTTCATCGGACGAACTTGCATTTAAGAATGAGGCTACTTGTTGTCGTGCAACCTCATGCATTTCTGTTGCCTCTTGACTCAAAAGATGAACACCTCGATGAATATTTGCATTTCGAAAACGATACCCATCTTCTATCGTTTTCAACACGATATTAGGTTTTTGAGTAGTTGCAGCATTATCTAAATAAACTAATCGACGACCATACACCTGACGAGCAAGCAACGGAAAATCTTCTCTTCTCTTTTCTACATCAAAATCCATTTTCGCTATATATATAAAATACAAAAATACGCATTTTATTAAAAACTACACACAACTATTTTTGACAATAAAAAAGAAGAGTTGCCTTAAGCAACTCTTCTTTTTTATATATTTTTTCTAATTATTGTACAGTAGGTGTAATAGTAGCAGAACCCGTAAGCGTAGCTTGAGACGAAGTCAAGTTAAACGTATAAGTATAAGTTCCATCACCGTTATCTACCACAGTGATTGTACCACTACGGAACGAATAAGCTCCATAAGTTACATAATAATTATTACTACAATTTATAGTTCCTGCTGTTCTATAAATATCTCCCATTGATTCACTATCGTTTATCACCAAATTATTACCAGAGCCATCACTAAACACTGCATTTTCAGTGTAATCATCACCCGGATAATAAGTATATACAAGAGATGTTGGATTAAACACTAAACTAACTGCATCAGCAATAACAACACATTGAATTTTGTTTGAAACCTTTTTAACAGTTTCTTGATTAGTTGGATGTCCTGGATATTTAGGATGTTCTAATTCTGCATAAACTAAACAACTCTTAAGAGCAGGAGTTTCTTTTTTAGCTGTAAGGACACCTGTAATTGGATCTATTGTCATATAATCAGACACTTCATCACTCGCATTCCAAGCACCCGGATTTGCTTCAACTTTCCATCTTAACAAAGAACCAAATTCTGCTGCCGCCGCTGCATCGTCTATTACTGCACTAAATTGTTTTGTTTTACTTACAGAAACTTCTTGTCTATCTGTTGAGCCACCTACATTGACAGACAATGCAGTAACCGCATTACAAACTTTCACATCAAATTCGCGTGTAACCTTTTTGCTTTCAATACCCAAAGATACCGCAATTTTAGCATCACCAGCAGCAACACCTACAACTTTACGAGAGAATTCGTCAGTACCAGCATTACCAGTTGTTGCAACTTGAGCTACACTTGCATTTTTTGATTCCCATGTATAACCATCTTTGTAAGAAGCATATGCATTGCTTGGGAAACAAGCGACATTAACAAAAGCTTCTGCACCTCTACTCAACCAAATTTTATCAAACAATTGACCATCATTATCAGTAAATTGCAAAGAATCAATTGCTGTAAACACTTCCATTGATTTTACTGTTGTAATGATTTGAACTGTACGATATTGACAAGTAGCTAACACAGTAACCATACCTTCTGCTTTAGGCAATATTATACAAGTATCATTACTTTCGCCTCTCACATCCAAATCAACAATACCTTCTTCGCTAACAGACCATATAACTGGAGCTTTCGAAGCAGGCACTTTATTACCATTACCATCGTCTACCATTTCGTCAGCACCAGGGACTTGTTCAATTTTCATCCAAACACGTTGTTGCTTTCTTGAAGAATTGTCATCTTCTGATTCTACGAAAATCGTATAGTTTTCTACAAGATAACCAGTTTCACCAGCTTTACCATCATACCCTTTCATACCTGTTGCATAAGCGTCTACAACAGTTGTATTGATAGACACTTTGCGAGCCTTATTATTGATAGAAGCTTCAATTGTTGTAGTACCAAGTTTTTTTGCTTTTACAACAATATAGTTGTCTTCTACAGATTGAGCAACAATTTCCAAAACTTCAGGGTCTGCTATTTCCCAATCTACTACCAACGCATCATTTGCAGGATTGAATGTAGCATAAATAGTATCTGTACCATATAGTACGTTGTCTAACAACATCCAATGTCCTAATTCAGATACTTTTGCTCCGTCTAAATAAGTCATCGAACCATCAGAACCTTGTGCTAACAATTGTTTTGAGCAAAGATGAGATTTTAGAACGAATTTAAACTCTGGAGAGTAAAAATCGATGCTTGAAGAATCGTTTTCATCTACATTTTCTCTAAATGTAGGTTCACAAGCAATAAAGAATGTTGTAAAAGCAACCATTACAACACACAACAATTTTTGCATTAATTTTTTCATAAAAAATAATTTATAATTTTAATTTTATTATTTCTAAAATATATACGTTGGCAAAAATAATGCTTTTTTTTAAGAAAAAACAAGTAAAAATATTTTTATTTTAAAACAGAATAAAAAAAGAGAGGAGTTGAATTATCTACGAGCTAAAAATCGACATTAAAACGAAGTCTAACACCCCATTTGGCAGCATTAGTGTTGTCGCGATGCGTTACTCGCCAAACAGATTCAACAGCCAACAAACGCATAATATTAGCAATACCGACACTTACTTCTACATAAGGGATATTCAAATTGTCAGAAGAAGACAAAGAAGGAAAATCCAAAACATCGGTATGATGAGGATTCAAAATTCCACCCATTGCACAGTTAACAGAAACAACTTCTCGCAAATTCAATTTTTTAACACCGGGGATTAAATTAAATAACAATCCTTTAGTAAAATATGTAAAACCTGCATATGCATATGTATCGGAAATAAACTCCATAGGTTGCATAAAACAAAATCGAGTATCAGAAATCAAAAGTCCTGCTCCTATTCGAGTTACATCTAACAACGTCCAAGGCACCTGCCCTGCCACATGTCCCACCTCCACACGATACCTAAATCTACCACTCAATAGAGAGAACGAATGTCGCATAAATGCAACAAATTTCATATAATCACCTTTTGATAGTTGCTTACTACCAATCGAACTAAGCGAATAACAACCATATTCCATTTGTAAATGAACAACAGGCAAGTTATTATACAAATAATATCGATGAAAGAATCCATCTATATAACGTTGCTTAAACGCTAAACGTGCTGCAACAGAAATCGAGCCCACATTTACCGTTTCGTACCCCTGCTCTGCACGTGTCAATGGAACATAATCGTTAGAGAACAATTGCTCATACTTTGCTTTAGATGAAATGGCAAAACGATTATCTTCGTACCTATAACAAACCTCATAACGTCTACGACGTGCAAAGTCACCATGATATTTCAAACGAACAGAAGTAAATAAACTATATACATCACCCACCCAATTTTCATTTAAATATTGAGCATAAGTCTGCGTACCATACTCCTCAACATTATCACTAAAAAAAAGCCCTATACGATGTTTGTATTTTTCTCCAAATCGAGCTTGAAACTCGCCTCCATATTTCCACTGCTTATCGCCAAAACCATATCCAAAAAATCCACCGATGGTAAAGTTTTTCATCATTGCCTCCCCCGTTCGCAAACCAAACGACAAACGATGTCCCTCCAATTTATTATAACGATAGATATTTATCAATGGACCGATATCAAACTTCCACGCATGTACATATCCATGAAGAAACAAATCTATAGCCCCTGCAGCAAATTTTTGTACTTTAGAATTATTAAGAATATCAATCTTATCGCTTACCAACTGCATCTGTCGATTTATCGAATCTGAAGGTAAAATAACATTAGCTGTATCTTTACTTATACTATCGATAGCAGTATAACTATCATAAAACCCTCGATACCTATATAAAGCAGAAACTCCTTTTTTTGTATTTTTATCTAAACGCATACGAAACGTCAAAAGATTATTCTCTTCGGCAAGTACATACTTCCCTTTATATTGAACATAAGAATGATTCAATACAATATCATTAACAAAATTAATATTCGCAGAAGTTGGCATTTGTGCCTTAATATCGACCAAGGCAGCTGTTAAAGAATCAATTACCATCTCGCCCTTAAAAGCCAAATCTTTTGTATTTTTTGGGCGAAAACGAACGATATATTGCTTTTTATCATTATTATTTAAAGAGTCTACTAAAAAATATTGATAATAAACATTACCAGAATTAGACAATGGGCTAATAAAATTTCTCCCAAACAATACGATATTATTTTTATAGAAATTTACTTCTGAAATATAATTTTGCAACAATGACTGAAAAGATTCATTTCCAACAGCTTGCACTGATTTTTCATTCTTATCAAATTCTTGTTTAGAGATATTCCCCACTGCATCAACTACAATACGTTTTTTTTCATCTAAATGATACAAAGGAATAAGTATAGAAGAATCATTATTTTCAACAACTCCATTGGCTATATCACGCAAATACTTACGTTGCATCCATTTTTTATTTATATTGAATAAATAAAAATCAGTCACTTCGAACGCATCACTTTGCCGATTTAAAAAAAAATCAGGATTGTTGAACGCTTTATTTTCTCTCACACGTTTCATCAAAAAGAATGCTGGATTTTTTCCTGGGAGTACTAGTAATTCATCCAACAACAAACTTTCTTCTTGCATTTTGATTTCTACAAATTGGTCTAATTCTTTTGTTAAAGACACCTCATTTCTTTTATATCCAATACAAGAAACCACTAAAGTATATTTTTCATTGTAAGGTACTCGCATAAAAAAATATCCTTCTGCGTTAGTTTCTGTACCATAAGAAGATCCTTTTATCCATACATTTGCTGATCGAATGGGTTGGCTATCTCTTCTATCATAGACCTTACCCAACACAATCATATCTTGAGCCTTAATCTGGGAAAAGCTTAACAAGAAAAGAATTAAAGAAAAAAAGAAACGTTTTTGCATCATTCTACAATCTCCAATCCAACAAATCTTTCTAATTCTTCACAAGATATCCCACGTCTTGTTGCATAATCTTTAAACTGTGTTTTTGAGATACGCCCTATACGGAAATAACGTGAATTTGGATGAGCAAACACCATCCCACAAATAGAAGAAGAAGGTATCATAGCACCATTTTCTGTCAACTCTATTCCTATTTCTTGCAAAGGCAATATTTCCCCTATTTTAAAGATAAGCGATTGGTCTGGCAATGAAGGATAACCAACAGCTGGCCGAATCCCTTGAAATCGCGACTGCTTCATATCCTCTATTGTCAAAACTTCTTTAGCTGCAAACCCCCAGTATTTTTTTCGAATTTGTTCGTGAAGCCATTCCGTTGTAGCTTCGGCAAGCCTATCCAACAAAGATTGTTTCAACAACGATTTATACTCATCCGCGACAACAGCTTCTGAATGCACAACCACAGCAAACAAACCAATATAATCATCTTCTTGTGCAACAAAATCTGCAAGCGACAAACAATACTCCGCATCGTCAAGGTACTGCTGACGAAACATAGGTAAAATTACATTTTCTTCACTTTTTACAATTATATTTTCTCCATCGGACATTGCCTCAAATAGTCCAAAAGTAGCATTAACTTGAAGTGATTTTTTTGCAATCAACTCATTTAATAGAGATTGTGCATCATTCCACAAATCAAATACTTGATTTGCTCGCTCTTGTTCTAAATCGTCAAATCTACACAACCATTGCCCTTTCGTCAACTTATTCGAAATCAAAAAAGAATAATCTCCTAGTAAACGCCACGTCCGAAAAAAGAACTTCCAGTCAATATAATTTACCAACTGGCGTACCTCTATATTTTTTAGCGAAGAAATACCTAATTGGTTTGGCCTTGTTGGTTTATATGCCATATTTAAAACATTTACTATGAACGCGAAGCATCCAACTTGATAAAAATAAACAACAATATAGTAAATGCAAGAAGAGAAGACCCTCCATAACTAACAAATGGTAATGGTATTCCAATGACAGGCATCAACCCAACAACCATACCAACATTTACCAATATATGAAACAAAAAAATACTTACCACAGAATACCCATAAATCCTATTAAACGGACTCTCTTGTCTTTCTGCTAATTTCACAAGTCTAAATAAGAAATACATATATAACAGCAAGACAAAAACAGAGCCTAGAAACCCAAACTCTTCCCCTATATTACAAAAAATAAAATCTGTTACTTGCTCTGGCACATACTCCAATTTTGTTTGAGTTCCTTCTAGAAAACCCTTACCAACGAAACCACCAGAGCCAATAGCAATTTTCGATTGATTTATATTATAACCAACACCTGTAGGGTCATCTTCTAATCCCAAAAGAACTTTTATACGTGTTTGCTGATGATATTCCAAAACATTATCGAATATATAATTAACAGAATAGCAATAAGCCGACATTCCCCACAAAAACAAAGCAACAATCACCATAATACGATGTTGCCGTAAAAAACCATACAAAAGACAACACAAACCAGAAAGTACCGAGATAGCCAAAGCAACATTTGTATATTTAATATCCAAAGACGTCCATTTATTTAAAACAAATACCAAAAGAAATATAATAGCCAAACTGCTTAAAACATATCTAAAAATTAATTTACGCCATCCGTTTATTATAAGCACAATAATTCCTATTAACACCACAAGCATCAATGCACTAAACAATCCCCAAGACCCTAACTCTCCTGCCATCTGAAATGGACTAAACCGAAGCACCAACACAAATAAAAGAACAAACAGAAGCCCCAACAGCATTACAATACCCGACATCCCCTCTCTATACAATACCAAAAACAAAGAAAAGAACACGAGAGCAGAACCCGTTTCACGCTGCAAAATAATAATAAACACAGGGAGTAACATTATTACCAAAACTTGCACTAAACAACGTGTTTTTTTTAATTCAAAATCAAACGAACTCATCAAACGTGCCACAGCTAACGCAGTTGCAAATTTCGCAAACTCGGCAGGTTGAAACAATCTTATTCCTCCTATATACAACCACGAATGAGAACCTTTTACTGATGCCGACAAAAAAATAGTTGCTATTAAAAGTAATATTAATGCACCATATATAAAGTAGGAGAAGAAATGATACATTCGATGATCTATCGCCAAAATTACAAACGATAGAGAGACAGAAATCCCAATCCAAATTAGTTGAGAATCGGCCCTATTCAATCCCTTTGATACTACATCGGGATTATAATCGGCACTATAAATATTAAGTACACCCACAATTAATAATAGTAAATAGCATATCACTGTTGGCCAATCTATACTTTTATATAATCTGGTTTTACGGCTTGGCATAACACTATTTCTTTTTTGGCATTATTACTTTTTCTGCAATTCTTGTTTCCAAAAATTTTCGTTCAGGAGCAATCTCTCCTTTCAAATATTTTTCTATCATTAAGCTAGCAATAGGAGCCGCCCACGTGGCACCAAAACCAGCATTTTCCACCAATACAGCAATAGCAATACGAGGATTTTCTTTAGGTGCAAATGCCATAAAAATAGAATGATCTTCTCCATGTGGATTTTGAGCGGTACCAGTTTTTCCACAAACCACAATACTATCTATACGAGCAACTCGAGCTGTACCGCCATCTGTTGCATTTACTGCCATTTCCATTCCCTTAATTATTGGGTCGAAATATTGCTCCTCTATGCCAACTATATGTTTTTCAAAAGAGAAAATCGTATCCGCCGATTCTGCCGATTTCAAAAAATGCGGTGTATACCAATAACCCTTATTGGCTATCGTAGCTGCCAAATTTGCTATTTGAATTGGCGTTGCCGTAACTTCACCCTGACCTATCGAAAGAGATACTAGCATCAATGACTTCCAACGATTTTTTCCATACACCTTGTCGTAAACCTTACTATTTGGAATGTATCCTCTATCTTCCGAAGGCATATCAACACCTAAACGATACCCAAACCCTAACGAAACTACATGATTTTTCCATACCTCAAAAGCAGTACTTATATGACCATACTTCGGGGCATCTAACAATCCTCTAAAAGCATGACAATAATAAGCATTACACGAATGTTGAACTGATTCCGACAAATCCAAAGGTGAACGATGAGAATGACATCCTAATTTAAACTTTCCCGCATGATATCCCATATTACAACCAAACTGTGTATTTGGATGAATTATCTTTTCTTGTAAAAATATCAAAGCATTAGCAGTTTTAAAAGTAGAACCAGGAGCATAACGACCTTTCAAGCAACGATCCAACAAAGGTCGATTAGGGTCTTTATTCAAAATCGGATAATTTTCCGATCGTTTTCTACCAACCATCATCGAAGGAGTATACGAAGGAGCCGAAACCGCTGCTAAAATTTCTCCAGTTGTTGGTTCTATTGCTACAATTCCACCTAACTTATTTTGCATCAAAAATTCACCATAACGTTGCAGTGTCATATCAATCGTCAAATGCAAATCGGAACCCGTTTTTGCCTTTACATCGTAAGCTCCGTCAGCATATTTCCCAACAATTCTTCCTCTTGCATTCCTCAATAATATTTCATGACCTTTTTCTCCTCGTAATAGTTCTTCATATTGCTTCTCGATCCCCGAAATTCCGATATAATCGCCTGCTTTGTAATAATCATTCTCTTCTACAACTCTCTTAGGCACCTCGTTTATATAACCCAAAACATTTGCTGCATTTTGATAAGTATACCCCCGCAACGTACGAGGTTGAATATATAATCCGGGGAACTTAAACAACTTTTCTTGCAACTCTCCATATTCTTCAACCGAGAGTTGAGAAATAAGCACTTGTGGCGTATACGATGAATACCCCGGGTTCAATCTCTTATTTTTTATATCCTTAATACGCTTCTCAAACGCTTCTTTGGTTATGTGCAAAATATCGCATAAAGCCAATGTATCCAAACCTTTAACTTCACGCATTACCATCATTACATCGTAGCTTGGCTCATTGTAAACCAGAAGTTCACCATTTCTATCAAAAATTAATCCTCGCGATGGATAAATAGTTCTTTCTAAAAAAGCATTATCATCCGCAAAACCTTTATACTTATCAGTTATAACCTGTAAATAAAAAAGACGGATAATAAAAGTAAGTATTATCACAACGATAATACTTAACACAACTACTTTTCTATTTTTATACTTATCTATTTTCATTTCCGTTGAAACAAAAACAAACAAAATGTTAATATCAATGTATAAATGGAACTCAACAACGTCTTACCAACAACTACTCCAATATAGTTAAAAGAAAATGCCTCCAGCATTAACAACACAAAATGATGCAAAAACACTATCACTGCGACAAAGCATACAAAACTAATTTTCTGTTTAGAAAGCGACAACACCTCTATTTGATTCACATCATTCAATGGGAAAAGCAAGCGTATTAAAAAAGGACGAGCAAACGCCGCAAATGTTGTTGCAGCAGCATGTATACCATAAGTTCCCGAAAAAATATCAACACAAAGTCCTAATAAAAAACTTATTGGCATAAGTATTTTCGAGGATATAGAAATCGGGAATATCACTAAAAACATTATATACAAATAGGCTTGTGCACCAAACAAATGGATATTATCTAGCAATAAGACTTGAACTAAAACAAGCAATAAAAATTTTAAAATATAAGAAAATCTCTCTTGCATTAAATTTCCGTTTTTATTGTATCGTACTCTTCCTTTTTATCGTAACGTACGACTTTTACATAATTAACTGAATAAAAATCACACGCAAGTCTTACTTTTATCGTATGATTTGCAGCATCTTCATTCAAAAAAGATTCATCTACTACACCCACCAAAAAACCTTCAGGAAATACCGATGACAATCCACTTGTAAAAACAGAATCCCCCACCTCTACTTTTACATGTCGTGGAATTTCTTCTAACATTGCATACCGAGCATCTTTTGCATCCCACACCAGTGAGCCAAAACAACCTCCCCGATTTACACGACAACTCAAACGAGACTGTACATTTAAAATAGGCAAAACAAGTGAAAAATGTTTTGAGGTTGTTTTTACAATACCAACGACTCCATATCCATCTATCACTCCCATTTCAGGGGAGACACCATCTTCTGTGCCTCTATTTATAACAATATAATTTTGAATGTTATCAACTGTATTGTACACAGATTTTGCTGACAAAAAACTATAGTCCTTTTTTAAAACACCTATCGAATCCGCTTGTATTGAAGACGATAATGCAGTCTCTAACATCAACACACGTGCTTTCAAACGCGTATTTTCTTCTATCAACGAAAGATTTTCTTTACCTAAATTAAAATACTCTTTTATAGAATCTGCTACACGATATGTACTCGCCACTAAATGATTACAAGACGACAACATCGCATTACTTTGATAACCATCATTATTTATTATCAACAAAAAAGCGACTATTTCAAGTAACAAAAACTCGAAAAATGTCGCTGTCTTTTTTAAAAACAAAAACAGATTACGCATAACTACGAATACGCATTCGGATATTTATCGTAATAAAAACTGGAATTTATCTACATTTTTCAAAGCTATTGCCGTTCCCCTAACTACTGCATGCAACGGATCTTCTGCAACATGGAATTTTATTTGAATCTTATCAGTCAAGCGTTTAGCTAAACCACGCAACAATGCTCCACCTCCTGTCAAATAAACACCTTTTTGCACCAAATCGGCATATAACTCTGGAGGTGTTTGCTCTAAAGCTTGAAGCACTGCATTTTCTATTTTAGAAATAGATTTTTCTAAACAATGGGCAATTTCTTGATACGAAACTGGAACTGACATTGGCAAAGCTGTCATTCTATTTGCTCCATGTACAAGAAAATCTTCAGGAGCATCTTCCAAATCAGTCAAAGCAGAGCCTACCATTATTTTTATTTTTTCAGCGGTTGGGATTCCCACTTTCATATTATGCTGACGCCCCATGTGGTCAACTATATCTTCTGTAAAATCATCGCCAGCTATACTTATAGATTTATTAGCGACAATACCCCCTAACGACATAACAGCAATTTCTGTCGTTCCACCACCAATATCAACAATCATTGTACCCTCCGGAGCTTCTACATCAAGACCAATACCAATAGCAGCAGCCATAGGCTCATAAATCATATACACATCTCTTCCTCCAGCATGAGCCGACGAGTCACGCACCGCACGTATTTCTACCTCGGTACTTCCCGATGGAATACAAATTACCATTCTCAACGAAGGTTTAAACAAATAATTTTTTGTTGGAATTTTATCAATCATACCCCTTATCATCATTTCTGCAGCAGCAAAATCCGCGATCACACCATTTCGCAAAGGTCGCATTACACGTATTTTTGCATTTTCTCGGCCTTCCATCTGACGAGCCACATGCCCTACAGCTATCAACTTTTCTGTATACGCATCGATCGCTACATACGAAGGTTCGTCTACAACTATTTTATCGTTGTTTATGATAATAGTATTGGCAGTACCAAGGTCTATAGCCACATCTTGAGTTAAAGAAAAAAATCCCATATTTATTTATTTTTAATATAACGACAAATATTTTTTAAGAGATGCAAAAATAATGAAATAAGTTTGTTTTTACTATCTTTTACCAAAGAGTTTTTTATTTATTTTCACCTCACAACAACAAGTACACTTCAAAAAAATTATAAATATTTTTCATCTATTCTATTTTTATCCTATCTTTGCACCCGAAAAGAATGAGTGAAGGGGACTTTTAGAGTCCCTTTTGTTTTAGATTTTTATTAGATGATAAGCAAAAAAGACATAGAAAAAATTGTTTGTGAGAAGCTTAATAATACCTCTTATTTTTTAGTAGATATAACAGTAAGCAATGATAATAATATTGTTGTGGAAATCGATTCTTTCGATTTTGTTGATATAGATTTCTGCATAGCTCTCAGTCGTGAAATAGAACAACATTACGATCGTGACATTGAGGACTTTGATTTAGAAGTTGGTTCAGCAGGTTTATCGGCTCCTTTTAAAGTGGAACAACAATATCAAAAAAACATTGGCAAAGAAGTTGAAGTTCTAACAAAAAAAGGAGAAAAAATTATTGGGACCTTATTATCTTCTACTTTTGATAGTTTTTGTTTACAATACGAAAAACTAGAAAAACAAGAAGGATGTAAGCGTAAAACAAAAATTTTACATGAAACAACATTTGAAAAAGAGAACATAAAATATATTAAACATTTAATTAGATTTAAATAACATGGCTAAAAAAGAAATCATAAACATGATTGATACTTTTGCTGAATTTAAAGAGCTTAAAAACATCGATCGCTCTACAATGATCAGCGTTCTAGAAGAATCATTTCGTAATGTTTTGTCAAAAATGTTTGGAACAGATGAAAACTTCAGTGTCATTATCAACCCCGACAAGGGAGATTGTGAAATTTGGCGTACTCGTGAAGTTGTAGAAGACGGCAAAGTTAAAAAACCAAACAAACAAATTAGTTTATCCGACGCAAAAAAAATTGATGAGGACTACGAAGTAGGCGAAGAAGTAGATGACGCTGTAGATTTCTTGTCTTTTGGACGACGTGCTGTTTTAACCTTGCGTCAAACATTAGTATCTAAAATCCTTGACCTTCAAAAAGATTCTCTTTACACACGTTATAGCGAACTTGTAGGACAAATTGTAACTGGAGAAGTTTATCAAGTTTGGAAAAAAGAAATTCTTTTATTAGACGACCAAGGCAACGAAATGCTTTTACCAAAAACGGAACAAATACCTACTGACTTTTTCCGCAAAGGCGAAACAGTTCGTGCTGTTGTTGCAAAAGTTGAAAACAAAAACAATAATCCTAAAATTATACTTTCAAGAATTTCAAATGTATTCCTTGAACGTTTATTAGAGTTAGAAGTACCTGAAATAAACGACGGCTTAATTACAATAAAAAGAATTGCTCGCATCCCTGGCGAACGTGCAAAAGTTGCTGTTGAATCATATGATGACCGCATCGACCCTGTAGGTGCATGTGTAGGTATTAAAGGTTCTCGTATTCACGGGATTGTTCGTGAATTACGCAACGAAAGTATCGACGTAATTCCTTTTACAAACAATATTAGTTTGTTCATTTCAAGAGCTTTAAACCCTGCAAAAATTTCATCTATTCAGCTCGATCACGAAAACAAAAGAGCAAACGTATTTTTACAACCAGATGAAATTGCAAGTGCAATTGGGAAAAATGGGTTAAATATTAAACTTGCAACAAAATTAACAGGTTATACAGTAGACGTATTCCGAGATGGTGTTGGAATTGATGAAGAAGACATTCTTCTAGAAGAATTCGATGACGAAATAGATAATTGGGTTATCGATACTTTAAAATCTATTGGTTGCGATACAGCTAAAAGTGTTCTTGAAATTTCAAGAGAAGACCTTATAGAACGTACCGACTTAGAAGAAGAAACTATTGACCACGTGTTAGAAGTGATTCGTGCTGAATTTGAAGAGTAATATCAAAAAACATTAAAACGTTATGGCAAGATTAGGAAAAGCAATAAGACCACTAAACATTGGACTTTCTACGGCAGTAGAATTTCTACAAAAAAAAGGGTTTTCAATTGAAGCAGACCCAAATTTAAAAATTACAGATGAGCAGGAACAACTTCTTATCAGTGAATTTAATAAAGACCTTAGTTTAAAATTAGAATCCGAACGTCTTAGCCAATTACGTCAAGAGGAGAAAAAAAACGTGTCTGTTTCAATTGAGGATATTGAATCTAAAGAAAAAGATGATGACTTTATCAAAGTTGAAATAGAAGAAAAACCAGCTTTTAAATCTTTAGGAAAGATTGATTTAGAACAACTTGCTCCTAAAAAAAGGAAAAAGCACACTGAACAAATCAAAGAAGAGACAAAAGTTGAAATTGATAATTCAAAAAAAGAAGAAACGCCTGTTTCGGAAGAAGCATCAAAAGAAAATGATATTACTACAAAAATAGAGGACACAACTCTACAAGAATCAACTACAACAAAAGAGGAACGTGTTGTTTCGGAAGTTGAACAAAAAACTACAACCGAAAACGAGAAAACATCTATTACAGAAGATACAACAGAGTCACAATCTAACGAACAAGAAGATGATAAAGAAGAAGTTTTCAGTATTCGAAAACCGACAATAAAACAAAATATCAATGTTGTTGGTAAAATTGACTTATCTTCTATAAATACATCAACACGTCCTCCAAAGAAAACAAAAGAAGAGCGAAAAGCTGAACGTGCAGAAAAAGAAAAACAACGTCAAGAAGAGAAGAAAAATAAACCTACAGCTTCAGTTGCCCAAAACAATGAACAAACTTCAAAAAAAGGGAAACGAGCAAGAATTGAAGGTAAAAAGTACGAGCGTGTAGTGTTTAACAACACTCCAACAGAACGCGACAATCGTCCAAAAGGGAACTCCTTCTCAAAAAACAAACATGTTGTAAAACCTGTTATTGATGAAGATGATGTTCAAAGACAAGTAAAAGAAACTCTTGCTCGACTTACTAATAATACAAAAAAAATAAAAGGTGCAGAATATCGTCGTGACAAACGTAAAGCGAATTCATTAAAACAACAAGAACTTGCAGATTTAGAAAAACTTGAAGAAAAAAATCTAAAACTAACAGAATTCGTTACAGCTAACGAATTAGCTACGATGATGGGTATTCCTGTAACACAAATTATCTCAACTTGCATGAGTTTAGGATTGTTTGTATCTATAAATCAACGACTTGACGCCGAAACAATTAATATCGTTGCTGAAGAATTTGGTTTTAAAACAGAATTTGTTAGTGCTGAAGTTGTCAATGCAATTGAAGAGGAAGTTGATACAGAAGAAGATTTATTACCTCGTCCTCCTATCGTTACTGTGATGGGACACGTTGACCATGGTAAAACTTCTTTATTGGACTACATTCGTAAAACAAATGTCATTGCAGGGGAAGCAGGTGGTATCACTCAACATATAGGGGCATATAACGTAACCCTCGAAAATGGTCGACAAATTACATTCCTTGACACTCCGGGACACGAAGCCTTTACAGCCATGCGTGCACGTGGTGCAAAAGTAACCGACATAGCTATTATTATTGTAGCTGCCGACGACAATGTTAAACCCCAAACAATAGAAGCTATTAACCATGCCTCTGCAGCAGGCGTTCCTATTGTTTTCGCAATTAACAAAATAGACAAACCAGGTGCTAATCCTGATAAAGTAAAAGAATCACTTGCTGGACTTAATTATCTAGTTGAAGATTGGGGAGGGAAATACCAATCACAAGAAATTTCAGCAAAACAAGGTCTTAACATAAAAGAACTTCTTGAAAAAGTTCTTTTAGAAGCCGATTTATTGGAATTAAAAGCAAACCCAAATCGCAAGGCAGTGGGTTCTATTATAGAATCTTCTCTTGACAAAGGGCGTGGTTATGTAGCAACTGTTCTTGTTGCAAATGGAACATTAAAAATGGGAGACGTTGTTCTTGCAGGAACATCATATGGCCGTATTAAAGCAATGTTCAACGAACGTAACCAACGCATAAAAGAAGCTAAACCATCTGAACCTGCTATTATTTTAGGATTAAACGGAGCACCTCAAGCCGGCGATAACTTTAATGTATTCAAAGATGAACACGAAGCTCGCGACATTGCAAACAAACGCGAACAACTTCAACGTGAACAAAATTTAAGAACATCTACTCATTTGACATTAGAAGAAATTGGTCGACGCAGAGCATTAGGTGACTTCCATGAATTAAATATCATTGTAAAAGGTGACGTTGATGGTTCTATCGAAGCTTTGTCTGATTCATTAATAAAACTTTCGACAGAAGAAATACAAGTAAATGTTATACACAAAGCCGTTGGTCAAATTTCCGAATCCGATGTAATGCTTGCTGCTGCATCTAATGCAATCATTATTGGATTCCAAGTACGTCCATCTGTTGATGCAAGAAAAGTTGCTGAACGTGAAGAAGTTGACATTCGTCTATATTCTATCATTTACGATGCAATAGAAGAATTGAAAGACGCTATGGAAGGCATGCTTTCTCCTGAAATCAAAGAAGAAATCACCGCAACACTTGAAATTAGAGCTACATTTAAAATTTCAAAAGTCGGTACTATTGCAGGCTGTATCGTGAAAGATGGTAAAGTAAAACGCTCTAATAAAGTTCGTCTTATCCGCGATGGTATTGTAATTTATACAGGCGAATTAGCATCACTCAAACGCGAGAAAGATGATGTCAAAGAAGTTTCTTCAGGTTTCGAATGCGGTTTGAACATTGACAAATACAATGACATAAAAGAAGGTGATATCATAGAAGCATTTGAAGAAATTAAAGTTAAAAAAACATTATAAGAAAAGAGAGTTTTACTCTTTTTTCTTTTTTCTACCACTATGAACATACTTGATATTATACTTATAATTCCACTTGCCTTTGGATTTATCCAAGGCTTGCGACACGGTTTTTTTAAAGAAATAGGTTCATTTCTAGCAATCATTATCGGTATCTATTTAGCTAGATTTTGGTCTGAATCTTTATCGGTTATTATCACAGAATGGTTTGATTGTGCCCAAAAAATATCACTAGTAATAGCTTATGCTGTTGCATTTATTATAGGAGCATTAGGAATCCACCTTATAGCCTACTTATTAAGTAAAATTTTCGACCTTATTAAAGCTGGTTGGATTAACAAAATTGTTGGGGCTATATTTGGTACATTTAAGTGGCTTTTAATTTTAAGCCTCATACTAAACTTTTTTAGCATGATTAACAACTTTGCTCCATTGGTTGAAAAAAAAGCTATTAACGAATCTGTTTTATACAAACCTATAGAAAATACAATTGGGAATGTTTTACCATTTCTCGATTTCGATAAATTCAAAGAGTTTACTCGCAATTTATCAAAATAAAAACGAAAACAATGAACAAAAATTTAGTTATAGTAGAGTCTCCAGCCAAAGCAAAAACTATTGAAAAATTTCTTGGCAAAGATTTTTCGGTAAAGTCAAGTTTTGGACACATACGGGATTTAAAAGAAAAAGACTTCTCTATCAATATCGAGGATAACTATTCGCCTATTTATACTATTTCAAGCGACAAAAAAAAGTTAGTTTCAGAACTAAAAAAATCTGCTAAAGAAGCTTCAATGGTATGGTTAGCATCCGATGAAGACCGCGAAGGAGAAGCTATTGCTTGGCATCTTTCAGAAGTGTTGCAACTACCAAAAGAAAAAACCAAACGTATTGTTTTTCACGAAATCACAAAAGATGCGATTCTAAACGCCATAGAAAATCCTCGTGATATAAATCTACATTTAGTTGACGCACAACAAGCACGTAGGGTACTCGATAGAATTGTGGGGTTCAAAGCATCTCCTATTCTTTGGAAAAAAATTAAACCATCGCTTTCTGCTGGTCGTGTACAATCGGTTGCTGTAAGATTAATTGTAGAGAGAGAAAGAGAAATACAAAATTTTCAATCAGAAACATCGTTCAAAGTTTCTGCAATTTTTGAAAAAACAGAAGGTAGCAATATTAAAGTAAAAGCAGATTTACAAAATAGATTTAAAACTAAAGAAGAAGCTTACGACTTCCTTCAACTTTGTAAAAATGCCGAATTTACTATAGACAATGTAGTAACAAAACCCACAAAAAGATCGCCTGCTCCTCCGTTTACGACTTCTACATTACAACAAGAAGCATCTAGAAAATTAGGCTATTCCGTTTCGCAAACAATGCGTATAGCCCAACAATTGTATGAAGCAGGAAAAATAACCTATATGCGTACAGACTCGGTTAATCTTTCTAATCTTGCATATAATACTGCGAAAAAACAAATTATAGAGAAACTTGGCGAAAATTATTTGCAACTTCGTAAATACAAATCAAAATCGCCAGGAGCACAAGAAGCTCACGAAGCTATTAGACCAACATTTTTAGAAAATTCAACCATAGAAGGTACACCTCAAGAGAAACGATTATATGAACTTATTTGGAAACGAACCATTGCCTCTCAAATGAGTGATGCCCAATTTGAGAAAACAACAGCAACTATATCGCTATCTAATACAGATAAATATTTTGTTGCTACCGGAGAAGTTCTTATTTTTGATGGATTCTTAAATGTTTATATAGAGTCTAACGACGAAGAAAACGACAATAGCGAAACCACAAATCTTCCGCCATTAAAATCTGGCGATAAGCTTGTAAGAAAACTTATTACAGCACAAGAGCGTTTTTCACAAAAACCTCCACGATACACAGAGGCTTCTTTGGTTCAAAAAATGGAAGAATTGGGAATAGGACGACCTTCTACATACGCACCAACAATCTCTACAATTCAAAAACGTGATTATGTAGAGAAAAAAGACATCGTCAACGAAGAAAAAAGTTACACATTACTTTCTTTAATAGAAAGCAATATTAGCGATGAAGTAAAAAACACAAAGAATAGTATAGAAAAAAAGAAATTAATTCCTACCGATATTGGTTGCGTAGTAAACGATTTTCTCGTTTTAAATTTCGCAAAAATAATGGACTACAATTTCACAGCTAATGTAGAAAAAGAATTTGACGAAATTGCTGAAGGCAAAATGCTTTGGACAAATTGTATAGATACTTTTTACAAAGATTTTATTGAAGACATAGAAAAAGCTGGACAAAAAAGTGATAAAAAGGTTGGCGAAAGAGAGTTGGGTATAGACCCAAAATCAGGGAAACTTGTTTTTGTAAAAATTGGCAGGTATGGAGCAGTCGCACAAATAGGCGTTGCCTCCGATAGCGAGAAACCAATGTTTGCAGCCTTACAAACTGGTCAAAGTATTGAAAACATTACGCTAGAAGAAGCTCTCGATTTATTTAAATTGCCTATGAACATTGGCACATTAGAAAATGAAATTGTTACAGTTGCCGTAGGTAGATTTGGGCCTTATATCAAACACGGGAATAAATTTGTCTCTATTCCCAAAAGTGAAAATCCTTTAGAAATAACCATTGAACGTGCAACAGAATTAATTTTAGAAAAAAGAGTTGCTGATCAAAACAAAGAAATAAAGACTTTTGAAGAAGAGGGTATTTATATATTAAACGGACGCTACGGACCTTATATTTCTCACAAAAAGAAAAATTTTAAGATACCTAAAAGTGTTGATCCTGCAAGCCTAACACTTGAAATGTGTAAAGAAATTATAGAAAAAGAGGTCGCAAAAAAATCACCCAAGAAAAAATAAATATTGAATTTCATTTTAACAAAATCTCAAATACTTCATCAAAAAGGTATTTGAGATTTTTTCCTACAAACAATAACTTTTTTAATTCAAACGTCTTATTTATCCCTATTTAAACAAGAACTTTATAGTTGAAAAAAACTATATTTGCATATATAAAAAATCTATCTTTTATGAAAATAAACATTATCAATAAATCAAAACATTCGTTGCCCGAATACGCAACTAAATATTCCGCTGGAGTTGACTTAAGAGCTAATATCGAAGAGCCTATTACTTTAAAACCTCTTGAAAGAAAACTTATTCCAACCGGACTATTTATTGAATTGCCAGAAGGATACGAGGCACAAATTCGTCCAAGAAGTGGACTCGCTATCAAAAAAGGAATAACAGTACTCAACTCCCCGGGGACAATAGATGCTGACTATAGAGGCGAGATTCAAGTTATCTTAATCAATCTTTCAAATGAAGATTTTATTATAGAAGACGGAGAACGAATTTGTCAAATGGTAATAGCCAAACACGAACAAGCCAAATGGACTATCGTAGAAACACTATCTGCTACAGAACGTGGTGATGGTGGTTTCGGACATACCGGTAAAAAATAAAGTAATAGGTAATTTTTAAAATTACAATGCAAAAAAAGATTTTTGTTATATTGTATTTTTTACTTATAGGAATACCCTTTTCATTCTTTGATAAGGGTATAATCGTCGCACAAAGTTCACAAAAAGATATCACTTATTTATTTTATGAAATTATCAAACAAAGACACTCGGGCAACTATGCTGAAGCTATAGACCTTTGTAATCATGCACTTTTAGTTGCCCCCGACAATAGTGATATTTTGTTTGAACTTTTTCAAATTCATTCTGAATGTAACAACTTTAACGAAGCTTTTTATTCCCTAAAATCTGCATTTAATAAAAATCCAAATAACAAATACTACAAAGAACTTCTGTCTCTATACTTCGAAGGAACTAATTCCTTTGACGAAGCTATCGTATTATTACTAGAACTAATTGAAAAAGATCCTTACAACGAAGAATATATCCATCGTTTAATGAACCTTTACTACCAAACCAAAAATTATAAAGAAGCATACAAACAATTAGAAAAAATAGAGAAAATAATTGGAAAAGATTCGGATTTAGGATATAAACGAGTACTCTTGCTCTTCGAACTCAATCACAAAAAAGTAATTCCTGAACTTAAAAAGTTAATTAATAATTATCCCGATGACACGCGTTTTTGGACATTACTAGGAAACGAATACACCTATTATAAAAATTATAAAAAAGCAAATGAAGCTTTGTTATATGCCATTAACAACACACCTAAAAACGAATTTACAGCACACGCAATAAACTTTCTTACCTTAAACTATCATTTACAACAAGACACAAGTAAGATAGACTCATTAATCTATTCATCGTTAAAAGACAAAGAAATATCAGTCAATCAAAAACTTAACTTATTAGAACTACTTAAATACAACAAAGAATCTAGTTCTAAAAAAATTGATAAAGCCTTTGAAATATTGGTAGAACAGCACAACGAAAATGATAATTTATTAACAACATATGCAGAATACCTTCTGTCTGAAAAGAAAGACACATGCAATGCTATAACACATTTTTACAAATCGCTAGAGACAAATCCACACCAAGCAGAAGTTTGGACACAACTAATATTTCTCAATCCAAAGAATCAAGAAAGAATTCTTTGTGAAGCAATAAAGTACAATCCAAAAGAATCTTATTTTCAATACATTAATGCTGTATTGTTAATTGATAAAGGTGAAATAAAAGAAGCATTAAACGCTATTAACATAGCAATAGCTACAAATCATGTAGAATCTGCTTTTTCCACTTATTATGGTATAAAAGGATCACTACTTCACGAATTGGGTGATGCAGATGCAGCATTTATGGCATTTGAAGAAGCTATTAGAAAGGACCCATCAAACCATTCAGTACTAAATAATTATGCTTATCTTTTATCTTTAGAAGATAAAGATTTACAAAAAGCAGAAGAAATGATTTGCAATGCCATCAAATTAATGCCATCAAATGCGACTTATTTAGACACTTATGCTTGGATTCTCTTTAAAAGAGAGCAATATACGCTAGCTTTATTTTATATAGAAAAAGCTATTTCAAAAGAAGATGGTCAACATAGTGAAATATATGACCACTATGGTGATATTTTGCAAAAAAAAGGTGATACAAAAAAAGCTTTAGAGGCATGGAAAAAAGCAATAGAATTAGGGGAAAATTCACAAATTATAAAAGACAAAATTTATAAGTATACAAATGAAAACAAAGATTAAAATAATATTTCTTATACTACTACTTGTTTGTTCAGCTTGTAAAACAAAACAAGGTGTTTCAACACAAACATCAGTTTTAAAAGACGCAGAGTTTTTTTGTTCGCAAATTATTGCCAACGAACCCCATTTTTCTACACTAAATATCTCTAAAATGGATATTAACCTATCCTTGCATCAACAATCATGGAATTTATACGGCAATTTACGAATGTATACAGATAGTGTTATGATTTTTTCACTTCAACCTCTTTTAGGTTTCGAAATATTTAGAATAGAATTATACCCAAACTATCTTCGAGTTTTCGACAAAATAAACAAAAAATATGTCGAATCTGGTTACGACTATTTTTCAACATTTACATCTATACCGATATCCTTTTCTATATTACAGAACATCTTCAAACAAAAACTTTTTGTAATCGGTAGAGAAATGAAAGAATACACTTACAATGATTATTTTTTACTAGAAAAAACAAACGAAACATATAATTTAACCTCAACTTCGGGCGACGGAAAAATCTTACACAAAATAGAAGTTGACGCTAACTATAAAATAAGAAACATAGACTTATCAATGTTCCTAGAAGGATCTACTACACAAATAAGTTACGGTGAATTTGGAGATTTCAAAAAAATAAAATATCCTCAAAATATTGCCTTAACTTTTTCATCAAGAGAGAATAATGCAAAATTAACTTTTGAAATATCAAAAGCCACCTTTGACAAGCCAATAGATTTGACACCTATTAATCCTTCGAGATATAAAAGAGTTACTTTCAAACAACTATTAATAAAATAATATATGTTTAATAAAATATTAACATTACTTTTTATCGCTTATTTTTCGTGTTTCGCTTTACAAGCACAATCTATCAAAGAACTTGAAAAGAAAAGAAAACAAGCACTCAATAAACTAGAAGTAACAAATAAGCTATTGAACGAAACGAGTAAATCTAAACAAAGTAGCATCAATAAATTAAATATTATTAAACAAAACATTCTAGAACGTCAGCAAGTCATCTCTAATATTAATCAGGAATTAAATACTATCAATCTTACTATTGATACACTACAAAATGAACGCAATAAACTTTACGAAAAATTAGAAAAAATCAAAGTAGAATATGCTACATTAGTACAAAAATCATATTATCGAACAAATACACTCTCTTATGTTTCATTTATACTTTCCGCAGAAAACTTTAATCAAATGTTCCGCAGGATTCGCTATTTGCAACAATTTGCAGAATATAGGAAAAAACAAGCTGAAGAGATTAAGGAAACAACCGCTTTATTAGTAGAAAAAGAAGACATTTTGGCTCAAAACAGAGATAAAAAAAATGAAGTTTTATGTATCAAACAATTTGAAAATCAAAAGTTAGAATATGACAAACAGAAAGAGAGCAAAATGTTAAACGATCTAAAATCAAAAGAAAAAAAGCTAATTGCTCAACAACAGAAACAGCAAAAAACAGCTGATGAACTTAATAGAAAAATTCAAGCGATAATTGACGCCGAAATAAAAAAAGAAAATAAAAACAAAAATTCAAAATCAAACCAAACAAAAATAGTTTTAACAAAAGAAGAGGCTCTCATTGCAGGTAACTTTGAAAAAAATAAAGGAAGACTTCCTTGGCCCGTAGAAAAAGGATTTGTAAGCGGTAAGTTTGGAATACAAAAACACCCCATACTCGAACACGTTACTACCAACAACAAAGGTATTTATATCCAAACAAATATGGGTGCCGATGCAAGAGCTATTTTTGAAGGTGTTGTAACTCAATGTTTTTCTGTACCAGGAAGCAATAATGCTGTAATTATAAAACATGGAAATTATAGAACCGTCTACACAAACTTAACATCAATTTATGTGAAAGAAGGAGATAAAGTTTCGGCTAAACAAAAAATAGGGAAAATATTTGTAGACGAAGAAAATGACAATAAAACCGAAATGCTATTAATGCTATATTTAAATACGACATTACAAAACCCAGAACCATGGTTAGCGAAATAACAGAAAATAATTTTTTAAATAATCTCAACGAATCTCAACAAGAAGCTACTCTCTACAACGAAGGTGCCTCTTTGATCATTGCAGGAGCCGGTTCTGGAAAAACTCGTGTTTTAACATATAAAATTGCCTACCTGTTAACTACAGGAATTCAACCATATAGAATTCTAGCTTTAACTTTTACCAACAAAGCAGCTAACGAGATGAAAGAACGCATAGCCCAAATTGTTGGGAAAAAAATAACATGGATGGGCACATTTCACTCTGTTTTTTCTAAAATTTTAAGACAACATGCCGAGTTGATTGGGTTTACGCCACAATTCACAATTTACGATAGTAGCGACTCGAAAAGTTTAGTCAAGAACATTATAAAAACCATGAATCTTGACGAAAAAATATACAAACCGGGAAACATTTTGTCTAAAATTTCTATGTTAAAAAATCACCTCATTTCGCCAACAGCCTATGAGGCCGATTATCAAAATCAACAAAACGATTACCTTAAAAAGATTCCTGAATTTTATAATATATACAAACAATACGTTGAGCGATGTAAACATTCGAACGTAATGGATTTTGACGATTTATTATTTAATACAAACCTATTATTTTCTTCATTTCCAGACGTATTGCAACAATATCAAGAGTTATTTTCTTTTATTTTAATAGATGAGTATCAAGATACTAACTATTCTCAACATTTAATCGTTAAGGCATTAGCCGCTAAACATCAAAAAGTATGTGCTGTTGGTGATGATGCTCAAAGTATTTATTCATTTAGAGGGGCAAATATTGATAACATTCTTACATTTCAACGAGATTTCCCAAATTGTAAACTTTTTAAATTAGAGCAAAACTATCGTTCAACAAAAAACATTGTAGATGCAGCAAATTCGCTTATTGAAAAAAACAATCATCAAATACGAAAAACCATTTTTTCGGAAAATAAGCGAGGCAATCTTATAGAACTTATCAATTCGTATTCCGACTTTGACGAAGCGGCTTCTATTTCTAGCAAAATTCGCCAAATATTGCGATTAAATGATTACAATTATTCTGACTTTGCTGTTCTTTATCGCACCAATTCACAATCTCGTGTGTTAGAAGATGCATTTAGAAAAAACAACATACCATATAAAATTTATGGAGGAATTTCTTTTTATCAACGAAAAGAAATTAAAGATATTCTTGCATATTGTAGGCTAACCATCAACAAAAATGATGAAGAAGCATTAAGAAGAATTATCAATTATCCTGCTCGAGGCATTGGCGATACTACTCAAATAAAATTATTTAATGCTGCACATTCTTACGGAACTAGTGTTTTTGAAGTAGCCGAAACTCCAACTATTTTCAATGTAAAAATCAATAGTGGGACTCAAAAAAAACTACTTGATTTTACAAAAAAAATTGAAGAATATACACTCTTCTATCAGGCAAACGATGCTTATGCGTCTGTAGAAAAAATCATAAAAGAAAGTGGTATTATTACAGATATTTTAACCGATGACACTCCTGAAAATATAAGCAAAAAAGAAAACATTGATGAGTTTTTAAATATGGTTTACGAGTTTTGCGATCGAAAAGCAAATGAAGGAGAAAGTAATATTTCTTTAACAGACTTTTTAGCTGAGGTTGCTTTGTTTACCGACCAAGACAACGAAAACGAAGAAGAACAAAACAAAGTAACATTAATGACAGTTCATGCAGCCAAAGGTCTAGAATTTAAGAATGTTTTTATTGCTGGATTAGAAGAACAACTATTCCCTTCAGCTCTTTGTCAAACTCCAAGTGAACTCGAGGAAGAAAGACGTCTATTGTATGTAGCAATTACACGTGCAGAAGACAATTGTATTCTTTCATATGCAAAATCACGATTTAGAAACGGACAAACACAATTCTCTAATCCCAGTCGATTTATAAAAGATATTGATTCGCAATTTTTACATCAACAACAAGAATATACTACATTTTATGGTCGAGAAACTACTAATACTTTTAAAGAGTATCGCTCTCATACATCTAAAATAATAAGTATTCATTCTCCACAAAAAAATATTGAAACTACAAATTCAACACCAATTTCAACTAATAATGACGAAATACAAGTTGGTTCTAAAGTCATTCATGCTCTTTTTGGGAAAGGTATAGTAGTAGATTTAGAAGGACATGGCGACGAAAGAAAAGCAAAAGTGGAGTTCCAAACGAGAGGGACAAAACAGCTATTACTAAAATACGCAAAACTAACAATAACCGAATAGGCTGAACGTTAATATAATATGCGGAGAATTCTTCTAACATTATTGTTTGTTTCATTGTCATTTGTGCTAAGTTTAGCTCAACATAACCCTAAAATTTATGTTCGGGGATATGTTTTAAATAACGCACAAAATGCCATTGAAATGGTTAACATAATTGAAACGAATCAGCTAGAAGGTACTACTACTAACGAAAAAGGATATTACGAACTTGCTTTACAAAAAAAAGATTCTTTTAACATCGTTTTCTCTTGTATAGGCTATAAATCAATAGAGAAAAAGTTTTCGTACGACAAAGAATCTATAACACTGAACATTACATTAGAAGAAGATGCCACAGAATTAGCAACAATAGAAGTAAAATCCACTGGGCAACAATCCATTATGATGCAATAGATAGATGCTAGCAAAGTAAAATATCTTGCTGGACCCTCAAATAGCATTGAAGCTCTGTTATCTACTTTTGCGGGGGTTAATTCTTCAAATGAGATGAGTACTCAATATTCTGTGCGTGGTGGTAATTTTGATGAAAATAGTGTATATATAAACAATATTGAAATTTATAGACCACTCTTAATTCGTGCAGGTCAACAAGAAGGTTTAAGTTTCATCAACCCCGATTTAGTTAGTTCTGTAGATTTTTCATCTGGAGGTTTTGGTGCACAATACAGCGACAAAATGTCATCGGTTTTAGATATAAAATACAAAACGCCTTCAAAATTTGAAGCCTCAACATCAATTAGTCTTTTAGGTGCAACAGCATACGTAGGTTCTGCTACGAAAAAATTCACTCAAATTCACGGACTTCGTTATAAGACATCAAATTACCTACTTGGCACACTCGACACAAAAGGAGAATATGCTCAAAATTTTGTAGACTATCAAACATATCTCACTTTTAAATTTTCTGACAAATGGAGTGCTTCTTTTTTAGGTAATATTTCTCAAAATAATTATCGCTTTATACCTAAAGATCGGGAAACAACTTTTGGGACATTTCAATCTGCTCGTAATTTTAAAGTTTATTTTGAAGGACAAGAAAGCGATAAATTCAGGACTCTTTTTGGAGCATTTACTGTAGATTATAAGCCTATTAAAAATCTTAAATTGAGCTTTTTAACTTCAGCATTCAATACTTTCGAAAAAGAAACTTACGATATTACAGGAGAATATTGGCTATCCGATGTAGAAATCTCTAATAATAGTTTAAGTGAAGAAACCACTACTTTAGGCTCTGGTACGTATCACGAACACGCAAGAAACAAACTATCAGCAAGTGTCGTCAATCTATCAGCTCTTGGAGAATTTAAGAAAGGTAATCACCTCTTAAAATTTGGTATAAGTAGTCAAGGGGAGTTTATAGACGACGAAATCAACGAATGGGAATTTAGAGATTCAGCAGGTTATTCGCTTCCATTTAATCCAAATCAAGTAGAACTTATTTACAACCTAACTTCAAAAACATCTATGAAATCGTGGCGTCTGTCGGCATTTGCACAAGAATATTACAGACTCCATCGCCATCATGGGATATGGACTTTTAGTGGAGGTATTAGAGCAAGTCATTGGTCATTCAACAAAGAGTGGTTAATTAGTCCCCGACTAGCGATATCACTATATCCAAATTGGGCTGCAGATTTCACATTTAGATTTGCTGGTGGACTATATTATCAATCCCCTTTTTACAAAGAGTTACGCCTTGAAACAAAAGACAATGATGGTAACTCTACTATTACTCTTAATAAAGATATTAAAGCACAACGTTCATTACATTTAGTATTAGGAGCTGACTATCATTTTCGATTATTTAAACGTCCTTTTAAATTAACTCTCGAAGGATATTATAAACCAAGCGATCATGTAATATCGTATTATATCGACAACGTAAGAGTTCGTTATTCTGGCAGAAACGATGCAAAAGCTTATGCCGCAGGTATTGATTTAAAACTTTATGGTGAATTTGTTCCTGGGACAGACTCTTGGATATCTTTTTCTTGGATGCGTTGTCGAGAAGATATTTTGGACGACTCGTATAAAGTTTATAGCAATATCGGCACGTATCTTGGTAAAGTTTACCCTGGCTATATTTCGCGTCCAAACGAACAACGTTATAGCATTTCACTCTTTTATCAAGACTACTTTCCCAACCATCCCGAATACAAAGTTTATTTGAAAATGATTTGGGCAGATGGACTACCTTTTGGAGCACCTCATAGCGAACGATACCAAGCTACTTTCCGTACAAAAGCCTACCGACGAGTTGATATAGGTGCTTCACGCGACTTTGTTGCAGGAAGAGAAAAATTTATGCGTAAATCAAAAGTTGTAAAATCGTGGTCGCTAAATTTGGAAATATTTAACCTGCTTAATATCAAGAATGTAAACTCTTACTATTGGATAACAGACATTTATAACCAACAAAATGCTGTTCCAAATTACTTGTCGGGCATATTATTTAATTTTAAAGTAGCTATCGATTTTTAATGAAAATATCAGTTATAATTTGCACATACAACAGAGAGAGATACCTTTATAACGTATTAAAAAGTATTGCTCAAAATAGTATTTCAAAAGATTCTTTCGAAATATTAGTAATAGATAATAACTCCACTGATAATACAAAAATTGTTTACGAACAATTTAAAAATGATTTCTCACAAATAAATTCTACCTACATTTTTGAACAACATCAAGGTCTTTCGTATGCAAGAAACAGAGGTATAAAAGAATCACACGGAGAAATTTTAATTTATGTTGACGATGATGCTCTTGTAAACGCAGAATATTTACAAAACTATTTAGATTTTTTCGAAAAAAACAAAAATATCTATGCCGCTGGAGGTCCTATAATTCCTTTATACGAGACACAGGAACCCAAATGGATGAGTTTTTATACCAAACAATTACTTACGGCTTATCTCTATAAAGGAGAGAGAATTAAACCTTTTAAAAAATCAGAATTCCCCGGAGGAGGCAATGCTGCTTATCGTAAATGCATTTTCGACAAAACAGGTTTTTTCAATACAGAATTAGGCAGAAAAGGAGACAATTTAGCTAGTGCTGAAGAAAAAGACATTTTTGACAAGATGCGATCACAAAATATGCAGATTTTCTATCTTCCGAAGTCTATTTTATATCATATCATCCCACAAAAAAAACTAGAAAAACCGTATTTTAACAAATTAACATTTGCTATTGGAAGAAGTGAACGCCTACGCACATTAAATATTTCAAAAACAAAATATTTAAAACGTTTAATAATAGAGATAATAAAATGGGGAGCCACACTTTTCCTTTTTTGCGGATATATGCTTAAATTTGCTCCACAGAAAGGTTGGAAACTCATTCTTTTTAGATATAATGTAACTAAAGGATTATTAAAAAAATGAAAACAGTTGCTGTTGTTCCTATAAAACTCAATAACGAACGTCTACCAAATAAAAACATAAAACCTTTTGATAATGGACTCCCGCTATGTCATTATATTTTTGAGACACTCAAAAAAGTAAATGGTATTGATAAAATATATGTATATTGTAGCAATCCTAAAATAAAAAATTTTATACCTAAAGGCATTGAATACTTAAAAAGGAGTGAAAATCTTGACCAAAATACTACAAAAATAAACGAAGTTCTAGCAGCTTTTGCGAAAGACATTCCTGCGGATATTTATGTAATGACACATGCTACGGCACCATTTATAAAAACTAGTAGCATTGAATTAGGTCTTGATGCAGTCAAAAATAAAGCCTTCGATTCTGCTTTCGCCGTAAAAAAAATTCAAACATTTTTATGGAAAGACGGCAAGACTTTCAACTATGATTTAAACAACATACCGCGTACCCAAGATTTAGCACCGATTTTTGAAGAAACTAGTGGTTTTTATATTTATAGGCAAGAACTGATAACAAAACAGAATTGTCGTATTGGTAAAAATCCATTTATGGTTGAGGTTAATGCTATTGAAAGTTGTGACATTGATACCCAAGAAGATTTTGACATAGCCAACGCCCTTTTCAATCAAATAATTAGAAATGAGAAATAATATTAAAATATTAGATTGCACACTACGCGATGGAGGTTATGTCAACAATTGGGAATTTGGAGAAAACACCATTTGCTCAATCATAAATAAACTCATTGATGCAAATATAGACATCGTTGAATGCGGATTTTTGAGCGAAACAAAAAAATCTTCATGCAACTCATCTATATTCAATTCTTTACGACCTATCAATAAAATACTCGAATCCGCATCAAAAAAAAATGGTTTTGCTTGCATGATAAACTATGGAGAATTTCCAATAGAAGCATTACCAAAATATTCAGGCAATGGCATTGATACAATACGAATTGCATTTCATAAAAAAGATTTAAAACCTGCCCTTGATTTTTGCCAACAAGTTAAAGAAAAAGGATATAGTGTTTTTGTCCAACCTATGATAACAGCGAGTTATAATGAAAAAGAATTAAAAATCTTGATAGAAGCAATTAATTCTTTTATACCAACATCTATTTATATAGTTGATAGTTTTGGTACATTAAGAAAAAATGAACTGCTCTCTCTTTTTCAATTCTTTGATAAAAATATTAAACAAAATATAGAAATTGGTTTCCACTCTCACAACAATCTCCAACTATCGTTTTCTAATGCACAAGAGTTAATACAAAATCAAACATCGAGAATGTTAATTATTGATTCTTCTGTGTTTGGGATGGGACGTGGAGCTGGAAATTTATGTACAGAACTATTGCTTTTACACCTAAATGAAAACTTTAATAAGGATTATTGTATTCTTCCTATCCTTGAAATAATAGATGAATTTTTAAACCCAATTTTCATAAAAAAACCTTGGGGATATTCTGTACCTTATTACATTGCCTCAACTAACAATTGCCACCCAAACTATGCTTCTTACTTAACTGATAAACAGACATTAAGTACAAAAGATGTAAACTTAATTTTATCTCAAATACCGCAAGAGAATAAAAATCAGTATTGCCAAAACATTATCGAAGAACTATACGTAAACCATCTATCACAAAGAATAGATGATTCTGAAAATATAAATAAACTAACATCTATTATCGGACAAAAACCAATCTTAATAATAGCACCAGGGAAAACTATAAAAACACACGAAAAGGCTATAAAAGAACATATAGAAAAAATACACCCTTTAATTTTAGCCATCAATTTTGTACCTGACAATTTCAATTCAAATATTATCTTTATCAGTAATTTAAAGCGTTTTTCTTCACTTACTGATAATCAAAAAGAACAACTTACCACGAACAACACAATTATAGCCACATCTAATATTGGTAACGTTATCGAAAACTCTTTATCTATTAACTACCACTCACTCATTAATCCGAAATATACCGAAATTGATAATGCGGGAATTATGTTGTTACGATTATTGAAAAAAATGGGTATAAAAGAGGTTTCTATTGTTGGCTACGATGGGTTTAAAAACAATCCACATGACAACTATTATTCCGATTCGATGATAAACACAACTAACACAGAGATTCTAAATGATAGGAATTCTTGCATTTCTGCACAAATAAAAGAACTACAAAAAACAATGCACATACATTTCCTAACTCCATCTCTTTACATTGAATGAAAAAAAACGAAAACATAATAATAGTTTGTAACACCGTATATCAAATAATGGTAGCAGTACAGCTTCGCTATTATTTTTTTCAAGCAGATAAGGTAGATATTGTTGTTTCAAACCATATGAGCAATAGCTTCACCATTGCTGAAAATATCCGTAAAACACACTACTTTGACAATGTTATATACATTAAAAACAAAAAATATATACTAAAAGAGAATTGTCTTTTTTACACTTTACGACTCTTTTTTAACAAAATAAAAGAAAGTTTAAAAAATTACGCAATCATAAAAAGGCAAATCAACACAGATTGTCATTACAACCATTTGTGTGTTTCAAACATTTCAATTTTTACAATATTACTCTATTTCAAATTAGCTAAAAAACATAACATCCGCCTTTCAATTTTTGAAGATGGATTTGCTACTTATTGTAATTCATTTAAAAATTCGGACAAAGCATCTTTCATTCATAAAATATTAAATCCAAAAGGAATGTTGGGAGCGGCCGAACAACTTTTCTTATTCAATCCACATCTTCTTGAATGGAATTTTGAAGCAAATACAATTGCTATACCAAAATTTTCAAACGACAACATAATAGTCAAACAAATTTTGAATAAAATTTTTCAATTTGATACTATTAAAGACAATTATTCTAAAATAAAATATCTATTCCTTGAAGAATCCTTTTTTGCTGATGGATTTAAAGTAAACGACGTTGATATAGTACAAAAAATTTCAAAAAAAACGAACATAAACGATGTTTTTGTAAAACTACATCCAAGAAACGATACCAACCGTTTTAAACCACTTGGTATAAAAACAAATGTCAACTTTGAAATTCCATGGGAACTTATTATTTTAAACCAAGACATAAGCAAGGTAACACTTATCACTATATCTTCTAGTGCCGCACTCACGCCTTTTTTAATATTTAATATTCCTGTTAAATCAATTTCTTTACTAAAAATACTTGAAAAAAAACCTGGAAATATGAACGGCGAATTGGGTGTTTTCATGCAAAAAATATACGATACATATCCTAATATATTTTTATCACCAACAACAGAAAAAGAGTTTTTAGATTTATTAGAATGAAACTGACTCGATATTTATATTTAGCATTAGTCTGGTTTTTAGAGGGTCTATTTAAATTAAAAAGACTAAACCGATGTACTCGCATTCATTTTGAGCGATATTCACATTCCCCCGAAAGACTTGATTTAATAACAATTGCCTTTAATAATGAAAAAGTTATAGAGCAACAAGCTAGACTTATTCGAAAATATATAAAGGGAGAATACAATTATATTGTTGCCGACAACTCGTCAAACAAAGATATTTCTTTAAAAATAAAAGAATTTTGCTGGCGTAATCACATTATATATATTCGATTACCAAAAAATTATTTAGGCATAATAAGTGCAAGTTATTCACACGCCGCCTCTCTAAATTGGATTTATCAAAAACTAATTAAACCAAAAGAACCATCCTATTTTGGCTTTATCGACCACGATTTATTCCCTATCAAAGAAATTGATATAACAAAAAAAATGGGTGATGAATCAATTTATGGACGAGTCGTAAATAGAGGTGATTTTTGGTATTTATGGGCAGGTCTTTGCTTTTATCGTTTTAATTTTGTAAAAAATCGTCAAATAAATTTTCTACCTACAACCGTAAAAAATGAATATTTAGATTCAGGAGGTGGCAATTGGCATAGCATTTATTCTTTTGTAGACGCATCAAAATTAACCCCTTGCGATACAACTACTGAACAAATAAGAGAGGGAAACAATTATCATAGTGATTTTATACAGTATATGGATAATTGTTGGATTCACTTAATAAATGGCTCCAATTGGGCAAATAAAAAACCTAAGAACCTTAGCTTTCTATTACAAAAAAACAAATCTAAATGGATTGATAAAAAACCTAAAGAAAAAGAATTAATAGACTCAATACTAATGAAGTACTAATTTTTTTAGAAGGAAATATAATCTATAGGATTAACGGGAACGCCATTTTTCCAAAGTTCAAAATGCAAATAAGATTTCACGTCGTCTTCTGCGATACTTACAATTGCTATGACCTCTCCCGTTTTTACAACATCACCTACTGATTTCAGTAATTGTGAATTGTGCTTATATACCGATAAGAAATTATTTTTATGTATAATACCAATTACATAATCAGCATTTGTAGTGTATTCTGCAAATACGACAACACCTTCGTAAATAGAAACAACCGGCTCATTCATAGAAGCCAAAACATCGCATCCAAAATGCTTTTGATCCGAATCAAAACTTTTTTTAATTCCACCTTTGACAGGTTTAAAAAATACAGGGATGTCGTCCTCTTTTTTTACTTCAATAGAAGAAAGATTATATTTTTCTTTCTCTTCGTATTCTTTACAAAAATCTTGTTCGCTTGCAGATTTCTCTAAAAAATCTTTTTCAATAATCTTAAAATCATTTTCCTCTGACAACGTATCAATTTCACCAGCAAGAATAGCTTTTATAACATTCATCTGATTCCGCTGCAATTCTACAACCTTATTTATAGAATCTAAACGCATTGACTCTTGAATCAATTCTGTACGAATCATTGCATCTGAATAAGTCGGAGAAAGCTTCTTTAATGGAGTATAATTATATAACAAAGAAAACAAAACAAAAAGAAGTGTTAATAAAACAAAAAGAAGCGTATAAAACATAGTCCGAGATAACCTCAAATGGAAAGCCTCCTCTAACGTATGTTCATCTAATACAGAAAATCTGTATTTATGCAACAAACGCTCTTTCCAAGTATTCTTTTTATTTTGTTTTTTCATTTTAAGACTCTTTCAATTCTAAACCTTCACAACGAATTATTTTTCCTGGATGAGCATTTATTAAATTTATATTATGAGTTGCCATAATGACACTCGTTCCTGAAGAACAAATATCATGCAACAATGAAACAATATCATTTGCGGTTTCAGCATCTAAATTTCCTGTAGGTTCATCAGCAATAATCAACTCAGGAGAGTTTAGAAGTGCTCGGGCAATTACAATACGTTGTTGTTCTCCCCCCGAGAGTTGATGAGGCATTTTATAACCTTTTTTGTCCATCCCAACACATTGTAACACCAACGCTATCTGCTCATTAATTTTATTTTTATCTTTCCAACCTGTTGCTTTTAATACGAATTTTAAATTTTCATGCACTGTTCTATCTATTAGCAACTGAAAATCTTGAAATATAACACCAACTTTCCTTCGCAAAAGCGGAATCTCCTTTCTTTTTATTTTCCGTAAATTATAATTAAAAATAGAAGCATTACCCTTTTTTATTGGAACTTCAGCATATAGTGATTTTAATAAAGAACTTTTACCACTACCAACCTTCCCAAGCAAATAAATAAACTCTCCTTTCTTTACCTGAAAATTAATATCTTTCAAAACCAAATGCTCCTGCTGACAAATATCAACACACTCATAATTCACCAATATATCTGTGCAGTTTTCCATAATCTTTTTATTTCTTAACTATTTTCGTACTAATAATTACAACATTTTCCAATGGTCTGTCTTCCTTATTTGTTCCTACTTTTGAAATCGTTTCCAATACAGAGAAACCTTCTACTAATTCCCCGAAAACTGTATACTGACCATCCAAATGAGGTGTTCCACCAAACATTTTATACTCCCTACGTTGTGCATCTGTATAACGAAACTCTGATACTGCAGTCACTTCTTGCCGTAGTTCATTATATATCTTTCGCAACTCCATATTATAAGCTGAAGAATCCAAATCTAATGCTAAAAGTTCTGCTTTCTTCTCCGCAAACATTTTATTAAAAAGAGTTTGCTGCATCGTTTTATTGATATTTTGCTCTAAAATATCAAGATCGTCATCGGTACAGGGACGACCTTCTACTATATAAAACTGAGAACCTGACGATTCCCTATTTGGATTTACAAAATCTCCCGTACGTGCTGCAGCTAAAGCACCACGTTTATGATAATATTTAGGGAAAATTATCTCTGCAGGAATAGTATAACCAACTCCGCCAGCTCCCAAATGAGTATCTATAGACGCATTTTTTGAAGTAGGGTCTCCTGCTTGTATCATAAAGTTAGGAATTACACGATGAAAGAGCAGACTATCAAAAAAATTCTCTTTTACTAATTTTAGAAAATTATCCCTATGTAACGGCGTCTCATCATAAAGCATCACCTTCAATGTACCATAATTGGTCTCAATCTTAACAAAGGTGTTCTTTTCTTTAGCTAAAGTATTTATTCCCATATTTAACACAAATGCTAATAAAAAATATTTAAACAAAAGCCCTTTCATAATTTTTCAAGAAACATGTATATGCAAAATACTTTTCTCTTGGTAGAGTGCAACAAAGTTTTATTTTACATTTTCTAACTCCACAAAGTTAGTTAAATATCTGAAAACACGAAAAATTAAGGTGCGTATGCTATTCAAACACACTTAAAAAAAACGTACTTATGTCTTTTGCTGATAACACATTACACATCTCTTGCGGCAAATACAAAATGGACAACGGAACAATATTCTTTCCAGCCAATGATTTACACAATGCTCTTAACAAACTAAAAGGAATAAAAAAAGGCAAACTAACATTTAATGAAGAATATGCCATAGAGGCTCTATTCCACGAAAGTGTTCATTCAGAAATCAAAACACCTACTACAAACCCATTACAAACACGTATTCTTGAAATTTGCACTCAACTATACGCTCGTAATAATTATTCTCGCATACTACGACTTTACGACAGAGAATCATTGCATTTTAACGCAATACAAACCGACGGATATGGCTACAAAGAAGGTTGTAATTTACTTCGTAAATTCTTTACAAAAGACAACAAAATACAAGTAGGAGAACTGATAAACATAGCCAACGGAACTGAAGACGGTGTAAAAAAACTCTATAAAAAATTCAATGAGCTAAATATATCGGAATACGAAAAAAACAAGATTTTAGGCTCACTGCAAACAATGATTCATTACTGAAAACCACTTTGCATCACAATCAGGCAATCTATCTGCATACTCCATTGCTTTCTTTTTATCTTTTCTTGAAAAATAATAAAGAGCATAAAGTAAAGCATTTATAGCAAACATTATGTCCTCATCGTTCTTATACATAGACTTTAACAATCTAATATATTTCTCTCTTGTCATATCCTCAAAAGCAAATAATCCATAATGCTCTTCTTTTGTGAGGTTATGCTCAAATACTGTTTCTACTTTATCAAAGTCTATTGCCATAATTCTTAAATTTTAGTGCAAGAAATAAATAACGATATAACTACCGCAAATATACTAATTTTACAATCTCGCCCTTAAGACTTGTTCTTTCTAAAGAACAAACTTTTATACTTAGCCAACACTCATACAACTACGTTTTAAAGAGTTTTTCATAATTTTGTATTTCATTCATAAAAAATGATACATAAGTTTATTTGTCAAGAGATTATAAAAAGTCTTCCTTTTACTCTTACGGAAGAACAAAAGCAACTTATTCAATTGTTATCGGATTTCCTTTTCTCTCCTAACCAACGGAAAACCTTTGTATTGAAAGGATATGCTGGCACAGGAAAAACTTCGATAATAAGTAGCTTAATAAAGGTATTACAAAAATACCAACAAAAATTTGTGCTTTTAGCTCCAACTGGACGAGCTGCAAAAGTATTTTCTTCATATTCCAACGCCCCAGCCACCTCCATACATAAAAAAATTTACAGACAAAAATCCATTACCGAATCAAAATTTAACCTCAATCAAAACTTACATAAAAATACCTTATTCGTTGTTGATGAGGCATCAATGATATACACATCCTCTAGAGAAGATATTTTTGGAAGTGGGAATTTACTTACAGATTTAATTGATTTTGTTTTTACAGATTCGTCAAATACATTATTACTTCTAGGAGATGACGCACAGCTAACTCCCATTTTACAACACAAAACTCCAGCATTGGAAATAGACGAATTAAATAGTTATAATTTATCAATTCAAAGTTTTTGGTTAACAGAAGTAACTCGACAAACAGAAACAAGCAGTATTTTAAAAAATGCCACTTATTTGCGTAAGTGTATTACAAAACAACAAGTTTTCAAACAACCTATTTTTAATATAACGACTCCTGAAATAGAACGTATTAGTGGTTCTGATTTAATTAATAAACTATCCTTTTGTTACGAAAACTTCGCAATAGAAGATACAATTGTCATAACTCGTTCTAATCGACTAGCAAACTTATACAACAAAGGTATACGGAATCAAGTTTTTCAGGCAGAAAGCGAAATTTCAAATAACGACCTTATTCTTATAACTAAAAATCATTATTGCGAAAACAATCAATCCGAAACAATAAAATTCATTGCTAATGGAGACATTTGTCGAATAAAAAAACTATACAAATACCAAAGTTTATATGGATTTTCTTTTGCACAAGCCATAATACAATTTGATGATATTAATGAAGAATTTGAAACAAAAATACTAATAGATTCTCTTTATTGCGACACAACAGAATCTGTCAATAATTTAAACAAACAATTAAAAGAGACTATTTTAGAAGATTACCAAGATTTACCAAACAAAGCAGAACAATATAAAGCTTTACTAAAAAATGAGTATTTCAATGCTTTGCAAATAAAATTTGCTTATGCAATTACTTGCCATAAAGCACAAGGCGGTCAATGGGAAAATGTTTTTATAGAACAAGGTTTTATAAACGAAGAAAGTATCAATATTGACTATTACAGATGGCTTTATACCGCATTCACAAGAGCTAAACAAAAATTATTTTTAATAAACTTTCCTGACAAAAATTTTAAATAAAAAAAAGGATAGATTATAAATCTACCCTTTTTTTATTATAAAAATCAAATTTACTTCACAACTATAGCAGTAGCTCTCGCTCTGTTTTTACCAGGAGAGTAAGGAGACATAATTTTTTCTCCTGCATTATCACCTTCCAATTTTTGAGATGTTCCGTTTTTCCAATAAACAGCATTCGTTTGAGTATTATCAAAATATCCTGAAACATAAACATCGTCTAACGATAAATAAATTGTAGAAGCTTTTACTTTTCCGTTATTTCCTAACTCTGTATATACATACTGTTCAACTCCATCAGCATCTTTGCCAACAACAAACTCTCCTAAATATTCTTTATCTGCTGTACCTAATTGAACTCCATTTTCCCAAACTTTTGCTTTCACTGCTTGTGTTGTACCAGAATAACCACATGCATAAACTTTATTATTAGCTACTGCGACACTTGTTGCTACAGTATTTTTTTCAAATACATATAACTCATTATTGTTTTTCCAAACCTTTCCATAAGTCTCGCATTCACCTGCAGCATAAACATCGGCACCATCTATATACAATCCGTTTACTACACCATTTGCCAATGTAGTAGCAACATTATCAGTCCAAATTGTAGCAGAACCATCAAGCACACCACCAACGTAAACTGTTCCTGCATTTACAACAATAGATTTAAATAAAGCATTTGGCACACTATACAACTCATTACCATTTTTCCATACTTTAGCAGTTGTACCTTCTGAACCAGCCACATAAACATCTCCTTCTTCAACAGCAATAGATTTCAATGTATCACCTAATGAGAGGACTTCAACTCCATTTTTCCATACTTTTCCAACACTTGCAACACTACCTGCTACATAAACTTCTTTATTATCTGTAACGACCATTGCATTTGCAAAAGCATTTGCATCTGATGCTAAAGAATAAAACAATTTATTGTTTTTCCAAACACAAGCTGTTTTTGTTACATTATCGCCACACTCTCCAGACACATAAATATCACGAACAACAACTCGACAACGTTGTTCTTGAACATTATCTACATTTGCAGCTGACACAATAATATCTACTTCACCACCTGTTACTGCAGTTACAACACCATAAGAAACTGTTGCAATAGAATCATTAGAACTTGTCCAAGTCAATGAAACATCATCACCTGTACTAACTCTATCTCCATCAACAATTTGCATAAGCTTCGCTTTCAATTTTGTAGTACCTCCAGGATTCATTACTACTTCTTTTTGTTCCAAAGAAATAGAAGATTCTATTTTTATAGAACCATTTTCTTTACAAGAAAAGAAAACCACCATTGCCAACAATGGTAAAAGATTGAATAATTTTAATTTTTTCATAAAATTTTAGTTATTAAAAAAACGCATTCAAAAAAATGCCCCATATTTCAAGGTACAAATGTACAGAAAAATAATTATTTAAAATAAAGTATTTTCAAAAAATAATAATAGATATTATTTTAATTGCTTTTTCTTTAACTTACGTTCTAATTCTGCAATTTCTTTTTCTTGGTTATTTATTGTTTTAAGAAGCGAATTTAACTCCTCATTTTCTATAGTTGATGGGAATTGAATCTCTACTCGCTCAATAAAATCACTTAACACATTCATGTAATTCATAAATGCATCATAAGGCGATTCATAATGAGAAAATCCACAACCTGAAGGTTTTGTACTCATATAATGAAAATGTTCACACGATTGTAAACACAACCAATCATGTTTCAATACACGATCTGAACACAAACGAATACGTTCGGCCAAACCATATAATTTACATAAGGCCTCATTTTGCAAATCATTACCTCGCCAAATGCTAGTGTCCTTCTCTTCTCCCGACCATGACATTGGATACGGAGAAAGCAACTGAGAATATGTACCTTTTTGTTTTGCAACCACTTCCGATGGCAAAGCAAATGTTACATTTTGCTCCATAGCATGAAATGGTAAAGCCTTAAAGAATTCAAAAATACCACTTTCCCTACGATTAATTTCGCCTAATGCTTCATATCCCATAAACACTGAAAAAACATCTTCGTTCTCGGGGGAATTACTTATCCAACCAATGAATTTTTCTGCTGTTAAAGGATATTCACTCCATTGCCAATTTGAAAAGTGGAAATTAATATCATCACTTAACTTCCCATTACGTACTAACAATTTTATTTTTCCAAATTGATACAATGAGTTCGGAGTTTTCCAACCTAAAATATGCTTAGCTCCTTCCACTACCATCGATTTATATCCCATATTAGCAACTTGGCTGGCAATTTCATCAGAATAAATCAATTCTGTATTACAAAAAACTTGAGGTTTCTTTCCAAACAAGTCCTTAATCTTATTAGAATGTAATTGTACTTGATCGTGAAATTCATTTTCATTATAAAGCGATGCTAACGAATAAGCATATGGCATAGCCATAAACTCTACACATCCCGTATCAGCAAGTTCCTTAAAACTATCAATAACTTCAGGAGCATACAACTCAAACTGCTCTAATGCAAGTCCAGAAATAGCAAAACTCACTTTAAACTTTTTATTAGAGTTTCGTATCATTTCTAGCAATGTTTTATTTGCTTCCAAATAGGAAACATTAGAATAATACTGCAATGAATTTTCGTTCGAATAGTCATCATAATAATAATGATCTTGACCTATTTCAAAAAAACGATATCTTTTTAAACGATAAGGTTGATGAACCTTAAAATAAAAACAAAGAGTTTTCATATTTTATTTTTTAATTGTTTTTTAAATAATTCCAAGTACACGATTGTATATATCACGCACCTTCTGACCTGCATATTCCCATTTTATATTATTAACTTCAGCAATACCTTCCTCTCTTAACATTTTATACATTGCTGGATACTTAACTATAGCATAAATAGCATCTGCCATTGCATCAATGTCCCAATAATCTGTTTTAATTGCATTAGTTAAAATTTCAGCACATCCCGATTGTTTCGATATAATAGAAGGAGCTCCTACTTGCATCGCCTCTAATGGAGAAATTCCAAAAGGTTCTGAAACCGAAGGCATCATATAAACATCACTCTCTGCTAGCATTTCGTGTACTTGACGCCCTTTCAAAAATCCTGTAAAATGAAATCTATCCGCTATCCCACTTTTCGCAGCAAGATGTATCATTTGATTCATCATATCACCGCTTCCTGCCATAACAAAGCGTACATCTTTTGTTTTAGACAAAACTCGTTTAGCAACTTCGACAAAATATTCAGGTCCTTTCTGCATTGTAATACGCCCTAGAAAAGTGACAACCTTATCCTTTCGTGGATGTTTTACAAAACTATCTACATCAGGCAACGGGTCTACAGCATTATGCACAGTAGTTACTTTCGACGGATCTTGATGATATTTTTCAATTACCGTTTGACGAGTTAAATTACTTACCGTAATAATATGGTCAGCAATATCCATACCCGCTTTTTCTATTCGATAAACATCAGGATTTACATTTCCTCTACTTCTATCAAAATCCGTAGCATGCACATGTATTACCAATGGTTTACCCGTAATATTTTTCGCAAAGATACCAGCTGGATATGTCAACCAATCGTGCGAATGAATTATATCAAAGTCCATAGAATGAGCAATCACACTAGCAACGGCCTCATAATTCGATATCTCTTCTAACAAATTATCAGGATAACGCCCAGAAAAACCAACACAACCAAGTTCATTAGTCCCGATTCTACGAAAATCATAACGAATACCATTATCACGCAAATGATAATATTCATTAGGGTGCATTTGGGAGCCAATCATTCCATTAACATGATCCCAATTAACATCCTTCCAAACAATAGGTACATTACACGCTCCTATTATCTTAAGAAAACTTTGATCTTCATCGCCATATGTTTTCGGAAGAACAAAAGTGATATCTAGATCCTCTTGAAGCGACATTCCTCGAGTTAAACCATAACTCGCAGTTCCTAATCCTCCAAGTATATGGGGAGGAAATTCCCAACCTAACATCAATGCTTTCATAAATTCCTATTTATATTAATTTTCAAAGCTATTCAACATTTTCAACACTCGCAAAATTTCAGCAACTGTCATTGCATACGACATCGCCCCATGTCCCTTGAATGGTGGATTACCATCATACAATTCCGACAAGGTTCCTATACAAAGCTCTCTTAATTCACTTTCAAAACCTGCCATCATTCTTTCCAAGAAAGAGACACCACTCCTTCCTCTTATTTTCAAATAAGCCTCAGCAAAAGCACCTGAAGTCCATGCCCAAATTGGACCATTATGATAATTTCTATCACGTTCTAATTGTCCTCCTATATACTCTGGACGATAAAATGGACTTTTCGGACTTAAACTACGCAAACCTTTTGGCGTTAACAGTTCACGAGTAACAATATCCAGCACCGACTTTTGTTGTGTTTTTTCTAAAGGAGAATATGGCAACGATACCGCAAAAATCATATTTGGACGAACTTCTCTATCTTGATACTGCCCATCTACAAAGTCATAAAGATATATTCCATTCCAAAACGTTTCTACAAACGACTGACGAGTTATTTCAGCTTGATAATTTAATATATCAGCATAATTTTGATTCTTCATTGCCACCGACACTTCAGAAACAAACTTCAACGCATTGTACCACAAAGCATTGATTTCTACAACATAACCAGTGCGAGGTGTTATAGGATATCCGTTTTCTACTGCATTCATCCATGTAGCAGGTTTTTGTCGACCATCTGTATACACCAAACCATTTATGTGTAAAAACAAATTTACATGTTTTTGTGTTCGAATAAATTCAATTATTTCTTTCAATACTTCGCCATATTTTTGAGCGGCTTTATCAATTGAAGTCGAAAAAGCGTATTGTTGGATAGCCCACACAAACCAAAGCAAAACATCGGGCGAGCTCACCTCTTTTATTTTTGTACTTTTTGGTTTCCCTTGTATAAAATCACGCACCGCAACAACTCCTACTTCCATCATTTTTTCGAACATCGATATTTCACCAATGGCAAGCGTAGCTCCCGGCAATGCAATAAATTCATCACGAGCTCTAAACTTAAACCACGGATATCCCGCTAATAAATAATAGCCATCATCTTTTTTATTATAGAATTGACGTACTGCGGCAAACAAACAATTATAAAAATCGCTACGAGGTGTACGACTCGCTTTTTCCGATTCAAAAAGTTTTTTCAACGTACGTGTATTTATCGGATTTAAGCCTGCCGTAAAGACAACAGATTCACCTTTTTTTATAGGCAATTCGAAATATCCGGGTACGTATAAATCTTCACTATATTCATAGCCTCGCTCTTGCTCTTTATAATACTCTATCCCATTATACCAATTTGCATCCGAAACGAATTCTACTTTTTTACTAAATTGCATATTCAAACAAGGATAACCATCATACAAACAAGACGCTATACCATTTTCTATTTCGTCATAATTACTATTTAACGCCGAATTTTGATGCGTCAAAGCATTTACATTACGGAATGCAAGAAATGGCTTAAAACGCAACGTAGTAGGCGAATGTGCATCTAACAATGTATAACGAATCAACAAGCGATTATCACCAGAAACCAAAATACGCTCTTTTTGAAAAATAACACCTCCAACGCGATAAATAGTTCTTATCTCCGAATCGACATGAAATTCACGAATATACTTGTGCCCTCTTGGACTATAATTATCACCTTGATATTTATGAATTCCCAAATTAAATTCAGCACCATGTTGAATAACAGTTTCATCCAAAGACGAAAGAAGTACATGATTATCTTTATCTAATTCAGGTACAGGAACAACTAATAATCCATGAAATTTTCTCGTATTGCAATCGATTATCGTCGAGCTTGAATAAGCTCCTGCATTATTCGTTCTCAACGTCTCTTTTGTAAGCGACTGCTCTAAATTAGTTAATAAGGTTTTGTCAAATTTTAAATAGCTCATAGCGAATTTTTAAAAACAACTCCCGAAGTTACAGATTATTTTATATTCAAACAAAAATAACCTCACTTTTTATTTTAACATTAAATTTCTCGTATACAGATTGCTGTATTTTCTCCGACAATTTTGCAACATCAGCACCTGTTCCTCCTCCTTTATTTATCAAAACCAATGCTTGTTTTTCATAAACTCCAACACAGCCTTCGGTATATCCTTTCCAGCCAGTTTGCTCTATTAACCACCCTGCCGAAAGTTTCACTCCCTCATTTACTTTATGCATTGGCATTGCAGGATACATTTCTTTCAATTTAGAAGCTAAAGTTTTTTCCACAACAGGATTCATAAAAAAACTTCCTGCACTACCTATCTCTTTCGGATTAGGCAATTTTTCTCTACGAATTTCGATAACAATTTCTCGCACTGCGGACAACGACACATTGCCTAGACTCGCTATTTTTTCACGCAAAGAACTATACTCCGTATTAAAAATTGGAGATTTACGTAAACAAAAAGTAACATACGTTACAATAAATTGTCCTTTTAAACTTTTCTTAAAAATGCTATTCCGATAACCAAAATCGCATTCTGCAGCCAAGAAGGTTTTATGTTTAGAAGTTTTTATTTCTATAGTCTCTACTTGATATATCACATCTTTTGCTTCAACTCCATAAGCACCTATATTCTGCACTGGAGCAGCTCCCACTTCGCCCGGTATAAACGAAAGATTTTCTACTCCTCCTAAACCTTTTTCTACTGCATATTGCACAAAATCGTCCCAAACCTCACCAGCTCCAACACGAAGATACGCAAATTCATCATCTTCTTTTACACAAGTTATCCCCTTGATTTTAGAATGAAGTATAACACCCTTAAAATCAGATAAAAACAACAAATTACTTCCCCCTCCAATATGCAACAATTCATTTTCGAGAGCCACACTGCATTGCAAAAAACATTGCAATTCTTCTACCGTATTGTATTCAAAAAAATAACGAGTGTTGACATCTATACCAAACGTATTTCGATGCAAAAGTGAATAATTTTCTACTAACATTTTATTCTTTTTATAATACGTAATTTATGCGAATAACCTCCATCAGGACTTAATATACCATAATTGTCCATTAAACTTATTTTTACCGAGCCCGAAGCATGAACAATACGACGATTATCAAGCAACAAACCTACATGAACAATATCACCTTCTTCATTTTCAAAAAAAGCCAAATCGCCTAACTTTGCCTCTGCCAAAAAGCAAATCGTTTCTCCTTCGGCTACCTGTTGTGAGGCATCACGAGGAAGCATTTTTCCACACACAGCAAAAACAGTTTGCACAAAACCCGAACAATCTATTCCTAAAACCGACTTCCCTCCCCACAAATAAGGGGCATTAAGTAATTGCAAAGCAACTTCGGGCAACGCATCTAAAGAATATTCTCGAATAGTTGTATCTATCAATTCGTAATCTCGATCGAATATGGAGAATTTACCTTCAACAAAATTATACAAAGTGCTCCCCATTGGCAAAAACATTGTATCGTTTGTACCTTTATCACGCACTTGAGCAATAGGTTTTGAGAGTAGTACTTTTTGCGAATCTTTCAATTCTCTATAGTCAACTTCGGAAATAAATGTTACCATATTTTTACTTACAAAACCTTCATAGCCATCCGAATCGTTTATAATAGAGCACCACTTGCTATTTACAACCTTAACATCAAACAACTCGCCAAACAAAAGTTGTGTACACTGTTCGCTTTGCTCCAAAGGAGCTGTACGAACGGGCATAATTGGATTTAGATTTATTGCTTTCATTTTGTCAATTTTACTTTTCCAAGATAAGCACCACTTTTCCCCGATTGTATCAACAACACCGAATCTCCTTTAAGATTTACACATTTCTTACACACTTGCTTGTGCGTATGTCCCCCCATTATAATATCTATAGAGCTAGAGTTTTGTGCCAAATACTCATCGCAAGGCTCAATGTTTTCAGTATCGTATGCAGAGCCTAAATGAGAAAGAGCTACCACAACATCGCAACCACAATGCTGCTTTAACGAATCGGCATAATGATTTGCTACTGCTATTGGCTCCAAATATTGCACATCGCCAAAATTGCTTTTCAAAATCAACCCTTCAGGATTCACCCCCAAACCTATCACACCAATTTTCCACCCCGCACGACTAAATATCACCGTTTTTTTTACCACACCCTCAAGCGGTGTTCCACTCACTTCGTAATTCGTACATACCACCTTAAAAGTTGCCTCACGCAAACGTGCTGCAAGCGTATCTATCCCGTTGTCGAATTCGTGATTACCAAGAGTTACTGCATCGTATTGCATTTTGTTATACGCCAAAACCTCTACACGACCTTTGTATAAATTGAAATAGGGCGTACCTTGCGAAAAATCGCCAGCATCAAACAGGAGCAAATCTGGATTCGCACACCTTATACTATCTATTGCACTTGCTCGATATTCATAGCCACCCAACCCCGACATTTTTTTCATATTTGCACCACACACCTCCACTTGAGAATGCGTGTCGTTTGTACACAACAAAACTAAATCTTCTTTTGTTTGACAAGCAGAAAACAGCAACAAGAAAAACAACAACTTACTTTTCATAAATACGACCATCTAAATTAGACTCCATTTGTTGCACTCCCGAAATAGCTTCTAATATTAAATCGCGGAGCGGCAAACTCAAATCATACACTTGCAAACGATTGAGCAATGGCAACATTTTGTCATTGCCAAAAGACAAATAATCGGTTGTAGCAACTCGATACACTCGGCTGACATCAAGCGGTTTTCCTCCTATTTTTACATCCGAAGCCTTGCTGCCCGAAATACCAAACGTAATGCCCGAAACGCCCTCGCCACCAACCGAGGCAATGGCGTTGCACAAAGCCAACACGTCTTGCCCCGACAAGTCGAGCAACACCACTTGATTGTCGAAAGGCATTACCTCGTACACCGTTCGTAGTGTAACCACACCTTGTGCAATAGGCTTTCGCAAACCACCTATATTGGTCAAAGCAAAATCGGTAGGCATATACTCGTTGGCTTTTTTGAGCATAGCGTCGCATACAAAATTCGAGAGCAAACTCTCGGGCCTACCAACATCCATTGGCATAGCACAAAAACCTACCTCGACATTCATTTTAGCATCTAAATCGGCTTTGTAAGGAGCTATCAATTGCCTCATGGCCAAAGCCATCTCCGCAGAAGGAGCACTGCCAACAGGCAACAACTCGGCAGAGACATTTATAGCCCTATTGCCACACGAAACAAACAACACCCCAACAAGCAACAACAGCAAAACTCTTTTCATAAAACAATGTTTTTCACAAAGATAAAATTTAATAAACGAAAAAAAGAGGTATTTCATTTTTTTATTTCTACCTCTTTTCTCTGCCGCCATAAAAACAAAAACCGATTAACCCAAATGTGCTATTTTACGCAAAACATCTTCGCGTTCTATTTTTATTTTTCTACCCTGTATTTCTACTATTTTTTCGGTAGCAAACTGCGACAATGTGCGAATAGCATTCGACGTGGTCATGTTCGAAAGGTTAGCCAAATCTTCGCGCGTAAGCGATATGTTCAAGGTTTTTCCGTCGGGCTCGTAGCCATATTTTTGAAGCAAAAACAGCAACGAATCTGCCAAACGACCACGGATATGCTTCTGTGTCAAACTTACCGTATGCACATCGCTCTCGCCCAAATCTACTGCAAGCAACTTGACAAAGTAGCACGCCAACTCCACGTTTTGATGTATCAACTTTTGTATCACATGGCTTGGCACCAAACAAATGGTAGTAGGCTCGCAAGCAACTGCCTCGGTTACATAGTTTTCTTCGGCAAAAAACGCTCGATAGCCACACATCTCGCCCGACTTTATCATACGCATTATTTGGCTACGACCTCCAAAGCCCTCTTTACGAATCATCACCTTGCCACGCACCACACACATTAGATATTCGGGCAAAGTGCCTTCTTTGTAGATAGCTATATTTTTTTCGTAATGACGAAAAATAACATTCTCTTGCAACATTATTCGCTCCTCGGCGGTGAGCAACTGCCAAACCTGCCACTGCGAATAGAACGCCAACAAATCCAATTCCTCGCTTTTTACTGTCACCTCTTCGTTTTTTAGTACGAAACAAAGGTACTTTTTTTATGTTAAAAAACATATTTCGAAAGCAAAGAAAAACAAGTTTACTTGAGTTATTTTTTATTGAACTAATATAAGGCGAAAACCGTCGTATCTGTTGCGGCCAGACGGAGTACTTAAACCTCGCCGACCGCTACAACGACAGTACTGAACATCACGGTCACAACTGCCACCACGGGCCAAACGAAAAGAACCCGAAGATGGACCTATAGGGTTTACTTGAAAATTGTTTCTATATCCCCAACCATACTTATCTTGACATCTCTCCCATACGTTACCGCTCATATCGTAAATGCCCAATTCGTTCGGGAGTTTTGTTTTTACATTATGTGTTTGACTCCCACTATTATCACAATACCACGCTACATTATCTAGCGTATTGCTTCCGCTATATTTGTACGCTTTAGATTTTTTACCACCACGCGCAGCGTATTCCCACTCGGCTTCGGTTGGGAGTCGGAAGTTTTTTCCTGTGATTTGATTTAATTTCTTTATAAATTTTTGACAATCTTTCCAAGAAACACGCTCTACTGGCCTTTGACTTCCCTTAAAATAGCTTGGATTAGATCCCATAACGGCAGTCCATAGTTCTTGCGTAACCTCCGTTTCGCCTATGTAATAGCTATCCAACATCACACGATGAGCAGGTTGCTCATCATCATAGCAATCAGACTGCTCTGATGTACAGCCCATCATAAAACTACCACCCTCTACGTATATCATCGTGAAGCTTTGCCCTGTAGGCAAGGTAATAAGCATCTTTCCAGTCGTAGCATTCACACGGAAAGATACGTCGGCCATAAGGCTCTCGAGCTCGGAGAGCACGTCCCAAGTAATGGTGCGGTAGCCCGCCGTAATGCCACGCCCCACATCGCCACTCACGCGGTGTAGCGGCTTGTAGGTGCGTCCGCCATCGGTAGAATACTCCACCGAGATGTCGGCCGTGCGGTCCAAGTGGTAAGTAATCTCTATGGTTTTGCCTACTAGGTTGGCATCGACATTGGTTACCGTCTGTGCCGAGAGCGTCAAGCAAGTAAAGAGCAGGCTTAAAAATAAGATACGTTTCATAGCTCGTTATTTCAGTTTCCAGTTTTGCCACGCAGAAGCACACACTGCCGAAGGGGTTACCGTAGGCGTCTGCGATTTTTGGTTCACCACAATACTTTTTCTGCTCACTTCGGCTTTTATGTACTCGCCAAGCTCCTGATAGGTAACATCGCCCTTGGTGTCTTGCAGTTTTTTGAGCAAAAAGTAAGTAAACATTCCGTGGTTTTGTTCGCTGTAAGGGTAAGCAGTTTCGTCGCCTTGTGCTGCCGAAAATACCACCATATTGCCCTGTGGCACGCCTTTACGCACACGGATAGCCACGCCACGTGCCGAAGCCATCATGTCGCCCTCACGCTTTGCTCCACTAAAGCAAGCGTCCAAAAATAGCGTAACCGATTTTGTAGGCAAGCAGCCCAACACCTTATACAGCTCATCGAGAGCAAAACCTGTAGAGACATCGCTTCCGTAGCCATCTACGGGGAGCAAGTAGGCAGTTTGGTTTCGCTCATCGGGGATACCATGCCCTGCGTAGTAGAAAATTACTTTTGCCTCGCCGTTGTAGGCTGCTATCACATTTTCGAGCCACTTTACCTCGGCTTTGATGTTGTTGAGCGTAGCGTTACGCACGAGGTGTACGTTTTCTATAGGCAACCCAAGTGTATTGGTGCAATATTGTGCAAAAACACTACCATCGTTCAAAGCAAAAGGCACTACGGCTTCACGTTGGTAACGTTCGTTGGCTACCACCACGGCAAAAGTTTTTTCGTTGCGTATGTTCGTTACTGGTATGTTTTTGTCTACCGCACTTTGTAGCGAAGCAATTTCTATCTCGCTACGTTGCTCGGCTTTCGAATCAACTACAATTTTTGTTGTTGCAAGCGTTTGGTTTAGTTTCAAATCTATTTGTCTGTTTTCAGCGAAACGGCCATAACGCTCCGAAAGTTTCACTTTGATAGGAATAACGTCGCTCGCGTAATTATTATTAACAATAAGCGAATATACGAGCGACTTTTTGTCGCCACCCGAAATGGTTGCAAACGACATTTGTTGCTCGCCATCGGTAATAAATACACCCTGTGGCACCTCTATTTCTACTTTCACATTTTCTGCCACCCCATGTTGTGTGTTTTGCAAAAGCAACTGCAAATCGAAAGGACGCTTTTTTGTCAAAATGCCCTGCCCTACACCCGTTACCGTATAGTCCACCACTTGCAACTTAGGCGAAACAAACTTGCGTGTATCTATGCTCAACTTTACAGCATCTGTTCCAAATCCGTTTGGTTCATCTACTCGTACCGAAAACTCCACGTTTCCGTCTACAGTAGCCATATCTGCCACAATAGGGAACTCTATAGTCTGCGTTTCGCCTTTTTTAATGAGCGTAATTCTCTTGTTCGAAAGCGTCAACCCTTGACGCGTACCCACAGCTTCAATCACAGCAGTACATCCATGAGCATCGCCCATACCCGAATTGCAAACTTGCATACGAATGCGACATTTTTCATTAGCATCAATGGCATTATTGCCCGATACATCGACAAACTGCACCGACCCCTGCACAATGTCGAGCACTGGCGGACGCACCTCTTTCACGATATGAAAACTTTTTGTTCGGGAAACATTTGTTTGAGCAACCAATACAAATGAAAACGCCAAAAACACAGCAAATAATAGCACTTTTTTTATCATATTTTCTATTTTTTAATCACTTAAAAAGCAAGACCAACACCCACAAGAGGTACAACTACCGAATGTGGCAACATATATTGGCAACGCACCGATAGCAGTAGTTTACTTGCACGGAGAACAAATCCACTTTCTACGACAAAGTTAAACATTGTTTTAGATTTATCATAAGAAGGTAAACCTCCAGTTAAAAGATCCGTTATCGAACCTTTAGATTCATTATCAACAAAATTACAACTACCTCCAATTCCCACAATCCAAGCCAAATTACTACCAAATCCGATTTTTGGACCAACGGTAAAAGCTACACTATAATCTGTATTTTTTTGTTTGGTATTATAACCAACACCCATATCTACACCAAGATAAGCACCAACACGTTTTTTACCCATATAGTAACACAAACCAACTGGAATTGTATATTCCAAACCTGTTACATTACTTTGAAACGAAGTTTTTTGAGCGTTTTTTGTTTTAGAAGTTGCCTTTACCTCAAATTGAACTTGCTCAAAATCGAACGAATCGTACTCCGACAAAACATCCCAAACTATTCGCTTTTCACCCGATGAAATATTTTTTCCTACGTCGCCCGACACTTTCTTCAAAGCTTCACTAAAAGTAACTCCACCATCGGTTGAAACGTGCAAAGTAATATCAGATTTTTCAGTCAACAAATAAGTTACAACAATGGTATTTGCATCTTGATTGGCATCTACATTATACACTTGAGCTCTTAGCAAACAAGTGTTTAAAGCAAAACAAACTAATAATATAAACCTAATGAAACGCACAACTGACTTTATTTAGTAATAGTTAAAACTTTTCTTATGACTTGCATTTTTTCATCGTAAACACGATTTTTTGTCAACCATGTTTGGAAATCAGCAAAAGTGAGTTCACGTAAATCGCTTGTTTTATACTCATCGTTTGCTTTTACAAATTCATTTGGCGAAAATATAATATACAACTGATTTTGAACAACATCATCATTTGCTGTCAATATGTATTCATCAACAAAATTTTTATCAGTACACTTCTTTTCCGAGAAAAACACATAATCCGTATTTGCATCTACAGAAACCGAAGGAGAGAATTGATGCTGATAAGGCAACAAGCATGTTGCTTGCTGATTTTCGTCAATCAAATAAACAGAAAGATAGCCCTTTATTGGCGTTCTAAAATACAAATAGAACGCATCGCCCGATTGAAATTTATCCGTTTCAGAACGATTATCAGTATCATTTCGAAGCAGTTTAGCCACCAAATCAATTTCTGAAAGTTTTCGCTCACGAGCCTTACCGCAAACAGAAACCTCTACTATCTGCATTTCGTTTTCAAATAAAATTCGATAAATAGGTTGGTTTATATCTTCAATCCACTCTCCACGAAGTTCTTGACCAGTAGTTTGAATAAAATATTCATTCAATCCGCCATTATTATCTTTTTTAACTAATGTTGTACCTTGGTAAATTATCGTTCCAAAATGCTCTGCCAAAGCATTTGCTTTTGCACGCATCAAAGCCTCATTTTTTGCATCTCTCAACGAAACATTCTCAGGTACTACATAGCGTTCCTCACCACAAATCTTTACCCAATCTTTCGCAGACACTACCAACGAAAGCAAAAGGAGATATAATACAAGTAACTTTTTCATAACGATTTTTTTTACAAATATATGAAAATGAGATGTAAAAATATTTCGTTTTTAAAGCATATACTTTGCAGTATGTAAAATTTGGCATTTCAGCATAGATTTATCAAAACTAAAACGCTGATTCAGTTCTTTGTTATACAAAAATAGTTGCTCTCGCAGACGAAAATTCCGCCCGTGCGACAATACACCACAAAAAGAATTCAACGACGCAATGCAGTATTCTTGCGGTTTCTGCGAAAGCAACGCAATTTTTTCTCGCATACGACTTACCGTTTGCCGGCTCGTATAACTTCGATATGGTTTTACGTAAGCACCCAAAAATTCCACACCTTGCCACACCGAAACCAACCTCATTTTTCCATCATGAAATTGCAATTGAAGTTCATCGTGAAGCATTGTTTTTATTTTTTGAGCAACGTAATACAAATAATCTCGATCTGCCGAAACAACATAAAAATCATCGACATAACGCCCATAATGTTTACACCGAAGCGTACGTTTCACAAACTGATCCAACACATTGAGATAAATATTACTAAAAAGTTGTGAAGTCAAATTACCAATAGGCAAACCGCACCCTTTAGGACTATGAAACAGACTTTTGTCATGAGGAAGATCGTCCCAATCGTTAGACGAACCTTTCATTTGACAATTATCACAAGGATTTAGTAACACAATTTCACGAGTGAGATATTCTAAAAATTCGTAATCAACAACTTCTATCCACCGTTCCAACCGATGTTTCGACACACGATGCAAAGCCATTTTACAAAGTGTTTGTAAACAAATCTTGAGCAAATGTTCCCTATTGATGTGCATAAAATAACCACGAATATCCATTTTCAGCACATAGCAAGGCACCGTGTAATTCTGACTTTCTTGCACAATGTGCCGTTGCAAACGGCGTATGCCAAAATGCGTTCCTCTACCTTTGATACAGCTGTACGTATCTGTTATAAAAGTTCGTTCGTAGAGCAAATGCGTATAGTTGTAGTAAAGATGATGCACTATTCGGTCACGAAATTCGGCAGCAAAAACTTCACGTTTTTTAGGGTCGGAAATAATAAAACAAGTAGACGGACGAGCTTTGTAACTCCGCTCGTAGAGTTCCATACAGAGTTGATGCAGATTATTTTCCAAATTGGCTTCAAAACGCACTTGATAAGATTTTGTCCGCTTGTGCCTACGAGCATCGTAGTAGGCTTGTTGCAAATCGGAATATAACTGCTCGTAAGTCAGTTTGTAATGTTTCATATTTTCACAAAAAAAAGGAGCAAATACTCTTTTCTCCAAGAAGGTAAATGCTTAAGTTGACAACACACCACGTACGGATTGCCCATAGTAGCGGTTGTTGTTGTTCCAATTCACATTGTCCGAATTGAAGTTGAGGTTGTAGGCGTTGTCCGAATTGTTCGTATTGAGCGAACTCGACCAATAGTTGCCGTTCGACCCTGCGTTGTTCAAATCACTATTGTTGCGATAGCCAGCAGCAGGAAAACAAAACACACAACTACTCCAAAACAACAAGCGTCTTTCTTTTTTTATGGCTTCGGTGGTTCGGTTGTTTTCGAAACAAAAGGAATGCTTCTTTTGTCTACGAGCAAGCCAATTGTTCCTTCGTTGCTATCCTTTGCATAACAAAAAAATGCCGAGGCTGACCACCTATGAATTTACCCTTGTCCAGTAATTCTCCTTTTTATACTTTTTAATTTATATTATTGTTGCTATTTGTTGCTTTATCTCTGCCAAGAAAAGCATACTATCGATGGGCGACTTTTGCTCCACTGGGAACTCCAGTATGCGATGCATGATGTCGGTAAGTCGAGTAGTTCCCTCCAGCGGATTACCGTACCGTTCCTCCTGCAAACGTTTTTTCGACGCTTCGGTGAGTGGCACGCTCGATTTCCAATTTTCATAATCGGTCTGCAAAACTTCCACTTCTGCATCTTCTGCAAATACCGACTCGGGAAGATGAACATCTACACACTTTTCGGCTACTGCTTGCACTAAAAATCCTTCGGAAGCATATTTTTCGAGACTCGAAACGGGGAAACCCACAAACACCACGCTCGCATCACTGTTTTTCAGCAAACGCCGAGTAGGTTTGAACTGCTTGATGTAGCGAAATGCAAGCCAAGCACTCCACTCGTAAGCACGAAAAAACGTACCCTCTTGAAACAGATGTATGGTGCAACACTGCCGCACATCTTCACGTTTTTGTTCTCGTTCTAAAATATCTTTCAATTGCATATTTTCATTTTTATCTCTCTGCGGACGCACTGCGTGCGTCCATACATTTTTTTATTTTTTCTGCCCCCGCCGAAAATGTGCGGTGTGGGCTTGGGGAGTAGGGGCGCTACACTACGCCCCTACAGCCCACCCGCTCACATTTTCTCTGCCCGTGAGGGGGACAAGGGTAAGATTCTTAGCGCGACAACACACCACGCACGGATTGCCCACAGTAGCGGTAGTCGTTGTCCCAACTCACACTGCCCGAATAGAAGTAGAGGCCGTAGGCGCTGTCCGAAAAGTACGTATAGAGCGAACTCGACCAATAGCCGCCGCACGACCCTGCGTCGAACAAATCACTACCGTCGCGATAGCCAGCAGCAGGAAGGAAGATAGAGTTTCCGTTAGGACCTTCTACATTATAGCCATTAACGTCATTCAAGGTAGTCCATGTCCAAGTACATTCGTCGATGAGTTCTTGCTGTTCTTCTGCGGTTGGCATTCGCCAAGAGCCACCCATATTTACAAATGCGGCATCGTCTTCAGGGTCGAGAACGGTTTTATTATCACCGATAAAGTTACCAGAATTGTCGTACCATACACCACTGGTTTGACCATCGGCAAAGGTGTATTTATTTACACCATTCCAATCATTGACACTCGAATCCATAAATTTGTAAGTACTCCAATCGTAAACCTCTTTTGGCTCCACTTCGCCCCAAGCGTAGTAGTTGCCGTACTCTTCGGGTTTAGTTGCTCCTACGTTGCAAGTTGCCCATTTTAGTCCGCTTGGCAAGCCTAGGTCTACGTAAGCGTAGCCGTTCTCGGTGCCGGTGGTAGAACTTGAAGAACCGCCTTCGTCACCACCTTCTTCGCCTTCGTCAGGGTCGGGAGTGCCCGCGCTAGAACCACCAGCGTTTTCTTCACTACTTCCACCGCTTTGCTCATTATCGGAAGAATTGTCTTTATCGCTGTCCTTATCCGCAGAGTCGGAATCTTTATCATTGTCTTTTCCACTCTGCTGGTCTTTCAACTGATTTTCCAACTGTTCTATACGGTTGAGTAACTCTTCGTTATCATTAGGATTTTCACACGCCGAAAACCCAAATACAAGTGCCACACATAGCACTGCTAAAAATAAAAATCTGTTCTTCATCATAATACTTTTGATTTTTTAGTTAAACAATAAATTTAATTTTTCAGATAAAAAAAGTCGCTCGACTTCCCTCGAAATCGACCGACTTATATATAATTTATGCGTAGGCAAAAACGCTCAAAACGCCCTATTTCTTGTGTGTGTGTGTGTG
>JAFYQJ010000008.1 GCA_017547145.1 Paludibacteraceae bacterium | reverse complement strand
TGTGTGTGTGTGTGTGTAGAAAGCTCGCTACGCTCGCAGCGGGTTTCTATTAAGAATAATATGTTACACACGTTTGTCATACTTCGGACAAATATAAAAAAAATTCTTAATAAAAATACTCAAACATCGAGCTACTAAAATTCACAATTTATTTTCCTGCTCAATGAATCTCTCAAAACCACAAACTCACTCATAGCATTCTGTGGAACTGGCTCGACCGAAGGAGACTCCATGGTCAAAGGGTTGATAGGTGAGCCATTCTTCCATACACGAAAATCAAGATGAGGACCTGTAGAAGCTCCAGTGCTACCTACGTAACCAATTACTTCGCCTTGCGAAACATGCGAACCTACATTTAGATTCTTAGCATAACGTGAGAGATGTAAATATGCTGTAGAATAAACACTGTTGTGGCGAATTTTTACCGTATGGCCACCACCACCTTTGTAACCTTTTTGCACCACAACACCGTCGCCAATGCTCATTACAGGAGTTCCTGTTGGTGCGGCATAATCAACTCCCGTATGAGGTCGAACGGTTTTGTAAATGGGATGTTTACGTGTATAAGTAAATCCAGAAGATATGCGAGAAAATTTTAGCGGAGCTTTCAAGAAAGCTTTTCGCAAACTATTACCTTCTTCGTCCCAAAAACCATTCACACTGTCATTTTTGAAATAAAATGCTAAAAAGGATTTACCTTTATGAGTAAATTTTGCAACATGAATTTTTCCAATACCAATAGATAAACTATCTACATATAGCTCATCATAAAAAACAGTAAATGAGTCGTTCTTTTGAAGACCAAAAAAATCGATACTCCAAGCATAAATATCCGAAAGTTCAAGAGCAAGTTGTTGATGCAATTTATTTGTAACTATTGCATCCCAAAGTGATGTAGTGATAGTTGCACTTGACACTTTTTGCTCGTAACGAACAGGTTTTTTGTAGTTATTAGCACACAAGCTATCGCAAATATGAAAAACCGTATGATCCACTACCGATTGATGGTAAACCAAATATGTGAGTTGAGGAACTGAGTCTTTAGTGTAATACGCAGTATATTTATCGCCCAACTTAATGCGTCTTACATCGAATATTTCTGTCGAAAAGTCGTTGAGTTGATGAATGATTTCTCCTTTGCAACCTAATTTTCCAAAAATAGTGGACAGTGTTTCTCCTTTGCCAACAACGCCTTCCTCCGTATTGAATGAATCTACTGGAATGCCATATTCGTAGACGATTTCAATATCAGCAGGTTCTTCCTTTTGTGTCTCTTGCTCACCGTTTTTTTTGTTTTTACAAGCAGAAAAAAGAAATAAAACGCTTGCTACGATTAATAGTACCGGAAATTTCAAAATTCTTTGTTTTTTCATAAAAAAGATTTTTATATCAAATGAGGAATCGATCGCTCGACTCCTCATTCTTTATATTATTGTTTTACAATTACTTTCTCTTTTGTGCAATTCCCGTTTACATCTACGATGTTTACTACATACGTCCCTGCAAATGGAACTTTAATGGAGAAGTTTTCTTCATTGTTTTTAAAAGATTTTACTACAATACCACTTAAATCAACAATTTGAATTTCCGAATTTGGTTGAATCTTCTCAAATACTATTTCTTTTTCTCTTCCAAATACAGTTTCTTCTTTTTTTTTACAGACGTATCTTTTACGCCTGTCAAAACTTCTACATCAATACCGTTAAGTACCACAACATCAAAAGCTGGAAGATTAAATGTAATAGTTGCGTCAATATCAACTTCCTCGTTGGTAATTCCTGCATATTGTGTTTGACCATCAAATGCATCAGAAAGGTAAATTTTGCCTGTTACATAAGCTGGAATATCTAACGCTTGACGCAATGTTGTTGTAAAAGTTTTAGATGTATTACATGGATTACGAAGCGTTAGAACTGATTTTGTACCATTCCACGACGCCCAACCGTAAACATTAGCGCGCGAACCGTCCCATGGATTTCCTCCAACCCAGTGAGTATCATCAAGCACATCTGCATTGCTACGATGCCATTTGATGCATTTTGCCAACTCTCCCCAGAGTTTGCCATTTTCTTTAGCAGTCATCAATGCATGATCGATATACAATTCTACCATGGCCGATCCGCAAGCAAATGCACAACGCATTTCTTTAGTAATTTCTGCCACTGTACAAGCAGAAGCATCATCTTCCATTGCACGAGGAGGGTTTCCTCCTGAATTTCCAAATCCAGAAACAATCAAACCATGAGTCATCAAACTATTGATTGGACAAAGTGGCGAACCAACGGTGAAGTTTTTGTAAACCATATAATCGCGGTAAGTGATCCAGCGTTGACGAGCATTTCCTTGGTTTCCAATTGTGCTCCAGTCGGCATCTTGACGCCAAACCGCATCAGCAAATTGGAACCAGAATGGAGAAGCCCATGTTCCTACTGTACAATTCAAGAAAATATCTTCACGCGATTCTCTTAATGCTGAAGTTAAACGGATGAAATGCTCTGCATCTTCTTCGTTGCCTGGGCCTACTGCATTACCAATATCACTGATACCATCAAATTTGAAATAACGCATGTCGTAGTCGTTGATCATTTGCGAACAACGTCCAACAAATGCATTGAAATATTCACTATGAGATAGTTTGAAGTTTGTAATATCAGGATCGTGTGTTGAGTTCCAGAATGCCAAACGTTGTTGTTTCGATGAACCATAACCTCCAACAGGGCCAAGCCAAGTTCCTGTACCTACGTTGTATAATTGGCAAAGATCGTCCAATTCTTTGAATCCATTTGGAAATTTAGGATAATAGAAATCCCATAACGAGTTGAAGTCATCCCAGCCATCGTCCCAAACAAATACATCAATATAAACATCGTAAGGAACAAAAAGATTTTCTTTCCAAGCTTCTACAACGGCCAAACAATCATCTTTGCTCATGCGTTGATCAATCACGTTGTTTCGGTCGATATTAAGTTCGTACCAAGAATTGTAGTGGATAAACGAACGCCAAGGCACTGCACGTTCTCTTTCGTGATAGGCCAAAAAGGAACGACGTTGTTGATCTTCAGCCATCATACCAATAACCGAAGACACTTTCCACGTATCTCCGCTTTTCAAAGTGGCATTTCTACTCCATCTTCCTTGGAACTTTTGAGAAGAGGAAGCGTCGCTTGAACTTCCATTAGCAATAGATACTGCTACGCCAGAAGATGTTATAGTACCTGAACTAATAATAGTTTCAGTTTTAACCTCACCCAAGAATCTCAATGTATAAACTCCTGCGCTTGGTACACTCAAAGAGTACGAATTATTGTAAGATGCATCGCCTGTGTATCCAATGTGATAATCTTGAGCAACAATATTGCCATTAGAATCTAACAAATCAACACCTACAAGATTCATTCGATGATAACCGCTTTGGAATTGGAATTTGAATGTCAAATTTCCAGCCGAAGCAACATTTACCAAACCTTTCGTTTCAACAATCTGACTATTAGTGAATCCTAGGTTCAAAACGCTTTGTGGAGCGTTGCCCGAGATTGTTTGCCAAGTATCCGAAGTCCATGATGTCAACGAGAATTCTTTATAAAGAGAAACGCCAACGCCTGAACGAGTGATATTCCCTGTACTATTAATGGTTTCAGTTTTTGTCTCTCCAAAAAAGCGCAATAAATAGTTTCCTGCAGAAGGTACATTCAGTGTGTAAGAGTTTTTACTTGCCAAAGTTCCTGTGTAACCAATGTGATAATCGCTAGCAACAACATTTCCATTTAAATCTACCAAGTCAACTCCAACAAGATTCATGCGGTGGTTTCCTGTTGCATAAGTAAATGTAAAAGTCAAATTTCCTGCTACAGAAATTGTTACAAATCCTTTTTTTGCTACAATTTGCGAAGCCGAAAACCCTAGATTAAGAATTTCTGATGGAGCGGCAGAAAAACTCGACCAATCTGATGCAGTCCATGATGTGAAAGAAAAATTTGCATCGCCTTCAACCGAAGCTGACGTGTTAGATGTAACAAGCTCGTTGTTTCCCATTGGGGTTTCAAGACCTGCAAAAAAATCTTCGTTAACCAACAATGCACCGCGTGTATTCCCAACTATTGAAGGGATTGTTTTTCCACTTTTTAGTGAATAAAGCATCGCTACAACGTTTTTCATTTCCGTATCTGCCGTTGCTGTAATTTCTAACTCTGTACGCAAATAATGAGAATTGTCGCGTAAAACAGCTCGCCAAACGATGTTTAGGTTGTTGTACGAATAAGTTGCTTTTAGTGTTTTTCCATTATCTTTTTCTGACAACTTTACGGCATTAACATCGCCAACAAGATTTTCAGTTGTAACATTTGTGCAATTCATTTGCGAAGACAAAACCACTGTGCCATCAGCAAGGGTTATGCTAAACAAATCGGTATTTCCGTCTAAACCAAATTCTTCTGATCCTGCAAAGTACAAATTGTTGTCAGTCATTGTATAACTTGCAGAGAAAAGATTGTTTGACAAAGTCCAATTGTTTGCTGTAGATGTCATCGACGCAACTCCAGGTTGCTGTTGCGAAGGGAATTTCACTATTGCAAATGCCTCAATTCCAACAAATACACAAACAAGAGATAAAACTAATTTCTTCATAATTTCAATTTTAAAAAATTTTCACAAAGATACGTAAAAGTTTAATAATCTAATCCTTTTTCAGAAACAGATGGTTTGTAATGCAACTAGGCAACTCCTCTTTGTTGTGTGTTACCATAATCATAGTTTTATCCTTACGTTGACAAAACACCTCAATAATTTCTTTTGCTAAATTTTGATTGCAAGGATCAAGTCCATGAAAAGGTTCATCTAAAATTACCAACTCAGGATCCTTTACAAAAGCACGAGCAAGTAGTACCAATCGCTGCTCTCCACTTGACAAAGATGTAAAAATCCTATCCTTTAAATGCTCTATGCCAAAAACACCAAGCCACCATTCTGAGATTTCTAAATCCTCCTTTTTTAGTTTTTGATAAAGCCCTATCGTGTCTTTCAATCCACTAGCTATAATCTCTATAGTTGGCACATGTTTCAAAAAAGCTCGATGCATCTCCGGACTCACATAGCCAATCCGTTTTTTTATATCCCAAATGCTTTCGCCTGAACCACGTTTGTTGCCAAACAACGATATATTACAAGCATAGCTTTGAGGATTATCAGCACAAATCAAACTCAACAACGTAGATTTTCCCGAGCCATTATTACCCATCAAAGACCACTTCTCTCCTCGCCTAATCTCACACTCGATATTTCTCAAGACAAAACTATTTTCATATTTTATACTAACATTATTTAGCTTTACAATTTGCTCACTATCAAAAGATTGTTTTTTATACGGAAGATTCAGTATTTCAGCTATCACTTCATCAGACAATTGATTATTGGATACATCATTTTTTTCCCCGACATATGCTTTCAATGGAATTTTCGCTTTGCAAATCATATTTTCCACCTCTATCACGTGAGTAACAAACGGCGGCATTTCTTTTTGATTTGACAAAACTAAAATAATTTGAATTTTAAAACGTTGAATAAGTGTTTCTAAAAGTTCTACCAACAAGTTTTTGGTAGGCAAATCCAAACCTATAAACGGATTATCAATAATCAAAAAAGAAGGTTCATTTAATAACGCTTTTGCAAGTTGAAATTTACGCAGTTCACCACTTGACAACGAAACAATATTTTTTTCAACAAAAGACTGAATATCAAATATCTCATAAATTTCTTCCGCAAATTGCCTATTATTCGTACTTGGCAATAAACTTTTTACTATAGGAGTAATTTCCGCATCTTGAGAATTAAAACGTTGTTGATAATACAAATACTCACTATCACCATAAGAATCGCGAAACGTAATGTATTTAACATTATCGTAAACTGTATTTGTTTCTCCGTCGAAATTATATTCTACCTCGTTTTGCAACAGCGGATAACGCCCTATTAACGTATCTATCAAAACACTTTTACCAGAAGCATTTCGACCAACAACCGCTATTTGCTCACCAGTATTTATCTCTAAATTTATAGGTTCTTTAAATCGATAAAGCGGATGCCTAGCCACTCCATTTGCAATTTTCAAACTACTCATATTCTTTTTTTGCTACAAAGATAATTAATCCCATATTTTATTATGTAATATATTTTGTTTTAATTAGTTGCAGATTTATCTATAAAAAAGATGTAAAAAGTTTTTTTTTTAGCCCATTTTAGTTACCTTTGCAAAGTTTTTTAGCCCCATAAAAAATGAATATTTTAGAAAATTATAATATATCGCTAAAAAACATAAAAGAGAAGAAAACATTTGATTTTAATTTAACAAATGATTTTTTTTCGGCGGTAGAAAGTGCAGAAATAAGCATTGGGAATATAGATGTAATTCTTACCGTTACTAAAAAAGCATTGTTCTTTGAATTTTTGTTTCATTTAAAAGGCAACGTACAAATTGCTTGCGATAGATGTTTAGAACTAATGTCTTTACCTATAAAAGTTGATAAAACTTTTACAGTAAAATTAGGCGAAGAATATTGCGACGAAGGCGATGATATTATTATTGCTTCAAACCAATCAGAAGAAATAAACATAGCATGGCTGTTGTACGAAATGATTGCACTAGAAATTCCAATACAACACAAGCATAGCGATGGCGAATGCGAAAAAGCAATGTCGGATATTTTACAAAATTGCCTAGTAGATGCAAACAATGCTTTAAAAAAAGAGAATAAAGAAACAACTGATCCTCGTTGGGATAAGTTAAAAAATATATTAGACAACAATTAAAAATAATTTAAAATGGCACATCCTAAGAGAAAACAATCAAAAACGAGAACAGCCAAGAGAAGAACTCATGACAAAGCTGTTGCTCCAACTCTTGCCGTTTGTCCTAATTGTGGTGCTATGCATATTTATCACACAATTTGTGGTGAATGTGGATATTACAGAGGAAAATTAGCTATTGAAAAAATAGCAAACGCGTAAGATTCGATTTTTATCGAGAATTTTAGAGATTCCAAATTTGGAATCTCTTTTTTATTTTGATTGTTTGATATGAGTAGTTTTTTGTTACAATTTGCTTTTTTATTTTTAATTTTGTAACCATAAATAATAAAATATGAATCCTCAACAACTTTTTGATTTATTTGCAACGACAGGCACATTTTCTTCGTGCTCTCCATTGGGTGCAGGGTTAATAAACGACACGTTTGTAGTTCAAACAAAAGAGGTTACTGCTCCCGATTATCTTTTGCAACGTATCAATCATCGTATATTTCAAAACGTAGCGATGATGCAAGAAAATATTTTTAGAGTAACTTCACACCTACGTACAAAACTTGAGCAACGTGGAGATAATACAGACAGAAAAGTATTAACTATGATACCAACCAAAGATGGTCAGTTGTTTTATTTTGATGGTGATTCTTATTGGCGCTTCATGTTGTTTATCCCCGACACTATTTCAGTAGAAGATGTAACTGAAACATCTGCATATGATGCTGGTCGTGCCTTTGGACAATTTCAAATGGACTTATCCGATTTACAAGGAGAGCCCCTTGGTGAAACCATTCCTAACTTTCACAACATGGAATTTCGTTTACAACAATTTTTTGATGCAGTAGTAAACGACCCTGTAAAACGAGCAAAAAACGTTGTTGATTTGATAGACGAAATTGAAAAACGAGCTTACGATTTATGTTTACCAGAACGACTTTATCGCGAAGGGAAATTACAAAAACGTATCAACCACTGCGACACAAAAGTAAACAATATGCTATTCGACAAAGATGGTAAATTCCTTTGTGTTATAGATTTGGATACCGTAATGCCAGGATTTGTACTTTCAGATATTGGTGATTTTATACGAACAGCAGCAAACACAGGTGCTGAAGATGACGAAAATTTGGATAATGTTAGTTTAAACATGTCTATATTTAAAGCCTATACTAAAGGTTATCTAGAAACAGCAACTTTTTTGACTCCATTAGAAAAATCACTATTACCTTTTGGTGGTCGATTACTAACATACATGCAAACCGTACGTTTTTTAACTGATTATATAAATGGAGATATTTATTACAAAACAAAACATCCAGAACATAATTTACAACGTACAAAAGCCCAATTTAAATTATTACAAAGTATAGAAAAACACATAGATGAAATGAATGCATTTATTGCTTTATGTAAATAAACGTTTGATAAACACAAAAATATTATGAACAGAATAGTATCGAAACAACAGTTTTCGGAAAAAGTTTTTAAATTAGAAGTAGAAGCACCCCTTATTGCAAAATCGCGTAAAGCTGGTCATTTCGTAATAATTCGTGTTGATGAAAAAGGCGAACGAATGCCATTGACAATAGCAGGAGCAGATATAGAAAAAGGAACAATAACATTGGTTGTTCAAACCATAGGTTTGTCATCTAATAAACTTTGTCGCTTAAATGTTGGCGACACAATAGCCGACATAGTAGGTCCTTTAGGTCAAGCTACACATATAGAAAATTTTGGTACAGTTGTTTGTGCAGGAGGTGGTGTTGGCGTAGCCCCAATGCTCCCAATAATCCAAGCTCTAAAAGCAGCGGGAAATCGCGTTGTATCGGTATTAGCTGGACGAAGCAAAGATTTAATTATTTTAGAAGATGAAGTTCGCAAATCATCCGACGAAGTTATCATAATGACAGACGATGGTTCGTATGGTAACAAAGGTTTAGTAACAGAAGGAATTGAATCTGTAATTAGACGCGAAAAAGTAGACAAATGCTTTGCTATTGGTCCCGCCATAATGATGAAATTCTGCTGTTTATTAACTAAAAAATACGGAATTCCTACAGACGTCTCATTAAATACCATTATGGTTGACGGAACTGGTATGTGTGGAGCTTGCCGTGTTACAGTTGGAGGGAAAACAAAATTTGTTTGTGTTGATGGCCCTGAATTTGATGGGCATGCTGTTGATTTTGACGAAATGCTTAAACGTATGGGGGCGTTTAAAGACATTGAAAATGAAGAAATTAAAAAACTTGAATCATCAATAGATACTACAAACAACAATGTAGTAAAAACAATGCTTAAAGCAGACATGGAAGCTGATGCGGCTAAAATGACACAAAACACTCCAATAGCAGAACTTACTGATAGAGACGCCGAATGGCGTCAAGAGCTTCGAAAATCAATGAAGCCAAAAGAACGTACACAAATAGAACGTTGCAAAATGAACGAACTAGACCCAGTCTATCGTGCAACAACGAGAACAGAAGAAGTAAATATTGGACTCACAAAAGAACAAGCATTACTCGAAGCAAAACGATGTTTAGATTGCTTAAACCCAGCATGTATGGAGGGTTGTCCTGTAGGGATAAACATTCCGTCTTTTATAAAAAATGTAGAAAGAGGTGAATTTCTTGAAGCAGCTAAAGTCTTAAAAGCCACATCTGCATTACCTGCTGTTTGCGGACGTGTTTGCCCACAAGAAAAACAATGCGAAAGTCGTTGTATTCATCTAAAAATGAAAGCCCCTGCTGTAGCAATCGGTAACCTAGAGCGTTTTGTAGCCGATTTTGAACGAGAAAGTGGGAAAATTGCCTTGCCAGAAGTTGCTCCTTCTAACGGAATTAAAGTCGCTGTAGTTGGCTCTGGACCTGCAGGTTTAGCTTTTGCTGGTGATATGGCCAAATATGGTTATAACGTCACTGTTTTTGAAGCATTACACGAAATTGGTGGGGTTTTGAAATATGGCATTCCAGAATTTCGTTTGCCTAACAAAATCGTTGATATCGAAATTGAAAACCTCGAAAAAATGGGTGTAAATTTTATCAAAGATTGCGTTATTGGAAAAACCATTAGTGTAGAAGAACTAGAAAACGAAGGATTCAAAGGAATTTTTGTAGCATCTGGAGCCGGGTTACCTAATTTTATGAACATCCCTGGCGAGAATGCTATTAACATAATGTCATCAAATGAGTATTTAACACGTGTCAACTTAATGGATGCTTCGAGTGAAGATACAGATACACCTATCAATAAAGCAAAAAGTGTAATGGTAGTGGGTGGAGGAAATACAGCTATGGACTCTTGCCGTACAGCGAAACGATTAGGTGCAGATAGAGTTTTCATTGCATATCGCCGTTCGGAAGAAGAGATGCCAGCTCGTTTAGAAGAAGTAAAACATGCAAAAGAAGAAGGCATTGAATTCAAAACCTTACACAACCCAATAGAATATATTGCCGACGAAAAAGGAGCTGTCAAACAAGTTGTTTTACAAGTTATGGAACTTGGAGAACCAGACGAAAGCGGACGTAGAAGCCCAGTTCCAGTAGAAGGAAAAACGGAAACTATTGATATTGATATGGCAATTGTAGCTGTTGGAGTTTCACCAAATCCTATAGTACCAACCTCTATTAAAGGACTAGAATTGGGGCGTAAAAATACAATTTTAGTTAACGAAAAAATGCAAAGTAGCCATAAAGGTGTTTATGCTGGAGGCGATATTGTTCGCGGTGGTGCTACCGTTATTTTAGCAATGGGCGACGGTCGTCGTGCAGCAGCAAATATGCATGCCGAATTAAGTACAAAATAATTTGTATGAAAAAACTCTGGGAGCACATACGTTTTATTTTCATCCGTTCTTGGAACTTAATCAGTGCTAACGCAGAAGAATGGGAAAAAATTGAAGAAGAATCTCAAGATACAAACAAAAGGTTTTTAATCCCTTTTGTTTGTATTTGTTGTGGGTTGTTACTATTAAGTGGTCTTTTGAGAGGCAAACCTATTCATGTTGCCTTTTTACATCCTATATTATGGGCAATTATTTTCCTATTAACCATACCTTTCACATTATGGACTTCACGTTTTCTATTACGAAAAATATATGATATTGGAATATCTGATCATTTAAACAAAAAAATTATTGGTTATAGCTTCACACCAGTTCTTCTCGTTAAACTTATTTTTGCATTATTTCCAAATTTCATACTCGCTCCTGTTTTTGTTTTGCTCGTTCCCTACATTTTAAAATTTGCAATGGATACTCTTTTGTCTATTGACGATTTATTATTAAAAAATGAGCAAAAATATTATTCTTATTTATTAACAATTTCCTTATCGATTATATTTACACCTTTTGTTATTGAATTTGCATTAAAGAAAATTGTATTCCAAAACGTTGAATTCTAATGCGTATGATTAACGATAATACCATTTGTGCTATTTCCACTGCAGCCGGCGTTGGAGGAATTGCTGTTATTCGTATATCAGGCAAACGAGCTATTGAAATCTCTAACAAGATTTTTAAACCACTGAAATCAGGCAAATCAATAGCCGAAATGAGCAGAAACACTATTCAATTTGGACGCATAATAAATAGCAAAAATGAAATTATCGACGAGGTTCTTATCTCGCTTTTTAGAGCACCACATTCCTTTACTGGCGAAGATGTAGTTGAAATTGGTTGCCATGGCTCACTTTTTATTCAACAAGAAATCCTGAAACTTTTGATAGAAAATGGTTGTTCAATGGCAAAAGCAGGCGAATTTACACAACGTGCTTTTCTTAATGGGAAAATGGATTTATCGCAAGCTGAGGCTGTTGCAGACCTAATCGCATCTAATTCTAAAGCAGCTCATCGAATAGCTCTTAATCAAATGCGAGGCGGATTTTCCGATGAATTGGCTCAACTTAGAATAAAACTTCTCGATTTTACTTCGCTTGTTGAGTTGGAACTTGACTTTGCTGACCACGAAGAACTTGAGTTTGCCGATCGTACCGAATTGCAAAAACTCGCTAACGAAATCGAGCAAAAAATCAGCCGTTTAACTAATTCTTTTTCTGTGGGAAATGCCATTAAAAATGGCATACCCGTTGCAATTGTCGGGGAAACTAACGCAGGGAAATCTACCCTACTCAACCGACTTGTTGGGGAAGAAAAAGCTATCGTAAGCGACATTCACGGCACCACTCGCGATGTGATAGAAGATACCGTTTCTCTTAATGGTATTTTATTCCGATTTATTGATACAGCAGGAATTAGAGAAACTACTGACACAATTGAGAATCTCGGCATTGAACGAACTTATCAAACAATAGAAAAAGCCCAAATCATTCTTTGGATAATTGACGCATCTACAATGTCATCTTTTGACCCAACACAGCTTCCTATTTCTGAGGACAAAAAACTAATTATCGTCTTCAACAAAACGGATAAAACCGATGCGTCGCACCTTGCAACAACGCATACACATTGTTTCATATCAGCAAAGAACAACATTGGAATTGACCATTTACAAGAGTTGCTAATTAAAGCCTCAAATATCAACGACAAAGTTCTCGAAGATGTTACCGTTTCCAATGCTCGCCACTATGAAAGTCTTTGCCATGCCCTAAACGCAATTCGTCGTGTACAAGACGGATTACGTGTCGGATTATCTGGCGAACTCATGTCAATGGATCTCCGCGAATGTATCAATCATCTCGGTGCCATCACCGGCGGAGCACTCGCCACCGACGAAGTTTTGGGAAACATTTTCAGTAAATTCTGCATCGGCAAGTAAATAGTTGTTTATTAAATAGTTAAATCAATCATAAATGATTAATATAGCACTCTTTACGGGTGCTATTTTTGTTTGTGCAAGCATCGTTGTTAATCGTTGCTAAGCCTTTTTACGCCTGTTTTTGTACCTCCTGTGTACCTCGCAAGCCAAGAAGCGAAATTTCGCAAGTCAGATGATGGAGAAGTTGGTACGCCTTGGTACGCTGTGGTACGCGATGAAACAGATTTGGCGAACTAAAAAGAGAAGTAAAATGGCTAGTAAGATTGACATTCAGAAAAAATGTGAATGGTGTGGGGATATTTTTACCGCACACAAAACCACCACTGCCTACTGTTCTCATAGATGTGCAAACCTTGCATATAAGGAGAAAGTGCGGAAAAAGAGGATTAAAGAGTTTCAGTTAAAATTCGATGAGGAAGCAAAACCTCATTCAGAGAAAGAGTTTCTAACACCAACAGAAGTATCTGCTTTCTTGGGCGTAGGCAGAACATCCATTTATCGGTATATAAGAAATGGCAAAATCAAAGCAGTAAGATTTGATGGTAAAACATTAATAAGGCGTTCAGACATAGATAAGATGTTTGATTACATTACTATCTGCGAAAACAACAAGCCCAAAGAGAAGACACCTATCACCGACTTCTACACCACAGCCGAGATTAAAGAAAAGTACAATATTCAAGAGTCGTGGTTATACAAGATTGCGAAGGAGCATAATATCCCTCGCACCTTCAATCGTGGCAAGACCTATTGGAGCAAGAAACATATCGACTCCTACTTTGCTAAGAAAGCCCCAGATGCAAGTATTGCCGAGTGGTACAGCGTGGCCGAGCTGCAAGAGAAGTTCGGTATGACTCTTTCGGCAATCTATACCTTCGTCTATAAGAATGTAATTCCCAAACGCAAAGAGGGCAAGATGGTCTATTACTCTAAAAAGCATTTCGACATAGCCAAAGGTCTATCAGTTCCCGAAGAACCGAAATACTACACCATACCCGAAGCGATGGAGAAGTTCAACCTCACACGCGACCAGCTCTATCACTATGTGGCTTATCACAACATTACTCGTATCAAGGTTGGTAAATACACCAAAATTGTGCGTGCCGAACTTGATAAGTTCTTCGAGCCACCGAAGATAGAGTAATCTCCTCAAAGTTACTTGATGGTGATTGATATCACCATTGTAACACCACCTTAATTTGCAACAAAAAGTATAAACGATTAAAGATAAACAACAATGACACTAACTTGTACAAATGTAACCCTGCGCCAAAAGGCATTACGCAACGACCGTATTTCACTCTATCTGGATTACTACCCTGCAATCCGTAATCCCTATACAATGAAGATGAGTCGCCGAGAGTTCCTCGGCATCTACATCTACGCCAAGCCTCGCAACGAGCAACAGCGAATGTTTAACCAAGAGATGCTCAATAAGGCCGAGGCGATACGCTGTAT
>JAFYQJ010000007.1 GCA_017547145.1 Paludibacteraceae bacterium | reverse complement strand
CAGCTAAAGTAATAACATCTGTAGGAGACGCAGGTGGAACAATTATTAACGCATATGGTAATTCCAAAGCTACTATTCTTGATGCAAAAGGAAGAAATGCAGATGGCTTAGTAAAACTAAAACAAGCAAATGGAGAAGTTGCAGCTAAAGTAATAACATCTGTAGGAGACGCAGGTGGAACAATTATTAACGCATATGGTAATTCCAAAGCTACTATTCTTGATGCAAAAGGAAGAAATGAAGCAATGATTCTTGATGCGAAAGGTAGAAATGCTGAAGGTTTATCACAAATAGAAATAGCGAAAGGTCAAGCCCACGCAGAAGCGATAAAGGCTAGAGGAGAAGCTACGGATAGTATTATAGGAGCCATTGGGGATAATTTTAATCCTATGAAAATGTTAATGAATTTAGAGAAACAACGTATAGAGCTTGAGTATGAAAAAGAAAAGACTGCTCAAATTCAAGCAATGACAAATCCTGAGTTTGTTAGGGCAGTAGGAAAATATAAGAACATTGATACTACATTACAAAAGAGTTATAGAGAACGAGAGACTGCTTTGGAAACTATGTATCAACAATTAAATTCAAGCGATAAAGAAGAAAGAATAGAAGCAATGAGGGCTGTTTCGAATATTGTTTCTTCTTCTGCATTAAAAGAACTTGATAAAATAGAAAGCAAATACCAAGATCCTTCTCAAGATTTATTGATTGACTTCTAAAAATAGGTTATGAAATTAACAAAAATCAAGTAAAAAAATAAGAAATAATTTACGTAATCATGCTTAGAGGAATTACAACATTCAAATGCCCAAAATGTGGCGAAACTTTCAAAGGACCTGACACGGAGTTAAATGCCACAGCCTTCACAACACCAATTCCATGTCCGAAATGTGGTTGTGAAGAGTGTTTGCCAAAAGATAGTTGGTTTCAAAGGTTACTACAAAAATTTAGAAAATAGTATGTATGCTTTAACATTTTTACCTTGGGTGGGGAAAAACTACCACAATGGAGGCATTTTCGGCAAAAAGATAATGGCTCTTGGCGATAGTCATTACGGTACGGGACAAAACGCAAACATCACTCGCGAAGTATTGGGTTGGTATCTCGACAAATCGGTAGAGCGTGAGGGGTGGATGAATACCTATCTAAAGTTCGAACGCTCACTCGTAGGACACGAAACCACATCCGAGGAGTCAAAAGCGATATGGGATTCCGTCGTTTTTTACAACTACTTGCAAGTGCTGCTCACACAACCTCGCGAGGCAGGCACCGACCGCCAATACAAAGATTCTTCGGCTGCATTCTTTCAAGTAATGGAACAATACCAACCCGATGTTTTGATAGTTTGGAGCAAACGCCTATGGCAAAAACTCCCTTGGGAAGGTTGGTCGGAAGGCGTCAGCAAAAATATCGACGGCTACGATATCGACAATGGTTGTTATACTTTAAGTAATGGTCATAAAGTAAAAGTTTTTTGCATATATCACCCGTCAGTAGGCTACGATTGGTCTTTTTGGCACAAAGTGATAAAAACAATGACCGATTTCTAATTTTGAATGCCTGAAGTTTTTCAGGCATTTTTTTTACTTTTGCATCAACATAAAAAAAACATTAAATAATATGAAAAACATTGTATCATTATTTGCATTAGTATTAGTTATGACAGCTTGTAGCAACAAAAAAAATGCACAGAACTCGGGCATCGATTTGTCGAATTTGGACACGACGGCTGTGGCTCAAGACGATTTTTATCAGTATGCTTGTGGCGGCTGGATGAAAAACCACCCGCTCACGGGCGAATATTCTCGCTTTGGCAGTTTCGACAAATTGGCCGAAGACAACCGTGAGCAACTCAATTCGTTGATTTCTGACATTGCTAAAAAGAAAGACAACAAAGTAGGAAGCGTTGAGCAAAAAATAGGCGATCTTTACAACCTTGCCATGGATAGCACTCGCTTAAACGCCGAAGGCTACTCCCCTATCCAAAAGGAAATCGACCTCTTCAGAAACGCAACAAAAGAAAATTTAGCGACTTTGCTCGGTAAAACTCGCTATGGAATGTTTGAATTATACGTCGATGCCGACCCAATGAATAGTTCGATAAATCTTTTGCAAACATACCAGTCAGGCTATGCTCTTGGCGAACGCGAATATTACCTCGACACCGACGAACACACTACAGAGATACGTGCAAAATACCTAAAACACGTTGAGCGAATGTTCGCCCTTTGCGGTTTTGATACTACTACAGCACAACAAAGTGCAAATACCGTTCTAAGAATGGAAACATGTTTGGCAAAAGCTGCTTACGACAACATAAAGCTACGCGACCCACAAGCCAACTACAACAAAATGTCGATAGACGAACTTAAAACACTTGTTCCTCAATTCGATTGGGAAGCTTATTTTGCTGCTCGAAATATCACTACAAACCAAATTTCCGTATCGCAAATAGAACACTTGCAAGAAACAGGAAAAATGTTTGCTGAAGAATCAATTGACGACTTACGTACCTATTTTATTTGGCAAGTTATCAATAGTTCAGCAAGTTTTTTGAGTGACGAAATCAGCTCTGCCAACTTCGATTTCTATGGTAAAGTTCTTTCAGGCAAGCAAGAGCAATCGCCACGTTGGAAGCGTGCCGTATCTATCGTAAATGGTACTCTTGGCGAAGCCGTTGGACAAATGTACGTTGCTAAATATTTTCCCCCACAAGCCAAAGAACGTATGATTCAATTGGTGAAAAATCTACAAATATCTCTTGGCGAACGCATCGAAAATCTTACTTGGATGGGCGACAGCACAAAAACAAAAGCGTTGGAAAAACTAAATACATTTTATGTAAAAATCGGCTATCCCGACAAATGGCGTGATTATAGCGGTTTGAAAATCGACCCAAATTTGTCGTATTACGAAAACTTATCAAACGCAAGCGAATTTGAAGATGCATACTCTATGAGCTTCATCGACAAACCTGTTGACAAAGACAAATGGTATATGACGCCACAAACTGTAAATGCTTACTACAACCCTAGCACAAACGAAATTTGCTTCCCTGCAGGTATTCTTCAATATCCGTTTTTTGATATGAATGCCGACGACGCATTCAACTATGGAGCAATTGGTGTGGTTATCGGTCATGAAATGACACACGGTTTCGACGACCAAGGTTGCCAATTTGACAAAGATGGCAATCTGAACAATTGGTGGACAGCCGACGACAAAAAAGAGTTCGACAATCGTGCTCAAGTTCTAGTTGACTATTTCAACGCTATAGAAGTTGCTCCCGGAGTTTTTGCAAACGGCCAATTCACTTTAGGCGAAAATATCGCTGACCATGGAGGCTTGCAAGTTTCATTCCAAGCTATGAAAAACGCAACTAAAGAATCGCCACTCGATACTATTGACGGATTGTCGCCTGAGCAACGTTTCTTCCTTGCCTATGCAAACGTTTGGGCAGGCAATATTCGCGAAGAGGAAATTCTTGTTCGTACCAAAGGCGATCCACATTCACTTGGACGCTGGCGTGTAAACGGTGCTTTACCACATGTTTCAGCATGGTACGAAGCATTTGGTGTTACCGAAGAATCGCCAATGTATCTAGCTCCCGAAAAGCGTGTAAGCATTTGGTAACAAATTCCAACATAAAAAATCCTCTTACCAGTAAGAGGATTTTTTATTGCTACCACAAATTATTAACAAGGTGTTAAAAAATAAATCTTTTTTCTATTGCTTTTCTTATTAACTTCGCACTGCAAAAAAACAAAAGAAATGGCAGAAGAATCAAAACAGACAAAAACAACTAGAACTAAAAAAAGTACTACAAAAATCGATTATGGGAAAGTTCCACCACAAGCCATAGAGTTAGAAGAAATGGTTTTAGGAGCATTGATGGTACAAAAAGATGCACTTTCGTTGGTAGACGAAATTCTTAAACCCGAACACTTCTACAAAGAAGCTCACAAAGAGATCTATACTGCCATTATCAATTTAAATAACAAACAAGAACCCATTGATATTTTTACTGTAGTAGAACAACTACGCCGAAACGGAACTTTAGAAAACGTAGGAGGCCCATACTACATCACTACCCTAACAAACAAAGTTGGGTCGGCTGCACACATCGAATTTCACGCAAAAATTATTGTTCAAAAATACCTTGCTCGTGAACTAATTCGTGTAGCAAGCACTATAGAAACTGAAGTTTTTACTGAAGAAAACGACATTGACGAACTTCTACAAAAGGCAGAAGGTATGCTTTTTGAACTCTCACAACAAAATATAAAAAAAGACGTTGTTCAAATAAATCCTGTCATAGAAGAAGCACGCGAACGTATCTCAAAAGCAGCTGAAAACAAAAGTGGAATGAGCGGAGTTAGAAGTGGTTTTCATGTTTTAGATAAAATAACAAGCGGTTGGCAAAAATCAGATTTAATTATCATTGCTGCACGTCCTGCTATGGGTAAAACTGCCTTTATATTATCCATGGCCAAAAACATTGCCATAGACCGAAGAGAACCATTAGCAGTTTTTTCTCTCGAAATGTCTAACGTACAATTGGTAAACCGATTAATTGTAAACGTTTGTAGCATACCTGGCGAAAAAATAAAAAGCGGACAACTAGAACAAGACGAATGGCGACAACTAGACACTAAAATAAAAGATCTATACGACGCACCTCTATATCTTGACGATACCGCCGCTTTGTCTATTACGCAATTCCAGTCAAAAGCACGACGATTAGTGAACAACCATAACGTCAAAATGATTATTATCGACTACCTACAATTGATGAACGCCTCTGGTCTTAAATTTCAAAGTCGCGAGCAAGAAATAAGTATGATTTCTCGTTCTTTGAAAGGTTTAGCAAAAGAATTAGATATTCCCATAATTGCACTTTCTCAGTTGAATCGTAATGTAGAAGGAAGAACAGGAAATGATGCGAAAGTACCACAATTATCCGACCTTCGCGAATCGGGAGCTATCGAACAAGATGCAGATATTGTGTGCTTTATACACCGACCAGAATATTATAAGATTTATGAAATAGAAGGTAAAGATATGCGTGATGTAGCACAAATCATAGTTGCTAAACATCGTAATGGTGCTACCGATACCGTAAACTTAAAATTCAAGAAAGAATACGCTCGTTTCATGAACGAAAACGACGAACGCTATCAAACGGAATCTGTCATTATTCCTTCAAACAGAAATATAAATATAAATAACGTAGATTATATAGAAAGTACTCCTCTACCATCTTCGTACAACGACGAAGTCCCTTTTTAAAGTTTTGGAATAAACATATTCCAAAATTTATCATCGGGACATGGAGCCTCTATGTAAATAGGTTGTTTTGAAACTGGATGAACAAATTGTATACTTCGAGCATGCAGACTAATTCCTCCATCAGGATTACTTCGCTCGTATCCATATTTTAAATCACCTTTTATAGGACAGCCAATATGTGCTAATTGACAACGTATTTGATGATGACGTCCTGTTTTTAAAACTATTTCTAACAAAAAGTAACGTTCGCTTTTAGCAATTACACGATAAGTAAGAATTGCTTTTTTGGCATCTTTGTGTTCTTTCTTACAAACAAAAGATTTATTTTGTTTCTCATTTCTCCAAAGATAATGTTCTAAACAATCACTATCCTTTGGCGGACAATTTTTCACTATTGCCCAATATGTTTTTTGTATCTCGCCATGATTACGAAACATATCATTCAATCGCGATAAAGCCTTACTAGTTCTAGCAAATAGCACAACTCCGCTTGTTGGTCTATCAAGACGATGTGTAACTCCAAGAAAAACAGCACCTGGTTTAGCATATTTTTCTTTAATGTATGTTTTTACCATTTCACACAATGGTAAATCGCCTGTTTTATCGCCTTGTACTATTTCTGAACAAGTTTTATTTACAGCAATTATATGATTATCTTCGTATAATACATTCATTGTCTTTGTCTTACAACTTCATAAAGTAAAATCCCTGCAGAAACAGAAACATTCAACGAAGCTATTTTTCCAAACATAGGAATGCGAACTTGGTGATTACAACACTTCAAGTTTTCTTCCGAAATACCTATATCTTCAGCTCCCATCACCACAGCCAATGGTGTAGTAAAATCACAATCAACATAGTTTTTTTGAGATTTTTCAGTAGCAGCAACCAACTGAATTCCAGAATCTGCTAAAAAATTAAGAGTTGATGTTAAATCATCTACTCTACATACAGGTATTTGATGAAGAGCACCCGCTGAAGTTTTTATTGCATCAGCATTAATAGAAACACTACCACGCATTGGTAAAATTATAGCATCTACAGCAGCACATTCACATGTACGTGCAATAGCTCCAAAATTTCTAACATCAGTAATTCCATCTAAAACTACAAAAAAAGGGACTCTCCCTTCTTCATAAACACGAAAAACAATTTCTTCAATATTCTGATAAGATATTTCTGAAAGGAAAGCAATTACACCTTGGTGATTTTTTTCAGTTAATCGATTCAATTTTTCTTGTGGAACTCGTACTATAGGAAAATTTCTACCACGTGTTGCCTCCAAAAGTTCTCTTCCGATAGCACTATTCATATCTCTACGAATCAAAATACGATCAAACTCCTTACCAGCCTCTATTGCTTCTAAAACAGCACGAATCCCAAAAATCATTTTATTTTCTTTAACCCGACGCTCTTTAACATTTTCAAGATAAATAGATTTGTTAACCTTTTTATTTTCGCTTTTTACCATAGCTTTAAAAACTTAAAAAAGAGTGAAAGACAAACTTTCACCCTTTCCACAATTATGAAAAAACAATTTTTATTTAGATTCTTGTAATCCTGCTAATTCAGCATCCACTAAAATTCGACCGCAATATTCGCAAACTATAATTTTTTTACGCAAACGAATATCTAATTGACGTTGAGGTGGAATTTTATTAAAGCAACCTCCACAAGCATCACGTTGTACTGGAACAACAGCCAAACCATTGCGAACATTTTTACGAATACGTTTAAATGCAGTCAACAAACGAGGTTCGATAAGTGCTTCTGCATCCTTACCTTGTTGCATCAAAAGTTCTTCTTCTTGCTTTGTTTCAGTTATAATTTCATTTAACTCGCCACGTTTTTGAGTCAAATCAAGCTTACGTTCGTCACGATTTTGCTTTGCATTATTAACTTCCTGTTTTTTATTTTCAATAGAAAGTGTATATTCCTTAATTTTTTTCTCACTTGCCAAAATCTCCAATCCTTGAAATTCAATCTCTTTTGACAAAGAATCATACTCTCTATTATTACGAACATTGTTTTGCAATTCAGTATTCTTCGCTATTTTAGCATTAGCTTCTTCAATAACATTTTTTTGAATAACAATCTGTCTCTCTAATGTTTTAATTTCTTCAGTATAATTCTGAATACGAGTTTCATAACCTTCTATTTCATCTTTCAAGTCTTGTACTTCCAAAGGCAATTCACCACGTAATGTTTTTATTTTATCGATTTCAGTAGTTACTTTTTGTAAAGCATAAAGAGCTTTTAAACGTTCTTCAACAGAAATTTCTTTTTCAACATTCTTTTCTTCTGTAGCCATATTCTATAAATAATTTATTTGATTTGTCTTAATCTTTGAAAAATGAACTGCAAATTTAGGTATTTTTTTTTGTAATTGTTCAAAAAATATCTCTTTTGTGAATTGTTCAGACTCAAAATGTCCTATATCTGCCAACAAAATCTTTTTTTCTGTCGAAAAAAAAGTATGATACTTTATATCAGCTGTTAAATAAACATCTGCTTCACAATCAATTGCGTATTGTAAATATTCACTTCCACTACCTCCACACAAAGCAACACGTTTAATTTTTTTATCCAACAACGGAGAATATTTTATACACTTTATAGAAAATACATTTTTCATCCGATTTAGAAAATCCAACTCACCTTCACTTTCCTCCAGAACACCAACAACTCCTGCTCCAATATTCTCATTTGCTGAACTTTTAGGAACTAATGTTTTAATATTTTTCAACCCAATTTTTTCTGCAATTCGATAATTCACACCTTGAGGAGCATTATCCCAACACGTATGTGCTGCATAAATAGCAATCTCATTTTTTATAGCCTTTACAACGCAACGCTCCACATAGTTCTCTCCACAAATATGTTTCAAACCCATAAAAACCAGTGGATGATGAGCAATAATCATCTTACAGCCAAGCGACAAAGCCTCATCTATTACATCTTCGGTAACATCAATACAAAGCAATGCAGATGAAATTTCTAGGTTCTTATCTCCTACAATCAAACCCGAATTATCATACTCCTCTTGCCAACAAAGAGGAGCAAATTCTTCTAACACATCACAAACCTTGCTTACAGTACAAATCTCTTGCATAAGTCAAAACATTAAATCCCTTATTATAGTATCTGACAAAAGTAAACCTTTTGAGGTTAGTTTCAAATAATTACCTTTTATTTCAAGCAATCCATTTTGTAAATATCGTTGTGCCGATTTCACACAATGAGAATAATATTTATTTCCAAATTTTTGACAAAGAAACTCTAAATCAACTCCCTCAAGTCTCCGCAAATTAGTAATTATTAACTCATTATAAACATCGACTTCTAAAAGATGTTCAACTTCAAAATAGTCGTTTAATGAACAATATTGATTTATATTACAAACATTCCACTGACGAGAGACTCCGTTGTAAGAATGAGCACCACTTCCAACACCCAAATAATACAAACCACTCCAATAAGACGAGTTGTGTTTAGAACGCATCTTTGGTTTAGCAAAATTAGAAATTTCATAATGTTCAAAACCATTTATAGTAAGCACTTCTATTGCTTTTTGATACATTAAGACGGACTCCTCCTCACTTGTTGGCACAAACAATTTTTGCTGGCATTGTTGTTCTATCCTTGTTCCATCTTCAATAGTCAATCCATAAACAGAAACATGCTGAACATCAAGCTCTAATAAGCAATTTAAGTTAGCAGAAAAAGATTCTAACGACTGAAATGGCAGACCAAAAATCAAATCTATACTAATATTATTAAATCCATTTTTTTGACACAATCTTACCACATCAATGGCTTGTTTTGCAGAATGCCGACGATTAACAAATCTTAATTCTTTATCATTAAAACTCTGAACTCCAATACTTAATCTATTTATAGGTAATTTCTTCAATTGAGAGACATAACTCTCGGACAAATCATCAGGATTACATTCCAACGTAATCTCTTCGCAATCGCTTAAATCAAAATTTTGTTTTAACGTTTCAAAAATAGAACTCAACTCATCGTATGAAAGCAATGAAGGTGTACCACCACCAAAATAAATTGTTTTTATTGTCCTGTTTTCTAAATATTTTTTCCGTAAAGAGATCTCTTTTTTTAAGGCATCTATATATTGTGATTTTAATTGCAGATTCGTTCCCGAAAAAAAATCGCAATAAGTACATCTAGTCCTACAAAAAGGGATATGAATATAAATTGCTGACATAAAATTATCGTTCCTTGACAAAGATACATTTTTCTATCTAAAGGAAAAATAATGTATATTTGTAACCTAATAGAAATAGATAATTATGGCATTTTTTGAGATAATTGGAGGTAATAAATTAAACGGAGAAATAATTCCACAAGGCTCTAAAAACGAAGCATTGCAAGTACTTTGTGCAGTTCTATTAACAGACGAAGAAGTAAAAATAGAAAACGTTCCTAACATACGCGACGTAAACAAATTGATAGAATTACTCCAATTTTTAGGAGTAAAAACAATTAAAACAAACGAAGACTCATATACATTTTGTGCAAAAAACATTAATATTGATGCATTACACCAACCTGAATATCTAAAAAAAGCGACTGAGTTAAGAGGTTCTATAATGCTAGTTGGGCCACTTTTAGCTCGTTTTGGTTATGCAGTTGTGCCACAGCCAGGAGGAGATAAAATAGGTCGTAGACGTTTAGATACACATTATATTGGGTTCCAAAATTTAGGTGCAGAAGTAACCTTTAACAACGTTTTACAATGCTACGAAATAAAAGGTAAATCTCTACAAGGTAGTTATATGCTCCTTGACGAAGCATCCGTAACAGGGACTGCCAATATTGTTATGGCATCTGTTTTAGCAAAAGGCAAAACTACAATTTTTAATGCTGCATGTGAGCCATACCTTTTACAACTATGTTCTATGCTCAATCGTATGGGAGCAAAAATCAGCGGTGTAGGTTCAAACTTATTAACTATTGAAGGAGTTGATGGGCTACACGGCTGCTCACACAAAATGCTTCCCGATATGATTGAAATCGGTTCATTCATTGGTCTTGCAGCCATGACTAAGTCGGAAATCACTATAAAAAATGTAGGTTTCGAACATTTGGGTATTATTCCAAAAACTTTTGCGAAGCTTGGAATAGAAATGCATCTTAAAGGAGACGATTTATATATTCCTTCGCAAGATTCGTACTCCATAGAAAGATTTATGGACGGCTCAATTTTAACAATATCGGATGCTCCTTGGCCGGGTTTTACACCAGACCTTATAAGCATTGCTTTAGTAGTTGCTATTCAAGCAAAAGGAAGTGTTCTTATTCATCAAAAAATGTTTGAGAGTCGTCTTTTCTTTGTTGATAAACTGATTGACATGGGAGCTCAAATTATTCTTTGCGATCCTCATCGTGCAACAGTTATAGGATTAGGACAACAGACTCCTTTAAAAGCAGTTAATATGGTTTCTCCAGATATTCGTGCCGGGGTTGCCTTACTTATTGCAGCACTATCAGCAGAAGGGAAAAGTAGAATAGATAATATTGAACAAATAGACCGAGGCTACCAAAACATTGACTTACGTTTACAAAAAATAGGAGCAAATATCAAACGTTTCGAATATTAAACCAAGATAAACTTAAATAAATATGCAATTAGAAACTAAATCTAAAACCGCAATATTACTAATGTACTGCCCCGACAAACAAGGGATTTTGGCAGTAGTTACCGATTTCATCAATAAAAACGGAGGAAATATTGTTTACCTTGACCAATATGTAGATAGAACCGAAAAAATCTTTTTCATGCGAGTGGAATGGGAGTTGAATGACTTTATAATTCCTGACGATAAAATAGAAGAATATTTTTCGACACTTTACGCCCAAAAATACAATATGGTATTCAAATTGTACTTTAGCGATAAACTTCCGCGAATGGCCATTTTTGTTTCAAAAATGTCACATTGCCTATATGACATGTTAGCTCGCTATACGGCTGCAGAATGGAAAGTGGAGATACCATTAATTATCAGTAATCATCCTGATATGCAAGAAGCAGCAGAGCGATTTGGCATAGAATATCATTGTTTACCAATTACAAAAGAGAACAAAAAAGAACAAGAAGAAAGAGAACTTGAACTCTTAAAAAAACACAATATAAACTTCATTGTTTTAGCTCGATATATGCAGGTTTTATCGGCAGATTTCATTAATCATTACGAACAAAAAATTATAAATATTCATCATTCGTTTTTACCTGCCTTTGTGGGTGCAAAACCTTATCACGCAGCCTTCGAGCGTGGAGTTAAACTTATTGGTGCAACAAGTCATTATGTAACAAATGATTTAGATGCAGGACCAATTATAGAGCAAGATATTGTACGCATATCTCATAAAGATACAGTAGACAACTTAATTGCAAAAGGTCGCGATTTAGAAAAAATCGTTTTATCAAGAGCTGTAGGTAAACATATTGAAAGAAAAATTTTAACCTACAAAAACAAGACTGTTGTTTTTAACTAATAACTCCAAAAGTATATGGAAGCATGCAATATATTATTGCTTTTCGTTGTACTATTTTATTCATTAAGCACTCTTTCCTCGAATAAAATCATTCGAGGAATTTTTGCTTTTATAGGAGCGTGTATTATCTCTCTTCAAATAATATCTCTTTATTTTACACAAACATTTATTGGTTATCAATTTTACGTTCATTGTAACCTAAATGCTGCAAATGGTTTTTCAGAATATTTTATTCATCACATATTGCTTGCCACCAGCATTTTTTTTGGATTAATGTACTTTTTTTATAAAACTTTTATACATAACAATATCATTTCAAAAACTCTTATATTTTTCTGTATCATCTTATCAAGTTTTGGAATTTTATCTAATCCCACATTTAGAAAAGATAGTCGCACTTTAATCTCTTTATTCAGCGACGAAGCTATATCTTTTCAAAAAACACTCGATAAAAACAACATGAGTAAGTACACTTTAGCACGTCATATCCAATGTTATAATAACACCCCAAAAAACATCATAGTTCTTTCTTTAGAATCTTACGAAAAATTATTCCTTGAAGACGAAGACTTTAAATATCTAACACCGAATTTAAGGCAATTAAAAAACGATTGGAGCTACATAACCTTAACACCAAATACAGGAAGTTCGTGGACAAGTGGCTCTATTTATACCTACTTAACAGGATTTCCTGCTTTTTTTGGTATACATGGAAATTCTATTTTTCAAACATCATACCATACCGAAATTGCAAGTATTTCTCAAATACTCAAACAAACAAACCATAACACTTTTTATCTCATAGGCAATGCAGAGCATTCAGGTCTTAAAGATATGCTTACAACATTATCCATAGATTCGATAATAGACGATCGAAGTTTTGAAAACATATATCCCGAAAGCAACTATGGGTTAAGAGATAAAGATTTATTCGAGATAGCAAAATCACTTATTATAGAACAAAAAATTAAAAAAGAGCATTTTGCCATTTTTATTTCTACTACAGACACACATGCTCCAAACGGAATATATGACAAACGAATGGAAAATGTTATCAACCAAACTCAATGCAAAAACGATTTAGAATTTATGATTGCGGCCGTTGATTTTATGGTTGGCGATTTTGTACATTTTTTAGAGCAAAAAAATATCTTAGAAAACACCACGATTTTCATCTTCCCTGACCATTTAAAAATGGGAGATCCTACAATATTCAAAAACAAAAAACGTGATCTTTTTTTATTGAGTAATTCGGACCACAAAACACTAAAAATTAATCTAGATAAAAAGATTTATCATCAAATAGATTTACCTGAAATCATTCTTAATGGTGCCGACATCAATCACAATGCAAAATTCTTAACCATTTTTATTGGCAATGATAGCAACTATTTAGAAAACCACATTGAACAACTTACCGCAATAAATATCAATGGCTTATTAAGAAGCGATACTACACGAATCCCAAATAGATTTAAAAAACAAGACGCATCTTACAAATAGAATCCGTATTTCTTTTAATTTCAAAAAGAAATACTTGCTCTTCCCTATTCTCTTTATAAAAAGATAGCACATCTCCCAACAAAGCCTCATTCATATAATATAACTCTATACGAGCAACATGTTTGTTTTCGAAAAATGTTTTAGGATTTTCAATTGTATCTAACAACCACTCTATATACTTTGCACTATTTGCATGGCAATTTAAATCTATATCGCTATATTTCACTTTATACTCACAATGTGGTTCGCATAGTATGGGTGGCATTTTACGAGGGTGTTCACAAGGCGATGGTTTATCTACTACAAACGACGCATACTCATCTGTCAAATCTACAGCACGACGAGTATTTATATCAATCATTGCCCATATAGAAGTTGATGAACCTATTAATTTACCACTCAAATTCTTTATGCAAAAATTTCTCGTAGTAAAAAGTCTTCCTGCATTTTCTATCCACGTTTCTATTATAAATTCCTCGTCTTGCAAAGGATAAGTTTCCATCTCTACCGCCAATCGAGACAAAACCCAAGTATAATTTTCTGCTTGTAAATGCTGAATACCAAAGTTATTTTCAAAAGCATTACGTCCAGCTGTTTCAAGTAAATAACCTATCAAACGAGTAATTTTCAACTTTTTAGTAAAGTCTACATCTTGTAATGCGACTTTGTATGAGTAAGAAGCTAATTTCATTTATTATTTTTTCGATGATTATTTTGACGTTGCTTTTTACGAACTACTAATTCTTTAGAATCTTTTAGAGCCACATCTTTAAAACTCAATTTTCCTTCTGACAGCACCAACAAATCTGCTTGTATTTTAGCATCATCTACAGAATCCTTATTCCATGTAAGATATTGCTTTTTCATATAATTTGCAATAAAAATAACAAAGTTATCTTTACGTTCACCCTCCTCCATATCTAAAGCAACTTTTACCATATCTTGCACTAAATAACCATAATGCATATAACGTATTTTTGAAACAGGATACGGGATTTTTTCCTTTATCTCTATATTTTTATCTTTAGGAACTATTTCATAAGGATAGTCTATATCAAGTTGATAACGGGACATCATTGCCAAATGATCCCAAAGTTTATGCTTAAATTCATTAACATCACGCAAACAGGGAAACATATTTCCCATTACATTTATAATAGTTTGTGCACACTTCATACGTTCTTCTCTATCAGAAATCGTAATTGCATGATCAACCATTTGTTGCACGTTTCGCCCATATTCAGGCATTATCAAATCCGTTCGTTGAGGATATTCCATTTTTTATATTTTTTGTTTTGGGATAGTCGCAATAAATTGCTTTAGATACAAAGGCTCAAAATAAGCAATATCTTTAAAATCTTTGTTTTTGAAAGCTATTTCTGCCAATTTGATCATAGCTTGAGCAGAAGGATAAATGTCTTCAACGAAAATAGCATTTTCGTGACTTAACAACACCTCACATTTAGAAGCACCATTTCCAAAAAAATAAATTTTATTGCATTTCAACAACTCATCATAAGAGCCAGTTTCTACTACATCGGCAGATATAGAACGCACCAAAGATAAATCTTTATTATAAAATGCTGAATAAACTTCCATTCTTCTAGCATCTATCATCGGACAAAGTAAAGTATCGCTTTCTACAAATTCTTTTTCCAAACAAGCATTTGCTATTATTTTTAATGTATCTATGGCAATAAGCGGAATATTAAAACCATAGCATAAACCTTTTGCTGTAGAAACTCCAATACGTAGTCCAGTATACGACCCTGGTCCAGAACTAACAGCTACTGCATCTAATTTTAACGAATGTTGCTGCAAAAAATCCAACGCTTCTTGCAAAAACAATGGCAACAACCGAGCATGAGATTGTGCTTCAAAATCAATTTTATGCAACAAGCAAATACTATTTTCCGACAAAGCTACAGAGCAAACCGTTGTTGATGTTTCTATATTTAGTATTACTGCCATACCAATATTTTAATATGCAAAATTATGCTATTTTCTTTGGAATAAGAAAATAAATTCATTAAAATTCAATAATTTTGCATTTCAATTTAATTGATATTCATTATGGGGAAATTAATCATTATTTCAGCACCATCTGGTGCTGGAAAAAGTACACTTATCAATCATTTATTATCAATAAGAAACGATTTATCATTTTCCATTTCTGCCACAAGCAGATCACCTAGAGGAAGCGAAAAAAACGGAGTTGAATACTATTTCTTATCACCAGAAACATTCAAGCAAAAAATTCAAAACCAAGAATTTATAGAATACGAAGAAGTATATCCAAACTGCTTTTATGGCACACTAAAGTCAGAAGTAGACAATGCTCTAAAAAACAACAAAACAATACTTTTTGACATCGACGTTAAAGGTGGGATAAACATAAAAAACATATATAAAGAAAAAGCTATTTCTATTTTTATTGAGCCACCATCGATAGAAGCACTCAAAGAAAGACTTTCTAAAAGGAATACTGACTCAAAAGAAATGATTGAAAAACGTGTTGCAAAAGCGACCGAAGAAATGAGTTATGCCTCGCAATTTGACGTAAAAATCATCAATGATAATCTTGACACTGCAAAAAAAACTATCGAAACAATAATAAAAAATTTCCTAGAGAACGATTAAAAAACTACCTTTGCCATTAAATAAAAAACCATTTGTAAGGTAAAAATAAAATGATAAAAGTAACATTTCCTGACGGTTCTTTACGTGAATATGCAAAAGGAACCACAGCTTTCCAAATAGCAGAAAGCATTAGTCCACGTTTAGCAGCAGACATTTTAGTTGCAAGTATAAATAACGAAGTTTACGAACTCAATCGACCTATCAACTATGATTGTAATATAAAATTACACAAATGGGAAGATAATGAAGCAAAACATGCGTTTTGGCACACGTCTGCTCACTTAATGGCCGAAGCACTTCAAGAACTTTATCCTAATATAAAATTCGGCATCGGTCCTGCTATCGAAAATGGGTTTTATTATGATGTTGATTTAGGAGAAGACACCATCAAAGAAAGTGATTTTGCCAAAATCGAAGCAAAAATGGCAGAATTAGTAAACAAAGGCGAGCAAATCGTTAAAAATGAGATTTCAAAAAATGATGCTTTAGCGATGTTCTCCCAACGTAACGAGATTTACAAGACAGAACTTATTGAAGAATTAGAAGACGGAACTATTTCCACATATACACAAGGAGCATTTACAGATCTTTGTCGTGGTCCACATCTTGTAACTACAGCTCCTATTAAAGCTATTAAAATATTAAGTGTAGCAGGGGCTTATTGGCGTGGTGACGAAAAACGCAAACAACTTACTCGTCTTTATGGCGTAACTTTTCCAAAGAAAAAAATGCTTGATGAGTATTTAACAATTTTGGAAGAAGCAAAAAAACGTGACCATAGAAAAATAGGTAAAGAAATGGAACTTTTCATGTTTACCGAAATGGTAGGGAAAGGATTACCTATTTGGTTGCCCAAAGGAACAGCATTAAGACTACGTTTAGAAGAATTCTTAAAAAAAATTCAAAAACGCTTTGGTTATCAACAAGTAATGACTCCACACATAGGTAACAAACAACTTTATGTAACTTCTGGGCATTGGGATCATTATGGAAAAGATAGTTTCCAACCTATTACGACACCAGAAGAAGGCGAAGTTTATTTGTTAAAACCAATGAATTGTCCTCATCATTGTATGATTTACAAAAACGCACCACGTTCTTACAAGGATTTACCTTTGCGTTTAGCTGAATTTGGTACAGTCTATCGTTACGAACAAAGCGGAGAGCTTCATGGTTTAACTCGTGTACGTTCGTTTACTCAAGACGATGCTCACATATTTTGTCGTCCAGACCAAGTGAAAGATGAGTTTACAAAGGTAATGGACATTATTCAAATTATTTTTAAAGCTTTAAATTTCGACAAAGTCGAAGCACAAATATCACTTCGAGATCCAAACAATCACGAAAAATATGTAGGTAGCGATGACGTTTGGGAAAAAGCAGAAACTGCTATTGTTGAAGCATGCCAAGAAAAAGGTTTAGATGCTAAAATAGAATACGGAGAAGCTGCTTTTTATGGTCCTAAATTGGACTTTATGGTACGCGATGCTATCGGTCGTCGTTGGCAATTAGGCACAATCCAAGTAGATTACAATCTACCAGAACGATTCCAATTGGAATACACAGGTACTGACAACCAAAAACACCAACCTGTAATGATTCACAGAGCACCATTTGGCTCAATGGAACGTTTTGTTGCAGTTTTGATTGAACACACAGGAGGAAAATTTCCGCTATGGCTAACTCCTGACCAAGTAGTTATATTGCCAATTTCTGAAAAATTCAACGATTATGCTTACGAACTACAAAATTCGTTAGAAGAACAAAATGTAAGAGCTATAGTTGATGATAGAAACGAAAAAATTGGTCGCAAAATTCGTGATAACGAATTAAAACGCATTCCTTATATGTTAATTATAGGAGAAAAAGAAATGGAAACAAAAACAGTTTCTGTTCGAAAACAAGGCGAAGGCGACAAAGGCACAATGACAAATTCAGAATTTGCTTCATATATCAACAATGAAGTTGAAGCTCAAATGAATGCATATTAATTATTTAAATAAAACAAATGAACGATGGAGGCACATTGTTGCACCTTCGTTCATTTTTCATTTAAAATAAGGGGAGATGGAAAATAATAAAATTCTACGAACCGAACATTTAGTAAAAAAATACGGAAAAAGAACCGTTGTAAATGATGTTTCAATTGAAGTACATCAAGGAGAGATTGTAGGACTTTTAGGACCAAATGGTGCAGGAAAAACAACTACATTTTATATGACAACAGGATTAGTGGTACCTAATAGTGGTAAAATTTTTCTTGATAATACTGAAATAACTAAATATCCTGTCTACCAAAGAGCTCGTTCGGGAATAGGTTATTTAGCTCAAGAGGCTTCTGTTTTTCGAAAAATGAGCGTAGAAGACAACATTCGTTCCGTATTAGAAATGACAAATTTTTCCAAGGATTACCAAAAAGAAAAGCTAGAAAGCCTTATTGAAGAATTTCATCTTGGTCATGTACGAAAAAATATTGGTGATAGATTGTCGGGCGGTGAACGTAGACGTACAGAAATTGCTCGCTGTTTAGCTATCGAACCTAGTTTTATTATGTTAGATGAGCCATTTGCAGGAGTAGACCCTATTGCAGTACAAGACATACAAGACATTATTTGGAAATTAAAAGATAAAAATATTGGTATATTAATCACCGACCATAATGTTGACGAGACTCTTTCTATTACCGACAGAGCTTATATGCTTTTTGATGGAAAAATATTTTTTCAAGGAACTGCAGAGGAATTAGCAGCAAACCCAATTGTTCGTGAAAAATATTTAGGTCGTGATTTTGAACTTAAAAGAAAAAGTAAAATCGATTAAATTATTCAAGAGTTTTAACTTTAAAATTTATATTTGCAAAAATATAAGACTAATAACATGGAATCAATAGAAAATAAAACTATTATTGAAACAGAAGAAACTGTAAATCAAGAAATCAATTGCGAAAACAACAATATTGAAATTGACTATTTTTCAATGGAACAAACAGATTTAATCAATCACTTAAAAAATATAGTTGAACAAGCAAAAGAAAAAGATGTTAAAAACGATGTTGATACCATAAAAGTTGCTTTTTACAAAAAACACAAAAGTATTGTAGAAAAGCAAAAAAAAGATTTCATAGAGCAAGGCGGTATGGAAGAAAATTTTATACCAGAGCCTAGTGATGTAGATGAAATTTTTAAAGAATTAGTAAACGAATACAAAAAAATTAAAGCTACTCAAAAAGCTGAAGAAGATAAAACGTTAGCAGAAAACAAAGAGAAAAAAACTGCTATCATAGATCAACTTAACTTGCTCATAAACAGCAATGCTGATATTAACGAAACACTTCCTATATTTAGAGAACTAACACAAGAATGGAAAAACATAGGAAAAGTTGCTCCTGAATATGCGAATGAAATTTGGAAACGATATAATATTTTACAAGAAAAATTCTACGATTTAATAAAAATCAATAACGAATTACGCGAATACGATTTCAGAAAAAATCTTGAACAAAAAACAACTCTTTGCGAAAAAGCTGAAGCATTAAACAATGAAAGCAACATTATTTTAGCATTCCAACAACTACAAGTTTTACATGAAGAATGGAAAAATGTAGGACCTGTAGAAAAAGATTTAAGAGAAAGTATCTGGGAACGTTTCAAACTTGCATCATCTAATATCAATAAAAAATATCAACAACATTTTGAAGAAATAAAAGCAAAAGAAAAAGAAAATCTTAATAGAAAAATAGCATTATGCGAAGCTATTGAAACAATTGATTATTCAGCACTTACGACTTTTAAGCATTGGGAAGATGCCACTGAAAACATTCTTAAAATTCAAGAAAATTGGAAAACAATAGGATTTGCTCCAAGAAAAGAGAATATTAAAATATACGAACGTTTTAGAAATGCTTACAACAACTTCTACAAGCAAAAAAATCAATTCTTTAAAGCAATAAAAGAAGATTTTGCAAATAATTTGAAACTAAAAGAAGCGTTGTGTGAACAAGTTGAAAAAATAAAAGACAACACGAATTGGAATGATACTGCCAATAAAATAGTAAAACTCCAAAAAGAATGGAAAAACATAGGACCAGTACAAAAGAAATATTCCGATGCTGTTTGGAAACGTTTTTCTGAAGCTTGCGACTACTTTTTCAATCAACGCAACGAAGCTTTAAAATCAAAAAAAGAAGATGAAAATTCTAATTTAGTTGCTAAAAAAGATTTAATAGAACGTATCAAAAATCACATTTTAACTGGAAATGACGACAACGATATTTTCACCATAAAATCATTTGAGAAAGAATGGAATAGCATCGGTCACATCCCATTCAAAGCAAAAGATAAAATTTTCGAAGAATATAAATCTGCATTGAATTCTTTGTATGCAAAAGTCAAGAAAGCTGATAAAAAAGTAAAAGATTTTTCAACAATGAGCAAAAATCAGCTTCTACGACTTTACAACAATTTGCAAAACGAAATAAAAACATACGAAAATAATATTGGTTTTTTTGCAAATTCAAAAAAAGCAAATAAGCTGATTGCAGATTTACAACAAAAAATAGAAAAACTTAAAAAAGAGGTTAACGACATTGTAAAACATATAGAAGAAACTAACAATTAAAAATTTTCATAAACCTTCCAAAAAATTGGGAGGTTTTATTTTTTAGGGAAACTGAGTATAAGTTTTGTAAAAATATATCACTCTTTTTCGTTACTTTTGCAAGTAATTTTATTCTTAAAAACATGGAATTAGCAAGTAAATACAATCCGCAGGATGTAGAACAAAAATGGTATCAATACTGGCTCGACCATGCTCTTTTTTCGAGCAAACCTGATGGTCGTAAGCCTTACACTATAGTTATCCCACCACCAAACGTGACAGGTGTGCTCCACATGGGACACATGCTCAACAATACTATTCAAGATATCCTCGTGCGCCGCGCTCGTATGATGGGCTTCAACGCATGCTGGGTGCCTGGCACCGACCACGCCTCTATTGCTACTGAAGCTAAAGTGGTTAACCGCCTCGCTGCTCAAGGTATCAAAAAGGCCGACCTCTCACGCAATGAGTTCCTCAAACATGCTTGGGATTGGACTCACGAACATGGTGGCATCATCCTTAAACAACTTCGCAAACTTGGTGCTTCTTGCGATTGGGACCGCACTTCGTTCACTATGGACGATGTTCGCTCTGAATCTGTGCTCAAAGTGTTCTGCGACCTCTACAACAAAGGCCTCATCTATCGCGGTGTGCGCATGGTCAACTGGGACCCTAAAGCCCTCACTGCTCTCTCTGACGAAGAGGTTATCTTCAAAGAACAACAAAGCAAACTCTACCACCTTCGCTATAAAGTAGTAGGCGAAGATACTTATGCTATCGTGGCTACTACTCGTCCCGAAACTATCATGGGCGACACTGCAATGTGTATCAACCCTAACGACCCTAAAAACACTCACCTCAAAGGCAAACGCGTAATCGTGCCTCTCGTGGGTCGCGAAATTCCTGTTATCGAGGACGAATATGTTGATATTGAGTTCGGTACTGGTTGTCTAAAAGTCACTCCTGCCCACGATGTCAACGACTATATGCTTGGCGAAAAATACAACCTCCAAAGCATCGATATCTTCAACGACAATGGCACTCTCAGCGAAGCTGCTGGCATGTACGTAGGCATGGACCGCTTCGATGTGCGTAAACAAATCGTGGTTGACCTCGAGGCTGCTGGCCTTCTCGAAAAAGTTGAGGATTATACTAATAAGGTAGGTTATTCTGAGCGTACTAATGTTGCTATCGAGCCTAAACTCTCTATGCAATGGTTCCTCAAAATGGAGCATCTTGCCGAAATCGCTCTTGCTCCTGTGATGAACGACGATATCAAGTTCTACCCTGCTAAATATAAGAATACATATCGCCACTGGCTCGAAAATATCAAGGACTGGTGTATCAGCCGCCAACTCTGGTGGGGTCACCGCATCCCTGCTTACTACCTCCCTGAAGGTGGCTATGTTGTAGCCGAAACTGCCGAACTTGCTCTCGAAGTTGCTAAGGCTAAAACTGGCAACAATGCTCTTACTATCAACGACCTCCGTCAAGACGAAGACTGTCTCGACACTTGGTTCTCTTCTTGGTTGTGGCCTATCTCTTTGTTCGATGGTATCAACAATCCTAACAACGAAGAGTTCAACTACTACTACCCAACTGCCGACCTCGTTACTGGTCCAGATATCATCTTCTTCTGGGTGGCTCGTATGATTATGGCTGGCTACGAATACAAAGGCGACATGCCTTTCCGCAACGTATATTTCACTGGTATCGTGCGCGATAAGATTGGCCGTAAGATGTCAAAATCGCTCGGCAACTCGCCTGACCCACTCGAACTCATCGACAAATATGGTGCCGACGGTGTGCGTATGGGTATGATGCTCGCTGCTCCTGCTGGCAACGACATCCTCTTCGACGAGGCTCTCTGCGAACAAGGTCGTAACTTCAACAACAAGATTTGGAATGCTCTCCGTCTTATCAAAGGTTGGGAAGTGGCTGACATCGAGCAACCTGAAAGCTCACGCCTCGCTATCGAATGGTTCGACAGCAAACTCTCATCTACTATCAACGATATCAACGACGACTTCACTAAATATCGCCTCAGCGAAGCTTTGATGACTGTCTACAAACTCTTCTGGGACGAGTTCTCATCTTGGTATCTCGAGATGGTGAAACCTGCTTATCAGCAACCAATCGACCGCGCTACCTACAACTCAACAATTGCGTTCTTTGAAAAACTCACACTCCTTCTCCACCCATTCATGCCATTCATCACCGAAGAGATTTGGCAAGTGCTCGACGAGCGTCGTGAGGGCGAAAGTGTGATGGTAGCCCCAATGCCCGAGGCTGGTGCAATCAATGCTGCCCTACTTGCCGATTTCGAGTTCGTCAAAGAGATTATCGCAGGTGTGCGCACAGTTCGTCTCGACAAGAATATACCAAACAAAGAGACTCTCTCTCTTGTCGTTACAGGCGAAGGTCACAACGATGCCTACAACCCAGTCATCATCAAAATGTGTAACCTCGAGGCCATCGCTCATGGCGAAAAAGATGCCACAGCCGCTACTTATATGGTAGGCGTAACCGAATACGCAGTGCCACTCGGCAACAACATCAATGTCGAAGAAGAAATTAAGAAGATGGAGGCAGAAATCGAGTATCTCAAAGGCTTCTTAAATTCAGTAATGAAAAAGCTCGGCAACGAAAAATTCGTAGCCAATGCCAAACCCGAAATCGTCGAAAACGAGCGCAAAAAACAAGCCGATGCCGAATCCAAAATCAAATCCCTCCAAGACAGCATCGACAACCTCCGCAAAGCGTAAAACCACACATAAAAAATGTAGGGACGCTCGAGCCGAGCGTCCAATAACAACAAATCAAAGGGAACAAAAAAAATGCTGAGTCCAAAAATCACAACTCAGCATTTTTTATGTAATATCCACTATTTACTTTCTCACCCCAACCATACTGGGTTAAATATCACATCAACATCAAAAACAACCAAGTTATAACTAATCAACAACTTTATAAATAAAATTTACACCCAAATCAGTTATTATAGCCTCTATTTCTTTCATTGAAGCATCATATTCTTTCTTTTTACCTACAACTAAAACAATTAAATTACTATCCTCATATTTCCTACGAGAATAATAAACTGCTTGTCCTATTAACCTTTCAACTTGTGTTGATTTCTTCAATTGTTCCGCAACCTTCAATTCAATACCTATTTTACCATCAAATAAATCAATATCACAACGCATACCCCAATAACCACCTACATTATACTCCTTTTGAACTTTCTCTTTTCCATAAATTTCACACAATTGTTTCAAAATATTTTTTTGCACTCTTCCCTCTTTTGTTTCGCCCTGATATTGTGTTTCTCTAAGGATAGAAGGTGATAATATTATTTTATTTTTTAAAACATTTTTTACGTTTGTTATTGTAACTTCCTTATTATTCATCTGTTTAGATGCAGATTGATTTAATGAAGATATTATACCAATGCCTTTTTGTGCGATTTCAAAAAAATCCATAATTAATTTTATTTAAATAAAACCATAAATTTATTTCCCGCAAAGTTAATATATTTTTTTGATGTTACAAGAAATTTAAAGTGCTTTATTTATGTGAAAATTAGTATTAAAATAAAAATTAAATGTTGGTATTTTGTTCATCAACCATAATATCAAAAACCTATCTTCGTGCGTTTTATCAATTTCTCTTGATCGCATGTTGCTTTTATCTGCTCTAAACTGGTTGATTGATTAAACAATAACTCATTAATAAAGCATTTACGTGCTATATTCGATATTTCTCCTCCGCTGAAATCAAACTCCGAAGCCAATATTTGAGCATCTTCTTTAGTCAATGATGGCATCAAGGAACGCCATATCTCGCCTTTTGCTTCTATATCAGGCTTTTCAAACTTGATTTTATACAAGAATCTACGCTCAAACGCCGCATCTAAATTGTTGGTCAAGTTGGTCGTTGCAATCAATATCCCATCCAACGTTTCCATTTCTTGCAACAATATATTCTGAATTGTATTCTCTGTTTTGGTGCACGATGTACTATCTACTCCAAGCTCAGTACGTACCGACAATATAGCATCTGCCTCGTTAAACAACAATATCGGGGTCTTCTCGCTTTTTGCAACGAAATCTTTATAGTCAGTGAAAACCTTCTTCACCGATTTTTCGGTCTCGCCATACCATTTAGTGCGCACCAACGAGATATCTACTTGCATAATATCACGCCCTGTTTCACGCGCTAATTGCAACACTGACTCAGTCTTACCTGTGCCTGGCGAACCATAGAATAAGCATGTAAATCCTAATCCCCAGCCTTTCGATTTTAGTTGTTGGCGTATCTCTACCATTCTACCTTCATCCAACAATCCCTTCAACACCTCAAGCGAAGCCTTATTTTGCTCTCTAAAAAACAAACCCTTCTCTACTATCGACTCGCTTTTTATTACATTATGGTAAGTTTTACCCTTCTTTTTCTGTATAAAATTAAAATCTGGTTTCAATAAATCTACTTGTGCCGTTTCAGTCAACGATAGTTCATCTCCCTCGCCAAACATCCCCTCCTCGGTCACCACTTCAATCAACCCTCTTTTTGCCAATTCGTGCTCGCCTGCCAATATCTCACGGTAGGCAAAAAGGCCCTCTGAGTCAAAAATGCGCTTCATCGTGTCACAATCAATAGTCATATTATTATCCCACACTGCCTCTGTGCAGAAATAGAGTAATATGGTTTTATCTAATTTCGATATTGGCATATCGAGTATTCGACATGAAATGTTGAGATGGGTATTATTACGTAACAAAATCATCACCTCATCATCTACACTACTTCCCTCGATATTACATCTTCGTCCTGTTTCAAAATCATAACTACGTCTTCGCGCAGATTCAAACACAGCATTCAATCTCTTCATAAACTCCATTGGCGACAACTCATTATTTAATACACCATTTTCTATACTCTTACCTTGACTTATTGTTTCAAGTGCATTGTACAAAATCTTAAACCCTTCTCTGCCCTGATACGTATCCTTCTTTATATAACCTTTTTTTTTCAATGTTTTCAACGCAGACGTATAGCGCACAATCCTCATTGATGAACAATTATAAAATTTAGCTATATCGCCAAAATCATAAATTTTATCCGAGTTTTTCAAAAACGGACACAACATAATCACCTCTTGGTCAGTCAATTTAAGCACATCACACACAGCATAGATATACTCACGGTATTGCTCTATAAACGATTCCTTCAACTCACAATTTTCTACAGCCTCTACCAAAATTTCAAAATTATCAATGAAACTCTTTGTCGCATCATACAACATCATTTCGCACTCTGTTTTTTTCATTTTCTTAGCCATAATAAAACAATTTTAATAATCTATATACCTTAAAATAAAAACTTTAGAACAAAATTTTACTACAAAATCCCGCCTAATCTACCACCATCTTTTTCACACTACAAAGTTATTCCCATAATTTGACAACTTTTGACAAAATATTTTCAATTTGCATTTTTAATAAACTTTAACACTCATATTATATCCCCCTACCCAACAGCAACCCTCAAGCAAACTGCAAGCAAGAAAACCGCAAAAAACAACACCCTTATTGAACTAACTATTTATCAGTTTATTATCTGAAATTTTTTAAAAAAGTCGTTTTTCGTTCTTGATTTATTTGCATTTTGCTATATAAATTTCATAACTTTGCATACACAAAATCTAAAACCAAGCAAACAAAATGATAAACCTGTAAGTTATAAATAGTTCCTATATCATCTCAATTATGATAACAAAAAACTAACGGCTACTCAATTTTATTTGAGTAGCCGTTAATTAAATTCGAATATAAGTAATTATCTCTTTCTTATATCGAACTCACGTTATATTACATCTATATAAAATACTCTACAAAAAAAAGAGACGCAACGTATTGCGTCTCTATTGGAGCGGAAGACGGGGCTCAAACCCGCGACCCTCAGCTTGGAAGGCTAATGCTCTATCAACTGAGCTACTTCCGCATTTTCTCCGAAAATACGAGATTTTTGCTTCGCTCGGCATAACCAAAATAAACTTTGTTTCTGCTCTCGCTTATCGCAAAAATTCCGCAAATTCGCTTTTGAACATCAGTTCGTGGGCAGTGATGGATTCGAACCACCGAAGTCGAAAGACAGCTGAGTTACAGTCAGCCCCATTTGGCCACTCTGGTAACTGCCCATT
>JAFYQJ010000006.1 GCA_017547145.1 Paludibacteraceae bacterium | reverse complement strand
TTGTTTTCATTATCTCAAAGAACTCATCCCTTTTCTAAACCAAAAGGACTGCAAAGATATACACTCTTTTGTTACGCTCCAAATATTTTTGAAGTTTTTTTGAAAATATTTTTTCAAGTAGCAAAATTTCAATCTTCTCAGGCCCCTCTCCCTAGAAAAGCGGTGCAAAAGTAGATACTTTTTTATTATGCTCCAAATATTTTTATCACTTTTTTTGAATAAAAATTACAAAACATTCATAATCAGTAGAATAAAATCGAAATGTTTTTTATTAAAAATTAAATCTCATATAAATTCTCCCCCCCAAAAAAAAAAACAACCTCACCGCAAAAGTGAGGTTGTTTTTTGGATATTTTCAAAATCTTACTTTGTAGTTGGAAGTAGTATTATTCTTCTTCTTGTAAATCTTTCCAGCAATTACCTTCGGTTAGTTCATAAAGATGAGTCTCATAATTATCTTCTTCCCAATAATTAATAAAAACTTTTTAAATTCTACTTACTCTTGAAAGGATTTTCGGTTTCCTCCTTTGTAATCTTTGACCTAAGATTTCTTATGTGAACATTCTTTCTGCAAAGAAAATGAAAAAAATCTCCCCAAAAAAGCCCTTGTTGATCCTTTTTCTTGCCACAGTTGCAAACTATATAATAGCAAAAATGCCGATTATAACACTTTTATGTTTAATGATTTTTTTGAAGTTTTAGTTATTCTTTCTTATCTGTATTTTCCAAAAGTTTATTCACTTTTTCTTCTATCTCATCTAGTTTTAATTTAACATCATCATTATTGTCTGCCACCATTGCATCTACAAAAATGGAATTGATAAAGGACATACCAATGATACCACCCAAGAGAAGAATAAAGCAAAAATATAGACGTATAAATTCTGCGGTCGTAGAAGTATAACCATAGTACTCCGCTACGGTATTAGGAATCTCATACCAACCCTCTACGGTACAAATTTGGAAAACCGAATAGATAGAGCGAAGCGGTGTCTCAAAATGCTCTGGGTCTGCTTCACTGAACAAACTGCAATTGATAAGACCAAAGATGACGATGATAATTAAGAAACTCAATAATATAGCATACGACTCTTTGAGTGCAACTTTGAAAGCTAGCACTATCTTGCTAAAATTAGGAAAAAAATGCAATATACGGAAAAAACGCAGTACGCGCAGCAATCTGAGAATCAGCAAGAAAGACGTATTGAGCTTGCCCATTGGCAACCATTTGCAACTACCCGTGCATGCGTGCACGGGTAGTTCGTGTGACGTGGGTTGTTGTGTTTCCCGTCTTACTAACTTTAATAGTTTTACCAAAAATTACGGTTTTTTAGCCGTAGCCAGGCAAGCTTTCAGCCTCTCAATTCTTTTTTGAAGATTAACAACAGCCGCTTTATCGCCACGACTTTTTGCATCGATAAGATCACACTTTAAATCTGCAATCGCGTTACGAATGGTGGATTTTGAACCACTACCTTCTACTAAGAAATCACCAATAGAACTTAATATACCCATATAATTTATACAATTCACCTATACATTGCGAGGTTTTTAAAAATTAAATAAATTAATAAAATTCCTACTCTCTTTAGAATTTTCGGTTTCCTCCATTATTTTTTTTGCCTTGCGCTTCAATAATCATAAATTTAAATTCACCATTTGACATGCTTAAGTTACAATAATTTTTCCATTCATACATGTAAGTATCATTTAAAACGATGGGATGAGCCCTAAACGTATTTTTAATTGCACTAGTGTACTCACCATTGTCGCGACGCCAATCCAATTTGTTTTGTAACAATTGTCCTGTATTATTGTTTTCGTTCTGTATTCCAATTTTAAATTGATTGTCAATAGTAATTTTTGTTTGATTAGGAATACCTTTCCAATACTTCTCTTCATTTGTAAGCATTATTGCAAACCCCTTATTACATGGCTTTCGAATAGTAACCTTAGTATCAAGCTCTAAGTTTGACGAAGATTTTTTTTGATCCAGGAGTAATTCTATCCGGTAAACATCCCACAAAAAATCATAGCGTCCTAAATCTACTGCGCCATGATTTAATAGAAAAATGTCAGAATTCGTTGAACCTAAAGCCGCAGTTTTATATTTTAGTTCTATCGCTATACGATAACCAGATTCATCTTCTAACATAATGTCCGTATAAATCTTTTGTGTTTGTTCTTTTGAGTTTGTAACGTCTATCTTTTTGGTAAATAATACAGACATTTCTTCTAATTTAACTTTACATTTTACTCGCTGTTGCAACATCCAGGCTAATTCAAATTGGAATTGCGCCTCACTATGAAAAATAGTATTCTTGTTCCCAAAACTGATTAAAATATCAGTCAAATGCTTTATGTTTAAATCCTTAAGTAATATCATGCGCATAATTATTCTGTTGGATATGATTTATATTATTTGAAATATTAAATTACTTATTTTCTTTTACCCGTTAAGCCTTTGAGGATGGAGCCACCGATTTTGCGTTCTAATCCTTGTTTGGTGGTGGGGATACCTACTGCACGGGCGACTTTGGTCTTCAAGCCCGAGAGGCCTACTGCTCGCTTGAGCGAAAAACTTAAACCTTTTATTAATCCCATACTTTTTTTATTTTATGTTCATATCATTTCCCTTGCAAAGAAAATATAAAAAATCTCCAGAAAAAAAAGTCCTTGTTGGTCCTTTTTCAGTTGATTATCAGCAACATCCTAATACCCAAAAGTTTAGCACTATTGGGTATTATCATATATGATAATTATACTGCAATAGTAATGATTTACTTTTGAAATAACAAACAAAAATTATCAAAAATGATATCCTTTTCGTAAGAATTGGGTATAATTAATTGATAATGAACAATATGACAGACGAAAAAGAAATAGCCATAAAGATAGGACATCGCATAAAGGATTTGCGCAAACAAGCCAATCTATCGCAAGTGGAGTTGGCTTTTAGGTGCAACTTCGAGGCCTCCAACCTCAACCGCATAGAGGCCGGACGAACCTATCCTTCCATAAAAACGCTCTGCAAAATTTCGAACGGACTTGGTGTGCCTTTTCACGCACTTACCGACTATATAAAATAACTTCCACCTATTACTGCTCCACCAAACTTTTCTGCAAAGCTAAAAGTTGCTGATACTCTTCTTCAGTAATCTGTCCTTGTGTGTACACATCATGTGCTTTGGGCAAACGGTTTACGTATTGTAGATATTTGTTCATGGTTTCGGATTGAACAACGGTAACCGCATTATAAAACTGATGGTAAAACAAAGAATTCGAATCGAGCGTTTTGCTTACTTCATTGCAATAGCTTTGCACACTTTTGAAAAACGGGAAAAATTGAGCATGAGCAATTTCGTAGTATTTGATTTCGCCGTTTTTAATTGCTTGAGTTGCAGGCAAAAGTTGTTCTCGAATCCAACTTGTAGTTTTGTCAATTAGAATTTGCTCTTGAGAGGCGTACTCGGAAGAAGATTTTTCTACCCAAACGGTATCTTTTTGCTCCAACACAATTGTATCCACCATATGAACCAATGTGGGTTCTACAAAGTTTTTTTCGTAAACCAATACAGCAGATGGCAACCATGCCAAAACAGCAAGAAACACACTTAAAACAATGTAAGGCAAACGTTCACGTCGAACAATAGCTTTTTGTATTTGCTCAATGTTATCGTAACGTTTTTCACGATCAGTTTGTGTACAACGCTTTGCAATGGCGGTATATTTTTTCGGGAAAACGAGTTGCAACATTTTCCCGAAAGCAAAAATATCGGTACGGCAATCCACATCTTTCGGAGCCAAGAGTTGCTCTGGAGCAGCGTATTTTTTTGTTCCTGTAGCTTGTTTCAAAATAGCATAACCATCAGCGTCCGACAGCCCAAAGTCAATAATCTTAACATTGTTGCCATTGTGTGTAATGAGTATGTTGCTCGGTTTGATGTCGCGATGAATTATTTGTTTGGAATGAATGTATTGCAACGCATCAAGAAGTTCCGTAATTACCTTTTTTCGGATGTCTTTCGATGGCTTTTTCTTCAAAAAAACATCCAATGTGTCACCATCGATATATTCCATCAGAATGGCAGGACCGATGCGAATATCATTTTCCTTCGCTATGGCTTTTACAATGTTTGGGTGGTCGAGCTGCGAAGTGAGTGTAAACTCTTTTTTTAGCAATTCAAGATAAGTGGGGTTGTTCCGAAATTCTGTTTTCAGCCCTTTCAGAAGGAACCATTTGCCCGAACGCTTGATTTTGAAAATACGATTGAAACCGCTACACGCCAACTCCGAATAAGAGGTAAGCGTATCTTCTGCAGTTAGAAAATCGTTTTGAACTATACCCGATGAAGAACTTTCTTGTTCCATAAAAACACCTAAAACTTGTGCAAAGATAATGCTTTATCGTATTGTATTTTGAACAAGGAACAACAAGAACTTTGCTTTTTTGACATAAAGTTCCCATTTTTGCAAAAAAATAAGTTGAAATGAACAAAAATTGTCCTGAAATTTTGGAGTTAAAAAACCGTGTAGAAACACAAGTGAAGCGAAAAATAAAAACGCCTAACGACTTTATTTTTTTGAGCGGAGTGATTTGGGAACGTACGCACGAAACCATTAGCCCAACCACGCTCAAACGCCTTTGGGGGTACATCGATGGTGCCGACCATACACGTAACAGTACGTTACGAATTTTATCTACATTCCTCGGTTTTCGCGATTGGGACGAATTTTTGCAACACTTGAGTGATGCTACCAATGTGGAATCCGAATTTCTTTGCACGCCGCATATTTCTGCTGCCGATTTGCAATTAGGCGAACGAGTAGAAGTGTCGTGGAAACCAAATAGACATTGCGTGTTTCGTTACCTTGGCAATGAGAAATTTGTAGTAGACAAATCGGAAAACTCAAAACTAGCCGAAGGAGATACTTTCTCATGCTCGTTTTTCTTTCTCAACGAGCCGCTATACATCACCAACTTGGTGCAAGGTAAAAAACCACCAGTAGATTTTGTAGCGGGCAACAAAGATGGACTTACTCAAATAGAACATCTCCCGAGCAAGTAACAATAAAAAGAAAGACCCCAACTCAAAGTTGAGGTCTTTTTTTGTTAAAGTCAGTTCTGTTTATTTGCTTTTTAACTTAAGTGTTGCTTTTTTCACTCCTTTAGCCGATGCTTCGAAAGTGATGTCGCCTGCTTTTTCTCCTGCTTGAACAATTGCTGTAAGTTGTCCGCTGAATAGCGTCATTTGTGGCAAATGGAATTGTTCCAAACTTGTGGTCTTACCGTTGGCAGCAGCACGATATTTTCCTGCACCTTTCACCTTAAATTTAATTTGGCGATCGTCGTCTGGGCAAAGATTACCGTCTTTATCCACTACACGAACATTGATAAATGCAAGGTCTTTTCCGTCAGCAGTTAAGCAAGAGCGATCAGCCACAAGTTCAATGTGGTGAGGTTTTCCTGCTGTATGCACTTCTTTTTCTTCGGCAATGTTTCCGTTGGCATCATAAGCCACCACTTTAAGAGTTCCGGGTTCGTATTTTGCATCCATCCACATCAAGCGATAGCGACGTTGACGTACCAACGAATTCAAAGCTGCGTCGGTTCCCGATTCGTTCAAATCCATATCCAATACTTTGGTTTGAACGCCTTGACTTTTACCATTGATAAACAGTTCGGCAGAAGGATACGAGGTGTAAACAAACACAGGAGTTGTTTCGCCTTCACGACCATTCCAAGTCCAGTGAGGAAGGACGTGCAATGTACTTTCTTCTTTGTTCCAAAAACTGCGATAGAGGTAATAGCGGTCTTTTGGAATACCGGCAAGGTCAATAATTCCGAATAGCGAACTATGACTTGGCCAATCTTCGTAGTATGGAGTTGGTTCGCCCAAATAGTCAAAACCTGTCCAAACAAATTCGCCCATGCAGTATGGCAACATTTCATATTGGATAAAATCATCATCAGCTAGGCATCCCCAACCTACGTGCTCCACATCGTACGACGATGCTTGGTGGTCAGGATATTTTGCCATACGCTTACGTACAACTGGGAATTTATAAACGCCACGTGAACTCAAACCCGAAGTTGTTTCGCTACCAAGTAAAAGTCGTTGAGGAAGTTTTTTATAATTCTGTTGGTATTTGTGCGAACGATAATTGAATCCTGCAACGTCCATTACAGCAGCAAAGTTGTTATTGATAACTGCATCAGGATTGTCCATGCCTTGAGTAACGGGGCGAGTTGGATCTTCGCGATGACAAATATCTTGAAGCATTTTTGCTGTTTTGCACTCACCTTCAACACCTTGATTTGGAACTTCGTTGCCAATACACCACATCACAATACTTGGATTGTTGCGATAGTGATGAATCAAATTTACCAAATCACGTTCTACCCATTCATTGAAGAAACGATTGTAGCCGTTTTTACATTTTGCAATTTGCCATTCGTCAAAACTTTCGGCCATGAGCATCATACCCATTTCGTCGCACGCCTCAACTAACTCAGGCGCTGGCATATTGTGCGAGGTACGGATGGCGTTACAACCCATATCTTTCAAAATACGAACCTGACGACGTATAGCTGCCACATTCACCGCAGCACCAAGAGGTCCCAAATCGTGATGATTACAAACGCCTTTGAAAATGATTTTTTTTCCATTCATATAAAAACCATCGTCGGGGCGCAACTCCAACGAACGAACGCCAAAGCGAGTTGTGTAAACATCCTTCAACTCTCCGTTTTCGAAAATTTCCGATTTTGCACTATACAAATTAGGATTTTCTACAGACCACAACGCAGGTTTGTCAAGAATGAAGTTTTGCTCAAAAGTATTCTTCTCATATTTATTGAGAGAGGATTCTTCTGTTGCTACAACATTGTTTTGTGCATCAAGAATTGTAGTTTTTAACTTGAGTGTCTCCCATTGCGTAGCTTGTGCATATTTCACATTTGTACGCACCGAAACCTTGGCATATTCTTCGCTCACAACTGGAGTTGTAACGCATGTTCCCCAAACAGGAATATGAGTTTTTTCGGTTACAATCAAGTGCACATTGCGATAAATACCGGCACCTGGGTACCAGCGCGACGATTCAGGCATATTTTCCAAACGAACAGCAAGAGTGTTTTTGCCATTTTCAGAAATAAAATTGGTAATATCCACCACAAAAGAGTTGTAACCATACTTCCATTCGCCAGCTTTTTGCCCATTTACAAAAACTTGTGGTTCACTCATTGCACCATCAAAGAGCAGTTCTATTTGTTTGCCTTCCGATGATTTTGGTGCGTCAAACTGCAAACGATACCATCCCACACCAACAAATGGTAAACCTCCAGTACGGCCTGCATGCTCGAGAGCTTCTTTTTGACCGTCTTGCAAAATAGCCACGTTTTGTTTGTCGTTTTGCGAGCTGAAAGGACCGTAAATAGCCCAGTCATGAGGAACTACTACCGACTGCCATTTAGCATCCTCTACATCGATGTTAGAAAATTGAGCGTTGTCTTCACGCGTAAATTTCCAACCTTTTTCGAGTAAAGTTTCTGTGCGAACATTGTTTGCAGACATTGTTGCAAACAAGCCTATAGCAACAAAAAATCCAAATAATTTTTTCATACCAATAAAAATCTAAAATTTGAACAAAGGTAACTCTTTTTAGTATTGAGTGCAACCACTTTGCTCCTTATCTAAGAAAGTTGTTAATAAGTTTTTCATCTTAGTTTGCTAAAAGAAACGGATTCTTGTAAATTTGCAAAAATCATTTTCTAATGAAAAAAAATAATCCAAGAAAAAATTATCAAGAAGATTTGGAAGTTGTTCGCAGATACGAACGTTCTAACAAAAGGACTTATTTCGACACAGAAGAGGTCGAAATAATTTTTGAATACTATCTTGATAAAGAGGAAGATATAAAAGCTGCGATGGTGTTGGATTTAGGTCTTAGATTACATCCACATTCCGAAGAACTAAAATTAAAAAAAGTTCAAATTCTGACTATTTGGCAAAAATACGAAAAAGCACTAGCCATATTAGACAACGAAATTAATCTTGACGATTCTGAATCACTTTTTTTAAGAGGAAACATTTTAGTACAACAAAATAACATAGAACAAGCCCTTGAAATATACAATCGATTGTTAGAGCAAGAAAAAGACGACGATCACTTCGACGATTTATGCCTCGACATTGCATATACATTTAATAAAAACGAGTATATTTCTATCGCTTTAAAATTTCTAGAAAAAGGATTTAAATTCAATCCTCAAAATCACGAGTTATTGTTGCATTATGCAAACCTAAATATCCTTTCTGAAAATTTCGATAAAGCTATCAGCATATTGAACAAACTTCTAGATCAAGATCCCTATCATCAATATGCTTGGAAACTTTTATCTAGCATTTACTATTCTCTAAAAAATTATATAGAAGCATTGGAGGCCATAGAATTTGCCATTTTGCTTAAGAAAAAAGACACAGAAGCATGGTCATTAAAAGGCGAAATTTCTTTTCATCTAAATAATTTCGACAATGCTATTTCGTGTTTTAAAAACATTCTAAAATTATCTCAAAACACCGAAAAACACGCTGCTGCATACGAATGGTTAGGAGATTGTTATGAGAGTAAAGAAGAATATGAAAATGCTCTATATTTTTATCAAGAAAGCATTCGATTAAATCAAATCTTATGTATTGAAGACACAAGATTATATATAAATTGTTTAGCATGCTTACTTGAACTCGAACACTTTGAAGAATGCGAAACTTTAGCTAAAAAATGCTTGATAAAATTTTCTGACATGAGCATTTTTTACAACTATTACGCTGAAGCATGTTTAGGTCAAAACAAACAAATAGAAGGGAAAAATGCATTCATAAAATCATTAGAATTAGACTCTGAACAACCCACCATAAACTTTGCTATTGGGAACATATGCTTATATTGCGAGGATTATAATAATGCTATAGAACATTTTCGCAAAGCCTACGATCTTGAGCCCAATGGGCAAACGGCTTTACTTTTAGCTTGTAGTTATTTTAAAACAAAAGACACTGACAAAGCAAAAGATTATTTTGCTATTGCATACGAGAAAATTCATAATTCAACAATGATTTTTTTAGAGAGATGTCCAGAAGGAGAATATTTTATAAATGATTTCTTAGAAAATAAAAACACCACTAAAGATGAAAAATAAAATTGTTTTACTTTTAATGTTTTGCTCATTAGTAGCATTTGCAGAAACAAAAACTGACACCATTCAAAAAACATCAATACTTCAAAAAGTAGAATCTTGGTATGGAGAAAATATGAACTATTTAAGCATAACAGCCCTAATGACCATAGAGAGTTCATTCATTCCTTTTCCTTCAGAAATAGTTATTCCACCTGCAGTATATGTAGCAAGTAGACCCGAAAGTAGTTTAAATATCACCTCATCGTACACATTAAACGTAGGACTGATAATTTTATTTGGAACTATTGGTGCAATACTAGGAGCTATAATCAACTATGTTTTAGCTATGTGGTTAGGTCGACCAATAATATATAAATTTGCTGATAGCAAATTAGGTCGTTTATGTTTATTAAGTTCTGAAAAAATACAAAAAGCCGAAGATTATTTTAACGAACATGGGAAAGTATCAACTTTCGTTGGGAGATTAATACCCGGCATACGTCAACTCATATCAATTCCAGCTGGTTTAGCTAAAATGAACTTCCTAAGTTTTGTAGGTTTCACCGCATTAGGTGCAGGTATTTGGAATATAGTTTTGGCACTTTTAGGATATATAGCACATGGTCAATCTGAACTCATAGACAAATATAGCCATGAAATCTCTCTTATAATTTTAGCATTATTTGCTATTCTTTTCATTTGGCTTGTAGTAAAAAAAATCATCAAAAGAAAAAAATAAGTTATGCACAAATTTGGGTTAATAGGTAAAAGTCTTATTCATTCTTTTTCTAAAAAATTTTTCAGTGAAAAATTTAAGAATGAATCTATTGATGCTATCTATGAGCTTTATTCATTAGCAGATTTAAGCAATTTCAAAGAATTTATTTTACAGCATTCACTTTCAGGTTTAAACGTTACCATCCCCTACAAAACAGCCATTTTGCCATTATTAGACGACATCGACGAAGAAGCAAGAGAAATTGGTGCCGTAAATGTGATAAAAATAAATCAAAAACAAAACAATCTATTTCTAAAGGGTTATAATACGGACACTATTGGATTTAGAAAATCCTTAAAACCACTATTAAAGCCTTATCATACCAATGCACTAGTGCTTGGCACAGGAGGAGCAGCAAAAGCTGTTGTTTATTCATTAAAAAAACTTGGAATTAAGACACAATGTGTATCTAGAAAAAAAACAAACTTTTCAATCACATACGAAGAACTTAATCAAGACATTATAAATCGTAATCTTTTAATTATTAATACTACTCCACTAGGCACGTTTCCAAATACTGAAACTTGCCCAAATATTCCATATCAATTTTTAACAGAAAAACATTTACTTTTTGATTTGGTTTATAACCCTGAATTAACCTTATTTTTGCAAAAAGGATTACAACATGGGAGTACTATAAAAAACGGATATGAAATGCTTGTTGAACAAGCAGAATCCGCATGGAAAATTTGGAATTTATAAAATAACATAAGATGAAAAAATTATTTATTATTTGCGGGTTGATATTAACCTCAACATTAGCATTTTCCCAAATTTTAGAACCTATTAAATGGACAATTTCGGGAAAAGAAAAAAATGATAGTACATTCGAAATAGAATTTAATGCTAAAATAGAACATGGTTGGCACTTATATGCTACAAATCTCCCCCAAGGAGGTCCTCAACCTACCCAATTTAAATTTGAGCAATTAGATTCTGCCATATTATTAGGTGAAACTAATGCAACAAAAACAGCCGAAAAATCATTTGACGAAAATTTTCAAATGCAATTAGAATGGTTTGAAAAGGAAGTCTCATTTACTCAATTATTACGTATCGAAAAAGACTTTTCTATCAAAGGATATGTAGAATTTATGGGCTGCGACGATAACACATGTTTACCTCCAACGCAAATAGATTTTTCATTTGGAGCAGCAGAGCAAAGACCTCTACAAATACCTGTTATTAACGAAATATCTTCGCAGCTAAACACAGAGAATGATTTGTGGGAACCTGTCATTGATGAATTACGAAGTTTTGAAACCCAAACCTTTTCTACCACTGACAATTCGCTTTTGTGGATATTTATAAAAGGATTTTTAGGTGGATTTATTGCATTGCTTACTCCTTGCGTTTGGCCAATTATACCAATGACAGTAAGTTTCTTTTTAAAGAAGTCAAAAAACAAGAAGAAAGGATTGTTTGATGCTATTCTTTTCGGGATATCAATTATTGTTATTTATCTATTTTTAGGTATTGTTATCACATTAATTTTTGGTGCAAGTGCATTAAATAGCCTATCAACAAATGCTATTTTCAACCTATTCTTCTTCCTACTTTTAGTAGTATTTGCAATTTCATTTTTTGGTGCATTTGAGATTACACTTCCATCGTCATGGACTACAAAAATTAACGAGAAATCCGAATCCACAACTGGTTTCTTGAGTGTACTTCTCATGGCATTTACATTAGTATTAGTATCATTTTCGTGTACAGGTCCAATCATTGGCACACTACTTGTTGATGTATCCGTAAATGGTTCACTACTTGCACCTGCTATCGGTATGGGAGGTTTTGCGATAGCTTTAGCATTACCATTTACCTTATTTGCCATATTTCCAACATGGCTAAAATCACTTCCAAAATCAGGAGGTTGGCTAAATTCAGTTAAAGTAGTCCTTGGTTTTCTCGAACTTGCGTTTGCATTAAAATTTCTATCTGTTGCCGATTTAGCTTATGGTTGGCACATACTTGATAGAGAAACATTCTTAGTACTTTGGATTGTGATTTTTGCAATGTTAGGATTTTATCTTTTAGGAAAAATAAAATTTCCACACGATTCCGAACTTAAACATGTTTCTATACCACGTTTCTTCTTAAGTTTAATATCGTTAGCATTTGCCATATACTTAATTCCAGGTCTTTGGGGTGCACCTTTAAAATCCGTAAGTGCTTTTGCTCCTCCTCTTTATACACAAGACTTTAATTTGTACGAAGGCGAAACACATGCTGTATTTGACAATTACGAAGAAGGTATGAATTATGCAAAGAAAACAAACAAACCTGTATTATTAGATTTTTCAGGATATGGATGTGTAAATTGTCGCAAAATGGAATCTGCTGTTTGGACAGAAAAAAATGTAAAAAATATGCTTTCAAATGACTTTGTTTTAATCACACTTTTTGTTGATGACAAAACGCCATTAAATGACCCTATTAAAATTGAAGAACAAGGGAAAGAACGTATTTTACGAACAATTGGGGATAAAAATAGTTATTTACAACGCCACAAATTCGGTGCTAATGCTCAACCATTTTATGTAATACTTGACCAAAAAGGCAATCCTTTAACGGGAAGTTATACTTTCGACGAAAACCCACAACACTTCATTGATTATCTAAATTCCGGTCTAAACAATGTAAACAAATAAACTATGAGAAAATTCACGTTATATCTTTTTATACTATTTATTGCTACTGCATGCTCTAATAAAAACGAGTTAAATCTTGCAGGCGAATGGTCAGTTGTTTTAAAAGAAAGTTCACGCAAAGATTCGTTGTTTAAACCCAACAGAGGTTTAGGACCAACTCAAAATGTAATGTATCAACCTACTATTTTAAATGAAAAAGCAAAGGTTGAAGGTATAATTACTCTACCCGGGACATTGGACGAATATGGATTTGGAAACGAAGTAGAAGAACCTTTTTTAGGATGTCTTTCAAGAAAAACTCAATTTATAGGGAATGCTATTTATTCTCGAAAGATAAAAACAACAGAGCAAGCTTCGTGGAAAATTACCTTCGAACGCGTGCTTTGGAAAAGTACCCTTAAAATTGACGGACAAGAAATTGGTTCGTGTGAATCACTTTCTACTCCTCATACCTTCATTGTCAAAAATCTTCCTGCAGGAAATCATGCTATTGAAGTAAATATTGATAATACAATGATTCATCGTATAGGCGAAAAAGGACATGCCTACGGAGAACACATGCAAACAATTTGGAATGGAATTCTAGGGGAAATGGTTATGCAAAAAATTGACGTTCCTACTCTTGAAAACATTCGTATAAATGCACCTTTCACCCGCGATATAGTTCAAGTATTTTTCAATAGCGATAGTATTATTTCTGAAGTAAATTTCTTGCTTAAAGATAAAAAAACAGGGAATGTTATAATAGAAAAAAACGTAGATATAACTAAAAATTTAACTCAAAACACAATTTCAGTTCCTTTACAACCTGAAAAAATTACTGCTTGGGATGAATTTAATCCTCAACTTTATACCCTAGAATTACGAAAAAAAGACGTTCTACTATTAAAAGAAAACATTGGTTTCCGATCCTTCAAACGAGAAGGTAATCAATTATTTATAAATGGTGAACCCTTATTTTTAAGAGGGAATCTTGATAATTGTCATTTCCCTTTAACAGGTTATCCAAGTATGAAAAAGGAAGATTGGCTTAAAATATTCTCTATTCAAAAAGATTATGGTTGTAACAATATTCGTTTTCACTCATATTGTCCTCCAAAAGCAGCATTCGAAGCAGCAGATGAGCTAGGGCTTTATCTTGCCCCAGAAGTTGGAATATGGATTGACGGTTGGATGCCCGGAAAAATTACACCATTGGGTATGAACAATTATAGTTTAAATTCCTACATCAAAACAGAATTAAATAACATTTGCAACGCATATAGTACACATGCAAGTTTTGCTATGTTAGGAATAGGGAACGAACTTGGGAGTAGTAATTTTGACAGCCTTCAACTATGGGTTGATGAAATAAAACAAGCGGAATCTTTTGAGAATAACTCAAATTGGCAATCACGATTATATACAATTTCTACAGCACGAACACTTACTTCAGTTGATGACTTTTTTGTAACACATCATTATCCAAACATTGGAGGCGTTCGTCAATGGATGTTCCCCTATACAGCATGGAATTATGAGAATCTTTATGCTAAAACCGAAACGCCTACTATTGCTCATGAGATTGGGCAATGGCCAGTTTACCCAAATTGGAATGAAATAAAAAAATATACAGGAGTTTTAGCACCACATAATTTAGTTGCTTTAAAACAACATGCTAAAGAAAATGGGGTTCTACAATTTAACGACAAATTTCATTTTGCATCGGGAATGCAAAGCAAATTGATGTACAAAGACGAAATTGAAAGTTTTATGCGAACTCCTTCTTGTAGAGGTATACATCTGCTTGGCATGCAAGATTACTCTGGTCAAGGTGAAGCGTTAATCGGTTTTCTAGATAGTTTTTACGAACCAAAAGGTTTTTGGTCTGCAAAAGATGCACGTGGATGTTTCTCCTCGATTGTTACATTAGCCGAATTCGAAAAATATGGTTGGAAAACTTCCGAGACATTTATAGCCAAATTGTTCGTTCGCAATCAAAAACGTGATTTTAACAACGTTCAAATAAAATATAAATTCACTGATATTAGAGGTAATGTTGTAAAAGAAGGGAAAACTTCTACATTATTTACTAAAAATGGAGATTTAACTGATTTTGGAGATGTTTCTATTGATTTAAAGTTATTTGCTAATGATAAACTAACTTTAACAACAGTTTTAATATCTGGTGATAAGATTCTTTCAGAAAAAAACAGTTGGAGTTTTTGGGTATTCCCCGAACAAGAAATAAAATCCCCTTCAAACGTACTACTAACCAATAACTTATCCACTGCTATTGAAACTATAAAAAAAGGTGGGAAAGTAATTCTAGACGCATCGAAATTAGGAAACGAAAATATGTATTTAAAGGGTGATTGGGGCTCTGTATATTGGTCAACAACATGGTTCCCCGGTCAGCAAATGCAAACACTTGGAGTTTGGATGGATAAGTCAAATCCAATATTTGATGCGTTTCATAATGAGGGATTTGCTGACTGGATTTGGTGGAAAATATTTGAAAAAGGTCGCTGCTTTGATCTAAAAGGGCTCTCGAAAGATTATTACCCGATAGCAATGCCGGTTCCCGATTTCCACAACAACCAACGTTTAGGTAGTATTTTTGAATTAAAAATTGGCGAAGGCAAATTACTTATTAGCGGTTATGCTTTGGATGGAAATTCTATAGAACAAATCGTATTCAGAAATCAACTAATAAAATATGTTGAGAGTGAGAACTTTTCTCCTCAAGAAATTACAGATGAAGCATGGTTGAACAATTTATTAAATCCAAATGCTACAGTTCAAAATACCGATTTACCTGAAGAATTTAGGAACGCCTTGCTTTATATTGAGTGTGGTGGGAAGGCAACAAAAACTACTTCGTGGAATACGAGTTTAGACAAAGTTTTTGTTACAGAACATGTTGGCTATGAAGTTGACGGGTTTACAATCAATCAAGTAAATAACACTTTTACATGGACAACAACAAGCAATAATGAAATTATAATCAATACACCAGCAGGAGAACTTGGATTACTTCACGTAGATTTCTTAAATAAAAATGCATCAGGGATAATAGAAGGTAGAAAATTTGATAGCGAAAATAAAAATTTTGTTGCTCTACCTATAGATAGAGAAGATTGCCTTGATGGGGAACTCCGATTTAGAGTAAATGCTACTAAAAACAATCCAATATCAATAAAGCGAGTGATTTTTATTCCAGTAAAAAAATAATAACCTATAAACTCAAATAAAAAAGCAAGAATTTTAAAATTCTTGCTTTTTTATTGGTAATTACTTAAACACTACTACTACTTGATTAAATCTAAACTTCTTTTAATAAAGTTATCAAGAGCTTCACCTTTAAGCATATTATTAGATAGTAAAGCTAAATCAATGAGTTGAGAAATTGTATTTTGACTTTTTGCAAAGTTTTCTAATATTTTACGTTTCTCATTATTCTGCTCTATTATTTGCGACTCTATTTTTTCCAAATCCTCATTTTCAACTGCTGGAATATCTTCTTTCTTTATGTCTTTATGAGCAACATTCCAATCACTCTTGTCTTTTTCCAACGTTTCTATTTTAGCAGTAAAAGGTTTTAATAAATCATCGCAATTCTCGGATTTTTCTTTAATAATATGTTTTACTAAAGGATGTGTAGCATTTACTACTAAATTAAAATTATCTGGAATTTCGCCATAAAAATTCATCATTCCACCACCCTGCACTGCACTCATATCCTTCATTCTACGCATAAATTCATTTTGCGTAATAATAATTGGACGAGAATTTTCTCCTAAATTTTCAAAAGAAACAATAAAGTCTGCTTTTTCCAATTTTGGTAATTGTGATGAAAATATAGTAGTCAATTCGCTTCTTTCAATATCTGTTAAATTAAGTTTTTCAACCTCATCTTTTACAATTAGTTTTCCAACAATATCACTATCTACACGAACAAAACGCGTTTTTTCATTCTTTTGTTCTAATTGATTTATAAAATGAACATCAAGTTGACCATCAAGTACTAATACATCGTATCCCTTTTCTTTTGCTGCTTGAATATAAGCATGTTGAGCTTCTGTGTTGTTAGCATACAAATAAATCAAAGTATCCTCTTTATCTTTTTGATTCACTTCAATTAGTTTTTTATATTCTTCGAGTGTATAGTACTGATTATCTGCATTTTTCAACAAAACAAAATCTTTTGCTTTATCGTAAAATTTCTCATCAGTAAGCATTCCATAAACAATAAACAATTGCAAACTATCCCACTTCTCTTCAAATTGCTGACGATTATTTTTAAAAATATCTTGTAGACGCTCTGCAACCTTTTTCGTAATATGAGAAGATATTTTCTTTACATTTTGGTCACTTTGCAAATAGCTTCTCGAAACATTCAACGGAATGTCTGGAGAATCTATCACGCCATGCAAAAGTGTTAAAAAATCTGGAACTATACCTTCTACCGAATCCGTTACAAACACTTGATTACAATAAAGTTGTATCTTATTTCTTTGCAAATCAAGATTACTTTTCACTTTTGGAAAATACAAAATTCCAGTTAAATTAAATGGATAATCTACATTTAAATGAATGTGAAAAAGTGGTTCTGATGTAAACGGATAAAGTTCCTCATAAAACTTTTTATAGTCATCATCATTTAATTCACTAGGCTTTTTTGTCCATGCTGGTGTTGTATTATTTATCAAATTATCTTCATCAGTTTCCACATTTTTACCATCTTTCCACTCTTTCTTTTTACCAAAAGCTATTGCTACTGGGAGAAATTTACAATACTTTTTTAATAATCCTTCTATTTTAGAATCCTCTAAAAAATCTTTGTTTTCGTCATCTATATGAAGTACAATATCCGTCCCTCGCTCTACTTTTTCGCATGGTTCAAGGTTGTATTCAGGATTTCCCTCACAACTCCAATGCATAGGTGTAGCATTTTCTTTATATGACTTCGTAAAAATTTCTACCTTTTTAGAAACCATAAACGCAGAATAAAAACCTAAACCGAAATGTCCAATTATTGCATTAGCATCATTTTTATACTTTTCTAAAAATTCTTCAGCTCCTGAAAATGCTATTTGATTGATGTATTTATCAATTTCTTCTTCGGTCATACCAATTCCTTTGTCGGAAATTGTTATTGTTCCTGCCTTTTTGTCAATTGAAATTCGAACAGTAGTATCTCCTATTTCACCCTTAACTTCGCCTACCGACGATAGTGTTTTCAATTTTTGGGTAGCATCTACAGCGTTTGATACTAGTTCACGAAGGAATATTTCGTGATCACTATACAAAAATTTCTTGATAACAGGGAAAATATTCTCTGTTGTAACTCCTATATTTCCTTTTTGTGTCATATATTTTTATTATTAAAAATTACGATACTTTTATTTCAAAAAAAATGCCAAACAACTTTACGTGCCAAAGTGTCAGTTTAGGATTATAAAAAATGAAGGATAATGCAAAAAAACAACTACCCATAAACCTTATATATAAAGAATGAAGCAAAGGCTATTGAGTCATATTCGAGTGGCGACAATTCGCCCTTATATACTCAACAGCCTTCTACCTACAAAGATAACAAAAATACACCTATTTAGATAATAAACTTATAACCAAACAATTACATAATATATATATATAAACTCCCCTCTTAAATCATAAACGATAGAGATAAGCAAATTTTTTACATATCATTTCAGTCTTCTTATAAATTTATTTCTGATAAGGTTTACCACAACTTTTTGTTGTAGTTTCTGTACAAAAATCGACAAGGTCAATAATTGAGACAATTATTCCTGGTATTGGCCCTAAAAGCCATAACCAATACCATCGATGATCCATAAATATTCCCTTATGCGTATAAGTACAATCTTGATATGTCCCAGGAGTACGTTCATATTTATCACCAATATTTGTCTTAACATTATAACAAATTCCTTTATCATTTATAAAAAAGTTTATATATTTTTTATTCTGTTCTGTGACACTTTTTTCTTTTTTGTTATAATCAGTATACAAACTAGTATTTCCATAACTTGTAATTTTGGTATTGGCAACATAAGTATTTGTACTACCATAACCTAAAGTAGATGTATGTGAAGACGAAGAAGAATTTGTAATCCATTTAGTATCTTGATATACAAGAATCTTACCTCCATTCCCATCACTACTCTCTTTATCTGGTGCAGTCATTTTTTGTAAAATATAATTTTCTGTTTTCCCTATCATATCTTTATACTCATTACCCACATACCTTTTCCCAGGTTCCTTTAGAGTTACTGTTTTAACTGTTTGAAACGTTGTTGAACAGGAATACATTAAAAGCATTATAAAAGTAAAATATAATATTCTCATTTTTTTGATTTTAAATTAGTGTATCTAAAAGATTTTGTTCCTTTTTGTAAACATACGTACATAAAAAAAGCGTGGAACTTAAAGTATCCCGCTAGCAAAAGGTATTGGCGTAACCCACGTCCACGAAGATAAGTTAAGCCCACGCCTTAACGTGAGCATTTTTCACTTATCTTTTTCGGACTAAAAATCGCCAAATTTTATTGCTAGAAAAAGATAGCTAAAACGCTATTTCCAAAAATTCAAGATGTACGTATCAACTACGCTTTATATCTGTGTCGTAAAATCAAATTTTTAAAAGGTTAGTAATTAAATATTATTAAATCTTAAATATTTGCTATTCTTCGTATTTCGTCCATAATGGCATGTGCAAATTTGTCGGCTTGCTCACGCGTAGGTGCTTCGCTATAAATGCGGATAATAGGCTCAGTATTCGATTTACGCAAATGTACCCATCCTTGTGGAAAGTCTATTTTTACACCATCTACATCGTTGATTTTAAATTGTTTGTAACAACCTTTTATCACACAAAGTACCCCATCAACATCAATGTTTGGTGTCAACTGAATTTTATTTTTAGATATAAAGTAATTAGGGTAAGAAGCACGTAATTCCGATACACTTTTCCCTGATTTTGCCAAGTGAGTCAAAAATAATGCTATACCCACCAAAGCGTCGCGTCCGTAGTGCGAAGCCGGGTAGATGACACCACCATTGCCTTCACCACCGATTACGGCGTTGGTTGCTTTCATTTTTGCAACAACGTTAACTTCGCCTACAGCAGAAGCGTTGTATTCGCATCCGTATTTCGTGGTTACATCGCTCAAGGCACGTGTTGAACTTAGGTTCGACACGGTGTTTCCTTTGGTGTGTTGCAACACGTAGTCGGCAATGGAAACAAGTGTGTATTCCTCACCAAACATTTCTCCATTTTCGCAAATAATGGCCAAACGATCAACATCAGGATCAACCACAAAGCCAACATCTGCTTTCTTATCCTTTATCAAGTTAGAAATATCTTCCAAATGTTCTGGTAGTGGTTCTGGATTGTGAGGGAAATGCCCGTTTGGCTCGCAGTAAAGTTTTTCTACTTGTTCAACTCCAAGAGCCGCCAAAAGTTCAGGAATAGCAATTCCACCAACCGAATTAACACAATCGCAGGCTACCTTAAAATTAGCTTTACGAATGGCTTCTACGTCAACCAAATCAAGTTTAAGAACACTTTCTATGTGTCGTTTGGTAAAATCAGATTTTTCAACTAAAGATCCAACTTCATCCACTTCAGCGTATGAAAACTCTCCTCGTTCGGCAATTTCGAGCAACGCTTCTCCTTCTTCTTTATTAAGAAATTCACCTCGTTCGTTAAGTAACTTCAAGGCATTCCATTGTTTTGGATTATGGCTTGCAGTAAGAATGATTCCTCCATCTGCTTGTTCCATATTGACAGCAAGTTCTGTAGTAGGAGTTGATGCCAATCCAATGTTTGTAACATCGCATCCACAGCCAAGCAATGTCCCAATAACCAAGTGATTTACCATCTCTCCAGAAATACGAGCATCACGTCCAACAACCACTTTGCAACGTGTTTTGTTGCGATAAGTTTTTAGCCATGTAGCATAAGCCGAAATGAATTTTACTACATCAATAGGAGAAAGTCCATCGCCAACGGCACCGCCAATAGTACCGCGAATACCTGAAATACTTTTAATAAGAGTCATATAATTATTTATGAAATTTTATATTTAATTCAAAGAAATAAGGTGTAACAGAGTTTTGGGCAGCGGAAAAACCTAATGCCGCGGGCACTATAATTTTACAATGACTTCCCGACCGTTTCATATATCCAATCGCTTCATTCCATCCTATAGATTCTAAATCAATGTTATATTTCAAACTTGTAGGATATGGAGCGTCTTGCGTGGTCCAATATTCCTCTAAAATCGCATTCTCTGTTAAAAGTTTTTGTTTATATCGAATTTGAACTTCATCTCCGTTTCGAAGTGTATCACCAACACCTTTTTTTACTAAATTGAAATACAATCCCGACTCTGTTAAAACATACTCATTATCAGCAAAAACAGTGTCATACGGAAATTTATTTAAAACCACAATCCCTTCACGATTTATAAAATCTTCTATCAGTTTTTCTTGATCCTTCAATTGATCAGCATAACTAATTGTTTTATTGTCGCACGAAACTGCTGCAACAATAAATAAAACTATTAAAATTAAGTTTAAAATTCCTTTTTTCATATTGTATTAACGAATATTGGCAATACTTATAATATCGGCGAAAACACCAGCAGATGTAACACTTGCTCCAGCTCCATAACCTTTTATAATCATTGGATATTCGTGATAACGCTCAGTTGTAATCATTATGATATTATTGCTTCCCTCAAGGTCATAAAACGGATGATTTGATGCCACTTCTTGCAATCCAACTTCGCAAGAGCCTTCTTCCATTTTTGCCACAAAACGATATTTCATATTTTTCGCATCCAAAGCTTGACGTTTTACTTCAAACTCCTCATCTAATGCAGGAATTCCCTTCCAAAAATCGTCCAACGAACCTTCGAAAAAGTTGTTTGGTACAAATAAGTTCTTTACCACATCTTCTTGTTCAACTTTATATCCAGCTTCGCGTGTGAGAATTACTAACTTGCGAATAACATCTTTTCCGCTCAAATCGATACGAGGATCAGGTTCTGAATAGCGAGCTTCTTTTGCCATTGCAATGGCTTTGCTTAATGGAATTTCGGCACTTATGGTGTTAAAAATATAGTTGAGTGTACCAGATAGAACTGCTTCCATTTTCAAAATTCTATCACCTGAATTTATCAAATTATTTATAGTGTTAATAATTGGCAAACCAGCTCCTACATTGGTTTCGAATAGATATTTTACACCATGTTTGAGTGCAATGTTTTTCAATTCTGCATAATCGTTGTAAGCTGACGAAGCTGCTATTTTATTTGCAGCAACAACAGAAATATTGTTCGACAACAAATCTTTATAAAGAGCAGCAATATCGGCACTAGCAGTACAATCCACAAATACTGAGTTGAAAATATTCATCGAAAGAATTTCTGATTTTAGCAGTTCGGGAGAGTTATCTTTTCCTTCGCTATTCAAAAGTTCACGATAATTTTCTAAATCAATTCCTTCTCGTTTGAAAATAGCTTTTTTGAAATCAGCAATTCCAACAACATTGAGTTTGAGTCTGTTTTTCTGCATTAAAAGCAATTGTTGTTGCTTGATTTGTTCCAATAAACTTCCTCCAACAGTTCCAATTCCGGCAAGAAAAATATTCAACTCTTGATATTCCGATAAGAAAAACGAATCGTGAATAACATTCAACGCTTTTCTCAACGACTTTAAGTCGGTAACAAACGAAATATTAGTTTCAGAAGCGCCTTGAGCACAAGCAATTACATTGATTCCATTTCGACCAAGTGTTCCAAAAAGTTTACCTGCAATGCCCGGAGTACGTTTCATGTTTTCTCCTACAATGGCTACCGTTGCCAAATCATATTCAGCTGCAATATTACTAATTTCTCCCTGTTGAATTTCTTCTTCAAACTCTTGCTGTAATACTTCTACCGCTAACTTTGCATCAGCATTTTTCACTGCAAACGAAGTTGTATTTTCTGATGCTGCCTGCGAAACCAAAAATACACTTATCCCATTTTTTGCTAATGCTTTAAATATCCGATAATTAACACCAATAACACCAACCATTCCTAATCCTTGAACAGTTATCAGCGATGTATCGTTTATCGAAGATATTCCTTTAATTGATTTATTTATATCGTCGTTTTCGTGAGAAATATAAGTACCAGGAGCCTCTGGTTTGAATGTATTTTTTATACGAATTGGAATATTTTTGTGATAAACTGGATAAATAGTTGGCGGATAAAGAACTTTTGCACCAAAATTACAAAGCTCCATTGCTTCTATAAAACTAAGTTTATTTATCACATATGCGGTGTTAATAACTCTTGGGTCTGCGGTCATAAAACCATCCACATCTGTCCATATCTCTAATACAGAAGCATTTAATGTCGCCGCAATAATTGCAGCCGTATAGTCAGAACCTCCACGACCTAAGTTTGTAACATTTCCACTTTGTTTATCAGAAGATATAAACCCGCCACAAACGACACATTTCTTTTCTTCAGCAAATTTTTCACAAACCATTTTAGTCGTTTCTGCAAAGTCAACTACATGTTTTCCAAATTGAGGGCTTGTTTTAATAAATGTTGTTGAATCTGCCCAAACTGCATTTTTTATAACTTGACTAATAATAACCGACGAAAGTCTTTCGCCATAACTTACTATGGTATCTATAATCCTATCTGATATATCCTTAATAAGAAAAACACCTTTGAAAATATTTTGCAACTCATCCAACAAAATAGTTATTTGTTGCATAACTGCAGCTTGTTTTTCTTCTGCAACGGTTGCCTTTATTATATTGTAATGCTTTTCAGCGATCTCATCAAATGCTGTTTTGTAAGATTCTCCTTGAGCAACTAATTTTGCTGTTTCGTACAACTTATCTGTAATTCCGCTCAAAGCCGATACGACAACTACTATTGGTTCTGTTTGCGATTCAGTTATTTCTTTTACTTTTAATATTGCATTTACGGAACCTACGGATGTTCCACCAAATTTTAATACTTTCATTTTAATGCATTTTTCGGAATGCAATATTACTAAAAAAACACCATATAGATAATATTTCTATTATTAAAATGGTCTAAAAATTTGCTTTTTTAAATATAAAAGTGTTATTTTGCATCGCTTTTTAGAAAAAGCATGGTCGAGTAGCTCAGTTGGATAGAGCAACAGCCTTCTAAGCTGTGGGTCTTGGGTTCGAATCCCAACTTGATCACAAAAGGGTTTCTTTGAAGAAACCCTTTTTTATTTTAACCCACATATAAAGAAACTTTTTTCACAAACAAAATAAGCAAGGGACATACCTTATTTATTCCATTGATTTTTATTACTTTTTGTATTTTCAGTCTTCTACAAGATTCCCATTGGTATCCAACAAGTAGTAGCCATCATGTTCTCTAACCTCAAACAATTCTTTCGACAACATATTGATGTTTGAATAAATAGCAAGAGTTATGGGTTCACCTGTTATACGATTCATAATACCATAACGGCCTTCAATTTCATATTTTAAATAATTTGCAAAAACATATGATATCCAACCCTGTTCATTATACCCAATTGGATAATTTAAATAAAACGTCCGTTCAAACATAAAAGGTAACATTACCTCACCGCTAAAATCCTCTTGCCACATTCGACCATCTTTTGTTAATACAAAACCATCAGAAGCAACACTGATAAAAGAATATTCTACAGGGTAAACTTGCATTCCTAAAGAATCAAGTAATCCATACTTATCATCATTAATAACAATCTTATACCCCTTTATTTTTGTATCTAAAATAACCTCATATATTGGTTCTGCGACCCACTTCCCTGTTTTATCAATCAAACCCAACTTTCCTTCCTCGTTATTTATCAGGCACAATCCATTCTTAAACATATAATTCATTGCATATATTTTGCTTGAATATGGAAACTGAAAAGGAATAATAGCTTCATTTTGAGCATTTATAAAACCCATTTTGTCACCTTTTACAACAGCGGCAAGGCCTTCAGAGAACATCCAAGCCTTGCGATAATTATTCTTTTTTGCATCGATAATTATTTCACCTGTATTCACATTGATAAAACCACGTCTATTTGGTAAAGAATAGGCCGCCAAGGAGTCATTTTCTGAAACATCCGACAACCAATTAAACCTATAAGTTGTATATTTTTTTGTTTTGTTGTTGTACAAACGATTTTTATTTTTTGCAAAGGCATGCAATGAAATATTTTCAGATATTTTTTCGTCAAAATCAGGAATACGCCCAAACTCACTTTTAACAAATGATGTAATAGTCGCAATTAATTTCGATAAGAATATTAAAACAACAAAAACAACGAGTAAACTACATACAATGTCTTTATGAATTGTCGAACGACTTTTCCACCATTTTTTCATTTTACTCCACGTAAGACGTCCCATGGCAATCAATGCTGTAACTATTGTTGCCGAAACACCAAGCAATGCTTGAAAAATTTGATTCTTTTTCTTCATATTTTTTTAAATTTTAAATTATTATATGAGCAAATGTCATAAAAAGAAATCGTACAACCGAGCATTTTTATCTCGACTGTACGAAATCATTTTGAGGGTGTATAAAATACTAATTACTTTGTTATTTCATCGCTTTCATTCGTTGTTATCCCCAAGCCAATAGAATATCTTAAAACATACACAAGTCCCCCTTTATTACTTTATTATCGTGTACTTTGATGCGGTAGAAGCAAATGTCCCCATTTTGTATTAGCCGCAACATACTATTGCCAGCATATGGATCGTCAACAACCGAAACTTCAATTGAAATGTTTTTACTTCTTAGTGTTTGAAATTTGCCTCTAATGTAATCAATATATTGATTGCGATTTAGAGATGAAAATACCCACTGCGAATCATAAACAAAACTATCATCAAGGTGTTTAATAATCAAGTCTGCATCAAAAGTCTGCCACGCTTTGCAAAAGTCAAGTAAAATAGAGTTCATAATTTTTAGTTATTAATTAGATCTTTTCCACACAATGTAACTTGTATTTTTAGGCATTCTCCTACGATAATAAGTAAATTGGTTCTCAATACCAAATTCATGCTTTACTTTATACTCATCAACTGCCCAACCATAAGCTGAAGAACCTACGAGATAAATAGCTTGACCTACGCCTAAATCTACTAATGCTTGTGCGAAATCGTGAAAAGATTCAGGCGTTAACGTTTCGACCATAAAAATCTCACCTTTTCTATCGCAAATACCTCTTCGGATAGACTTCCCTTTTGGCTCGTTTTCTACTATTTTTCCATTAGACACCAAAGGATATTGTCGGAAGAAATACCCACCTTCCTCGGTAGCTTTTTCAAAGAGAGGAGAGTTTTCTGCAACTCCAACTGTTATCTTTCCATTTATTGATGCACAAAAACCTTTTTTGGATAATCCCCACGCACGAGGTTCACCTTTTAAAACAAAAGCTCCAACAATATTTCCATTATCAGCTCTTACGTCAGCAGCTTGTGCCACATACACAATCGTAGTGTCTTCTTTATTTATTTTCCCAATATGTAAAGACATCTCTGCATTGTGAGGTATATATATTTTAAAAGGAATATCATTAATAGAAGTATCTCGTATTTCGACAAATCCCTGTACAATAGAATCTACATCACGACCAAGAGGCTTATATCTGATAGGATCAGCAGGCAGAATTACTGTAGGTTCAAAATATCCAGGTTCTTCCTCCTCCAAGTTCTTTTGTGATGTACAAATAACAATAATAATTATAATACCAATTATTATACCCAATATACATAAAGCAATATATTTTTTACGAAAAAAGGAAAGTTTCTCATTTTTGTCGCCAATAATCCGAATTTGGTCATCTCTAATATCTTTATATTCTTTCATAACTATTTGCTTTCTTTTTCTAAAAGTTCCTTTAATTGTTTTAACGCCTCTTTCGATGCTGTTACGGTATGATTAAACGAAACCGCATCGGAAAGTGTGAGTTTTTGCTTTGGTATATTGATATAGTAAATATAGGAACGGTTAATAATTAAACTTTTTCCAATACGAATAAAATTATTTCCCTCGCTCCCAAGTTGTTGTGAAATCATTTTTTCTATTTGCCCTAGTTGATAGGATAACAATCGAACTTCATTGTCTGTTTGCACCAACGTAGAGTAATTGCCATCTGATGCTATATAAACAATTCTATCAGGGGCAATACGAACTAGGTCGATTGATGTTGATATGATTAAATGTTTTTTCATTCAATGCTTTTCTTAAGCAAAAGTACTTTGCTTCTTCTATATGACAAAATTTAAATATTACCAATGTATAAAATAATATTTTAAGTGTATGAAATGCATAAAACAACTCGTAAAAAACAGATTGATAGTGTATACTTTTGGGCTTTGTTGTATCTTTGCATCTACGGAAGAAATGTTATGGTAGAAAGAAAAATACATACACTATCTAAACAAGAACGATTGAAAGGGAAAAAGCAAGTACAAGAACTTTTTGCCAAAAACGAATCATTTTCTTGTTACCCAATTCGTGTACTTTATACTACTAGTAAAAATGACACGAAAGTGTTATTTTCTGTCCCCAAAAAACGATTCAAACATGCTGTAGACCGTAATCGTATAAAACGCTTAATGCGTGAAGCATATCGTTTGAATAAACATTTGCTACAAGAAGCTTGTTTTCATATTGCATTTGTTTCAATATGCAATACAGTGCCAAAGTTTGATTTTGTACAGAAAAAAATGTGTGAAGCATTAGAATTATTAGCAAAAAAACAATGAAAAAAGTTTTACATTTTTGTTTTCTTTTGCCAGTGTATTTTTATCAAAAGTGTATTTCACCTTTGTTTCCTCCCTCATGCAGATATGTACCAACATGCTCACAATACATGGTAGAATCAGTAAAAAAATATGGTATAATACGAGGTGGATGGATGGGTGTAAAACGTATTATGCGGTGTCATCCTTGGGGTGGTAGCGGATACGACCCAGTTCCTTGATTTTAATTGAATTGGACTATGCAAAATTCAAATATAAAGCAACTTGAGGTATTGTTATCGGAGAAAAAGATAGCCGAAGCATTAAATTTATTACAGGCTTTCGCTGAAACGCAAAAAAACGGATCAGCATTAAACGCTATAGATGAAATGAAACTCATCTATGGGCAAATGCTAAATTTTGCTTTAAAAGGGACATCAGATACGCAGCGAGAACAAATATTTATGCAATTACTTTATAAATCATACGCTTTATTTGATGATTTATACGAAATATACCAATCACGTAATAGTTCTTTTTTTGAGTACAAACAGAAACAAGAACGAAAGCAACTCTCAATTATAACATGTATAGAAAATTTATATACTTTGCAAGATAAGATTGCATTGAATGATTTGCTTGCTGATGTGTTTAATAAAAAAGACAATGATTTAGAATCAAACAAAACCCAAACATATTATTTTGACTTATTTTATTCTATCTTAATTGTCAATAGGTTAACAGAAAACGAACAAACGAAATTAACAGATTTCATAGCCGATGAAAATTTCAGTATCGACTTTAGAGGCGTGATTGTTTCAGCACTGATGTTGAGTACATTATCTTTTTTTCAAGTAGAAAAGATTGTATTGTTATTAACATTATGCAGAAGTAAAGACGAAATGATTCGTCTACGTGCATTGGTTGCAATAGTTTTTATATGCCAACGTTACGCCAAACGTATTGGTATTTATAAGACATTAGTACACAAAATGAGAAAATTATCAGCCGATTCAAATTTCACCTCAGAGTTAGAAATTGTTATCTGCCACTTAATTCGGAGTCAAGAAACCGAGAATTTAAATCGAAAAATAAAAGAAGATCTTTTACCAGACATGATGCGAATTTCTCCAAAACTAAATGAGAAATGGAACGACTCAAAAACTAATAATTTTGACGAAGAAACGTCCATGGATGAAATGCAAGAGTTGTTTGATGAAATTGGTTTGAGTGAAAAACTACAACAACTTGGAGAATTGCAACGCGAAGGTAGTGATATTTACATGAGTACATTTTCGTCGCTAAAACACTACCCTTTTTTCGACGAAGCATTTAATTGGTTTATGCCATTTAACCCCAAAAACGAAAGTATAAAATCACTATTTGAAAACGATAATGATATTTTTTCGCTCTTGATGTCAAATAATATGATGTGCGATTCGGACAAATACTCATTTTGTTTTAGTCTAATGCAATTGCCCGATTCGCAAATGGATTTTATGAAGCATAATTTAAAAACAGAAATAGAGCAAATAAAAACTGACATAAACGATCGTTCGCTTAAAGATTTGAAATTGACTTTTTCGTTAAAAGCGAATAACTACATACAAAACTTGTATCGCTATTATAAATTATTTAAACATACAATGTCATACAATCCGTTTTTACATTTAAGCGAACTTACCGACATTACGTTTTTATGGCAATGGTTAGATAAAAAAAATATTTTGTCAATAGCTGATTTCTATTTTTCAAAAAAGATGTATACAGAAGCATTATCTCTTTACACTCGTATGAATCTAGAAAACAGCGAAGATATTGATTTGTTATGCAAATTGGCTTATACATATCAGCGAGTTGGCGAATTGGAAAAAGCAGTAGATATTTATACTAAAATTGAATTATCGGCTCCTGAGAAGAAATGGGTGTTACGACAATTAGCGATTTGCTATAAAAAATTGAAAAATATCGAACAATCTTTGCTTTATTTTCAACGTTTATTAGACTACAACCCTGAAGATTACAAACTACTTTTGAATGTTGCTAATTGTTTGTTCGAGCAAAAAAAATATGCTGAAGCACTTGCTCTTTACTTTAAAATAAATTATTTCAATCCTGACAATCTTCAGGTTATACGTTCTTTGGCGTGGTGTTCGTTTTTGTGTGAAAAACTAGAACAAGCAGAGCGATATTTTGGAAAAATAACAATAGAAAAATTTTCCACTATTGATTTTATACGTTGGGCATTTATACGATTTTATCAAGGAGATGTAGACGGAGCAATAGAACTTTTCCAAAAAGCATATTCTTCCGATTTGAATTTATTTGAAGAAATTTTTGAAATGGTTTCTACCGAATTAAAGGATTTTAAATTGCAAGAAAAACAACTTTGGAATTTGAGAGAATATATAAAATTACGAATTAATTAAACATATGCTATGCAGATAGTTTTAGAACGTATGCACTTTTATGCTTATCATGGTTTTTTTGAGCAAGAACGCATTATTGGGAATGATTTTTATGTAACAGTAACAATTGATTTACAAGAAGTTACCGCATTACAATCAGATAACTTAAATGACACATTGAATTATCAACAAGTATATGATGTAGTAAAAGACGAGATGCAAAAAACTTCTAAATTACTCGAAACTGTAGCACAACGTATTGTTACACGTTTAAAAACAATTCATCCTAAAGTAACACATGTACGAGTACAACTTTCAAAAAAGAATCCTCCACTCGGTGGGCAAATAGACGCAGTAACACTAGTTGTTGAAGAGTGATTGGCGACGTTCTGCTTCTTTACGCATGTTTTCCATAAAGCCCTTTGCACGCCATTCAAAGATTGAGCAATAACGTTTCATTGTAACAAATAAATCGAAGAACCAACTAAATTTAACACTTATTGTTATGTTAAACAATTGTGTTTCATCATCTTTTGGTATTATTTTATATACACCATAAGCTTTCTTAAGCAGTATATTAGAATAAAAAATATCAACAATAATTTCACTAGATCCATCGGAAAGTTTGCTGTTAGTTACTCGGCTTTCTATTTCAATATCTTTAAAAGTTCGCAATCCCGGTATTTTTATATCGGCCACAATCACTCCTATTTGTGTTTCAGGATCGAAAGTTGTACGTTTTAATTCTAAAAGGATTTCGTCATGTTCTTCATCATTTTGTTTACCGATGCCTTTTAATGCCCATTCAAAAAGCAATTCTGGATCTCCACGAAATTGTCCAATAAAATCGTTTACTATTTCGTTGGCAATTTCATTTGAACACTTTGCTTCTACTTGACAGAATGTGTAAAATGTACCTTCACTTCTATAGCTAAATAAAGAATCAGCATTTTGAGCTTTTGTAGTATAAATACAAAATAAAAAAAACAAAAAAATGACGATTTTTCTCATATACGTTTCTAATTTATAAACAGCAAATGCAAACATAACAAAATCAACTTTAATAAAAAAAGCACTTACCTTATAGTAAGTGCTTAATTTTCAATGAGTGGTCCCACTTGGGCTTGAACCAAGGACCCCCTGATTATGAGTCAGGTGCTACTAACCAACTGAGCTATGGGACCCAAAAACGTTTGCAAAGATAATGCTTTTTTTAATAAAGCAACAAATCTCTTACATTTTTTTACAAAACAAAAAAAACATTTTTTTCTATCTTTGCATGTGAAAGGCAAGACGTGTCAAATTGATTAAATCGATTTCGCAAAAGTCCCCGCCCGCGAGAATCAACCTTATTTTTAAGGTAAAAATGCGACACGCACTTTTGGGGCGGCTATTTAGCGACAAAAAATAATAGACCTGATTGGTTGCGATTTTTTCAAGGCCTGGTTCTATTATTTCTTTTTATCCTATTCGTTTTGGCATTGAATGCGATTTTTTCAAGTTCTGCAGCGAGTAGGATTTTTTCTGTTAAATAAAAAATCACACATAACTATGCAAACCGCCCAAAAGATAATTTACCCCAAAATAAGTAAAAAGCACAGCAAAAAAAGCGAACACTACATAAAAATGAAAAAACATCGGTTTACGAAACAACGATATAGATTTTGAATGGATAGGAAATGCATATAGTATCATCGTTATCAACGCCCACACTTCCTTAGGATCCCACCCCCAATAACGTCCCCACGAAACATTTGCCCAAACCGCACCTACAAAAATACCAACTACCAAACAAAACAATGCAGGGTAAAGCATAATCTTTCCAATAACATACAAACGTTCTATTTGCTGCTGACGATTCTTACAAAACAGATAAAAGACCACCGCAACTAAGCCATTTAACATAAGAAATGAGAGCATTGAATAAGCAAAAATTATTATCACCACATGAATGCTCAATAGTGGTGATGAAAGTATAGGTATCAGTTGTGTTATTTGCGGATTTGCCGCACTCATCATAGCGACTAATAGCGATAACCCACAAAGCAAAAAGCCAAAAGGAAGAAATAAATTAATTTTTTTATTTAACAAAAGTGAAAAAATAAGAGTTATCCAAGCCAAAAACTGCATTGTTTCAAACCCATTAGAAAAAGGTAAATGACCACTTACAACACCACGCAACACAATCATCACCGAAACAAGCACAAGCAAAAGAGATAAAACACCAATTGACAAATTAGACAATATCCGATTGGGTTTTCTCTCCTTTCCAAAATAATAAACATAAAGAACGAACAATAGCAAACCAAACATTAAAGAAAAAATAGCCAAAGGCTTTGTAATATGCATTTTGTTATAAACTTGTTCGGAAAGGAAACGTACTCTATGTGGGAGATTATTCTCACCAGCTTCTGTTTTCTGAAAAATACTTATTTGCTCCAAGCTATCAAGTAAAGAAAAAGACCTTCCCATTTCTATTTCTTGTGTAACAAACAACATCATCTTTTTCATCATTTGCATTTGTTCAAATGGAATATCAGTTGGCAATTGTTCTGCCCACGAATACCAACACAACTCTCCATTAGCATCTTTACTAGGAAAAATACGCAATAAACTACCCGAAGAGACCATTTCAATTAAGTTAATTTTTTCATCAGCCGATTGAACATTTTTATCTATACGTTCCCGTACTAATCGTTCCAATTTATACTCACCTGCATTAAAAAAATCATTTAAACAAGCATATTTTCCCTCAATTCCAAGCTGCAATCGAACACTTTCACCTCTTATTTTTATCATCGGCTCGTTTTTCCAATCCTCGCAATAAAACAGCCATCCAACAAGCACTTGCTCCGCAGAAAATTCCTTATAAGAAGTTTTCCCATATATTTTTTGGCAAAAATCATTCGCCAAAGTTTGCAACGGACAAACACGACCATTATAATAAACATACAATTGCGAAAATCGTTCTGCTAATTCTGGTTGTAACGTTCGAGGAGTAGCTTCTACCCCAATAGTTATTATTAGTGCAAAAATTGCAAGTAAAGAACGTTTTTTTAGTATTTGACGCAACAACGTATTTTTCTGAAAAAAGAACGCTCCCAAAGAAAACAACAAAAAAGCATAACCAAAATAGGTTACAGCTATACCATATGGATCACGACTAATCGCAAACAATACACCCTGATTATCGGCATCGTAACCCGACTGATAAAAACGATAATTACGATAAACAAAAATATTATTCATCGAAACTACTCCTGACGTTACAATTTGACCTTCTTTTACTTGTATTTCACTTACGAAATCCATAGGCGAACGAGTACCTCTATAGTATTCTACATCAAAATCTATCAACTCAATAACAAAAGGAAATGTCTGTACTAATCCTTCAGAATCAATATACATATTTTCAGGTTCATTCAATCGCAAATGGATCTTACCTTGTTCTCCAAAAACATGCGTAACAAAAGCTCCTAACAAAATAATAACAAACGAGAAATGTATCAAAAAAGTAATCACATTCTTATAAACTTTTCGCTGAAACAAATACACTAACGAAAAGCAAACCGTTGCTATCCACAAAACAATCGTTAGCGGCGAAGTATATATTTTTTCAACTGTGGCTTTTGTACCTATTACTGGTTCTATAATTGTAGCTAATATCAACAGAACCAACAATATACCAGAAAACAAAAACGCCAGACGCTTAAAATTAAAAATTTTACACAATTTGTTCATTAAGTGCGATTTGAGATTTCGATTGAAATACAATATTGAGTATTTGAATTAATAGGACAAAGCGAAAGATAACCACTACAAATACGATTATTTTCCAATTGCAAAGGATATTTTAATTGCATTTCTTGATGATAAGTTTGTAAATCATTCCCATCTTTAAAATGCTTAATTTTAAAAACTCCAATTGATGAACGAGCAACAAATCGATCAAAAAACTTTCGAGCAACAAGTCCCATTGTCATACGTAAATTTATTTCAACCATAGGGTTCAATTTTAATTGATCGTTTTCCTTATACAATAACATATCAACCCCAAGGTAACCTTCATAAAACGAATATTCTTGCTCTAAAAACTGCAAAAGAGCCTTTTTTACCTCTTGCAAATAGTCAAGCGGTATTTTTTCTGTCAACAAATGCTCTAATTCTGTATCTGAAGCTAATATATTCGAAGAATAAACACCCATCGCCTCCGTTTCAAACAAAGAATATCCACAAAATGTAGCTTTGCCATTTTTTATACAAAATTCCATTGCAAAATCTTGAACCTTATCATAAAGTGGTTCTGCCATTACACTTCCTTGTTTAATAAATATACGCTGACACCAGCCTTCTGCACTTTGCGACAACGCTCCAAAACAACGCCAAACACCGCGACCACTACCTGAAATCGGAGCCTTTAATATCGTATTCGTTTGATACTTTATAAAATTATCTACCTCTGCCCTATCAAACAATTCCGTAGCAGCAATAGGAATTTTAAACGTCAAATTCTCGTGCAGAAATTTCATTGCAACAATACTCCATCGGCGATGTGAATGTGAAGCAACATTTTCCACAAATGAATCATTTATACCATCAAAGTTTTTTTTCAATGCAAAATTCCATCCCCAAGGCAAAAGTTTTTCGTCAGTTTGAAACTCAACTAAAGAAATCGTTTTCATAACAGGGAAAAGTCTCTCCATCTGCAATTTCCATTCTTGATTTTCCTGCGAAGCAACAACACTATCACCTTCTTCTGCATACCACAATGGCAAACATGACAAATCTTTAGCAAACTGTCTTGCTGACAACGGAGCTGCATAGTTTACATCACCATTAGCCAAGGCTAAATCGTGTTCAGGATTAAAAATATATAGATGTTTCATTTTATTTCACACTCACGCCGCATTGGATAGTCGCTTCGTTGTTGCTCAAATGTTATCAGACTTGTTTTTAAAAGATTCGAATCTCTTTCAATAGGATATGCCAAAAGTAATTGTTCTTGCAATGCAACATTTTTGTCAAGTTTCTTTTTTTCAGGAAGTTCTACAACAAAATCATTTAAACCTAATTCAAAAAAACGGCTTAAAGCTCGTACACAGATTTGTGTCGCATTAGCCTTACCGTCAGCAGAATATCCTGCTATATGTGGTGTTGCAAGTAATGAACGCTCCAACAGAACAGGATTTATATTTGGTTCATTTTCCCAACAATCAATAATACAATCAGAAATTTTTCCTAAATCCATTGCCTCTAACAAAGCTTGTTCATCCACCACACCACCACGTGCTGAATTTATAAGCAAAGGCTTGCGTTTTAAGCTGTTAAAAAAACAATTATCTGCCAAATGATAGGTGGCAAAAACACCCTCCGTGATTAAAGGTGTATGAAATGTAATAATATCAGCAACTGAAGTTATTGTTTCTAGAGAAACATAACTTTCATTTTTATAGATTTGTTGCCTTGGAGGATCATTTCTCAAAACATTCATTCCTAATAATTTAGCATAACGTTCCACGCTTTGCCCCACATAACCCCAACCAACAATTCCTAATGTAAGTTCCGAAAGATTCTTTTTATATTTACTTGCCCAAAAACAAAGAGCTGACGCGACATATTGCCCCACAGAATCTGCATTGCATCCTTGTGCATTCTGCCATTTTATATTTTTCAATCTACAATACTCCGTATCGATATGATCAAAACCTATAGTTGCCGTAACCACAAATTTTACATTCGTATTTTCAAGTAACGATTCATTGCAACGAGTTCGTGTTCTAACAATTAAAGCATCAGCATCACGCACTTGCTCATTGGTTATTTCAGCTGCCGGCAAGTAACGAACTACCGCTTTCTCATCCAAAACTCCTTTCAAAAAAGGGATATTCGCATCTGCAACAATTATCGGTTTTTCTATTTTCATTGTTTTAACATCATACAAGAAAAAATTCTTCCGGATTTAATTCCCAATCTTCGTGCCGAAAAAAAACGTTCGTAATCTCGAAATGTACAAAATTCAGAAACTGCTATATTACTTGGCAACACCCCTGCTTGCTCTAACAAAAATTTATTAGCCGATTTTAAATCAAAACAATATTTTTCCGTTCCTCTATACAAAAAAAGTTGCTCTATAGGGAAACCTTCATTTTGAAAAAGAGTAACTAACTCCACTCCAACCTCATAATTATCAAAAGAAATACATGGTGCTATTTGAGCAAGCACATTTGCAGGTGAAGAAGCAAAACAAACACACATTTTTTCAATTGCATTTATCACGATTTTTGCTAAAGTACCACGCCACCCTGCATGTACCACAGCAACAACCTTCTGCACAGAATCAAACAACAATATAGGAACGCAATCAGCAGTAGATACCCCGACACAAACGCCTCTTAAATTTGTTACCAACGCATCTATTCCTTCAAGTCTTTGCCTTTGCAAAACAGTTGACAATTTCAAAAAATCTTCATCTAAAACCTCTACTCGACTACCATGAGTTTGGTGAGGCATAAATAATTTATCTTGAGAAATGCCATTTGCCTCACAAAAAATTTGTCGATTCTCTTCTACCGAACACAACACATCTCCCGTATAGTCGCAAAGATTTAATGATGTATAATTCCCTACACTAACACCACCATTTCTCTCCGTAGAAAACGCAAAAACTTCAGGATATTTTTCAAACAAAAGGTAATTCATAGCACTTGTTTGCAAAGATAAAAAGATATTCGTTTACCGCATTTACTTTCATTGTTCATCACACGTTTTTTCGTATTTTTGTAAAAAATATTAGCTATGATAAAACATATTGTAATGTGGAAATTTAAGGATTTTGCAAATGGAAAATCTAAACTAGAATCGCTTGTTGGCGAAATAGATGTTTTGCGTTCTTTAGAAGTTGGCATCAACAATATTAATTCCGAGTCTTCATATGATATGGTTTTAACCACAACGTTCGACAACGAAAACGACATGAAATCCTACGCCAAACACCCATCACATTTAAAAGTTTCTGAATTTTGCAAATCCATCAGAATCTCTCGCGTTTGCGTTGATTATTATTTCTAAACTTGGAAAAACACTTTGAATACAAAATTGCAAACGATTTTGCCAACTTAACCTCCTGTTCTATTTTTATCACTGGGAAGGCTGGCACAGGGAAAACTACATTTTTAAAAGAATTAAAACAATGTAGTCAGAAAAACCTCGCAATTGTTGCTCCTACCGGAGTTGCTGCAATTAACGCAGGCGGAGTTACTATTCACTCGTTTTTCGGGTTACCTTTTACACCTTTTATTCCAACTGCAGAAGGTGTTGCAAACTTAATAAAAAAACAACGGGCAAATCCAACCAAGAAAAACATCTACAATGAATTAGAAATGCTTATCATTGACGAAATAAGCATGGTAAGAGCTGATTTATTAGATAGCATCGATTTTGTTTTAAGACATCACAGAAAAAATCCTAACACACCATTCGGTGGCGTTCAAGTCGTTTTTATCGGCGATTTATATCAATTGCCTCCTGTTGCAAAAGACGAAGAGTGGCAAATTCTTTCACAATATTATCAATCGCCGTTCTTTTTTCATAGTAAAGTTATAGAACAATATCCTCCTATTTATTTAGAACTTAAACATATTTTTAGGCAAACCGACAAAAAATTTATAAATCTTTTAAACGAAATCCGCCACAACAATTTGTCGACAAACAGTAAAATACTTATTAGTAGCAAAATAAACCGACAACTAACCAACGTTAAACGTTCAGATTATATAATTCTTACCACGCACAACTACAAGGCTAATAGTATCAACAGCGAGGAGATGAGCAAAATAAACTCCCCCGAATATAATTTTGAAGCAAAAATATCGGGTGATTTTCCTGAAAAAAATTATCCAAACGAACCTACTCTTACATTAAAAAAAGGCGCTCGCGTTATGTTCATCGCCAACGACAGAGAATCGCCGCATAGATACTTTAATGGCAAAATAGGTACAATTACAGAACTCAACGATGATAAAATAATGGTTCGCTGTGAAGATTCTGAAACCGACATTAAAGTTGCATACGAAATATGGGAAAATATCAATTACAACGTCGACACAGAAACCAAACAGATAAATGAAGAAGTTATTGGCACATACAAACAATACCCTCTACGGCTAGCTTGGGCTATCACTGTACACAAAAGTCAAGGGCTAACATTCGACAAAGCAATTCTTGATTTAGAGCAAGCTTTTGCAAATGGACAAGTTTATGTAGCATTGAGTAGATGTCGATCGTTTGATGGCATTATTTTAAAGTCGTCAATCAATCAACGTGCACTATCTACCAATCCGCACATTTTAGATTATTCGAACAATCAAAACGAAAACACACTAACCCTACGCCTAGAAGAAGAGAAAAAACGTTATCAAAAAGAACTACTGCTAAAACTTTTCGATGTAAAACTTGCTGTACAAATCATACAAGAATTATTTAAAGATTTTACAAAAAACAGTGCTTCATTCAACAAATCTACACTTAATTTCATACAAACTATTTCAAGTATTTTCTTTGAATTAGAAATAAATATAAATAGAATCAAGATAGAAATACAACAAAATTGTACTACAGAAAATCTCAATCTTCATAAAGATTTTTTTCTATCAAAAATTAAAATTTTCGAAGAAGAAACCGTTAAAATCCCAATAATTTCTAACGATGAAGATATTGCCGAAACATTCGTTAGCAAAATTCTAAAATGCTGCAAAGAACTAGAATGGAGAAAATATGTATTGGAACATATAGAAAACGACTTCTCAAGCGATAAAATATTATACCACAAACAAATGTTTTTCAAAAATCTTCGCAAAATAGAAAACAATTCGAAGTTTTACATTAAACTATCTGAAAAGCTAAAATCTATTTATACAGAAATAGCAGATACTGAAGCAAACGAATATTTAAATTTACTTTAAATGAAAAAATTCAATGCCATTATATTCGATTTAGACGGAACTCTGGTCAACTCTATTAACGATTTGGCCGACGCAATGAATTTTGTATTAAAAGCAAACAAACTACCAACTCACAATACTGAAACCTACAAGCGTTTTGTTGGCAATGGCATTCGTAAATTGGTAGAACGAGCTCTCCCAAAACATCTACAAATGACCAAAGATGTTGACATCTTTTATCAACAAATGTTGCACTACTACAACGAACATTGTATTGACAAAACACACCCCTATAATGGCATTTTAGAATTATTAGATTTTTTAAAACAAAAACAATTAGCCATCTGTATTTTATCGAACAAAGCCAACGAACTAACAAAAAAAATAGCTAAAAATCTTTTCAAGGAAAATACGTTCGACATTGTACAAGGTGCCATACCAACGATTCCACGTAAACCAAACCCAACAGCAGCAGTCAATATAGCAAAACAACTGAACATAGATTGCCATAAAATTCTTTACATTGGCGATACGAACATCGACATAGAAACCGCAAAAAAAGCAGGGATGTTTGCCGTAGGTTGCACATGGGGATTCCGCACGAAAGAAGAACTTGAAAATGCTGGAGCTGATTTAATAATAGACCATGCAAGTGATTTAATTACTTTCTTAAAAGACTAAAAATGAACTACAACGAAGCTATTGAATATTTATATTCGCATGCACCTATGTTTCAGAGTATAGGAAAAAAAGCATATAAAACAGGTCTAGAAAACACCTATTTTTTAGACGAGAAATTTCAATCGCCACACAAAAATTACAAAACTATTCACATAGGCGGAACAAATGGCAAAGGCTCTTGTTCGCACCTTATAGCATCGGTTTTGCAATGTGCAGGTTATCGCGTGGGTCTCTACACATCGCCACATTTAAAAGATTTCAGAGAACGAATCCGCATCAATGGCAAAATGATTTCGGAAGAAAAAGTCATCAATTTTATCGAACAACACCAATCAACAATCGAAGAAATCGAACCTTCATTTTTTGAAATTACTACAGCACTTGCTCTCCTCTATTTTTCGGAGCAAAACGTAGATATTGCAGTTATAGAGGTTGGACTTGGCGGTACTTTGGATTGTACGAATATTATTTCGCCTGAAATATCTATCATCACAAATATCAGCTACGATCACACTAATATTCTGGGCAATACCCTCGAAGAAATCGCACAACAAAAAGCAGGAATCATCAAACAACATACTCCTATTATTATCGGAGAATATCAGAGTGAAAACATTAAAAAAATTTTCAAAGAAAAAGCAATTGAACTACAAGCACCAATATTTTTTGCACAAGATACAGAAGTAGAAATCCCTGAATGTCAACTAAAAGGTTTTTATCAAGAGAAAAACAAACGCACCGTAATGGTTGCACTCAACGAGTTACGCAAAAAAGGATTTAAAATTTCTCCTAACGATATTAAAAACGGTTTTGAACAAGTAATAGAACGAACAAACCTACAAGGGCGTTGGCAAACTATTGGGAAGAATCCACTAATCGTCTGCGACACAGGACACAACGTTGGTGGATTTAGTTACCTTACACAACAAATCAATGCACAAATATGCAATACGTTACGCATTGTAATTGGCATGGTAAACGATAAAGATATTGATACCGTACTTCAACTTTTACCCAAACATGCTGTTTATTATTTTACAAAAGCCTCTATTCCAAGAGCTTTAAACGAATACGAACTTCAACAAAAAGCAAGTGCTTACAACCTAAAAGGAGAATGCTACGAAAGTGTTCAAAATGCACTTACACAAGCTAAAAACGATGCTTCGCCTGACGATTTTATTTTTGTAGGCGGAAGCAATTTTGTTGTAGCTGAAGTATTATAAAAAAAGGAAATCTTTCGATTTCCTTTTTAGTTTACTTAATCTCAAACCTTACCAGCACCGTAGCCGAAACTTTTATCGGCTCAAAATCCAACACTGGCATTGCCGATTCTTCCATCGTGTCTACCGCCTTGCTACGATAAGACATCATCACATTTCGCGGAGAAGAATAACTTGTTCCGCTCTCGTGAATATAAATGGCACGACCTGCCTTCTGCCCTATTGCTTCGGCAAGTTCCGACGCTTTTTTTGCAGCATTTTTCATAGCTTCGATTCGCACCTCGCTCTTGCACTTCTCAATGTCGGAATACTCCAAACGCTCTATATCAAAATTAGAAAAACCAGCACCGTCCAAGCTTTTTATAACCAACATAAGCGTTTTTGTATCATGGAGCAAAAGCGAATACTCTTGTTCCACATTAGCTTTTCTTCCTAAAAATTTCTTGGTAAAATTACTCGACAAATCTTTCAATTTCAACGATTTTTCCACATTTACACCCGAAGTTTTCAGCACCGTAGCCAAATCGTTTTCTAGTTCGGCGAGTGTACGATTTTTATAATCGCCCTCCTTGAGTACTATTTTCAAATAAATATTGTCGGGAACAACTTCCTTTTTTGCATCGGCTGTTACCTCGATGTAATGCTCGTTTATTACAACATAATTTTCGGCAAAAACCGCTGTGGAAAATGCCACCAAAACCACTAAAACTAATTTTCTCATAATTCTCTACGTTTAAAAATTCATTCTTCATTATGACTGACAAAAAAAGCAAAAGTTTAAAATCCGTTTTTTCAGCAAAACTTATTACTTTTGTGTTGCCTTGAGCAATTTGCTTTTGGCAGACATATTTGTAGAAGCGTTTAGTTTTTTCTTTCGCTCGAAAATCGGCAAAATTTTCATAGAATAGAAAGAGAAACAATCCGGACGCCTCGCATGATTTGTATTCCGATACAAACTTGCGTGGGAGATTGTTTATTTCTATTTGGGCGTTTGCCGATGCCTCGAGCGTGATAAACTATAGTTCTCACGCTTTTTTATTTTTATAACGCCAAGTTGGAGAGCTACAAGGCAACAAACATTTTTATTAACATGAAAAAATATTTTTTTATCTTAAGTTTACTTTGTTTAGGTTTAATAAGCTGTGAAACCTATGAACCAGAACCAGTAAAAGACCCCTTAGATTATACGCTAGTGCATATAGCTAAAATTGATCATAGTGAAATAACAGGTATTTTTACTAACGATGGTTATATAGGGAAGTACCCTGGTAATTATTATGTTAAGAAAAACAGTACTATCAGAATTAATTGGACATATTATTCTACAGATTCTTATTATTCTAAATATAATGGGGATTACAGAGAAGAATTTACCGTAGGTAATGCACAAGAACTTTGGATTTCTGTACATCGTGATTATGCAGATGTTACAAATGAAAAATAATTAACGTTACTTACTGTCGTCCCAGCAAGTAAATAAAAAAAGCCTCGCAAAATGCGAGGCTTTCGTTTAAGTATCAACATTTTACTTTACAATAGTATCTAGCGCGTATTGCAGACGGCGTAACACTTCGTCTTTACCGAGAATTTGTGTAATGGTAAACATATGTGGTCCTTTCATTTCTCCCACAAGTGTCAAACGGAATGGATTCATTACATTACCAAGTCCGTAGCCTTTTTCTTCGCACCACGCTTTTACGGTTTCTTCGGTTTGCTCTACATTGTCGAAGCAATCAATTGTTTCAAGGAATTGTAGCAAATCATTAAGTAATGTAGGCGTGTTTTCTTTCCAACGCTTTTGCACGTCTTTTTCGTTAAACTCTTTCGGTGCAACAAAGAAGAAACGACACAAATCCCAAAGGTCTTTTGTAAACGTAGCACGCTCTTTCATTGCAGCCACTGCCATTTCGACTTTTGTAGCATCAGCTTCAAGTCCAAGTTCGGCTAATTTATCAAGAACAACTTGTGCCAATTCCGCATTCGATTTTTGTTGCAAATAGATGTGATTGAAGTGTTTTCCTTTTTCGTAATCGAACTTTGCACCACTTTTGCTACATTTTTCGATATTAAACAACTTTATCAACTCGTCCATAGATAATACTTCTTGGTCGTTACCCGGATTCCATCCAAGCAACGCAAGAAAATTAATAACAGCCTCGGGCAAATAACCACTTTCACGATATCCTGACGAAACATCGCCTGTTTTTGGGTCGTGCCATTCGAGTGGGAACACAGGGAAACCAAGGCGATCGCCATCACGCTTACTCAATTTTCCGTTGCCATCGGGTTTCAACAAAAGTGAAAGATGTACAAATTGTGGCATTGTATCTTCCCAGCCAAAAGCACGATAAAGCAATACATGCAATGGAGCCGAAGGCAACCACTCTTCGCCTCGAATAACGTGCGACACCTGCATCAAATGGTCGTCCACTATATTTGCCAAGTGGTATGTAGGCAAGTTGTCAGCCGATTTATACAAAACCTTATCGTCGAGAATCGACGAATTAATACAAACTTCACCACGAATCAAATCGTTTACAACAACATCTTCACCAGCCTCTATTTTAAAGCGAACCACATATTGCTCACCCGAAGCAATACGTTGCTCTACTTCTTCGGCAGAAAGCGTAAGCGAATTGGTCATTTGCATACGCGTAGTTGTATCGTATTGAAAGTTTGCTATTTGTTTGCGTTTCTCATCCAACTCTTCAGGTGTATCAAAAGCAATGTAAGCCTTGCCTGCATCGAGCAATTGTTGTACATATTTTTTGTAAATATCTTTACGTTCACTTTGGCGATAAGGACCATAGTTTCCTCCAAACGAAACACCTTCGTCAAATTTTATTCCTAACCAAGTCAAAGCCTCAATGATATATTCTTCAGCACCTGGCACAAAACGCTGACTATCGGTATCTTCTATACGAAAAATCAATTCTCCACCATGCTGTTTTGCAAACAGATAGTTATACAAACAAGTACGCACCCCACCTATATGCAATGCTCCCGTAGGCGATGGTGCAAAACGAACACGAACTTTTCTTTCCATTTAATTAAAACAAATTATATAACAAATTGGTAACTACCGAAACAATTACACTAAACAACAATGCCCACCAAAATCCACCAACTTGGAAACCACTCAAAAGTTTCCCAGCCAAAAGAACGATAATGGCATCAATAACAAGCAAAAACAAACCGAGCGTGAGTGCCGTAACAGGAATAGTCAACAGCACCAACAGAGGTTTTACCAACACGTTTAGAACAGCAATAACAAGAGCAACACCAACAGCTGCCCCATAACTTTTCACCGTAATACCCGGCAAAAGCCAAGCAGTGAAATACACCGCCAAAGCCGAAATTAAAAGATTTACTATAAGTGACATAAAAAATATTTATTAATACTGATTAACTGATACTAATTCCCCATTTACAAACTTTATTGTAAAAATAGTTTGTTCATAACCATATCCACTTTTAACTTTATATTCCCACGTTTCATGAACCTCATCGTTGAAATCCCAAACATCAACATCAGTCGATTGCGGGTATCCCATCAAAATCTGCACAGAATCTTTTGACATATAAGTATGCAATCTTACAACCCCTTTTTTTGTTGTAAGGTCAAAAAAATGAATATTTTTATTGCTCTTCTCTTCTGTTTCATCAGATTCAAGCTGTTGTTTTAGTTGTTGTAAAAACGAAACTTGCACATCTTCTTTTATATCTTCTTTCGCTTTTTCTTCTTCTATTTTTTGTACTAAATAAAAACAAAGAACTCCAAGCACAAAGCCAATTGCTATTTTAAGAAACGTATTCATAATATTTTATTTTAAGATATTAGTTGAACTATATAAATCACTCGGTTTTGTCACGTAGGCACCTTTTATAACAATAGCATTAGGATTAATAAGTAATGCATCACTCATTTCTATCCATATTGTTCCATAATTAAGGTATTTTTTTGAATAATCCATACCTCGCGGCTCTCCACAAACACTAATAAGTTCCGAATAAGTCATACCTATTCTTGCGTTTTGTAGCACTACGTCAGATGATTTTTTTATACGTTGTTCTATTTTTTGTACTTCCGAAAGTATTTGTTGCTCTTGTTGTTGATAATTACCAAGTTTAATTTGTAGCGTCTGCAACTGCTTTTTCAAAGTTTCAACTTTCTCCTCTTGTTGCCTTACTTGTAAAGCTTGCTCATCGTATTTTGTTTGTAAAGCCTTTACCTCTTCATTTTTTTGCAAAGAAATAGATTGAGTTGTACTTAACAAAACACGCAAACTATCAATCACAACATCTGCTTTTCGTTTTTCAAGCGAAGCATTTATTTTTCGTGCAACATCAGTCGGGTCTGCCTCTATTTCAGCTTTTATATAATATTGTATTCCATTCCAATTTTCCTCCAAAATTCTTGTTTCGGTAATACCTGCACTCAACGATTTTATTTCGTTCTGAAAAAAATCTTTTGCTACATCTCCATTTTTATCTTCAGTTATATAATTGGTATAACTTTCCATATAAACGCCAAGTTCTTCTAACAAAAGACGCTTTACCTCAGACAATGCTTTTGTTCTTGCAGTAATTTTACTATCCGATTCACTTGCCTGATAATAATATTCGCGAACAAAAACCTTATTATCAGCAAATAAAGATACTGACAACAAACACAATAATGCTACAACAAGATTTTTCTTTTTCATATTATTATTCTTTTACCTCAATTTTCAAACCCAATTCGTCGAGTTGCGATTGGTCGATAATGCCAGGAGCATCGAGCATCACGTCGCGACCAGAATTGTTTTTAGGGAACGCTATGACATCGCGGATACTATCCAATCCCGCAAAAAGCGACACAAAACGGTCGAGTCCGTATGCCAAACCACCATGAGGAGGCGCACCGAATTTGAACGCATTCATCAAGAAACCAAAACGACGTTCCGCTTCTTCTTGCGTAAAGCCAAGACATTCGAACATTTTTTGCTGGAGTCGGCTATCGTGAATACGAATACTACCACCACCAACTTCCACTCCATTGATAACCATGTCGTAAGCATTGGCACGCACCGCACCCGGATTGCTATCGAGCAATGGCACATCTTCCAATCGTGGAGAAGTAAACGGATGATGCATTGCGTAGAAACGTTGATCCTCTTCGCTCCACTCAAACAATGGAAAATCTACAATCCAAAGACATGAGAATTTATTTTTATCGCGCAGGCCAAGTTGAGAACCCATTTCAAGACGAAGTTCGCAAAGTTGCTTGCGAGTTTTGTTTACATCATCGCCACTGAGAATCAAAATCAAATCGCCCTCCTCGGCATTCATAGCCAATTTTAATTGTTGCAAAACTTCTTGCGAATAGAATTTATCTACACTCGATTTTACATTGCCATCAGCCTCTACACGAGCATAAACCATACCTTTTGCACCAATTTGCGGACGTTTCACAAAATCGGTCAACGCATCTAATTGCTTGCGAGTATATGAAGCTGCTCCTTTAGCACAAATACCTCCAATATAAGCAGCACTATCGAACACTGCAAAACCATATCCTTTCAGCACATCCATCAACTCCACAAAACGCATATCGAAACGTGTATCAGGTTTGTCCGAGCCATAATATTTCATAGCATCGTGCCACGTCATACGAGGAAAATCGGGCAACTCTAGATTTTTAATATAACGGAAAAGATGTTTGGTCATTCCTTCGAAAATGTTCAACACATCATCTTGTTCTACGAAAGACATTTCGCAATCGATTTGAGTAAACTCTGGCTGACGGTCGGCACGCAAATCTTCGTCACGGAAACATTTTACAATTTGGAAATAACGATCGAAACCACTTACCATGAGAAGTTGTTTCAACGTTTGTGGACTTTGAGGAAGTGCATAAAACTGACCAGGATTCATACGAGATGGCACTACAAAGTCTCGAGCACCTTCGGGAGTAGAATTTACCAATACAGGTGTTTCCACTTCCAAAAATCCTTGCTCATCGAGATAACGACGCACCTCAAAAGCCATTTTATGACGCAATTCAAGATTTTTACGCACACATGCACGACGCAAATCAAGATAGCGATACTTCATACGAAGATCGTCGCCACCATCAGTTTCGTCCTCTATAGTGAATGGAGGCGTTACAGCTTCGTTCAAAATATTCATTTCCGAAACAATAATCTCAACGTCGCCAGTTGGCAAATTAGCATTTTTTGCACTACGCTCCGCCACACAACCTGTAACTTGCAAAACAAATTCACGACCAAGATGATTAGCTCGTTCACAAAGCTCAGCGTCGGTTTCGTTATTAAAAACCAATTGAGTAACACCGTAACGATCACGCAAATCAACAAACGTCATACCGCCCATTTTGCGTGTGCGTTGTACCCAAGCAGATAAAGTCACTATTTCATTTACATTTTCGAGGCGAAGCTCGCCACAAGTTTTCGTTCTATACATAATTATCTATTTTATTCAAAATGCAAAAATACTACTTTTAAACAAACTATTTACTCTAAAACAACGTTATATTTTACATAAGTGAGCAACTAATATTCCAAAACAACTACAAAAAAAAGAAATATTATTTTTTTAGCATATTTCAGCCATTAAATAAATATAAATTACTAATATTGCGTTCAGAAAAACCAATTTGTTTTAATTTAATGAAAAAATATTTAGTACTCTTATTATCAGCAACTTTTGCTATTGCATCATCAGCACAATCGCAAGTAAAAGTACAAGAAAATGCCGAAATATCCGAAGCCCAAAACGAAATGCAGGATAATGTGTTAAGCATTATATCGGACCTTACTTTTGAAGACGCAGAAGGGGAAAGTCAATATCTATCGCCAATACTAGTTTCTAAAGGAGACGTATTTTCTTCAACTGCGAGTTATTCTTTCAGCCCCGTACGTTTCCGTTTGAGAGGCTATAACAACAACATGGGCTACGAATCAACCTACATCAATGGTATTAACTTCAACGAGCAAGAACGCGGCCGATTCAACTACTCATCTATTGGAGGACTAAACGATGCTTCGCGCAACAAAGAGTCTGCCAACTCATTAGAGAGTGCTTATTTTGCTTTTGGAAATATTGGCGTAACAACCAACATCAATATGCGTGCATCGCAATACGCAGCAGGAACAAAAGTTGGTTTAGCAGGAACAAATCGCTCATATTGGCTGAGAGCTATGGCCACTCACGCTACTGGCATTATGGACAATGGCTGGGCTTTTGCAGCTTCGGCAGCTTATCGTTGGGCACACGAAGGACGCAACCAAGGTACATTCTACAATTCAGGAGCATATTTTTTTAGTGCAGAAAAATTTTTCGATGAACATCACAGCATCAATATCGTAACGTATGGAGCACCTACCGAACGTGCTAACTCATCGGCTTTAACTCAAGAAGTTGTAGATTTAACTTCTATCTACTACAACCCATATTGGGGATGGCAAGATGGCAAAAAACGCAATTCACGTATTGTACATAGTTTTGATCCTACCTTAATTCTTAATCACGATTGGAAAATTAGCGAATATCAAAACCTAAAAACAGGGGTTGCCGCTCATTATAGTATGTATAGCAACTCGGCCTTGACATTTTACAATACGCCAGACCCTCGCCCCGACTATTATCGCAATTTACCTAGTTATTATTTAGGAGGTTGGAGTTTAAAAAGTGATGGCAATTTTTACCCAAGCCGTGAAGAGACCAACATCGATATGTATAATGCAATAACCGATGCATGGAGAAATGGATATGGCGAAAAAGGAAATACAACTACCCAACTAAATTGGGATATGTTTTACGATGCCAATGCTCGCAACAACATCAACAACCCAAATGGCAATGCAAAATACATGCTCGAACGCCGACACAACAATTCGCTTGAAGTTGCATTAAATTCTACTTACGACAATCAAATAAACGAAAACCTAAAAGTAATTGCAGGTATTGAAGCAAAATATACAAAAGGTATTCACTACAAAACGGTTGACGATCTTTTAGGTGCAAATCAATGGATTGATATCGACCCATTTTCTGATCGTGATATAGCAGATTTGGCCGAAAACGTTTCGATGACGCAAGCCGAAATTGCAGAAGTAAGACAAAACGATACAAACAACCCCGACAAAGCTGTAAAAGAAGGCGATGTGTTTGGTTATAAATACGACATCAATGCCTACAAAGCTGCCCTATTTGCTATTAATGAATGGGATTTCAACCATTTAAAATTTTCTTACGCATTGCGTTTGACATATAGTTCATTCAACCGATATGGATATATGGAAAACGGACGTGCTATCTATTTAAGCAAAGTATTAGGAGAAAATGTTATTTCAAAAGGTCAAGGTAAAACACATCACTTTATAGACCCTGCTTTTAAATTAAAAGTTGATTACGGATTCGATGCTCGCAACAAACTTACAGCAAACTTTGCTGCCGAAACAAGAGCTCCTTTGTCCAACAACTATTACATTTCTTCACGTATCTACGATCGTACAATCAGCGATCTTAATATAGCAAACTACAATCGTGGCAATGCTCTAAAAAATTATTACGGATTGAGCGAAAAAATTCTGGCCTACGACTTATCGTATACAGCAAGTTTTCCATTCATCAAAACACGCATTTCGTTCTTTGGTACTCATTCGTTTGATGGTATCGAACGTATAGGTTATTACAACGACGAATATCGCACCTTTATCAACCATACAATGTTTGATGTTGATAAAATGTATTTAGGTGTAGAAGCAGGTGCTTCGTTCAAATTAGATCCAAGTTTCACGCTTTCTACTGTTTTGAGCTATACACATGGTGAATATACCGATCATGCAATCGGAGTAGAAACTGCCGAAAATGGTATGAAAATAGATGGCGAACACGAACTTTCTGACCGCATTCTTCTTGCAAAATGGACTGACAAAAAAGGTAACAAATACGATGCTATCAAAGCCACATCGGGTCCACAACTTGCAGCTAACATCAAACTAAACTATTTCCACCCCGATATGTGGTTTGCCGAATTAGGTATCAACTTTTTTGCTTACAACTATTTAGGAGTGGCACCATCACGTTTCTCGCAAGGCATACTTACAGGAACTCGTGCTGACGGCACATCGGTAAACAATTGGTATGGAGCTCAAAGCAATGAAGCCGAAAAAGAGGCAAAAATAGCTGCTCTTGGCACACAAGAGTCGTTGTTTGAAAATGCAAAATGGTACAATCACTTTTTGGTAGACGCATCGGTAGGTAAACTTATCTATCTGAAAGGTGGTAAATCTATCAACATCAACTTGAGTTTAAGCAATATTACAAATAACACAGGCTTGAAAACAGGCGGTTGGCAACAAGCACGTATCCCTACCGTAAGCTATCAAAACTCGGTATATAAAGTTTCAAATCAAGTAGATAAATATCCTTCGAAATTTTATTATGCTTGGGGATTCAACTTCTTCTTAAACGTAGGATTTAAGTTTTAATAACTAAAAAAAATGAGCATTATGAAAATGATTAAATATATACTAAACTTTGTATTGATTGCTGCAATAGCAACGGCTTGCCATAATTACGACGAGCCCAATACGCACGACTATGTAAGCGAAAGCGAAGCGTGGAAAGCTACACATACTATTCACGAATTTCTAGAAGAATTTCTTACAAAAGAAGGGACAAAAATCAATGGAGAACTAAAATACCCACCTCGTGCACGCTCGCACAAAGGTAACGATGCTACAAAAGAGAATCTTGGATTGTTCAGCGTAGACGATATTCCTGCTGATTCTATTGTGGGCGATGTAATTATTGTAGGACGCATAGCTTCATCTGACGTAGCTGGTAATATCTACAAAACGCTATACATACAAGACATTACCGATCCAAAACAGGGTTTGAAAATATCGGTCGATGCAGGTAGTTTGTCAGGTATGTTACCAATGGGACAAGTAATTGCTATTAAATGTAACGGATTGGCTATTGGCAAATACGCAAATATGGCACAACTTGGTGTTCCATACTTCAACAATGCCAAAGAAGGACTTGATAACGCAGGCAAAAAAGGTTGGGAAATTGGTCGTATACCTTTACCTATTTTTATGGAACACATTCAAATAGTTGGGCTGCCTAATATCGAAAAAATAGACACTACAGTGATGACTATCGACGAATTTCCAAGCAATACGGCCGACTATATGACTGTTGCAAAATGGGCTGGACGACTTGTCCGCATCGAAAACGTTTATTTTACAAGACAAGAATATGACTATGGGAAGCCCGTAGATTTAGAAGGCGACGACATGATTTTTGCTCCATCGACAAACGGTATTGGCTACCCACAATCACGCATTTTTGCCTTGGCAAGCAACCCAACTAAATATTCGGCTATTGGCACAAGTGAATATGCTAAATTTGCATACGCTCCATTGCCTACTACCGACTATGTAGGTTCTATCACAGGGTTTATTTCATATTATTGGGACAAAGGCGGAAGTGCTCCCGATGGCGATGAATGGACACTCGTACTACGCTCACTCGACGATGTAAAATTGAAAAACAACGAGGGAGTTGTTTGGCGTGCCGACGAAAATTATTATCCAAAATATTAATTTTATTATTCATTTTTATTTATTAACAACTTAAATTTTAATTTTTATGAAAGTATCAAAATTTTTAGTAAGCTCGCTTTTCTTTGCAGCTTTGACTTTGGGTTTTGCTTCATGTGGAGACAAAGACGAAAATCCTGACGATCCATTTGGAGGCGGTACAAACAATGGTGGTGGAAACGACACTCCAGGTAACACTGAAACTACTGCAAAAGGTGATGGTACAGAGGCTAACCCTTACAACGTACAATTCCTTTTGGATTTGAAAACTAACGGCGAATTAGCAGAAAAAGGTGCTGGTACTGAAAAAGCATGGGTAGAAGGTTACATTGTAGGTAGCTACGTGTTCGACAACGATCCTAAATTCGTTATCGGTGCTGAACCAACAGTTAAAGACAACGTTTTGATTGCAGACGACGCAAACACTGATGACACCTACGCTGTTTCTGCTTTGAAATTAGGAAACTACACTACAGTTGTTAGTCTTTTGAATGTTCCTGCTAACTTGAAGAAAAAAATCAAAGTTTATGGTGTTGTAGAAAAATACTGCAGCGTATCGGGTGTTGTAAATCTTGAAAAAGTTTACATCGATGGCATAGAAGTAGAACTTCCTGGTGTAACAGACGTAGAAGTTAACGACAACATGACTCCATCTGAAGCTCACGCAGCTGCTACACAATTGCAAGCTGGTGCAGTTACAAGCAACAAAGCTGGTGTAGTTGGTTATATTAGCAAAATTACAGAATACAATTCTCAATACGACAACATCACTCTTTACATGTCGGACAATAAAGATACAGAAGAAACTTTCTCTGTTTATCGTATGAAAGGTGGTAGCACATTGAAAGTAGGTGATAAAATCAAAGTTACTGGTAACTTAACAAACTATAAAGGTACAAATCCTCAAATGAATACAGGTGCTACATACGAATTGCTTGAAGCAGCTGGTGGAAGCGGCGAAGAAGGTGGTTCTGAAGGCGAAGGCGAAGGAGAAGGCTCTGGATCTGAAGGTGGAGAAGCAGTAGGAACTACTATGGGAGGTATTACTAATAGCGAAATAGTTGCTGTTCAATCTCAAACTGGAACAACTAGTGGTACATATATTGCTATGACTTATAGCAGTGCTTCAGGAAATTGGACTGCAAATGCTAGTGGAAATAGTGGAAATACTTATATTCAAATACGTAATAAAAATGCATCTTATATCCAAAGCCCTACATTTAGCAAAAATGTTTCAAAAGTAGTTATCAATTTTAGTTCTAATACTACTGCAAATCGTACAGTATATGCAATTCCTTCAGCTAACGTAGCTTCACTACCAGCTGCTGCAACTTATGCTGATAGCGAATATGCAACAAACTATGGTAGCACTAATGCTACAGCAGGAGGTGCAGAATCTTTAGCTATTAATTTCACAGGCGAAACAAAAGATTTTGCTCTTATAGCAAAAGGTGGTGCTCTATATATCGATTCAATTGAAGTTTATTCAGCTGAATAAGCAACACAATACATACATCTAAAAAATCCCGAATCTTGTGATTCGGGATTTTTTTATTCTGCTAACGACTTCAAATAAGCTATCTCTTCTGCCCACTTGGTTTCGTCGGGAGTTTCGAGCACAATAGGTATTTCATCGAAACGCTTATCACGCATCAAAAGCGAAAACAAATCACCTGCAAGCAATCCCAAACCAATGCTTTCGTGCCTATCTACACGCGATGCAAGCGGCTTTTTGGTGTCGTTGAGGTGTATGCCTCGCAAATAATTGAATCCAATAATATTATCGAACTGCATGAATGTTTCGTTAAATGCTTCTGGAGTAGCAATATCGTAGCCTGCCGAATACGTATGGCACGTATCAATGCAAACACCTACACGCGATTTGTCTTCAACGTGGTCGATAATATAACGTATTTGTTCAAATTTGTTTCCTAGATTTGAGCCTTGCCCCGCCGTATTTTCTATAACAGCAGTAACGCCTTGTGTTTTGTCCAAAGCAATATTTATCGACTCTGCAATGCGTTGCAAACAAGACTCTTCCGAAATTTTATTCAAATGACTGCCCGGATGAAAGTTCAAACGATCCAAACCCAATTGCTCACAACGCTTCATCTCGTCGATAAAAGCCGTACGAGATTTTTCCAACCCCTCACCATCAGGCGATCCCAAATTTATCAGATAACTATCGTGTGGCAAAATTTGTTTTGCTGTGTAACCAAACTCTGCACAACGCTCTTTGAACAACGCAATGCTACGTTCCGTAAGTGGCGGTGCAACCCATTGACGTTGATTTTTTGTAAACAAAGCAAACGCTGTTGCTCCAATAGCATGTGCATTCAAAGGAGCATTTTCTACTCCACCCGATGCACTTACGTGTGCTCCAATGTATTTCATAATCAAATTATATTTTTTTCAATTAACGCAACTGCATACGCAGCAATTCCCTCTTCATGCCCTACAAAACCGAGTTTTTCGGTAGTAGTTGCTTTTATAGAAACATCCGATATATCTACATTAAGCAGTTGAGCCAAACATTCACGCATAGGCTCTATATAGTCTTTCAACTTTGGACGCTCGGCACAAATCGTACAATCAACATTGCCAACTGAAAAACCATTTTCTACTAAAAGTTGTACGGTTTTTTGCAGTAAAATTTTGCTATCAATATCTTTAAATTCATTGTTGTTGTCGGGGAAATGATAGCCTATATCGCGTAACGAAGCAGCTCCCAACAATGCATCGCATACGGCATGTATCAATACATCAGCATCCGAATGCCCAAGCAATCCATGCGAATACTCCACCTTTATACCACCTAAAAAAAGTGCACGACCCTCAACAAGTCGATGCACATCATATCCAAAACCAACCTTAATTTTCATCTGTTAATTCTTTCCTAAATCCACTAAATCTTTCAAACCATCAACATCAAACGAAAGCGAAAAACGCAACGTTTGGTCGAGCGGTGTTGTTGGTGCTAACCCCAACACATAACCAACATCTAACTGAAATGCTGTCAGTTTGAAGCCTGCACCAAAGGTAAAGAATTTTCTATTGCCTTTCCATTTAGATTCGTTAGAATAACCAAAACGACCAAAGAACTGATTGTTGTACGAATACTCTAAACCTGTTGACCAATTCACTTCACGCAATTCATCCATAAATGCCTCTTTGCGTGTATATGCTGGATTGTCGTACGCATCAGCAAACGAATAGAAAATAGCCGCTATCGACGACATTTTTTCGTATTTCCCTTTTGCCGCAACATATGCCTCACTTGTTACTCCACCTTCATAATTTTTCGATTGCGGATAAGCTGGAACTAATATCTTGTTGATATCAAAATTTATAGAAAGTTTATTGTAGGCATCAAATGGGATGGCGTACGAAACCCCCAAACGCATATTTGCAGGTAAGAAAATTTCCGTATTACGCTTGTCGTAAGAGATTTTTGTTGAGATATTCGACAAATTCAAACCTATCCCCAACATAGAAACACCAGTATTTAAAGAGATAGGAATACCGCTATACATAGCAATATCAGCTCCAAATGCATGTCCGGGAGAATAGTTTTCGTCCTTAATGCCTAAACCCGAATATATATAACGCATAGCTACTGCCATCGAAAAATATTTCGACAACTGACGTGAATATGCTACATCGAGCGAAAATTCATTTGGTTTTCCCGTCCCTATTGCATTACCTTCATTGTCAGTCAAACTAATCGACCCCAACGAAAAATAACGCAACGACATACTCACAGCTTGTAAATCGCCAATTTTGTAATATCCAGCAAGATAAGCTAAATCGATATCTTTTACTATTTTTCGCAACCAAGGCGTATACGAAAGCGAAACTCCTGCTACACTTTTTATATTAGCATACTTGGCAGGGTTCCAATATTGCGAATTGATATCGGGCTCGGTAGCTGCACCAACATCGCCCATACCACCTGCACGTGCATCAGGCGAAATAGTCAAAGAGGGTACACCCGAAGTTACAGGATTATAAAAATTCTTTGGATTTTCAGCCATCGATACAGCTACACATCCAACAAGAATAAAACTAATTATCAATATTTTTTTAATGTTCATTTTTAAGAAAATTTTATACTAGATTTATAACGATTATATCTTTATTTTATTGTCCTTTTACAATTATTTTAACTGTATCAGCAGTTTTTTTACCATCGACAGTACCTATCGACATTCGCATCAGATATATTCCTGAACGTACGCGATGCCCATTATCGTCTTTTAGATTCCAAACAATAGGCTCTGTGCGACTATATTGCGAAAGCACTTGTTTAGTTGATGTCCAAAGTAATTGTCCCTGTAAATCATAAATATTTGCCGTAAGTTCCAATACCTCATCAGGACGATTATGCTCATAAACAAAATTTACAATATCAGTTGTAGGGTTTGGATAACAAGTCAAACTATAAACATAAGGCTGATATCCTTTTTTCACTTCAAAACCAATGGTTACGGTAGTAGAGTTATTTTGTAAATCCCATACTCTAAAAAACAGCGAATACCGACCATCCTGCATTTCTGGCATTTTGTACTTCACCAATCCCCTTTTGTAAGTACCTAGTTCCGACTCGTAATAATCATTCAAAATAGTTTCTTGCAAAGGATCTTCATTTAACCTAATAACAATATCGTGCCCAATTCCACTGCCTGTAGCATTAATACCACTTTCATCTTCGACGCTAGCCACAAACAATGGTTTTTCGTTTACAATATCTCCCGAGCGGAAATCTTGCGTATTAAGAAAAACATTCACTTTTGGACCTTCATCTTCCAACAAATAATCATCGGACTCACCTCCTACAATAAATTGTGTAGTAGATCCATTTGCATCATAACCGTTTTCTTCATCGGCAGCATAATAAACTATACGCCCCGTCCCATACGTATATTTAATATCTTTTGGTACTCTAAACACCAATTCGAATCGCCCATCAACAACAGCGGTTTTACCTATAAAAATCATATTTGGGCGGTCTTTGTAAGCAAATGGTGTTGCCCCATTATCGTTGGCTAAAGTCAAAAGCGTTTCCTCTTTATCCATTATCGACACATGTACATAACCATTAAAGTCAGTAACAACTTCTCCAGCACCATCATCTATATATCCTGCTATCACAACCTCGCCAAGTGCATTTAGCGTATCGGCAGTTGCCAATGCTCGACCATTTATAGTTTCTGTTACTACAGAAAATCGATCTGGATAGTTTAACATCAAGGCAGGATCGCCAAGTAAAGTAAAAGTAAGTTTATTAACTGTTTCATCAGTTTTATTTTTTGCTCGGCGTACAATATCACCCAAACGCAAATGCTCACCATTTTCTTTCATAAAAAAGTGTGCAGCCAACTGTTTATTTAAACGATAATTTAAATTTGAATAAACTGTTCTTGCCGCAGAAAATGTCGCTACCGAACCACCATTTGGATGTAAAAGTAAAGCCTCTGCCCCCGACGTTTTTGCCCCATCCCAGCGACCAAAATTGCATGTTGCTGCTACCCAAAAACCATAAGCCTTGTTGTACATCGACTCTATGTCGCTCATACTCAAAAGTGCTTCGTTACTCCAGTTCGAAGTACCACCATGCCCTGTATAATTAAACATCAAAGCCCCTGATTTAACAAGATTCCGAAACACATCGTTAGCCAAAGGATATGCTTCTCCACTTGCCGAAGTTTCTTGCTTATAAGCATCTAAATAGATTTTCTTCAACAAAAAATTGGTGTCATTTCGCTGAAAATTAGACGACACACTATCAGCTTCTAACATGTGTGAATTGTTATCGCCATCATCTGCCAAAAAACACAACTTTGTTTTCCATGGACCTTTATGCAAATCTTGCATATAAGCAATAGTTTTATCTACAACTACAGAAGCCTCTTCTTTTGTTTTAACAGGGAAACGGCCAACGGCAATATCCATTTTATCTACTAAAATGTTTCGCCCTTCAGAATTATCCATAAACCCAAAATAATCATCAGTAACATACGACTGCATTTCATAAATTGAATTTACCGACTGATAAGTCAACAAACGATGTGTTTCAGGCACAGCATCATCAATGCCTTTATTATCTAAATGCCCATCGCCCATCAACAACAAATAAAGCATTTGTGGTTTAGGAGATGGCAAGCGATCATAAAACATCTTCATCAAACGTCTATAAGCAGTAGCATCTGGTGTTCCCGACGAAAATTCGTTATAAACCTTATCTACAGGAATAACATGCACTCGCAATCCCGACGATTGCCAATGAGCATCGGCCAAACGTTCTGCTTCCGATAAAAAATCGGGATGAGAAATAATAACCATATCGCACATCGGCATACCATGTATATCTTGATTCGCTATTTGTCCAACAATTTCAGGCGATGGAAATTCAGTATTTGGTTTTATTGCAACAAACTCTTGTACTGGATACGTACATGTTACAAAAGTTAGAAAATCACCCTCTTTTGATGTTGGCACTTGATAAATGCTATCATGATTTGTAACATTCCAAACCTCTACTCCCGAAAGTGCATTAGCCAATTGATATTTACCAAATGCAGTATAATATTTATTTACGTTATCTACATTTCTAAAACTCATAGCATTGCCCGTCATTGTTAATGCTCGCTGAACATTCAACTCATAGTAATTAAGATAAGCAACCGACGCATTTTTAGGATTGGTATACTCAAATTCTACATTCAATTGGTTATTTGATGCATTAGTAAACAACATAGTCGTATCCTTTTGTTCGGCAACATTATACGACGATATTACAGGATTTATTCTTACTAAAGCTAAATCCGTATCATTTACTTTCACTGCAATTCTACTTTGCTGAGCAGAATTTGCAACCATATTCAAACGCAACGATGAATTTTTATTTGTTAGAATATTCGGAAATGTATGCTGAAACGATATTGTTTTTTGTGAATTATTTAATTTTTCTCCAAAAAATTCACGTCCTGATTGCAATAGAGAAATTTCATCCAACTCGTGTACATAAACATCAGTAAACGAATTAAAAGTTTGCGTAGGTGTAGCCGTTTCTGCAGTACCTAATTCAATCGTCTTCCCCTTTCCTACATCTTTTGTTACAAAATAATAGCCTACATCGGAATATGGATTTTGCGTATGAAACATAACTTTATTTTTAGTATCATAGTCCCATTTCACAGGTCCTTGAGCATAAAAAAGTACATAATCTTTTCCTCGCCAAATAGCTAATTCTGGTAAATCGTGAAAATATGGCAACGAAAAATTTTCGTTTAACATAGCACCGCCATAACCGAACACTCGCACATTAGCTGGCGTACAACCCATTTTTGCTAAATCGCCTGCTGTAAGTTTGTGTATCCCCGTATTCGTTACTTTTATTTTATACCAAACACCAGTACTTAACACCGACGAAACAACTTCTTCTGCGTGAACAGCCTTAGTTGATATTGCAGACAATTTATCAGAAACTTGATATTCGAAAGCAACAATTTTTTTATAAACACCATTTTGTATAACAAATGGATTTATGTGCAGTGAATATTGTATAACTCCACACTCTGTTTTTTGTACAATTTGCCAATCAACAAATTCCGAAAGTTTAACATTCAGTTTGCTAATAGTAGCTACTTCTTCTAAAGTACAATGTTCATATTGAATATTTTTCAAAGAAACATTTTCGCTACTAACATCCTCAACAATAAAAGGAAGCCCTTCGCCACCAGTGTATTTAGCTCCCAAAAAAGAAAGCACATTTTTCTCTACTGTCCCTATAGTCCACTTTTCTATTGGCAACCACTCAACACGACGAGCATGTATCGATGCAAACACCGAGATACATAAAGTTACCAATATCAAAGATAAACGCCAGCGCATTTGTTACTTTATTTTAAAAGAGAACATCTTTTGATTTTCCACATACCCTTCAAGCACGTCGTTTATAGCGACTTTACCTACACCCGCAGGCGTTCCTGTAAATATCAAATCGCCAATTTTCAATGTAAAAAAACGACTTACGTAAGCTATAATTTCATCAAACGAGTATATCATATTCGCTGTATTTCCTGCTTGTACAGTTTTAGAATTTACATCTAGACGAAATGATATATTGTTTTTTTCATAATCTTTCATTGGTAAAAAAGAACTAACAACTGCCGAATTATCAAATCCTTTTGCCAATTCCCAAGGGAATCCTTTTGCTCGAAAATCATTCTGCAAATCTCTTGCCGTAAAATCAACTCCAAGTGCAAATTCATCGTAATATCTCGATGCAAATTGAGGTGCAATGTTTTTTCCTAGCCTATTTATTTTTAATACGACTTCTACTTCGTAATGAATTTCAGACGAAAAATCAGGTAAAAAAAACGGTTTATTTTCACGCAACAATGCAGAATCAGGCTTCATAAAAACAACAGGTTGCATAGGCGTTGCCGCATTCAACTCCTTATTATGCTCAGCATAATTCATTCCTATCCCAATAATTTTCATTTTTCTACGATAATTTTATATATCATGCAAACGATTAAACATTACTGCCAAATGGGCATACATTGATGTATTTTGAACAACAATATTTCTCGGAACTTTTATTCTAAATGGCGTAAAATTCCATATCGCTTTTATCCCTCCAGCCACCATCAAATCCGCTACTTCTTGTGCCTTATCAACAGGTACAGTCAACACTCCAATAACAACATCCATCTTTTGCTGCAATTCTCCGAAATGAGAAATATGATGAATAGGTTTTCTTCCTATCTGCATTCCTGCCAATTCGTATTTCACATCAAAACCTGCTACAATCTCTAAACCATATTGTTCCAAACCATTGTCGTGCAACAATGAAGAACCCAAACTCCCAACACCAAACAAAAACGCCTTATGCGATTGAGAAAAGCCAAGAAACTTTTCTAATGTTGCAATTAACACATTTATCTCATATCCTACGCGTGTTTTCCCCGAAATATTAACATATGAAAAATCCTTTGCCACCAGAGACGAATCTACGGCAATTTCCCTCGCTATCTGAGTCGATGTTAAATAAGTTGCTCCTTGCGTTTGACACAATTTAGCATAAGCTAAATACCAAGGTAAACGACGTAGTGTAGGTTCCGGTACTTTCATAAAACAAAAGTAAAAAAAAAGCCACAATCTTAATCATTGTGGCTAAAGTTTTTAAACTCCAAGAATATTATTCTTTGGAACATCATACATCTCGTCTATCAGTTCTTTGTAGTTGTGTAAGATAACTGCACGACGAAGTTTTAGCGTCAAAGTCATTTCGCCAGATTCTACTGTAAAGCATTTCTTTATCAAGCGGAACTTTTTCACTTTCTCGAAGTTTGCCATATCTTTTTGAGCAGTTTCTATGCGTTCACTATAAAGTTTTTGAACTTTTTGGTTTTCGAACAATTCGTCAAGATTGTCATACATAATGTTATGATCGCTTGCGAACTCTTTCAATGCTTCTAACTCTGGAACAATTATGGCAGTAACAAAGTTGCGAGAATCACCTATAACTACAATTTGTGCGATATAGGGATCCATGTTCAATTTTGTTTCGATTTGTTGCGGAGCAATATATTTTCCATTTGAGGTTTTGAATAGGTCTTTTATTCTATCTACAATAACCAAATGTCCATCTTCGTCAATTTTTCCAGAATCTCCAGTGCGGAACCATCCATCTATAAACGCCTCTGCATTGACCTCTGGCAAGTTATAATATCCTGGAGTAATTGTTTTACCTTTTACAAGGATTTCGTCGTCTTCTCCAATTTTTACTTGAATATCCGACATAATAGAACCTACAGTTCCAATTTTATATCCTTTGTAATCAAAGCAAGAAACAGTAGCACAAGTTTCAGTAAGTCCGTATCCAAAAGTGATAGGGATACCCATGCAACGGAAGAATTTTATCAAATTTGAATCCATATATGCTCCTGCAACTGGGAACATTTTACCATTTTCTACGCCAACTGTTTTCTTAACCAAACCGAAGATGAATTTGTCAGCGAACTTATAGCTAAGTTTTAATTTGAAAGGAGGGCGTTTATCTAAACGCAAATAATCAATGTTATAAGATTCACCAACTGCCATTGCCCAAGTAACCATAGCACGTTTGAAAGGTGTCATAGCAGCTATTTTTTCATTGATTCCGATAGAAACTTTTTCCCAAAAACGAGGAACATTTGTCATATAATGTGGACGAACTTCTCTCAATGCTTGTTGTATATTTTTAGGATCTTCTACCAAATAAACTTTTAATTCTTTGAATAAACAGAAATAACACCAAGCTCGTTCAAAAATATGTGACAAAGGTAGAAATGCTAATGAACGTTCTTTTTTCTCTATTTGTGTAAGTTTTATATCGTGAATACGCATTGCCTCAAGTAGGTTGCTATGTGTTATCATAACTCCTTTTGAGTTTCCTGTTGTTCCAGACGTGTACATCAATATTGCCAAATCGTCTTCTTTTGCTGCCTTTTGACGTGTTTTAACTACCTTGATGTCTTTCTCGTCATTGCCAAGTTCCATAATTTTACTGAAATAGGTAGCCAATTCGTGTCCTCTCAAGTCAACAGATTCTTCAAAAACTACAATTTTTTTCAACGATGGAGTTTTGTCTATGAACGTCAAAACATTGTCGTACTGTTGTTGGTCTCCTACAAATATCATTGAAACTTGTGCGTCGTTTACAATGTATTCCATTTGCGAAGCCGAAGCTGTTGCGTACATAGGAACCGACACTACACGATTCGCATAATTGGCAAAATCAACGATGAAACCTTGTGGTTTATTTTGAGAACATATTGCAATTTTGTCCTCTTCTTTAATGCCTAAACGAACATATGCAGATGCCAAACTCATAACCTTGTCGGCAACTTCTTTCCATGTCAAGCCAATCCACTTAGCAAGAGAATTGTCACGATAGAAAACAATGTTCATGTTTGGTCTTTTTTTTGCTTTCTTAAAGACCAACTGTGAAAAATGTGGAATTTCCATGATTATATATTTAAAAAATTAAGTATCTTTTTCTTCTTGAAGATCAACATCATCCTCACATTCCAACTGTAACGCTTGTCGTTCTTTTTTCTCTTTTATTTCTTTCATCAAAGGATTATTAGGAGACAATTTTCTACAAGCTACTTCCGCAGCCAATTGTTGAGCTTCTTTTTTAGAAGAAGCCCGTCCCTCTCCAGCCAAAATATCTTCGATATAAAGTTCAGCTATAAATTGAATTGATTTTGTTTCGTCGCTTTCACGCATTTCATAATGAAAATTCATCTTATTTTTTTGTGCCCACTCCTGCAATTTCACTTTATAATTACCTTCTTCATTAGATAATTTTGATAAATTAACATGCTTTTTCAAAAAAGTGTTCACAAATTGATACGCATACTCATAGCCTCTATCCAAATATATAGCACCAATAAGAGCCTCTAATGTATTTCCATAAATATTAAATGGTTTAGAATAACCAGCCGCTTTTGCAAAACGATTTAAACCTATTTGCATTCCAAGTTTATTCAGCATTTTTCGCTGTACTAAACGCGAACGCAAAACACTTAAAAATCCCTCTTTTTTTTGAGGAAATCGGTGATACAAAATGTCAGTTACAATGGTTTCTAACACTGCATCTCCCAAAAACTCTAAACGTTCATTATTTATCAAACGTCCTTCTTTATCCCTGGCAAAATATGATTTATTCAACATTGCCAACTTATACAGTTCAAGATTTAAAGGATAAAACCCTAATAAATTTCTAAATAATATATAAGGCTTTTTCCTAAAATTAAAGAAAAGCCTTATATATTCAAATACCTTATTCCTTTTCAAAGTTTTATAGTTTTTTAAAAATTATACTTGCATTATGTCCACCAAACCCAAATGTATTTGAAAGTGCAACTTTCACATCACGTGTTTGTGGTTTATTAAATGTATAATTCAAAGAATAATCAATTTCTTCGTCTTCATCACCTTCCAAATGGTTAATTGTAGGAGGAACAACTCCATTTTTTATAGCAAGAACAGAGGCAATAGCTTCTACAGCACCAGCAGCTCCAAGTAAATGACCTGTCATTGATTTTGTAGAACTTATATTTAAATTCAAGGCAGCATCACCAAATAAATCTTTGATAGCTTTTGCTTCTGAAATATCACCCAAAGGCGTAGATGTTCCATGCACGTTTATATAATCTACATCTTCAGGTTTAAGGTTTGCATCTGCCAAAGCATTAGACATAACAAGTTTGGCTCCTAAACCATCAGGATGCGTAGCCGTCAAATGATGAGCATCGGCCGAATAACCAACTCCTACAACTTCTGCATAAATTTTTGCACCACGTTTTAAGGCATGCTCCAACTCTTCAAGCACCAAACTACCTGCACCTTCTCCCATAACAAAACCATCGCGCGATTTACTAAATGGACGTGATGCTGTTTGTGGTTCATCATTTCTAGAAGACAACGCATGCATAGCATTAAAGCCTCCCACCCCAGCACTTGTTATAGCTGCTTCAGCACCGCCAGTTATCATTATATCTGCCTTGCCTAAACGCAACAAGTCAAAAGCAACTCCTATAGCATGTGTAGAAGAAGCACAAGCTGACGTTGTTGCAAAATTTGGCCCACGGAAACCATATGTCATTGATATTTGACCTGCAGCAATATCAGTTATCATTTTGGGGATAAGGAAAGGATTAAATCGTGGTCCTTGTTCTTTTCTTAATGTATAATCTCCAATTTCTTGCTCTAGGGTTTCCAATCCTCCAACTCCTGAAGAAAAAACAACCCCAACTCTATCAAGATTAACATTTTCAACATCAATATTAGCATCAGCTATACTCTCCTTTGTTGCAACAAGAGCAAATTGAGTAAAACGATCGTATTTGCGTAATTCCTTCCTATCAAAAAACAATAAAGGGTCAAAATTCTTCACCTCGCACGCAAATTGAGTTTTAAATTTTGTTGCATCAAAACGCGTGATAGGCAAAGCTCCACTTCGACCATTTATTAAACCGTCCCAATATTCTGGAACGGTATTCCCGATAGGAGTAATGGCACCGATTCCGGTAACTACTACTCTTTTCAACTCCATAATTTATTATTTTGTAACCGCAGCTTCGATGTGAGAAATAGCTTCACCTACAGTTTTAATTTTTTCTGCTTCTTCGTCTGGAATAGAAATTCCGAATTCTTTTTCAAAATCCATAATCATTTCTACTGTATCAAGCGAATCAGCACCTAAATCTGTGTTGAAGTTTGCATCTTCAGTTACTTCTGATAACTCTACACCTAATTTGTCAACAATAATAGCTTTTACTTTTTCTGAAATTTCTGACATAACTTTTAATTTTAATAAATGAAATTTGTTTTTTATTTTTGCGTTGCAAAGGAAACGATTTTTTCATTTCCAAACAAATCTTTTCAAGTTTTTTTGCACAAACGCCAAATTATTGAGCAAATTTTACAGTAAAATATGGGACTAATAAAAGAAGTTAGAGGATTTACTCCTAAAATCGGAGAAAATTGTTTTATTGCCGAAAATGCAACTATTATTGGAGACACTATCATCGGCAACAATTGTAGTATTTGGTTTAACACCGTTTTACGTGGAGATGTAAATTCTATACGTATAGGAAACAATGTAAACATTCAAGACGGAGCTGTTCTGCACACATTATATAACAAATCAACCATTGAGATTGGAGATTACGTTTCAGTTGGCCATAACGTAACTATTCACGGAGCTAAAATAGAAAACTACGCCCTCATTGGTATGGGAGCAACAGTTTTAGATAATGTAGTGGTTGGCGAAGGAGCTATTGTTGCAGCAGGAGCTTTGGTTTTGAGTAATACTATTATCGAGCCTAACACAATATGGGCTGGCGTTCCTGCTAAATTTGTAAAAAAAGTAGCACCTGAACAAGCACAAGAAATCAATCAAAAAATTGCTCACAACTACTCTATGTATGCTAGTTGGTACGAAGAATCAAAAAAATAACAATTACATTCACCAACAACACATTTTTATCTATAATAAATTTTAATTTTGCAGTCTGTTTTTCACACAAACATTTAACCACTATGAAAGTTTTAAAATTTGGAGGTACATCAGTAGGTTCGGCCAGCAGAATGAAAGAGGTCGCAAAAATCGTATGTGAAGGTAAAAATAACCTTGTAGTTCTTTCAGCCATGTCTGGAACTACTAATCAGTTGGTTGAAATTGCCGACTACTTATACAAAAAAAACCCTACGGGAGCAATGGAGATTATCAATCGACTTGAAAATTCATATTATCCTGTAATCGACGAACTATATTCTTCTAATGAATACAAAAAGAAAGGCGTTGAAACAATTCAAACATTCTTTGATTTTTTACGTTCTTTTACAAGCCTTAGCGATACATTTACTCTTTTCGAAGAAAAAATCATTCTTGCACAAGGTGAATTAATTTCCACAAATTTATTTAACAATTATTTAAACGAAATTGGTAAAAAGTCCGTACTATTACCAGCATTAGAATTTGTTAAAACAGATAAAAATGGAGAACCTGACACTCAATTTATTCAAGAAGAATTAAACAAACAAATTGAGAAACAACCAAATGCTGATATTTATATAACACAAGGATATATTTGTCGTAATTTCTATGGAGAAATAGACAACCTACAACGAGGTGGTAGCGACTATACAGCATCCTTACTAGGAGCTGCGGTCAAAGCAGAAGAGATCCAAATTTGGACGGATATTGATGGTATGCATAATAACGATCCACGTTTTGTAAAAAACACACGACCAATACCATTTTTACATTTTGAAGAAGCTGCTGAGTTAGCATATTTCGGAGCAAAAATACTTCATCCAACTTGTATCCTTCCTGCTAAACTTGCAAATATTCCAGTACGTTTGCTTAACACACTAGAACCCAAAGCAAATGGGACACTTATTTCTAACAAAGCAAAGGAAAATGTAATAGAAGCTGTTGCTGCAAAAGATGGAATTACTGCTATAAAAATCAAATCAGGAAGAATGTTACTTGCTTACGGTTTTTTACGCAAAATTTTTGAAATTTTCGAAAACTACCAAACTTCAATAGATATGATTACTACATCTGAAGTTGGTGTCTCACTTACTATTGATAACACAAAGCATTTGACAGAAATTGTCAATGATTTAAAGAAATTTGGAACTGTAACTGTTGATAGCGACATGGTAATTATTTGCGTTGTAGGCGATTTGACTTACACTAACGTAGGATTCCAAGCTAAAGTTTTAAACGCAATGTCCAATATTCCAATCCGAATGGTATCATACGGCGGAAGTAACTACAACATTTCAATGTTGATACAAAAAGAAGACAAAGTAAAAGCATTAAATACTTTGAGCGAAAAACTTTTTAATTAAAAAGTATGATTAAAGGCAACTTCCCAACACAACATTTTGAAAACCTACCAACTCCGTTTTACTACTACGATACGGAATTGCTCAAAAACACCCTCACTTGCATCAAAAAAGAATCAAGTAAATACAACTATAAGGTTCATTACGCTATTAAAGCGAATGCAAACGAACAAATTTTAAAGATAATTCAAAATGAAGGATTTGGAGCAGATTGCGTAAGCGGTGGTGAAATAAACGCAGCACTAAATGCAGGATTTAACAACAATGAGATTGTTTTTGCTGGGGTAGGTAAGGCTGATTGGGAAATTGAGACGGCACTCAAATCCGATATTTTTTGCTTCAATGTTGAATCTGCTGTCGAATTAGAAGTTATCAATCAAATAGCTAACAACTTAAACAAAACGGCAAAAGTTGCATTACGAGTTAATCCAAATATTGATGCACATACCCATTCGTATATCACTACTGGATTAAACGAAAATAAATTTGGAATTAATCTAGAAAAGTTACAAGAGACAATTCTGCTTTTCTCAAAACTAAAAAACGTTTCTCTCATTGGGTTACATTTTCACATAGGTTCTCAAATCACCGACATGTCTCCTTTTCAAGATTTATGTATAAAAATTAATGAGATACAATCGGAACTAAAAAATGTTGGTATTACATTACAACATATAAATGTTGGAGGCGGATTAGGTATTAATTACCAACACCCAAACCACATCCCTATGGCTGATTTTGAAACTTATTTTAAAGTTTTCCACGATTACTTAAACCTCGAAAAAAATCAAACGTTACACTTTGAATTAGGACGTTCCATAGTTGCTCCTTGTGGAAGTCTTATTACAAAAGTACTTTATATAAAAGAAGGAACAACCAAACGCTTTGCCATAGTTGACGCAGGAATGACTGATTTAATAAGACCTGCACTTTATAAAGCCTATCATCATATCGAGAACATCTCATCAAACGAAGATTTCGAAATTTACGATATAGTTGGTCCTATTTGTGAATCAAGCGATACTTTTGCAAAAGACTACTCCCTAAACAAAACAAAACGGGGAGATTTACTTGCGATACGCTCGGCTGGTGCATATGGCGAAATTATGGCTTCTAAATACAATTTAAGAGAACTTCCAAAATCATTCTTCTTCTAATGTCTATTTTATCACTTATCTTAATAAAGCCGATATATTTATTATTGGGCTTTTCTTTTTTGATGTTTTGTATACAACTTTATTATTACATTTTTTACTATTTCGAAGTAGCAAAAAAAAATCATAAAAAAGACAATCAACACAACAACAATGTATCACTTCCTCCAGTTTCAGTTATTATTTGTGCAAAAAACGAAGCTGAAAATATAAAAAAGTTTCTACCTAGCATTCTAGAACAAGATTACCCTGACTTTGAGGTTATTATTGTCAACGATGGCGAAAATGTTGAAATGCAAACCGAAATCGCCCTTTTGAAAGAAAAATATCCTAACTTAAAAGAGACATTTATACCTGAAACTGCAGAAGTTATCAGTCGGAAAAAATTAGCAATAACTGTTGGTATCAAGGCTTCAAAAAATGAATTTCTGCTTTTTACAGATGCCGATTGCCAAGCAGATAGCAAATATTGGATTCAATCCATGGCAAAAAATTTTGATAACGAAACAGAGATTGTTCTTGGATATGGTAGTTATTTTACAAAAAACACATTTTTAAGTAAACTCATATCATACGACACCTTGTTTATATGTATGCAATATATGGGATTCGCATTAAAAGGACATCCTTATATGGGCGTTGGGAGAAATTTAGCCTACCGTAAAAGCTCTTTTTTCAATCACAAAGGTTTTGCAGGAATGCTACATTTACAATCTGGTGATGATGATTTATTTGTAAGCGAAGTTGCAAATGCACACAACACAAAAGTAGAAATATCCCATCAATGCAAAACTTCGTCAATACCCAAAGAGACCTTTAAACAATGGATTATACAACGAGCACGTCATCTTTCCACATCCTATTGTTACAAAAAAGATACGTTAAAGAGAATTGGTTTTGAAGTTACATCAAGAGGACTTTTTTATATTTTTACATTACTATGTTTTTGTACAAGAGACATTCTCTGTTTGATTGCTCTAGCAATGTTCTTAATCCGCTATGCCACACAATTTTTTATTATCAATTCATCGGCAAAAGCACTAAATGAACGTCAATTTTATTTACTCATACCTATATTTGATATTATAATTCCACTTATCAATTTAACACTATTGATTCACAATAAGATTTTTCACAAGAAAAACCACATCTACAAGTGGAAATAATTATTTTGGTGCTGTTTGATACAAAATTAAACCTATCGCACTAAAAACAATATTCGGTAGCCAAACTGCTAACATTGGTGGCACTTGTCCACTGACAGCAAACGTTGATGATATTGTTGAGAATAATATATAAATGGCACTCAAGGCAATTCCTACTCCTAAATGCAACCCCATTCCCCCCTTCACTTTTCGTGACGCTAAAGATACACCTATCAAAGTCAATATAAAAGCAGCCAACGGATAAGAGAATCGACGATAATATTCATCTTTAAAAGCCTGCAAATTAGCAGCACCTCTAGCCTCTTGTTGTTTGATATAATTCTTAAGTACAACATTATTCATCTCGGGACTTTGCTTTGAGGTAATAAAAAAATCGGATGGTATCATTTTTATAATCGTATCAACTCTTTCCCCCCTTGTAATCGTTTCATACAGACCATCAAAATCGCGTTTTAAATATTCATTTATTGTCCAATTATAAGCAGAATCCCACGTTACAGACGAAGCCACCAAACGAGACATCAAGTGTTTCCCCTCAAATTTTTCCATCGAAAAACGATACCCTTTGTTTGTTTTTTCTTCAAACCTATCGATATGAACAATTATTCCTTTTTCCACTTCTAATTGTACATTACGAGCAACTGATGAAGTAAATTTTGCAATATACTTATCCTCAAAATCTAGACGAATTTTATTAGCGGGAGGAATCACAAATCCTGTTAAAACAAACGACACTAAAGCAATCAAGCCTGCAGAAATAAAATATGGAACTAGCATTCGACGGAAACGGATTCCACTTGCAAGAATTGCAATTATTTCAGAATTTGACGCCATTTTTGAAGTGAAAAATATTACCGAAATAAATGTAAACAACGGTGTAAAAATATTGGCATAATAAGGGATGAAATTCAAATAATAATCAAATATAATTGCTTTTAATGGAGCGTTTGATTCAAAAAAATTATCTAATTTTTCGGTAACGTCAATTACTACAGCTATACTGATAATCAATACTATAGAAAGCAGATACGTTCCTATAAATTTTTTTATTATGTACCAATCTATCTTTTTCAACATTTTCTATAATCTACGAGCAAGTTTTTCAACCATTTTTGATTTCCAAGAAGAAAAATCTCCAGCAAAAATATGACTTCTTGCTTCTTTTACCAACCAAATATAAAATGCCAAATTGTGTATTGAAAGTATTTGCATTCCAAGCAATTCTTTACTTACAATCAAATGTCTTACGTATGCTTTAGAATAAAATGTATCAACGTAAGACGTACCATTTGGATCTAATGGAGAAAAATCATTCTTCCATTTTTCGTTACGCATATTTATAATGCCTTCCGAGGTAAAAATCATTCCATTACGACCATTTCTAGTTGGCATAACACAATCGAACATATCCACACCGCGTTCTATTCCTTCCAATATATTTATAGGAGTACCAACTCCCATCAAATAACGCGGCTTATCTTTAGGTAATATTTCGTTTACCAATTCGATCATTTCATACATTTTATCTACTGGTTCACCTACAGCCAAACCGCCAATAGCATTTCCATCGGCATTTTTTGATGCCACAAATTCGGCCGATTGCTTACGCAAATCAGGGTATATACAACCTTGAACTATAGGGAACAACGATTGTGAATAACCATATTTTGGTTCTGTTTCATTAAATCGAGTAATACAACGATCTAACCAACGATGCGTCAATGCCAACGATTTTTTTGCATAATTATAATCAGAATCGCCTGGAGGACATTCATCAAAAGCCATCATAATATCAGCACCAATTGTTCGCTCAATATCCATTACTCGCTCTGGTGTAAAAATATGTTTGCTACCATCTATATGCGAACGAAAAATTGCTCCTTCTTCGGTTAACTTTCTAGTATTTGACAAAGAAAATACTTGAAATCCTCCACTATCCGTAAGCATAGGACGAGTCCACCCATTAAATTTGTGCAAACCACCAGCTTTTTCAATAACATCAATACCCGGACGTAAATACAAATGATATGTATTCCCTAAAATGATTTGTGCTTTGATATCATCGGAAAGTTCGTGCTGATGAACAGCCTTTACCGAGCCCAACGTACCAACTGGCATAAAAATAGGAGTTTCTATCACACCATGGTCAGTCATAATCAAACCTGCACGGGCATTTGTTTTTATATCAGTTTTTTGAAGTTCAAATTTCATATTATTTTACTTTTACTTTTAACTCTTTCACATCCGTTTCATCTAACGAATTCAATAAAACTTGCTGAATAGAATTTATTTTTTTTGCATCATACGGAGCAACTACTTTTACGTAATTTTCTGTAAAACCACACATATTGCTTGCATGCTTTGTCGATTCCCAAATCACTAAATGCGAAGAATTCAGTTGCCCATTATAAAAATTCCTTAATTTCACATTAGATAATTCAAGCAACAATTTACTACGCAGCTTTTTCTCCTCCATAGTAACTTTAGGTTCAATTTTTAACGCCTGAGTTTGAGCTCTTTCCGAATAAGAAAAAACATGTAATTGAGAAACATTCAATCCTTTAATAAAATTATATGCTTCGTCGAAAAATTCATTTGTCTCACCACGCATCCCAACTATAACATCAACTCCAATAAAAGCATTTGGCATTATAGATTTTATTTTATCTATTTTTTTTGCAAATAATGCCGTATCGTAACGGCGACGCATCAACTTCAAAACAGCATCGCTCCCCGACTGCAATGGAATATGAAAATGCGGTGCAAAACGCTTTGATCCAGCCACGAAGTCTATAATTTCATCTGTCAACAAATTTGGTTCTATTGATGAGATTCGAAATCGCTCAATTCCTTCAACTTCATCCAAAGCTTTTATTAAATCAAAAAAAGTTTCACCTGTCGACTTTCCAAAATCACCGATATTTACACCTGTCAATACAATTTCTTTCCCTCCTGCTTGAGCAATTTTATTAGCGGATTCTACCAAATCTGATATCTTACCATTCCGACTACGACCTCGAGCAAATGGTATAGTACAATACGAACAAAAATAATCACATCCGTCTTGTACCTTAAGAAAATGGCGAGTACGATCATCTGCCGAACTTGAAGAATAAAAAGGTGTAAGACATTTTGTATCTGAACAAATAACAGCATCTGACACTAAACCTTCTGTTTGAAGGATAAATGGTATTTTAAATTTATCGTTTGCTCCCAATACCAAATCTACACCCGCAATAGCTTTTATTTCTTTAGACTTTAATTGGGCATAGCAACCAACAACAATTATGTATGCATCAGGATTTCTTCGAACAATTTTATGTATTGCTTGTCGACATTTTTTATCAGCACTATCTGTTACCGTGCATGTATTTATAATGCAAACATCAGCAACTTCATCTTTCATAGCTTTACGAAAACCTAATTGCAACAATTCTGCAACAATTGACGATGTTTCCGTAAAGTTCAATTTGCAACCTAATGTATAAAATGCAACTTTTTTATCTTCAAACATTTCAATTTCACGATTATGAAAAAGACACTTTGCAAAGGTACTTAATTTTTATGAATTATATCAGAAAAGCCCAACCTCGCGTATTTTGAAAAAAATGACATTTTCGGTTATTTGACATATTTTTTGCATCTTTGTACAAAGAAAAAACATACAGAAACATGGAAAAGCATTTTTTTGAACTTTTAAAAAATCGTCGTAGTATTCGAAAATTTCTACAACAACCCGTTGAACCCGAAAAAATAGATTTAATACTTAAAGCTGCACTAATGTCACCAGCCTCAAAACGAACTAACGGATGGGAATTTTGGGTGGTTCAACAAAAAAACACTCTAGAGAAAATGGCAGAATGCCGACCTCATGGTAGTAAACTCTTAGAAAATGCACCATTAGCTATAATAGTAACTGCTGATCCAAACAAAAGCGATGTATGGTTTGAAGATGCTTCTATTGCATCTATAATTATCCAACTAGAAGCTGCCGATCTTGGTCTTGGTAGTTGTTGGGTACAAATTTACAATCGAGAAAAAGACGAAACTATTTCTGCAGAACAATACATAAAAAACATCCTTAATATTCCTGCACATTTACATGTACTTAGTGCTATAGCCATTGGATACAAAGATGAAGAAAGGAAACCTTTTGACATAGAAAAACTTGCATACGAAAAAATACATTTCCACCAATGAATATCGTTTTTATAGGTGCAGGCAACGTTGCTACACATTTAGCATTAGCTCTTAAAAATATAGGGCATAATATTGTTCAAGTATTTAGTAGGACACTAGCATCGGCTGAAACCTTAGCTAATAATGTAAATGCAGAATACACAAACGAAATAAAAAACATTACGCCTAATGCCGATATTTATTTTTATACTGTACCCGATGATGCATTGCCATTAACAATTGAACATATACCCTTTAAAAAAGGCATCCATATACATACAGCAGGGAGTGTTTCTATAGATATTTTTACTCAATTCCAACATAATTATGGAGTATTGTATCCTTTGCAAACTTTTTCTAAAAACAAAAATATCAATATCCAAGAAGTCCCTTTTTTATTAGAAGCAAACAATAAATATGTAAAGGAAATATTAATTGATATAACTAAAAATCTATCAAATAAGTTTTTTGAAGTCAACTCACAAGAAAGACAACGCATTCATCTATCGGCTGTTTTTGCTTGCAACTTTATCAACCACATGTTTGTTTTAGCAGATAAAATTCTAGGAGACATTCCTTTTGAAATTTTAAAACCTTTGATTACTGAAACATTTTCAAAAATACAAGTTTTACCTCCCACTCAAGCTCAAACAGGACCTGCAAAGCGTGAAGATTACGGTATTATGAAAAAACATTTACAACTTTTAGAGGACAATCAAGAATACAAACAACTCTACGAAAAAATTTCAGAAAGTATCATCAAACACAATCACAAATCAATATAAACTTTTTAATGTATATTTGCACAATAAGTCCTATTTTATGAGTAAGAAACTTTTGTTTTTAGCATTTTTATCCATCTTTTTTACAAGTTGTAAAAAAAGTACTTTTGAGAAAGCAGTTGCATTTCCAAAAGACGCAACTCTTAACGAAAAAATAGAATTGGCATCGCGAGTTGTACCTACAAAAAAACAACTTGATTGGCAAAAATTAGAAACAACAGCTTTTATTCATTTCGGTATCAACACTTTTACTGGTCGTGAATGGGGTGATGGGAATGAGAACCCACAACTTTTTTATCCTACAAATCTCAACACTGACCAATGGGCAGAATGCCTAAAAAAAGCAGGGTTTAAACTCGTCATTATCACTGCTAAACATCATGATGGATTTTGTCTTTGGCAAACTACTACAACAAACCATTCTGTAGCTGCCACTAATTGGCGAAATGGGGAAGGTGATGTAGTACGCGATTTACAAAACTCCTGTGCGAAATATGGATTAAAGTTTGGGATATACCTATCACCATGGGACCGCAATGCAAAATGCTATGGAAACTCTTCTGTTTACAATGAGTTTTTCAAAAATCAATTACGAGAGCTATTAAGCAACTACGGCCCCATAGACGAAGTTTGGTTTGATGGAGCATGTGGCGAAGGTCCTAATGGTAAAATCCAAGAATACGATTTTGCAAGTTATTACCAACTAATATACGAGTTACAACCCAATGCCGTTGTTGCAATTATGGGCGACGACATCCGCTGGTGTGGAAATGAATCTGGACTTGGACGCGATACAGAATGGAGTGTTACACCACTTAAAAATGACGCATACCCTGAAAATAAAATTCTCAATAAGAATCTTGATATCAACAACATGTCAAAAGATTTAGGGAGTCGCGAATTGCTAAAGAATGCAACTAGCGTAAATTGGTGGCCATCAGAAGTAGACGTTTCCATTAGACCAAGATGGTTTTACACCTCTGATGACGACAATAAAGTTAAATCAGAAGAACAACTCGTTGATATTTATTTTAATTCTGTTGGTAAGAATGCTGTTTTATTACTCAACGTTCCTCCCAACAAAGAAGGATTGATTGCAAAACCTGATAGTATAAACTTAATTCGATTAGGCGACTTCCTTTCACAAATGTACAAGAGAAACTACATCAGCGACTCAAACACTTATTGGTGTGGTAACCTAGCTACAGGAGAAAAAATATACAATCTTTCCTCAAATGATTTTTTCAACGTCGTAGAACTCAACGAAGACATAACCAAAGGACAACGTATAGAAAAATTCTCTATTTACGCTTACAAAAACAATAAATGGGAATTACTCACACAAGGGACAACAATTGGATACAAACGATTATTAAGATTTCCTGCTGTAAAAACAGAAAAAATTAAACTTGTTATTCACTCCTCTCGCGGACAATTTTACATTAAAAACATTAAAGCTTACAAAGCAAAAGAATTTATTACTCCACCAACGATTTCTCGAACAAAAAACCGTGTCATTGAAATAACAGGAAACAAAAATTCTACAATACATTTTACCACTAACGGAACAATTCCTAACACAGATTCTCCGATTTACACTACACCATTCCCTTTCAACCAAAAAGGTGTTATTAAAGCTATTGCTTTTTTTGACGGGGGAAAAATATCAAGCGATGTTGTTTCTTACAATCTAGATATTCCTAAAAACGAATGGGAAATAGTAGAAGTTACTGACCAAGTAGATGGTTACAATGCTTTTTTGGCAATTGATGATGACGAAAAAACATTTTGGCATACACATTGGGAAGGCGAATCAACTCCTCTACCACATTATATATGTGTTGATTGCAAAAAAGATATTACAGCTACAGGCTTTTCTTTTTATCCAAGAAACGATGGATTAACAGGAGGGATTCCTTTTCGTTACGATTTTCTTATTTCAAATGATGGTAAAAATTGGACAAAAATAATTGCAAACAAAGAGTTTTCTAATATAAAAAACAACCCTCAACCACAAATAATAAAATTTGACAAGAAATATAACTTTCGTTTTTTTAAATTTGTAGCACAAGAAGAAGTTGAAGGTAATAATTGGATTTCAATAGCAGAAATAGATATATTAACAAATTAAATTATAAAAAATGGGAAAAGTTTTAATTATTGGAGCAGGTGGTGTCGGTACTGTTGTTGTTCATAAAGTAGCACAAAACACCGATGTTTTTACCGAAATCATGTTAGCAAGTCGTACTAAATCAAAATGCGACGATATTGCAAAAACAATCAAAGAACGCTATGGAGTTACTATTCAAACTGCACAAGTAGATGCCGATAATGTGCCAGAACTTACTGCATTATTTAACTCTTTTAAACCCGAATTGGTTATCAATGTAGCTTTACCATACCAAGATTTAACCATTATGGACGCTTGTTTAGCTGCTGGTTGCAACTATTTGGACACAGCTAACTACGAACCTAAAGATGTTGCTCATTTTGAATATTCATGGCAATGGGCATATCAAGACAGATTCAAGGAAGCTGGATTAACTGCTATTCTAGGTTGTGGTTTTGACCCTGGCATGACAGGAGTTTATACAGCCTACGCAGCAAAACATCATTTTGACGAGATTCATTATTTAGACATTGTAGATTGCAATGCAGGCGATCACGGGAAAGCTTTTGCTACAAATTTTAATCCAGAAATTAACATTAGAGAAATTACCCAAAAAGGACGTTATTGGGAAAATGGAGAATGGGTAGAAACTGCCCCTCTCTCAATCCATCAACCAATTACATATCCAGAAATAGGAGCAAGAGAATCTTACTTACTTTTCCACGAAGAACTCGAAAGTTTAGTTAAAAATTATCCAACTATAAAACGTGCACGCTTTTGGATGACTTTTGGACAAGAATATTTAACACACCTTCGCGTTATTCAAAATATTGGTATGTCAAGAATTGACGAAGTGGACTACAATGGTGTAAAAATTGTTCCTATCCAATTCCTAAAAGCAGTATTGCCAAATCCTCAAGATTTAGGAGAAAATTATACTGGCTACACCTCTATTGGCTGTCGCATAAAAGGTATAAAAGACGGCAAAGAAAAAACATATTATGTTTATAATAATTGTAGCCATAAAGCTGCTTTTGACGAAACGGGTATGCAAGGTGTTAGTTATACAACAGGAGTTCCTGCAATGACAGGTGCTTATATGTTTATGACTAAGCAATGGCAAGGAGCAGGGGTTTTCAATGTTGAGGAATTTAACCCTGATCCATTTATGAAAAAGGTAGCAGAAAGTGGTTTACCTTGGCACGAAATAATAGACAATGACCTTGAGTTGTAAAATTAAAATATTTGCATCAATATTGTTTGGGACAATCATATCTTTAAATTGTTTGTCCCAAACTTTTAATACCCAAAGTTTATCGTCTAACATAAAAACCGTACAATCGTACATTTATGGAGATCCTCTAAGTTCACCAATTATAGAACTAAACGGAGACGAACAAATCTTTATTTCGTTTGATGAACTTTCATATGAAACAAAAAATTTTAATTACACAATTGTACATTGCAATGCCGATTGGACTAAATCGGACTTAGCAGAAGTAGAATACATAGATGGTTTTTCTACGGGAATAATTGAAGATACTTATCAATCAATTAACACTACCGTTCTTTACACAAACTACCAATTAAAATTTCCAAACAACGATTTACAATTCAAATGTTCAGGGAACTATGCTGTACTGATATACGAAGATGGCAAACGAGAAAATATAAAAGCTACAGCTTGTTTTTCTATTGTAGAATCAAAAATCTCTATTGAGGCAACAATAAAAGGAAATACCGATAAAGAAATTAACAAAAGATATCAACAGGTAGATTTTTCTATAGAACATACTGGTTTTCGCGTTCAAGACCCTTTTTCCGATTTTAAAATTATAGTACGGCAAAACAACAGAAACGACAATCAAGTATCTAATATAAAACCTACATACTCATCTACTTTTAAACAAACCTATTGTAACAATCGTGCATTAATATTTGAAGGGGGAAATGAGTATCGATCCTTTGATTTTTCTTCAGAATACACTTATGGAAATGGTATCGAACGCATTGTTTTTGACAATACATATCAACATGTAATACTATCATCCGACAGTTATCGTAATAATAGTAGTTACCTTTTCAATGACGATGTAAATGGGAAATACGTTGTTCATCGTCAATTTTCCGACGATATCAATTACGAATCCGATTATATGTGGGTACATTTTTCACTACCCGTAGTTCAACCATTTTTTTCAGGTTCTGTATTCTTATGTGGCGATTTTGTAGGAAATAGACTTCATACTCAATGTCGTATGGATTATAATGCCGACAAGAATTGCTACGAAAAAGCCATTTTTCTAAAACAAGGGGGATACAATTACCAATATTTATTTGTTCAAAAAAATAGTTCAGTTGGTAGTTTAGAACCTATAGAAGGAAGTTTCTGGCAAACTAAAAATGAATATCAAATATTCGTTTATTATCGTCCAAGAGGCGAACGATACGATAAACTCATAGGATGGAAATCTATAAAATAAAAAAAGGGAATTTAAATTCCCTTTTTATTATTCAAGCATTGCAGAATCTGTCGGCAACTGTGGTGCAGCAATTTCTTCAAAATTTATATCTTTTGGTATATCAAACATATTAGATGGGACTGCTGTTTCTCTCAAATCAACAACTTCGGACATCACCGTACCATCATCTAAAATTTTCACCATTAAAATACCTTTCCAAAAGCACATTACAGAAGGAAGTTGAGGGTCACTAACATAATATGTTTTACATGCTTTTCCAAATATCATTTGCGAAGGCATTCTACGTATCCCTGATTTTTCCAAGTCCTGCATTTTTGGATTTTCCCAAGTACGATAATCTGTATAGGTAACTTGCTTTTTTATACCATTCTTATTATAATCTGAAAAATAGTATTCTTCGTCATTTCTAACTAATTTATAACTTTTAATTGGGTCGCCAATTGTTTGAATTTCTATATATTGCAAACGACCATAATCATCAAACCACGTTTCTGCAACACTCTCATTTATAGGAATTTCAGCCTTATAATAACCAGATTTTACGCCATAAACCTGTATTTTATTCTCATCTGTTACTGCTGTCTGATTTTGAGCATTACTTTTATTACTACAAGAGAGCATTATTGCCGAGAAAATCAATAAAAATGTAAGATTTAAAACTTTTTTATTCATATAATTTATTTTTTAACAAAGAAACTGAATTTTAAGTGTAAATGAAAATTTAGAATGTTAATTTTAAGAATATTTTAGTTGTGTTTTCACTTCTTCATACAAAAGAGTTGCTCTTGGCGAAGAATCTTTTACACTCTCAATTCTCACAAGCAAATCAGTGCAAAGAGATTTCTTGTGCTGAACAAAACTTCTAAAAAACACAAGAATTGCAGAAAACAAATCAGGTATTCTTAAAAATTCCAACGCTTTATTTTTAAACAAATTAGCAATATCATCAGACATTTCAGAAGTTTTTTTTGAAGCAATCAGAAAAGCACATATCGGTTCAAACGCCTCTCCCTCAAGTAATAATAATGCCTGTTCAAGAGCAAAAGGCAAACGAGAAAACAACTTCTGCGAAGCCAACTCCGCAATTTCGTAATTCGGAATCTGTTTTATCCAAGTACGAAACTCATCAATAGAAAAATTTTCTATCGGACATATCATCAACGAAAGAAGCATCGTTTCACGAATAGACAATTGCCATAACGCTTTAGCAAGTTGAACATCGTGGGGCAAAGTAGTTGCTATTTGGGATAAACGAGGCAACTCTACACCATAATTTTTTTTATAAGAAACTCCCGATTGCAACATCCGATGAGCAACAACACCATTCATTGAACGCACTAACTGCCTACGAACATTACGAATTTCTTGTTCAACTTCTTCTTTCGTCATATCAATAATTTTATTTACAAAAGTACAAAATAGACAGCGTGTCAAAAAACTTTTTACGAGGGAAAAACGTTTACATACAAAAATCTTATTATTATGAAAAAACTTTTATTAAGTAACATCTTTTTGTGTTTGTGTTTTGGAGTAAATGCTCAAAGTATTTCTAATCAAGAGAATAGCAATCCATTGAAAATGGGATGGATGCAAGGTTTTCCTCCTCCACAAGAGAAAGTGGTTTCAGCAACCGATGGAAGTTTTTTCGAATTTCCTGCTCTACGCTATAGTGTTTGCAATATGCGGCAGTTTTTACCAACAAAGGTGGTGAAATCCGCAGAAAAAAATCGTTATAATTTCAAAATAAAAATCGACCCAAAAATTGATACGATAACTTTTGTCCCTTTGTTCGAGAACAAAAAAATGACTTGGCACGATGCCTTAAACAAAATTTATACCGATGGTATCATTGTTCTTCACAAGGGTAAAATTGTTTATGAAAATTATTTTGGTGCTCTTGAACCAAACGGTACACATGCAGTAATGTCTGTCAGTAAAAGTTTTACAGGAACATTAAGTGCTCTTTTGGTTGCTGAAGGAGTTTTAGACGAACAGAAAACTGCCGGTTATTATGTTCCCGAACTCATGCATTCTGCTTTTGCCGATGCTACCATCAGAGATTTGCTTGATATGAAAACGGCTTTAAAATATTCAGAAAATTATAGCAATCCGAATGCTGAAGTTTTTATTTTCTCGGCAGCAGGAACACCTTGTCATTCCGATGATTACGAAGGTCCAACACATTATTATCAGTACTTAGAAACGGTAAAAAAAGCAGGCAAACATGGAGAACGTTTTGCTTACAAAACCATCAATGTCGATGCTTTAGGTTGGGTTATTTCACGCGTAACAGGGAAAAGTATTCCCGACTTGATTTCCGAACTCATTTGGCAACCACTCGGAACACATTTTGATGGCTACTATCAAGTAGATTCCTACGGTATTGCATTTGCAGGAGGAGGTTTTAATGCCAATTTGCGTGACCTTGCAATGTTTGGCGAGATGCTTCGCAACAAAGGATATTTCAATGGCAAGCAAATTCTTCCAACATCTATTTTTTATGATATTATAAACAACGCAGACAATAGCACGTTCGACAATGACAACTATCCAAATCTGAAAGGTTGGGGATACCGCAACATGTGGTGGGTTACAAACAACAAAAACAATGCATTCTGTGCTCGTGGAGTTTATGGACAAACCATATATATCGACCCTGCAGCAGAAATGGTCATCGTCCGATTAGCCTCAAATACGGTTGCTTCAAATGCAGCAAATGACCCTTATTCCTTGCCTGCCTATCAAGCAATTGCCAATTATCTAATGAAAAAATAAAAGCAGATTTAAATCTGCTTTTATTTTTAGTCTTTCTTAAAATTTTTCATCATAAAGTCGTAAGCTGCATCGCGTTCGTTGGGAATCCTTCCGTCGAGAATGGCGTCTTTTATCGCCATTTTCATTTCTCCCACCAAAGCACAAGGCGGTAACGAAAAAATCTGCATAATTTCCTCTCCCGAAATTGGTGGCTGAAAATTGCGAATGCGGTCTTTTTCCTCAATCGTTTTCAACTTCTGACGCACCGTCTGAAAATTATTCATAAAACGCTCCACCTTTTCCTTATTACCCGATGTAATATCCGCTTCGCAAAGTATCATCAACGAATCGATATCATTGCCAGCATCAAAAAGTAAACGACGCACCGCCGAATCTGTTACTACATCTTCACTCAAAACAATCGGACGCATGTGTAACTCTACCATCTTCCGAACAAATTTCATTGGTTCGCCCATTGGCATTTTCATTTTTCGGAATATATGATGAATCATTTTTGCTCCTACAAAATCATGATTATGGAATGTCCAACCCTGATTTTCAACTAATTGTTTCGTACGAGATTTTCCTATATCATGCAAAAGAGCAGCCCACCGCAACCACAAATCATCTGTTTTTGTAGCTATTTTATCCAATACTTTCAACGTATGAATAAAATTATCTTTATGGCCATATCCTTGTTTCTGCTCTACACCTTTCAAATCATTCAATTCTGGGAATATCAACTCCAATAATCCACTTTTTTCCAATAGTAAAAAACCAATCGAAGGTGTTGCCGATTGCAATATTTTATTCAATTCGGTGAGTATTCTTTCTTTTGTGATAATCCCTATACGGTCTTTATTAGCAACAATTGCAGAAAAAGTTTCCGATTCTATATAAAACCCAAGTTGTGTTGCAAAACGTATAGCTCGAAGCATACGCAATGGATCATCCGAAAACGTAATATTAGGGTCTAAAGGCGTACGAATAATCTTATTTTTCAAATCGTTCATCCCCTCAAAAGGGTCAATCAACACACCCCAAGTCTCTTTGTTTAACCCAATTGCCAATGCATTGATTGTAAAATCACGACGATTTTGATCATCTTCTATCGTACCCTCTTCTACTTGTGGATTTCTAGAATCATAATTGTAAGACTCCTTGCGAGCTCCTACAAATTCTAATTCCAAATCGCCATGCTTTACTTGTGCAGTACCAAAAGTTTTAAATACCGCTAAACTAGTTCCCTTACCAAGACGCTTTGCCACTTGTTCTGCAAAAAGCACACCATTGCCTCTTACCACCACATCAATATCTTTGGTAGCACGCCCTAACAACAAATCACGTACATAGCCTCCAATCAAAAAACAAGGCATCTGCATCTCGTCGGCAACCTCTCCTAAAAGGCGAAATATAGGTTTTTGCAATTCACGATTTATCATACTGCAAAGATAATGATAAATTATAGTTTTATTTATTGAACTATAAAACAAAAAAAGAAGACTCATGAGTCTTCTTTTTAATTCTTGTATGATTGATTTACAATTCTCGTATCAACATACCTGGCAACACTTCTGCTGATATCTTTTTAAATGTTGTGTAACCATCTTCTGTCCCTTTTTCTCCTAAATCCGCTGCTCCAAATTTATTATTCCAAATTTTAGTAGCTTTTGTTGTGCCGATTCTTCTATAAGTTGTCTTACCCGTTTCTTCGTCAAACTTACGCTGCAATATTTCAAATTTTGAACCTGATTCAATACCTTCTTTTTCTCCTATTTTTGCAGCATAACCAATACATTTCCCTTTTTTATTATATAAAATCTCAAATATTGGTTCCTTTACTCTAAATTCCTCATGTTCCTTTTGCAATGAAGCTACATTTTTATCTATAGAGCGAGTCACCAAAATTTCCATCATCCTTTTATGATTTACATTTCCTTTTGTACCAGTCTCAACATCTCTATCAAAAACATGTCCAACATATTCCAATTTAAAAGTTGTGGTATCATTAAAGAATGCAAGTATTTTTTCTTCATTCGGTTCGTCTGTATAATAATCACTATAAAATTTAGCCGCAACCTCATCATCCCATTTCAACTTAAAAAGATAAGAATGATTCTTTAAAGCAAAGCCAGTTCTTGAATCTTCAAATTTCATATAACCTTCAGTCATCGCACCAGCCTTATCGCCATATAAAGCAGCATCAAGAATTGCAACAAGAACACCTACCGTCGCTTTTCTAACCATTGCTCGTTCTTCTTCTGGAATATACGTAATATCATTTACTAACACATAAGTGTTTTTAATCAATTCTTCACCTGCATCAGCCAAAAGAGCCATACCTCGTGCAGATTGTTGAGCCACTTTCACATCTATTTCACTTGCATTATAATATCCCCTATCTGCTACTAATTCCATATTGAAAGTAGCATCAGTTGTTGAATCGCCATGCAAATTAAACCATTTTGCCACATAATAAGTTGCAAGGTCGTTATTATTCATAAAAGTTAATAACGCATTTGCATTTTTCTCTACATCTTTTTTAGAGAGTATCTTACCTAATTTTGCTTTTATCAAGCCATTTTTCCTCTTTCGAGCACCAGTAATATCACTATCTGTGATGTATTTTACATTTACATTGTGGTCGTCAAATTTATCAGGAACTGGAATTGACATAAATGCATCAAAAATCGTTTGCCCCATTGAATCTTCAGGATGATAAATATTTAACGAGGCAATAGAACTTCTTGAATATTCTTTATATGCCTGACCTTTTTCTTGTGCATATATATTTGCACAAAACAACACACTGATAAGTAATAATAATTTTGTTCTTTTCATTTTTTTATTCTTTTATTTAATGTAACCATGCGATATTTGTAGTTGTTGGCTGTTGTCCTTCACCATAAGCCGTACCTATGCTTTTCCAAGCCTCTATACGCTGCGATTCCAAATCAACCTCATCTTGATATTTCTTCATCTCAAATTTCCAATCGTCCAATACTTTGCCTTTTATTTCTTTATATAGATTTTCTGCATCAGCATAACACTTTGCATCAGGCAATATTTGAGCAAGATATTCACCTGCTAGAGCTGCGCCATCAGCATTTTGAGACGATGCCCAAATAGCTTTGGCTTCAGCTAAATTGATATCACACAAATAATCTACATATTGTTGATAAACATCATCGGCAAGAGCCATAAAATCTGTATATTTTTTGCAATCGTAAGGAATTCCTGTCAGCAAAAACAAAGCCTTTTCGTATTCGCGTTGTTTTGCCAAAGTGCGAATCTCCAACAACATTTTATCTGCATTCTCATTAAAGTATTTAATAATTTTTTCTTTCCCCTCTTTTACAAAAGAAGCTACTTCTGAATTATTGATATTCAAACGCTTAATAGCATCCATATAACTTTTATTATCGTTTGTTCCAACACCTTTCGAACTCAACATTGCTGTGGAGTATATTACTTGCGTATAATAATCGGCTATGTAAAATGTAAAATCCATGCTTTGAGCAATTTGCATAGGCGGACCAGGAATTACATCTTTTGTTGATGGAGTTGCAACAACTGTAACAAAAAATCTATTCAATACATCAGCCGAAGCTAAACCATTCTTAGTTAAAATCAAATTCAACTTATTTACAAGTTGAGATTTTGCGTTGTTAGGGAATGGTTCTGGTTGGTCGGCGACAATAACTTTCAATGCCAAGTTGTTATTTTGGGCATGTAGATTTAGTGTAAAAAAGCTCGAAATTATATACGCAAAAACTAATATTAAAATACATTTTTTCATTTTATTTTCCTCCTATTGCTAAAATTGTTTTACCTAAACCTCGATTCATTATTTTTACTGGAATATTATAAGGTTCTTTACGCAAAACCGAACGAAGTTGTCGAGCGAAACTTTCAGTATCCATAGCTGCTCCATTTGGTTTCCATAATGGTATGCGAACTTGTTCATAACGAATCACATATTCCGATGCATCCATTTTTGAAAAACGTCCTTGCACCGTATTTTCTTCCATCCACTCTTCTATAATTTCAGCAAGTTCCATTCCGTCGAATTCAGTTTCCAAATCAAGGTCTAAATCGTTTTCAAAGACACGAATTTCAAGAGCTACCTCTCTTCCATTTGCAAACAAATCCTCAAAATGAGTCTGCAATCTATTATTGAAATTATCTATGTTAGCAACAACAGCTTCTTCTAACAAAACAACAGGCTCTGCCGAAAACGAAGGAGCTCCAGTTCCGTTTGCTCCACCAATACTTTTTCCTGTATAAGCATCTTTCGCTTCCATAACATAAGTAAGTATTGATTTAGGGCCTTGCTTTGTTATGTTCCAAGTTAATTCAATAATAATATCTGCCTTTGCAGTACGACGAATTTTATCAAGAGGAGACTCCTCCATTTGAGCACCAGATTTATTGGTTGTTACAGCATCTTCTGCTGTTGCCTGTGCAATCATTTTCATTGTTTGCTCCAAATCTTTCAAAGGGAAACCACGCTCTGCCATCAAATCATTTATTTTAGCAATGGCTAACTTTAAATTCATATCGTTTTGCAATGCCTTTTTATAATCTGGAAAAACTTCTATCGTTCCCAAATTGTCATATTCCAACACATAGCCATTCTGATTACACCAAACATCGCTTGGCACCACCATTAGAGTTGGCTTTTTAGCCTGACCAAAAGCCATAGTTGCAACAAAAACTGCAAACAAAAGAACTATACTTTTTTTCATATCTTTATTTTTTAATAATACCATCTTCAATTAATTTTTCACGCAACTTAGTACGCCAAACACAAACAGTTGTTTCGCAAATAGATTGTACATCTGTTCTTGCATAGTTGCTCGACAATACGCGTTTTTCTTTTATCGAAGCAAACTTCTTGTAATCTCCTCCATCAGCAAAAAAAGCATTAAAATAATCTTCGTACTTTTCACGTGCATTTGGTTCAAAAATCAAAGGTTTCAAATAAGTTTGACCATTAGAAGCAGGTTCTACTCCTGTAAATAAAACGTCATATACTGCTTGTTTGTGTGCTTGCACATAAGCGTCAGCAGCATTACGAGCACGCCCCCACGAACGCAATGTATATGAACCATCTAATTCTGTTCCTATACACTTAGTTTTATAATCGTAATACGCTTGTGATTTTTTGGGTCCACATCCTATAAATACTGTGGCAATAGCCAACAAAAAAAGAATCTTTTTCATAATCAAACTATATTAAAAACCTGTACTAAGCGAACGTATAACACCTGCTTTTTCCAACGCTTTACGCAAAGCATCTTTTGATACAGAAACAACAACACCAACTTTATATTCTTTTCCTACTTTTATTATTTCTTGCGTTCCAGCAGTAAGAGCCACATACTTTAAGTATTCTCCATTGTCGCTAAAAAACAAATCAAAGAATTCAGCATGCTCCATTTCAACTCCTGGATTAGAAGCCATTGCACGTTGAGCAACACAGCCATTTTTACTACTATATCCTTTGAAAATGATACCATGAACTGCATTTTTCTTACATTGCTCTGCAGCCACTTGTGCTTTCTTTGAATAACTCCATACTTTTACTAAATACGTACCTTGAGTTCCATTTCCTGCACACTCAATTTCATAACGGAAGTGTTCCGTATCCTTATTTGCTTTCTTTTTACTTTGCGAAAAACAAATTGTTGCTGTAGAAAGTAGCAACACCACAATCATTAAACTTTTTCTCATTTTTTTAGTTTTAATTTTTTTAACAATTCGACAAAATTATAGACTTTATAATCAATAAAATCTCAATATAAGTTTTTATAAATCAACAAATTGTTGATTTATTTTGACAACATGGAATTGTACTCTGAAGAATAATACGAGAAAAAATTATGGTGCAATATCACAGATATTTGCAACAACAAAGCTGTATCTATACTTTCTCTATGGAATATACTATAGACATTAGTTCGCTCACAATTAAGCTGTTGGGCAATCCAAGGAATACTTCTTCCTTGTTGACGGACCTCCTTTTCAATAAGTTGTCCGATGTGAATATTCGATTTATTTGACATAAAAAAATGATAGTAATGCATCACTATCAATCAACAAATAAAAAAGGTGCAAGCTTTTCTATTCACATTCGGGGAAAGCCTCGGAGCAAAACCCCACTCACTCACAGAAATACTCACACCTATACAGTGTGAGCATTAACAACATGAGTGAGAATTAACACTTAGACTTAACCCAAATTATTATTTTTCAAAATTAAGTTTCCGAGGCTTATTTTGAATGTGAAATAATAGTTAATGCTTTGATTTATATTTTGTTATTTTTTATCTCATAATTAATTATTTTATGACGTAAAGACATAAATTCTTTTTCGACATTCATAATCCTTAATAAGTTTATAAAACTTATCGATGTGCAACGTTTCAATCAATAAAACGTTTTAAAATATCGGCATAACTTTCGATACGACGATCACGTAAAAATGGCCACCAACGACGCACCTGTTCCGAACGTTGCATATCAACTTCAACTACCTGAACATGCTCACTATCTGCGGCAGCACGAGTTAAAAACTCACCTTGAGGACCTACCACAAAACTATTTCCCCAAAATTGTATACCATTAGTTTGCCCAGAAGGATCTAACTCCAAACCTATACGATTAACAGAAATAACAGGTATGCCATTTGCCACAGCATGACTACGCTGAATAGTAATCCAAGCTTCTGTTTGACGTTGTTGTTCTTCCAACGTATCACTGCTTTCCCATCCTATAGCCGTTGGGTAAATGAGTAATTCTGCTCCTTGTAATGCCATCAAACGTGCTGCTTCAGGATACCATTGGTCCCAACAAACTAACACACCTAATTTACCTACCGAAGTTTGTATCGGGCAAAAGCCTAAATCACCCGGAGTAAAGTAGAATTTTTCGTAATAAGCAGGATCATCAGGAATATGCATCTTGCGATAACGACCGGCAATTGAGCCATCCTTTTCAATCACAACAGCAGTGTTATGATAAAGCCCTTCGGCACGTTTTTCAAAAAGTGATGTAACCAACACCACTCCGCATCGTTTTGCTATTTCACCATAAAATTCGGTTGAAGGGCCGGGAATCGTTTCTGCCAAATCAAAATTTGAAACGTTTTCTGTTTGACAAAAATAAGGAGTATTATGTAACTCTTGCAAAACAACTAATTCTGCTCCTTGCTCGGCACATTGTTCAATTGATTTTTGCAGTTTTTGTTTATTGTGTTCTATATTTTCAGTTATTGATAATTGTACGATACCAACTTTCAGATTTTTTTTCATTTTTTTCATTTTTTATTCTTCACAAAAATATGGTATAAAATTGAACTACAAAATATTTTTCAAAAGTATAAAAATTCAGCTATATAGTAAGGATTATCTTCAAGCACATTTCCTACCACTACAATATCGGCACCCGCTTCGTAAGCCGAAAGCATTTCTTGACGCGTTTTTATACCACCTCCAACTATCAATGGGACATTTATTTCAGCACGAGTTGCCGCTATTATAGTTTGAGAGACAGGACATTTAGCTCCACTACCCGCTTCCAAATAAATCAATCGTAAACCTAATTGTTCACCCGCCAAAGCCGTAGATACAATTTCGTCAGATTTTTCAATAGACAATGGGTGAGTTTTAGAAATGCGTGCTGTAGCACTTTCACGCCCTCCTTCTATCAAAATATAACCTGTAGGAAGAATTTCTACTGAAGATTTTTTTAACATTTTTGCAGCTTTCACATGCTGTCCTATCAAAAATTCGGCATTTCTACCCGAAATAAGAGAAAGCAAAAGAATTGCATCAGCATTCTCAGAAAATTGTAAGGCATTGCCCGGGAAAAGTATCACAGGTATCGCCACGCGATTTTTAAGAAAAGCAACAGCATCATTCACCGAACATTGCATTTGGCTTCCCCCTACAAATACAAAATCAGGATGATAAGTATTTATGGCATCTACATATTGCTCCAATTTGAGAGAATCACATTTTTCAGGATCAATAAGCACTGCAAAAAGTTTTCGCTTCTCTTCTACTGCTTTCAATATATTTTTATAACAATTCATTTGTTTTTTAAACACCAAGTTAAAGAAAAATAGTCATTCTGAATGTAGTGTACCTCAAATCGTTGTCGCAACGAATCTTTTATAGCTTCCACCCAAAACGTCCCCTCTTTTTTTACTTCAAAGGGTATAATTTTTATCTCATTGAAAATATCAATGCACGTATCAGGTTGCATTTTATAAACTGCCTCCTTTGCACACCAACATAACTCACAATATGCATCGATATTTTCAGCACAAAAAGGCATTTCTTCTGCAGATAAAAAACGAGACCTTAATTTCGCTGCACGAGTTGAACGATACTCTATATCTATTCCGACAACCGAAAATGGATGTAAAAATACAGCCACAAAATCTTTCGTATGAGAGATACTGACTTTTTGCATACTATTCGACAAAATTGGCTTTCCTATTTCATCATAACTAATTTGAACATCACCACACAAATCTTGCAATAACAAACGAACCGCTAGTTTTTCTCTTTTCGCTCTATCGCACATCAAATTGAATTCGGCCAAACTGCCATTATACTGCCGTTTCATTTCTTCTATCGATGAATCGATTTTAGCTACAGCAACTATCCCCCCAAAAAATTCCTTTTTAAAAAAAAGCATTTTATTTCCACTTAAAAGTCTCTATCAAACGTACAATATCTTCTCGTACAAAAGCCATCATAGGAGCTATAGAATCAGCATTAGGACGTGCATTAAAATAAAGAGACCCTCGAAAATATTGATGAACACTATCCGTTAAAAAAAATTGTACTGGCGAGGCTGTATTTCCTTTAAAATCGTACAAAATACCATATACTTTTGCTTCTTCGTTTACAAAAACATGTTCTGTTATAGCTTCTGCACGAACGACATGTTTGTAAGCTAACGCCCTCGATTCTTCCGATACTTTTCGGAAATCATTTGCATTAAAAGTTTCGTAAGTACAATAAATCGTGCCATCTACTATTGGATAATAGATATCGATATTTTTATTCGATTGGTGTTTTTCAATAAAAGCATATTTAGATATATCAAAATCATAAGACACTATCGAATCAAACACCGCATATTCATTCGGAGGCAAGTCTACACGAAAATAACCATACGGACGAGGTACAATTTCCTTCTTACAAGCCACAAAAACCAATAGACTTATTATGATTAAATATTTCTTCATTTTTCTATGTAAAATTTCACTTTTTTAATTCTTCTATTATCAGAAGACAAAATTTCAAACGTATAATTTTTATAAGTTATTTTTTCGTTTTTATTTGGTATTTCACCTTTTAGTTCTAAAATCAATCCAGCTAAAGAATCAACATCAACTGCAACATCTTCAAATTCAGCATCAGAAATATCTGTAACTCGATAAAAATCATTTAACAAAATCTTTGCTTCAAAAATATAAGTCGCATCATCAACTTTTGTATACAAAGATTCATCTTCGTCGTACTCATCTTCTATTTCCCCCATAATTTCTTCTAAAATGTCTTCCATCGTTATTAATCCCGAAGTTCCTCCAAACTCGTCAACTACAATAGCCATGTGGGTTTTATTTTTTTGAAAATCGCTCAACAAGTCATCTATTTTTTTTGTTTCAGGGACAAAATATGCAGGACGTATCAACGATTGCCATTTAAAATTTGAAGCATAACCAATATAAGGAATCAAATCTTTTATATACAAAACTCCTTTGATATCGTCATAAGAACCCGAATAAACAGGAATTCTCGAATAACCACACTCAACAATTTTCTCTAAGACTTTATTAAAAGGCGTTTTTATATTCAACACTTCCATATCAATACGCGAAGTCATAGCTCCCTCTACCAATGTATTGCCAAAATGAACAATACCTTGTAACATATCTTTTTCTTCCTCCTCTACATTCGTAGTCAATTCTAACGCTTCTGATATTTCGTCCATTGATAAATTTTCTTGACTATGTCGCTTCATACGCTTGTTTAATACCTTTGTTGAAACCACTAATATTTTAGAAAAAGGGCTCAATACTTTTCGTAAAAAGTAAATAAAGTCAACTATAAACCTAGAAAATTTAAGTGCATTTTGTGAAGCATAAACCTTTGGTAAAATTTCGCCAAAAAAAAGCAATAAAAAAGTAATTACAACTGTTTCAACAAAAAATTCCCATAATGGAGCTTCCGAGAAATCGAACCACGCAGATATAAAATATGCTGATAAAACAACCAACAAAATATTAACAAAATTATTAGCTATCAATATCGTTGCCAGCAACCTTTTTGAATCTTTCAATAAATTCAATATACGTTTATCCTTATCTGAAGCGGTATTTTTTAAATCTAAAAGATGCTGTGGCGACAACGAAAAAAAAGCAACTTCAGAAGCAGAAACCAAGGCAGAAACTAACAATAACAACAAGCATATCAGTAAAATAAAAATTAAACCTAGTGTTAAAGGATTTGAATAAATAACGAGTAAATCAAACATTATATTTTATTATTAAATAAAAAAACAAGGATGGGAAACCATCCTTGCAAAATTAAAAATTTTTCTACAGAGTACCATTAAAACGGCAAATCATCTGCCCCATCAGCTACAGATGCATTTGCATCAAAAGATTCAGTATTATTCACATTAGCAGGAGCTTGCACTGGTTGTTCAGGAGAGCGTTCTGTCCTACGTGATCCAAAAAATTCTATTTTTTCACACATAATTTCAGTAATATAACGTTTTGCTCCACTTGCATCATCGTACGAACGATAGCGAATTTTGCCTTCTACATAAACTTGTGAACCCTTTTTTACATACTTTTCCACAAAAGAAACAGATTCTTTACGAACTACTACATTGTGCCATTCTGTTCTTTCAGGAACTTCAGTTCCATTTTGTAACTTATAACCACGCTCTGATGTTGCTAATGGAAAAGTAGCTTGTGCACTACCAGAATCAAAATACTTAACATCAGGGTCTTTCCCCACATTTCCAATTAAAATAACTTTATTCATTGACATAACTTAACTTATTAAAAAATTCTTTTGTAAAGAAAACAAAACATTTCTACATTTCCAAATATTCATTCATAAATATCTCTACTAAACGAGAAATCGGATAATTTTCTACATCATTAAAGCCAACACATTCATAATTATCTAACAAATAAGCATTTACTTCATCAATCTCCACATAAAAACATTGAGCATAAATATGTTGATGACTTAAAACATGTTTTTTTACGTTAGAAATTCTTTTTAAAAGGAAACCATTCTTCAAAAATTTTTGAACACTTTCATGCTGTACAACCTCCTCCGAGGAGATTGAAAAATCAGCTTCAAACAATGGGAATTCATAAAGTTTTCTCCAAACATCTGCTTCCGAACGTTGTCGTAAAAAAATAGATTCCTTATATTTAATAAGGAAATAATAAAAATAACGATTTCTTGTTTTTATTTTCTTAGATTTCACAGGATAGAAATCTACCAATTCATATTTTCGAGCCTTACAACTATCTTTTAATGGGCACAATTCACATTTAGGATTCTTCACAACACACTGAACAGCACCCATTTCCATCATGGCTTGATTATGCAAAGCAGGATTTTCTTTATCAAGTAACAAATCGGCAAGATGCGAAAACTCATACCTTCCTGAAGTAGTATCAATAGGGGTTTCTAGTGCAAAATATCTTGATAAAAAGCGATAAACATTCCCATCTAAAACCGCATATGGCAAATTATAAGCAAACGAACATATTGCAGCGGCAGTATAATCTCCTACACCTTTTAACTGTCGTATTTCAGCATACGTTTTAGGAAAATTGCCATTAAAATGCGTGGCTATAATTTTTGCTGAAGCATGTAAATTTCTTGCTCGAGAATAATAACCAAGGCCTTGCCAACATTTTAATACACTATTTTCATCGGCCGATGCTAAATGAACAACCGTAGGAAATTGTGTTACAAATTTTTGATAATAATCTAAAGCCTGATCAACTCGTGTTTGCTGAAGAATCACTTCCGAAATCCAAATTAAATACGGATCAGACACTTCTCTCCATGGTAGCAATCGACAATTTTGCTTGTACCACAAATGCAATCTTGTTTGCACTCGAGTAATTTCATCACTATTTAATAAAAATAAATCTACTTGCTCCATTCTAAAATATCAAAAAATCACTGCAAAGATGATTATTAATAAGTAAGGATAGAAAAGAAAATAAAAAAAATATTCAAAAAGTTTCAGTTTTTCCTTTTTTAATTCTATTTTTGCAAACCTAAAAATGATAATAATAATCGTATAATCATAAAAATATAAAAAAATGACTAAAGCTGATATTGTAAACGAAATTTCAAAGAAAACAGGTATTGACAAACTTACAGTCCTTCAAACGGTTGAGTCGTTTATGGATGTTGTCAAAGATTCATTAGCAAATGATGAGAATGTTTATCTTCGTGGTTTTGGTAGTTTCATTGTTAAGAAAAGAGCTCAAAAAACAGCACGTAACATTTCAAAAGAAACAACTATTATCATTCCTGCTCACAACATTCCTGCATTTAAACCTGCAAAAACATTTGTAAGCGTTGTAAAAAAATAAGATTCTAGAATTTTTAAAACTATAAGAATATGCCAAGCGGTAAAAAAAGAAAAGGACACAAGATGTCTACACACAAACGTAAAAAACGATTGAGAAAAGACCGACACAAAAAGAAAAAATAATTGGTCTAAAAGAAAAAACAAACTTTAAGAACATTTTTTGTCTTTTAGTTTGTTTTTTTTATCAAAGAATAACACATGGGAAACGAAATAATAATTGATGTACAACAAGAAGCAATATCAATTGCACTACTAAAAGACGAACGCGTTGTAGAATTCATCAAAGAAGAACATAAAAATGCTTGTTTGGTGGGGAATATTTTTATTGGTACTGTCAAAAAAATAATGCCCGGACTTAATGCAGCTTTTATTGATATTGGTCAAGACAAAGAAGGGTTTTTACATTATTTAGATTTAGGAAGATCGTTTTCTGCTACTAACGAATTCACCAAAAATATTCTTGCCGATAGAAAAAGAAAACCAGAAATAAAAGTAGATGAATCTAACGATTTAGAAAAAGAAGGTAACATTGCAAATATACTTTCTACGGGGCAAAAGATTTTAGTTCAAGTCATAAAAGAACCCATTTCAACAAAAGGAGCTCGTTTAACAGGAGAGATTTCTCTTGCCGGAAGAAACATTGTTTTACTTCCGTTCCAAAACAAAACAACTGTTTCTCAAAAAATTTCTTCTAAAGAAGAGAGAAATCGTTTGCGCAATTTGGTTAAGAGTTTAAAACCTGAAAATTACGGAGTCATCATTAGAACAGTTGCCGAGGGAAAAAAAGTTACCGAATTAGACAACGAATTAAAGATTCTAACAAAACGTTGGGAGTCAGCTATTCTTTCCATACAAAAATCTAAAGGCAACGAACTCATTTTAGAAGAGATAAATCGTACAGAAAGTTTATTACGAGACGTTTTTACTCCTAATTTTGAGAGTATTTATGTTAACAATAAAGAGGTTTATCAAGAAATATGTGATTATGTAAAACTTATTGCTCCCGAATGCAAGAATATTATCAAATTCTACAACGAAGAAACTCCTATTTTTGACCATTTTGCAATAACAAAACAAATAAAATCATTATTTGGACGAACAGTATCATTTAAGCGAGGAGCCTATCTCATTATAGAGCATACAGAAGCTTTAACTGTAATAGATGTTAATAGCGGGAATAGAACAAGATCTTCAAAAGGACAAGAGGAAAATGCCTTAGAAGTTAACCTTGCTGCAGCAGAAGAAATTGCACATCAAATACGTCTTCGAGATATTGGAGGTATTATTGTTATTGATTTTATTGACCTTGCCGATTCTGACAATCGACAAACTCTATACGATTACATGACGCAATTAATGTCGGAAGATAGAGCTCGTCATAACATTTTACCATTAAGCAAATTTTGCTTAATGCAAATTACTAGACATCGTGTACGTCCTGCGATTTCAGTAGATGTAGAGGAAACATGCCCTACTTGTTTTGGAAAAGGGAAAACAAAACCTTCCATTTTATTTACAGATCAACTTGAAGACCAATTAGACTTTTTGGTAACAGAAAAAAATTATAAATACAAAAAGGTAATTCTTCAGGTACATCCTTACATTGATGCATATATAAAAAAAGGATTCTTTTCTTTATACAGAAAATGGAAATTTAAATATAAAATCAACTTAAAAATTCAACCTATACAAAGTTTAGGATTTTTACAATATAGGTTTCTTACTGCTAAAAAAGAAGAAATAAATTTACACGAATAAAAGTGGTGAAAGCAAAAGAAAAACAAACTCCACTCATGGAACAATTCTATGAGATAAAAAACCAACATCCCGAAGCATTATTATTGTTTCGGGTTGGTGATTTTTATGAAATGTATGGTAATGATGCAATAAAAGGATCCGAAATTCTTGGCATTGCACTAACGATGAAAGCAAAAAACACTGAAAATGCTATTCATATGGCAGGCTTTCCTCATCATGCTTTAGACACCTATCTCCCAAAACTTGTTAGAGCTGGACTACGAGTAGCTATTTGTGACCAACTAGAAGATCCGAAAGCGACAAAAAAACTTGTTAAACGTGGGATCACCGAGCTTGTAACACCTGGAGTTTCTATTAACGACAACATCCTTATTAATAAAGAAAATAATTTTCTTGCTGCCGTTCACTTTAATAAAACAATAATTGGGGCTGCTTTTCTTGATATTTCTACTGGAGAATTTTTAGTAGCAGAAGGTTCTTTTGATTACATTGAAAAAATCCTCAACAACTTTGCTCCAAAAGAAATTTTACACGAAAGGACTCAAAAAAAAATCTTCGAAGAAGTTTTTGGCAAAAAAAACCTCACCTTTGAACAAGAAGATTGGATTTATACAGAAGATTCTGCGACCAATAGATTACTAAAACAATTTGAAACTAAAAATTTAAAAGGTTTTGGAATTTCCAACTTAAACAATGCGATAATTGCTGCAGGTGCAATTCTTTATTATATGGATAGCACTCATCATGAGCAATTAAAACATATTACTACAATTTCCAGAATAGAAAAAGATCAGTTTGTTTGGTTGGATAAATTTACAATTCGCAATCTTGAACTTTACTCTGGCAACAATGAGTCTGCCAAAGCCCTAATTGATGTTATTGACAAAACAAACACTCCTATGGGTGGTCGATTACTAAAAAGATGGCTTTCCTTTCCATTGAAAAACGAACTTCAAATTACGAAACGCCATCAAATAGTTGAGTATTTTTTCAGAAATCCCGATAAAAAAGAGTTTCTTAATGAACATCTGTCTTTTATTGGCGATTTAGAAAGAATTGTATCCAAAATTGCAGTAGGACGAGTTTCCCCTAGAGATATTTGGCAATTAAGAAATGCTCTTTGTGCGATTGCACCTATAAGAGAAATGTGTATCGACTCCAATGAAGAACTTATCAGAGCACTTGGCGAACAAATTTCTGATTGCAACTCTATTCGAGAAAAAATTGAGAAAGAAATAAACGAGAACCCACCACTATTGCTAACCAAAGGGAATATCATACGCAGTGGGGTCAACGAAGAATTAGATGAGCTACGAGATATTTCAACTTCAGGGAAAGATTTTCTGCTAAAAATACAACAACGCGAAAGTGAAAGAACAGAGATACCAAGTTTAAAAGTAGGCTACAATAATGTTTTCGGATATTTTATCGAAGTAAGAAACACATATAAAGAAAAAGTTCCAGAGACGTGGATTCGGAAACAAACTTTAGTAAATGCAGAACGTTATATCACTCAAGAATTAAAAGAGTACGAAGAAAAAATTTTAGGTGCAGAAGAACGAATTAGTGTTTTAGAATCAATCATTTTCAACAATCTTATTAGTTTCATCTCCGATTTTACATCTACACTTCAGATAAATTGTAATATTATTGCACAAATTGATTGCTTATTTTCTTTTGCAAAAATAGCAGAAGAAAACAATTACATTCGCCCAATTATTACCGAAGAAAACATTCTTGATATAAAAGCAGGAAGACATCCTGTTATTGAAAAAAGGCTACCAATTGGAGAAGAGTACATCCCAAACGATGTTTATCTTGATGACAAACAACAACAAATCATTATCATAACAGGACCAAATATGGCAGGTAAATCGGCTCTACTTCGACAAACAGCATTAATTGTACTTCTCGCACAAATCGGAAGTTTTGTCCCTGCCGAATCTGCAAAAATAGGTCTTGTTGATAAAATATTTACTCGTGTAGGTGCAAGCGACAACATATCCGCAGGAGAATCTACATTCATGGTAGAAATGAGTGAAGCAGCTAGCATTTTGAATAATCTATCGGATAGAAGTTTAGTCCTTTTTGACGAATTAGGAAGAGGAACTAGCACATACGACGGAATTTCTATTGCGTGGGCAATTGTTGAATATATTCACGAGCATCCAACTCTAAAAGCAAAAACTCTATTTGCGACTCACTACCACGAATTGAACGAAATGGAACGCACATTCTCACGCATAAAAAATTACAATGTATCTGTCAAAGAAATTGACAAAAAAGTAATTTTCTTGCGAAAACTATTGAAAGGAGGAAGCGAACATAGTTTTGGTATTCATGTAGCAAAAATGGCAGGTATGCCACCTAGTATAGTAAAACGATCGGAAGAGATTCTTGTTCAACTAGAAAAATCACAAAACAAAGACAATATTTCAAAACCAATAAATGAAATAATAAACGAAAAAAGTGGTATTCAATTAAGCTTTTTTCAATTAGATGACCCTGTTCTTGAACAAATTAGGGACGAAATAAAGAATGCCGACATCAACAATTTAACACCAATAGAGGCACTCAACAAATTGAATGAAATAAAAAAAATTATCACAGGTAAACGACAATAACAATGAAAAAGAAAAACTTTTATATAGAAACTTACGGATGCCAAATGAATGTTGCTGATAGCGAAGTGGTTGGTTCTATATTAAAAATGGATGGATTTTCTTTAACAACCGACATTTCTGATGCAAACCTTATATTTATAAACACTTGTTCTATTAGAGACAATGCAGAGCAAAAGGTTTTATCTCGTTTGCAATATTTCAATTCACTACGAAAAAAGAAACAAGATTTAATCATTGGAGTAATTGGGTGTATGGCCGAACGAGTTCAAAACGAAATGCTTGAAAAACACGGCGTAGATATTGTTGTTGGTCCTGATGCTTACCTTGACATTCCAAATCTTATTGGAGCAGTCGAACAAGGCGAAAAAGCAATAAACGTTAAACTTTCAACTACAGAAACATACAAAGAGATTATCCCTTTAAGAATGGGTAACTCAACTAGCGGATTTATATCTATTATGCGTGGATGCAATAATTTTTGTTCCTACTGCATCGTTCCTTACACTCGCGGACGCGAACGCAGCCGCGACATTAATAGCATTTTAAACGAAGTAAAAGATTTACAATCAAAAGGTTTCAAAGAAATCACACTTTTAGGGCAAAATGTTAATTCTTATAAATTTATACAAAATGAAAAAGAAATTGATTTTGCCGATTTACTTGAAATTGTAGCAACCGAAGCACCTAATATACGCATTCGATTTACGACATCGCACCCCAAAGACATGTCGGACAAGACATTAGAAACAATCGCAAAACATCCTAATATTTGTAAAAGTATTCACTTGCCGGTGCAATCTGGAAGTAATGCTATATTACAAAAAATGAATCGTAAATACACACGAGAATGGTATCTTGACCGAATAAATGCAATAAGAAGAATCATTCCTGAGTGTAGTATTTCTACGGATGTTTTTTGTGGATTCCACTCCGAAACAGACGAAGACCACAACGACACACTAAACCTTATGAGAGAAGTTTGTTTCGATTCGGCTTTTATGTTTAAATATTCTGAACGTCCTGGTACTTTTGCAGCACGCAATTTGCCAGATAACATTTCAGAAGAAATAAAGCTAAAGCGTTTAAATGAAATTATGCAAGTTCAAAGCGAATGTTCTTTAAAACGGAATCAAATGGACATTGGCAAAAGCTTCGAAATACTTATAGAGGGATTTTCGAAACGCTCAAAAGAACACCTTTACGGCAGAACCTCACAAAATAAAGTAGTAATTGTTCCACGCAAAGATTTAAAAATAGGAAGTTACGCTAAAGCAAAAATTATAGACGCTACTTCAGCGACCTTAATTGGAGAACTTGTTTAACGAAAAATACTAAAATTAACATTCCCATAAGTACGATGTTCTACAAAATGCGGATGGCTACTAAAGTCGTTTTTTGAACCATGTTCCAATACAAAAATGCCATCTTCATTTAGCAATTCGTGTTGAAAAATTAAATCTGGTATTTCTTCTAAATTCACTAACTGATAAGGAGGATCAGCAAATATTACATCATATTTATTTGCACACGATTTAATATAACGAAACACATCCATACGAAAAATTCGCATATTGGATATTTTCAAAGTATTAGTTATTTTATGAATGAATCCGAGTTGTTTTTCGCTCATTTCAATAGAAGTAACGGACTTACACCCACGTGAAACAAATTCTAAACTAATACTGCCCGTACCCGCAAACAAATCAAGCACCTCCTTGTTTTCTATATCTAAATAATTATTAGACAAAACATTAAAAATACCCTCCTTTGCAAAATCAGTTGTTGGACGAGCAGTAATATTTGTTGGAGGTGAAAATCTTCGTCCCTTAAACTTTCCTTGTATTATACGCATAGCACAAAACTAAAAAAGGTTGCTCTTTTATAAGAACAACCTTTTTGATATAAACATTTTATTATTCCCAATTTCCAGCATTATTGTTTGGCTCTATAATAGAACCAACTTGCAAACCTGCATATTTATCTAACTTATTTTTTGCATCTATCAAGTTAGCTAATTCTTGACGATCCAAATCTTTTAAATACGACTCATAAGGAGCTTTTGCTTCAAACAGCGACATTGGGATGCCCGATGCATTTGTATAAGTAGTTGTATTGATTTCAAATTTGTCGCTTTCAGAATAAGGAACATCAAAAATTTCTGCTACATTTTCCAATGTATAATCATTTTTGAAAAGATTTTCATAAACACTTACATAAGTTGTATCACGACGGAAATTTTGCAAACCGAAAGATGCAATTTCTTTCGCATTTCCTTTTCTAACTATTGCTGTAGCTTTTGCCTCTGTCAAACCATTTTGCAATTGTTCGTCTGTCAAAGTCCCTTCTTTCATAACAACAGCTACTTTGCCATCTTTTATAAAAGAAACCAAAGTATCAATACTTGCAGTATAGCGTCCTTTTTGATTTTTAAATTCAACTTGAACTTTTCTAATATCAATCAATCTTTTTATTACAACTTTTTCTCTTAAGTTACGTTCTTCTTCAAATTTAATAGGAGTAAGAATACTCATCACACATAGATATCCCAAAAAACCGATAGAACCTAACAATAAAGTTCTTACAATAATTCTAATAACTTTTTCCATTATTTTTTATTTTAAATTTAAGACACGCAAAGTTAAATAAAGAAAACATACAAATCAATTTTTTACATACTTATTTTTATACAAAACATTCAATATCATACAACTCTAAAACTTTCTTCTACCTCTATCTTTCTATTCTTCATAGCTATTTATAAATAATCCGTTTTTACATTCTATCTCTCCACCATCACGAATGATTCTCACTCCGTTGTCGGTAAGCATAATGTCTACACCTCCTTGACTGTGTTTTGGCATTCCGTTAAAGTCCTTCACTATCTCCCATTTCGTTCCTTTAACTCCACCCATACCACAAGCAGCACAAGGGTTGCCTTGCTCGTCTGTAAAGGTTATCTCGCCTTTCGAGATTAACTCTTTTATTATATCGTCTGTGGTGTTTCGGCTGAAGAGAGGAGTACCTTCGTCTATTGGCACATATCTTGGTCCGTTTGTGCCATCAAGATTTGTTTTTACATATCCTCTTCCGAGGTTAGTTTGTCGCTCATTTCTATTGCCTTCTGCATTATCTGCTCCTCGCTCGGATGATTCTCGTAAATCCAAATCAACATATCCTCCATCATTTCTTCGCTCTCCTTTAGCATTAGAATTATTGCTATTATATAGTCTTCTCCTACGTATGACTTCTTTAATAGTCCTACTAATGTTTTTTGTATCTTCGTTAGTGCCATTTTGAACTTCGTTATATAAATCATTTATTAAATCTTCATTCCCTTCAATCTTTATTCTTCTAATTACAGAAAAATCATCGTTACCAAAATTATTGTAAATATAAAAATTATTTGCTGTAAATGCAGTTTCTATAGGTTTGTTTTTACCATAGAGATTATTATTTTTCATAACCTCCTCACGTAAGATTTCACGTTCTTTTTTACTTAATTTTGGTCCTTTACTAAACAACTCTCCCTCGTTTATCTCTCCCACCTTCACATCATCTTTACGCATTTGCTCTGCAAGTGAACGATAGTAAGAGAATGTAGCATACTCCTCACTTCCTAATAATTGATAACTTCTATACAAAGCATCCATTATCTTTTCTTCGTTAGACATAATATCTACACCTGTTTGTTTTTTGAATATCTTACGGATAAGGTCGCACACCTTCTTCCATTTTTTATTCATCCAACTAACAGCTTCTTATGCTTTACAATATCATTTTCACATAATTCTTGAATTTTATTGATAACATTTAACTTGTAGAAAATATAAAAATCATATATTTTTGCAGATATTTTTGAATGACACAAAAAACAAATGAAACTTAAAAACTTTTTTTTTCTTTCTATTCTTTTTTTGTTCGGTTGCAAAGAAAATTTTGAAGTTTGGAAAAACTACAATGAAGACTACCTAACAACCCAAACATCAGAATACAAGCTAAATACTTTTGACGAGGGGTTAAGGTACAAGATTATATTTCAAGGGAAAGGTGCCACTCCCAAACAAAATTCTATAGTAAAAATAAATTACTCGGCTACTCTTTGCGATGGTACTACTTGCACGAGTTTAGACACCGTGGATTATGTATACAACTATCCTATAGGAGTACAAAATGCACTATTAAGAATGAACCGAGAATCTATTTGGCAACTTTGCATTCCTTACGAATTAGCCTATGGTGTTACTGGTACAAAAAACACCTATGGTAATTACATAATTCCACCCTACTCTACTATTTTTATAAAAAGACTTGAGTTAAAAGAAGTTGTTAATAACTAAAACAAATTAAGAGTAGAATTTTATGAAAAAAATAATTTGCATCTTACTTTTTATCAGTATATCAATACCTTTTTGGGGACAAAAACTAGGTATTCAAGCTGGTTATTCATTAACAAACACTTTTGCAAGTATTGACAAAAGTTCATTATCTTTTAACAGAAAACCTGTTTCAGGATTTACAGTTGGTCCGATTTTTTCATGGGACTTTCTTAATAACCAAGAAAGAGCTTTTGGTGCCGACATCGCCCTAATGTTTAATATGCGAAATGCTAATTTTGTAATTACATATAAAGAATATACACCTATTGCTTTCAAACAAAACCTCTATTACCTTGACATTCCACTCCATGCATACTACAAACAAAAAATTAAGAATACAACATTAATAATGTTTTTAGGTCCATCTTTTAACATAGGGTTAGATGGTTCAAATTATGCACAAGAAAACACTGCAATACAAAAACCTATTTTTAATTCAAAAATAGACCAAAAAGAGCTTTTTGGGAAAGACAATACTTATAAACGTTTAGAAATTGGTATCGATCTCGGTATTGCTGCAGAGTATAAAAACATATTATTCAAAGCAAGTTATATGCAAGGAGTTAACAATGTAACACAAAATGCAGCCACTCCTTATGGCATAGAGGAAATTGGTTCGGGTATAAAACAAACATACATGCATGGTGTATTTTCTTTCTGCATAGGTTATACATTTGACTTAAAAGGACCAAAAGAAAAAACATATTCTAAATAATAGCATACTCTCTTAAAAATTAAATTATCTTTGCAAAAGATATTTTCACAAATAAAAAATATAATCAAAATGGTAAATTACAAAGAATTAGGTTTGGTAAACACAAGAGAAATGTTTGCTAAAGCAGTAGAAGGCGGTTACGCTATCCCAGCGTTCAACTTCAACAACATGGAACAAATGCAAGCTATCATAAAAGCTGCAGTTGAAACTAAATCTCCAGTTATCCTACAAGTTTCTAAAGGTGCTCGTCAGTATGCCAATGCTACTTTGTTGCGTTACATGGCTCAAGGTGCTGTTGAATACGCTAAGGAATTAGGTTGCGAAAAGCCAGAAATCGTTCTTCACCTAGACCACGGTGATACATTCGAAACTTGCAAAAGCTGCATCGATTCAGGTTTCTCTTCGGTAATGATTGACGGTTCTCATTTGCCTTACGAAGAAAATGTTGCATTGACTAAAAAAGTAGTTGAATATGCTCATCAATTCGACGTAACAGTTGAAGGCGAACTTGGTGTATTGGCTGGTGTTGAAGATGAAGTTTCTTCTGATCACCACACTTACACAGACCCAGAAGAAGTAATCGATTTTGCTACTCGCACAGGTTGCGACTCTTTGGCTATTTCAATTGGTACTTCTCATGGTGCTTATAAATTCACTCCAGAGCAATGTACTATCGACCCAGAAACAGGACGTATGGTTCCTCCTCCATTGGCATTCGATGTATTAAAAGCTGTAGAAGAAAAACTTCCAGGATTCCCTATCGTACTACACGGTTCATCTTCAGTTCCTCAAGAAGAAGTTGAAACTATTAACAAATATGGTGGTGCATTGAAAGCTGCTATTGGTATTCCAGAAGAATGGTTGCGCGAAGCTGCTAAATCAGCTGTTTGCAAAATCAACATCGATTCAGACTCTCGTTTAGCAATGACAGCAGCTATTCGTCAAACTTTCACAGAAAAACCAGCAGAATTTGACCCCCGTAAATATTTAGGTCCTGCTCGCGACAATATGGAGAAATTATACAAACACAAAATTATTAATGTGTTAGGTAGTAACGGAAAAACTCTTTAACCAAAGAGTTTTCAATAAAAAAAGGCTACTAGTAGCCTTTTTTTTATTGTCCATATATCTTATTATAATAAATATTGAGAACTTATTGATTCGTTTTCATACACTTTACGAATAGTATCTGCAAACATATCTGCTATAGAAAGTATATGAACTTTTGGGCAACGTGCCACATCAAATGGAATTGAATCTGTAAAAATAATTTCTTCCATTTTAGACTCCATTATTCTTTCAGATGCACTACCTGACATAATAGGATGCGTAACAAGAGCACGAACACTTGTAGCACCATTTTCCATCATCAAATCAGCAGCTTTACACAATGTATTTGCCGTATCGACCATATCATCAACAATGATAACATCTTTACCTTCTACATCACCAATAATTCTCATTTGACTTACAACATTGGCCTTTTCACGAGTTTTATGACACAACACCAATGGTACATCTAAATGTTTTGCATATGAATTAGCACGTTTTGAACCACCAACATCTGGCGATGCAATAACCAAATTTTTAAGATTCAAACTTTTTATAAATGGAATATAAATTGACGATGCAAATAAATGATCAACAGGTACATTAAAGAAACCTTGAATTTGATCGGCATGTAAATCCATCGTAATAATTCTATCAACTCCTGCTGCACTCAAAAGGTCGGCAATAAGTTTTGCACCAATAGAAACACGAGGTTTGTCTTTTCTATCTTGACGTGCCCAACCAAAATAAGGAATAACTGCAATAATTTTGTAAGCAGAAGCACGCTTTGCTGCATCAATCATTAACAACAACTCCATCAAATTGTCTGAAGTTGGGAATGTAGACTGTATCAAATAAACATAACGACCGCGTACAGTTTCTTCGTAAGACACAGCAAATTCACCATCAGCAAAATGCTGAACATTCATTTCTCCTAACTGACAACCTAAACTTTCACAGATTTTTTTTGCAAGATAAAGACTTTTCGTTCCAGAAAAGACTTTAAAAGGTAATGTATGGCTCATTTTTTTATGATTTTCTTTTATGTCGCAAAGATACAAAGTAAATATTTCTTATTCTAACATATAGTACTTTTATTTCGTTGTTTTTTTACACAAAAACATAAGATTCTAAAACTTAATTGTTTTAAATTATATTTTTATCTTTGTAACCAATTATGAAACATTTCATTCTACATATTTTTTATCAGAAACAATGGGTATTTTTGTTTTGTATATTTTTATTTTCTGCATGTGTTACTAGCAAACAAATAAATTACTTACAAGAACTTTCAAAAAATCAAATACCAAAAGACACTTTGATAAACCTTGATTACAAAATCCAACGAGGAGACAACCTCTATATCAAGATTTTTTCATCAGACGAAACTGCAAACAAAATCTTTAACACTACAAATTCAGCATCTACACAATTAGGGACATTATACTCTTACCCTGTTTACGAAGATGGTACAATTGACATACCCTTCATTGAACCAGTTTTTGTACAAGGAAAAACATTAAGAGACGCTAAAAACATTATTGAAGAACAACTAAAAAAGATACTTTCTAACGTATCGGTTAATACCTCAATTTTAAACAAAACTTTTTCTATCATTGGCGAATCAGGATGCGGGAGATACAGTATGCCAAAAGAAAAAATTAATATTTTTCAAGCACTTGCACTTTCTGGCGATTTAACAACTTATGCAGATAGAAAAAACATTAAAATAATAAGACAAACAGAAAACGGAGAAACAAAAATTCACAATATAGATATAAGAAATAAAGATATCATCAATTCCGAATTTTATTATATTCAACCAAATGATGTTATCTACGTGCCACACCTAACAGAAAAAACGTTCGGAATCACTCACTTTACAGGGATTTTATCAACAACACTATCTACAATATCACTAATTGCTACAATTGTAAATTTAGGAATTCTCTTAAAACCCCAATGAAAAAACAACTCAAATATATATTACCATTAATCATAGTGATACTTTTTCAATCTTGTTACACAAAACGAGAAAGCACACTTTTACTTGACACTCGTGTCCCAAAATACGAAAAAGCAAACTACGAGGCTTACACGATTCAAGTAAACGACGAATTAACAATGAGAATTATCTCAATTGACGATGAGGTTTCTAAACTTTTTGGAACTAATACCAACACTACTCAACAAAACGGCAATACTTATCGTGTATATCAAGATAGTACAATAGATATTCCTTTTGTCAATAAAATTAAAGTAGCAGGATTAACAATTAGACAAGCACAACAAGAAATAAAAAAGCGTTTATCTTCTTTTGGATCGTTAGATGTACGACTTGCTTTTACCAATAATAGTTTTACAATCATTGGTGAATCAAGCCGAGGAGTTTTCCCAATCAACAAAGATAAAATCACTATATTCGAAGCAATAGCAATGGCTGGCAATATAAAAATAACTGGTGACCACAGAAATGTTCATTTAATAAGAGAGACCCCCAACGGGCCACAAATTTACACTTTTGACATTCGCTCAAAAGATATTATAAATTCAGAATATTATTACATACAACCAAACGATATCATCTATATTGACAAGAAAAAAAGTAGTTTTTTTAAAGTTCAATCATACTCTAGCCTACTAGGAGTAATAAGTGCTGTACTTACATTTTCTTTAACAATATGGAATTTGGTTCTTAGCATTAAATAACTGTAATTAAGATTTTCTAACCATGGAAAACAAAAACTACAACGACTTCAACCTTGATGAAGAATCTTCTTTTGATTATAAAGAATGGGGATCAAAACTTATTCATCATTGGTATATAGTACTTACTGCTATTATAATAGCTCTTTCGCTAGCATATTTATCAAATAGAAAATGGAAGCCTCAATATAAGGTACAAGCTCAAGTGATACTTGGAGGAACAACACAAGGAGCTTCTTATGCCTTTATGCAAGGGTTTAATTCCGATGCTTTTAATAGTAAAAACGACCAACTTATACTGTTCGGGCGTGATGAATTAATACTACGAACCATAAACAAACTACCACTTCAAATAGAATATTTTTCACAAGGAAGATTCAAACGCAATTATTTCTACAAAGACCTATCTCCTATTACTTTGTCTGCATTCAATATCAAGCAAGAAGCCTTTTATTCTGACTTTATTTTCCAAGAAAAAGAAAATGATTCTTTTGTTTTATCAATAGAAGATAGCGAAGGGAAAACTATATTTCATACACAAGCAAAATTCAATGAGTTTTTCAACACAAACTATTTTTCTGGTATAATTCAAAAAAACACAACACGTCGTGTCGAAAAGTTATTCATTCGTTTTAGAAGCATTGAATCATTACAAGAAGAATTTACACAAAGATTATCATTCTCTCTATTAGAAGGGACATCCGTTGCCTCTGTTTCTTTAACAGGCGAACAAGCAGAAAGAGACAAAGATTTTATAGATGGCATTTGTTCAGAATTTCTTACAGACAACCTAGAACGAAAAAACCTAGAAGCAAATAGAACTATTGAATTTATAGACAATCAACTAATATTAATGTCTGACTCATTAGCTTCAAGTAACAAAAGAATACATCAATTCCGCAAAAACAATCAGATTATCAATCTTGAAAGTTATATGAACGGACTATTAAGTCAATCTACAGACTTTAAATCAAAAGATATCGAACTAAACCTTAAAGAAGCATATTTCAGCTATTTAGATTCTTATCTACGAGAAAATGCAGAAAACGAACAAATTTTAGCACCTTCAACACTAGGCATATCAGATCCGATTTTAATGGATCTTGTAAATAAGATAAATGACCTACAAGTAAAACGTGCTACAATTGGAACAGAAAATCCCTTTTTCGAAAAATACACAACTGAACTAAACAATTTAAAATCAACACTCTTTGAAGTACTAAAAAACATCAAAAACATCTATCAAATGGATAGAAAAAACATAGAGAAACAATATGCTGATGTTTTAAAAGAGATAGAAAATATTTCCGAAAAAGAATCCGAAATTCTTGATGTTGAACGCCAACATCAAATCAACAACAATTATTATACCTATCTTCTACAAAAAAGATCTGAAGCTCAAATAAGAAAAGCTTCAAACATATCAGACATTACAATCCTACAAAAAGCAAAAATAATATCACTTACAAACCAACATATCAAAAGAACTACTTATATAAAATTTTTAGCAATAAGTATCGCTATCGCTATATTACTAATCGTATTAAAAGAGTTCATAAACAACACTATAAAAACAACGGCTGAACTTGAAAAAGCCACAAAATTTTCTGTTTTAGGTTCTATACCATATTCCGTAATGAAAGAAAAGATTTTAACTATTCATTATTTAAAATCAATTTTTACAGAATCGTTTAGATCTTTACGAACAAGAATTGAATTTATAACACAAAAAAAAGAATACATAACAATTTGTACTACTTCATCGGAGTCTGGCGACGGGAAAAGTTATTTTTCTATAAATTTAGCTGGTATATACTCTCTCTCCGACAAAAACACCCTTTTGATAGATATGGATTTAAGGAAACCTAGTATCTCCGAATCATTAAACATCCATTCAACAAAAGGAGTTAGCAACATTCTTATTGGAGACTGCACAATAGAAGAAGCAATTATAAAAAATCCAAAATACAAATTTGATTTTTTACCAGCAGGTATCATTCCTCCAAATCCTGGAGAACTATTAGCCTCTGAAAAAACTACAGAATTATTAGAAAAATTAAAAAAGATTTATCATTTCATAATTATAGACACAAGTCCTATTGGTCTTGTATCTGATTCCTACCCATTAATTCAGTCATCGGACATAGTGCTATTTATATCTTTATGTGGGAAAACTAATAAAACAAACTTAAAAGAGATTTCTACTTTATTACATAAAGACAAAATAAAAAATGTATACGCAATTTTAAATGGCATACGAAAAAACAAACATCAATATGGCTACAAAAAATACAAACATTACTATCATTCAAATGATTATTTTGAAGAAGGTGATAATGTTTCTCATAAAAAATAAAAATAAAATTTGTTTTATATAAAAGAAAAATATACCTTTGCAATCCGATTTTAGAAATAACATAAAGATTTAAAATACAATGTCAAAGATTTGTCAAATTACTGGGAAAAAAGCAATGAATGGGAACAATGTTTCTCACTCGAAACGCAGAACAAAGAGAACGTTTGATGTAAATCTATTCACAAAAAAATTTTATTGGGTAGAAGAAGATTGCTGGATTAACTTAAAAATATCTGCAGCTGGTCTTCGTATCATCAACAAAATAGGGTTAGATGCAGCTATTAAACAAGCCGCTGAAAAAGGTTATTTAAACGCTTAAAAGAATTACAAAATGGCAAAAAAAAGTAAAGAAAATAGAGTGCAAGTAATTTTGGAATGCACAGAGCACAAAGAAAGTGGAATGCCAGGTACATCGCGTTATGTTACCACAAAAAACAGAAAAAATACTCCAGAACGTTTGGAGTTAAAGAAATATAACCCAATCCTTAAACGTGTAACTGTACATAAGGAAATTAAATAATTAAGATATGGCAAAGAAAGTAGTAGCAACCTTACAAAAAGGTGAAGGACGTGGATATGCAAAAGTTATCAAAATGATTAAATCTCCAAAAACAGGAGCTTACATCTTCAAAGAAGAAATGGTATTGAATGAAGATGTTAAAAAGTTTTTTGAAGAGTAATTTACTTTTAAACTAAATAACTAATCCTCTCATTCTTGAGAGGATTTTTTATTTCTATAAGATTTACAACAAAAGATATAAATTTTCTTATTTTTGCAAAAAGATTGTTATTATGGGATTATTTAGTTCAAAAACAACAAAACAGAACACTCTTTCTGATGGATTAGAAAAAACAAAAAACTCTTTATTTTCCAAAATAGTAAGAGCTATAAATGGAAAATCAAAAGTTGACGATAACGTTTTGGACTCTTTAGAAGAAACTCTCATATCTTCTGATGTTGGAGTTGAAACTACATTAAAAATCATTGAAAGAATAGAAAAACGTGTTGCAAAAGATAAATATGTAAATACGAGTGAACTTAACAATATTCTAAAAGATGAAATTGCTCAATTATTAGCAGAGAATGAGACAGAATCTTTTTCTTCTTTTGTAAATATTCCCACAAAAAAACCTTATGTCATAATGGTTGTTGGTGTTAATGGAGTTGGAAAAACAACCACGATTGGAAAACTTGCATATCAATTTAAACAAGCAGGAATGAAGGTTTATCTTGGAGCTGCAGATACATTTCGTGCTGCTGCTGTCGAACAATTATGTATTTGGGGAGAACGAACAAATGTCCCTGTCATAAAACAAAATATGGGATCAGACCCCGCATCTGTTGCCTTTGATACATTAAAATCTGCTATTGCAAATGACGCCGATGTCGTTATTATCGATACAGCAGGAAGATTACACAACAAAGTTAATTTAATGAACGAACTTACAAAGATTAAAAATGTGATGAAAAAGTTAATTCCTGATGCACCACATGATATTCTTTTAGTTCTTGATGGATCGACAGGTCAAAATGCTTTTATCCAAGCACAACAATTTACCAAAGCTACAGACATTACTTCTTTAGCAATAACGAAATTAGACGGAACGGCAAAAGGAGGAGTTGTACTCGGGATTTCTGAACAATTTAAAATTCCTGTAAAATACATCGGCATTGGCGAAGGAATTGACGATCTTAAAATATTTAATAAAGAAGAATTTGTAAACTCTCTATTTTCTTGACATGCGAATTGATTTTATCACATTAGGATGCTCAAAAAATCTTGTCGATTCTGAATTTCTATCAAAACAATTAGAATCTCAAGGCTACAAAGTGTATCACGATGCAAAAAAGCCATGTGGTGAAATCGTCGTTATTAATACTTGCGGCTTTATAGGAGACGCAAAAGAAGAATCTATCAACACAATTTTGTTTTTTGCCGAAAGAAAAAGAAAAAATAAAATAAAACAATTATATGTAATGGGTTGCCTCAGCCAACGTTACATGAATGAATTAAAAAGCGAAATTCCTGAAGTTGATAAATTTTATGGTAAATTTGATTTTTATAATTTACTAAAAGATTTAGGTAAAAATTATTCTTCCATTTTACGGCTTGAACGTACAATCACAACAAAACATTATGCTTATGTTAAAATTTCTGAAGGTTGTAATCGTACATGTTCATATTGTGCTATACCTATTATTACGGGGAAGCACAAGTCTAGGAGCATAGAAGATATTCTTACAGAAGTAAAACTATTAACTAACAAAGGAATAAAAGAGATACAACTTATTGCACAAGACTTATCTTTTTACGGACACGACCTTTATCATCAATCTAAATTGGCAGAACTTATTCAACGCATATCGGACATAAATGGTGTTGAATGGTTACGATTACATTATACCTACCCAACACATTTTCCTTACGACATTTTGCCAATAATGCGTGAAAGAGATAATATTTGCAACTATCTTGACATTGCCTTACAACATATTAGCGACAGAATGCTCAAGTTGATGCGAAGAAATATTACTGCTGAGGAGACTCGCCAACTTTTAAATAAAATTAGAGAAGAAGTACCTGGTATTCATCTACGCACTACACTTTTGGTAGGACACCCCAATGAAACAGAAAATGACTTTAACGAGCTTATTAATTTTGTTAGAGAACTTAAATTTGAACGTTTAGGTGCCTTTGCATATTCGCATGAAGAAGGGACATTTGCTTATCAAAACTATAGCGACAACATTCCTTTTGATATAAAAGAAGAACGGCTAAACAAATTGATGTACGAGCAACAAATTATATCAAACGAACTTAATAGCAAAAAAATAGGAGAAATACACAAAGTAATTATTGATAATAGTAATAGTGAATTTTACATCGGTCGTACAGAATACGACTCTCCTGAAGTTGACTGCGAAGTACTCATAAAAAAAACAGATAAAAGATTGTCGATTGGTAATTTTTATAATGTTAAAATTACTGATGCCATAGATTTTGACTTATACGGAACTTTAATATAACAAAACATGAACAACAAAGATTTTCAAAAAGAATTAGCACAACGTCTTTCTCTAACACAAAAAGAGGTAGCGAACTATCTTGCTGACTTCACAGCTTGTATGGCAGAATGTTTCACAAAAGGGGAATCAATAACATTTTCTAAATTAGGAACTCTATCTCCTCGTAAAAAGGTCGCCCGCACCACAACGTTACCTAATTCACAAGAAAAAATCACCGTTCCAGAAAAAACTGTTTTAACTTTTAAAACTGCTGTTTCGTATAAAGAAAAATTAAATCAAATAAATCATGAATAAGAAAATTAACTCTTCTGATTTAGCAGAAATGCTTGTCGAGAACTACGGCTTCGACAAAAAATTAGCTAATAACTTTGTCAAAGAATTCCAAAAAACAATTGTTGATGGACTTGAAAAAGACAAAATTGTAAAAATAAATGGACTTGGCACGTTTAAACTTACGCTTATTGCCGAAAGAAAAAGTGTAAATGTTCAAACTGGAGAAGCCATTATAATTCCTCAACATTATAAAGTCACATTTGTAGCAGATAACTCAGTAAAAACTCTTCTAAACACACCAGTTACTCCTGGTGCTATTGATCCATTAAAAAAAATGGCTGAACAAGCCAATGAAATTAATGATATACTGAAAGACTTCAACAACAATAATTCTAGCGATAGCACTAATAAAGATAATACTACCGATAGCAACTCCCCAAAAGACACTGAAAAACCAGAAGACAACACACAAACAACCGAACAAGAAAAAGAAAAAACTGAAGAGCCAAACATAGAAATAAAAAATATTCCTACAACGAAAAGTTACAAATGGCTAATTTGGACATCGCTCATTTGTTTATTATTAATGATTGGAGGAGGAGTATACTACCTTTATTCTGACGAAATAAATAGATTCTTCCAAAAAGAACAAATTACAGAACAAGTCGTGATAGAAGAGCCAGCACCTACTAAACCAACGGAAGAACCCGAACCAAGCGAAACTTCTGTTTTTCAACAAGAGATAGATTATTCGGAAACTTTAACTACCGAGACTATTAGAAAAGGTACTCGTCTCGCCTACTTTGCTACGCAATATTATGGGCATCCTGATTTTTGGATTTATATCTACGAAGCAAATAAAGATATAATAAAAGACCCAAGCAATGTACTTATAGGGACACAGATAAAAATACCTAAACTACCAGCAGAACTCATTGATGCAACAAACGAAAATGCCATTAATTTTGCAATTAGTTTAGCAGAAAAACGGAACTAATAATTTTCATACAAACCGAGCTTTAATTGCTCGGTTTTGTTTTTCATAAAAATTTGATTACTAATAATTTGTTTCTCTCATAAGCAAAAACTACCTTTGTAAATAATTATACAATAACACTTAATAAATTTATCGCTTATGAAAAAATTATACTCTTTACTATTTATTTTATGTCTTACAATTTCCTCTGCAAGTGCAACAACTTGGGAAAAAGTTAATTTAGAAAACATTTCAGCAACAGACACAATTATCATTGTTGATGAAACTTCTGGAATGGCTCTTGCTCAAAATGGTACATCAAAAGCACCGACAGCAACAAATGTTATATCTGGTACTTCCGTAAACAGTACCCTTATAACTGAAAATATGCTATTTAACCTTGGCGGAAATGCAACTGATGGTTATATTTTTTATGGTGTTGGTAGCACTACAAATTGGTTATACGTAACAAATAATAATAACGGTTTGAGATATGGCACTAACACTAATAATAGATTTAAAGTATACACTTCGGGTACATATTCAGGACTAAAAGCAAATGATGGTAGTGCTGATCGTGCCATTGGAATATACAATTCAGCAGAATGGAGATGCTACAAGACGTCGACAACACTTGATAATATAAAAACTACAAAAATTTGCTATTACAGAGCTGTGAATAATGCAGGAGGGGGAGAAATGATTTCTGTAGAAAGTATTTCTTTACAAAGTACAGCAAACATAATTGTAGGTAAAAGTATTACACTCGAAGTAAGTTTTACTCCTTCAAATGCTACAAATAAAAATGTAACATGGGAGAGCGATGATACTAGCATTGCAACAGTAACAAATGGCGTTGTTAATGGTATTTCTGAAGGTACTGCAACAATAACTGCCACAAGTGAAGACGGAAACAAAACAGCAGAATGTATCGTTACCGTCACACCAGCTCCAGAAGGTACAACATTCAAATTAGTTACCGATGCAACAACACTAAATACAGGAGATAGAATTATAATTGTAGCTGCAGGATCTAATTTTGCATTAGGTTCTAAACAAAATTCAAACAATCGCGATGCTGTTGCTATAACTAAAGAAGAAAATAACATTACTATCACAGATGAAGACAATGTAGAAATTATCACACTTGGTGGTTCCGTTGGGAAATGGACACTAAATGTAAGCGACGGATACCTATATGCTGTAAATAACAACAACCACTTAAAAACTATTGCAACGGCAAACGATGCATCTTATTGGACAATATCAATAGAAGAAACGAAAGCAAGCATAAAAAACAATAGTGCAACAGCATATTACATAATGAAAAACACAAGCACTGCTCTTTTCTCATGTTACAAAGGGACTCAAAGCGATGTTCAAATCTATAAAGAAGTAACGTCTACTACAGACCTACCAACACTATTGACTCCTACTCGTAGTGCTATCTACACTTCAAACGGAACACTATTTATAAATACAGAAGCAGGATCGCTTATAGAAGTCTACAATATTTTAGGTCAAAAACTCGTATCCAAAAATGCACAATCGAATGAGAATGCAATTAGAGGTTTAAAAACAGGACAAATTTTAATTGTAAAAACCAACAATAAAGTTGTAAAAGTTAAATTATAAAATAAATAAAAGCCGTCTTGTTTTAGGGCGGCTTTTTTAAAAACTAAAAATATGGCAAAAGACTTACTTGAATACGATGATTCAGATGCTATAAAATTCATTCTTGAACATCTAAAAAAGCAAAATATAGACAACGTTTGTGATGATGACGTTCAATATATTCTTGATCTTATCTGTGAATACTATGAGAAATGCAATCTCCTAAACGAAATAAACAGCGAAGAAGCACAAATTGAGGAATCTGATATGATAAACTACATTAGTGCTATTATGAAAAAAGAGAATGTAATTTCACTAGAAGAATCTATTCTCGAAGCTATTTTAGATGGGGAATATGAATATGGCCTAAGCATTGGTATCTACGAAAAGTAAAATTAGAAGATGAAAACTGCAATCGTCATACTCAATTATAACGGCGTTGCTTTATTAAAGCAGTTTTTACCTAAACTTTGCTTATATTCCAATCGTAAAGATACGGAGATTATTGTTGCTGACAACAATTCTAATGACAGGTCTTTACCCTTTTTAAAGAGAGAATACCCTTTCATAAAAACTATCGCTTTCGACAAAAATTGGGGATTTGCCGAAGGTTACAATCGTGCTTTAAAACAAATAGAAGCAGAATATTATATTCTACTAAATTCCGATGTAGAAGTCACAGATAATTGGCTCTCTATAATTGATTTTTTAGATCAAAATCCAGATATTTGTGCATGCCAACCTAAAATAAAATCGTGGAATAATAAAGATTTTTTTGAGCATGCTGGAGCTTGCGGTGGCTTTATTGACAAATATGGGTACCCTTTTTGTAGAGGTAGGATTTTTGATAATATAGAAAAAGACACCTATCAATACGAGAATCCCATAGATATATTTTGGGCAACAGGAGCTTGTTTAGCAATTAGAGCAAAAGATTTTAAAGAATGTGGAGGATTTGATAAAACATTCTTCGCCCATATGGAAGAAATTGACCTTTGTTGGCGATTGCAACTAAAAGGGAAACGAATTGCATGCTACCCTGCAAGTGTCGTTTACCATATAGGAGCAAAAACTCTTAACAAAGAAAATCCATTTAAAACTTATCTAAATTTCAGGAATAATCTTTTCATGCTTTATAAAAATCTACCCAGAAAAAGATTGTTTCATGTAATGTTCATTAGATTTTGGCTTGATTATATAGTTTTCTTTCAAAACCTATTTTGCGGCCGCTTAAGAAACGCAAAAGCTATTTTAAAAGCTAGACTTGACTACCAACTAAAAAAAAAGTATTACAAAGGAGAACGTTGCAAAATTCAATCTTTGCAGAAGGTGATAGAAACAATTTATCCGCACTCTATTGTCTTTGACTATTATGTTTTAAAGCAAAAAACTTACCTTGATTTAAATAAAAAAAGAGGTTGAATTTTATTCAACCTCTTTTTATCATAAAGAAATAAAATTATTCTTCGTTCAATGTAACACGTTTGAATGCTACTGGAGTAACATTGTTAGCCTTTGCATATTGACCAACAGTTTGTTTATTATCCATTATAAATTCTTGTTCCATCAAAGTTGATTCTTGATAGAATTTATTTAAACGCCCTTGAGCAATTTTATCAAGTATTGCTTCTGGTTTGCCTTCTTGACGAGCTTTTTCACGACCAATTTCCAATTCTTTTTCTACAACTTCAGCAGGAACAGAATTTCTGTCTAATGCAATAGGATTCATAGCTGCTACTTGCATTGCTATTTCACGAGAGATTTGAGCATCAACTCCAGCTTCAGCAAATGCAAGAACTGTAGCAAGTTTATTACCCGGGTGAATATAGAAAGCAACACTTTCTCCTTTTACTAATTCGTAGAAACCAAGTTCCATTTTTTCGCCAGTTACACCACTTTTATCAGTAATCAAATCTTTGATTGAACGACCATCAACAGAAATTGATAACAATTCGTCAATTGAATTTGGTTGAGAAGCCATTGCGTTATCAAGAATTTGTTGAGTTAATGCAATAAAATCTGCATTTTTAGCAACAAAGTCTGTTTCACATTTTAAAGCCACAATCGCTGCAAAATCTTTATTAGCAGCTGCTAATACACAACCTTCAGCTGCTTCACGATCGCTACGTTTTGCAGCAATAGCTTGTCCTCTTTTTCTAATTAATTCGATTGCTTTTTCTAAATCACCATTTGATTCAGTAAGAGCATTTTTGCAGTCCATCATACCTGCACCTGTCATTGTGCGGAGTTTTTGTATTTCCGCCATAGTTACTGCCATAAATTTAATATTTTATAGATTTAACAAAAAAACGTTACAACACCATATAACTCGTGCTGTAACGTCCTTTTAACGTTTTTAATTATTCTTCTGTTTTTTCAGCAACTTCCGCAGCTGCTTCTTCGCTCTTTTGAGCACGAGTTTTTCTTATTTTTTTTTCAACTGCAACAGGAGCTTCAGCCTCTTCGCTTTCTTGTTTTTCAAGTTTACGTTCTTGAGCACCTTCAGCCATAGCTGTTACAATTGCATTCAAAATAACTTCCACTGATTTTGTTGCATCGTCATTTGCAGGAATAACAAAATCGATATTTGAAGGATCTGAATTAGTATCAACAATACCAAAAACAGGTATTCCTAAACGATTTGCTTCACGAACTGCAATATTTTCTTTTAAAACATCCACAACAAAAAGTGCAGCTGGCAAACGATTCAAATCAGCGATAGAACCTAAGTTTTTTTCCAATTTTGCACGTTGACGTGTGATTTGCAATTTTTCACGTTTTGACAAATTATCAAAAGTACCATCAGTAGTCATTTTATCTATTGAAGCCATTTTTTTAACAGCCTTTCTGATAGTAGGGAAATTTGTCAACATACCTCCAGCCCAACGTTCTGAAATATAAGGCATTCCTACAGAAGAAGCTTTATCAGCAACAACTTGTTTAATTTGTTTTTTTGTAGCAACAAAAAGAATCTTTTTACCAGATTTTACAATTTGTTTTGCAGCTTCTGCAGCTTCATCTAATTTCACAACAGTTTTGTGAAGATCGAAAATATGAATTCCGTTACGCTCCATAAAAATATAAGGAGCCATTGCTGGGTTCCATTTACGTTTTAAATGTCCGAAATGTGCACCAGCTTCTAATAATTCTTGAAAATTTACTCTTGACATTTTTTTAAATTTTAAATTGTTTACTTTCTTTTCTACTTTATTTGTTAAGCAATCATCAAGTAGTCGTCATTTTTTATTGACAAGTCTAAATGATTTAGATACTAAACATAAATAAAAGTTGACCCTCCAAAAAAGAGAAGCAACTTTTATTTTTATCATATTAACGTTTAGAGAATTGGAATCTCTTACGTGCTTTTGGACGACCTGGTTTTTTACGTTCAACCTCACGAGAGTCGCGAGTTAAGAAACCTGCTTTTTTCAACGCCGATTTATCATTAGGATCAATTTTCACTAATGCACGAGCTATTGCCAAACGCAAAGCTTCTGCTTGACCTTTAAAACCACCACCTTTCAAGTTTACTTTAATATCATATTGTTCTACAACATTTAATGTGTTCAATGGTTGTTTAACAATATATTGAAGTATTCCTGAAGGAAAATAAACTGAAAGATCACGTTTATTGATGGTTATATTACCAGCTCCTTTGTTAACGAAAACACGAGCAATTGCCGATTTTCTTCTTCCTATAGCATTTGTAATTTCCATATCAATTATTTAAGTAAGTTTAAATCTATTTGTTTAGGTTGTTGAGCTTCATGCGGATGTTCTGTACCTGCATAAACATACAAGTTTGCCAATAATTTGTTTCCAAGTTTATTTTTTGGCAACATACCTTTCACAACTTTTTTAATCAATTTTTCTGGGCTTTGAGCCATCATTTTTGCAGGTGTAGTTTCTCTTTGACCACCAGCATAACCCGTATAAGTATAATATATACGATCTGTCCATTTGTTACCTGTTAATTTAACTTTATCAGCATTAACAATAATAACATTGTCACCACAATCGACATGAGGAGTATAACTTGGTTTGTACTTACCTCTCAAAAGCTTTGCTACTTTCGAACTCATACGTCCAAGAATCATGTCTTGAGCATCAACAACAACCCACTCTTTTTTCACAGTGGCTTTGTTTGCGGAAATAGTTTTATAACTTAAAGTATCCACGCTGTTTTTCTTTTTTATAATTGTTTCTAAAAATCCCTCACCAATAAACATCGCTTTTAAGACGGGCTAATTCATCTTTAAAATATCAATCTATTGATTCAGAACACTCTAAATCCCTTGGATAATATTCGGACTGCAAAAGTAGTGATTTTTTATGTAACACAAAACAAAAGTAGCGTTTTTTTATACGTTTACTAACTTTTATTTCCAGACAATACAATTACAATCTCACCCTTCGGCTGTTTTTCTTTAAAAAAAGCAATTACCTCACTCAATGTTCCACGAATTGTTTGCTCGTGTAGTTTTGAAATCTCACGCGAAACAGAAACCAACCTATCTTGACCAAAAACTTCTGAAAACTGCTCCAATGTTTTTACTAATCGAAATGGAGATTCATAAAAAATCATCGTCCTTTCTTCTTCTTTCAATGAGTTTATTTTTGTTTGACGACCTTTTTTTTGTGGAAGAAATCCCTCAAAACAAAACCTATCACATGGCAAACCCGAATCTATCAACGCTGGCACAAACGCAGTTGCCCCGGGCAAACATTCCACCTCAACACCTGCTTTTACGCATGCACGCACCAACAAAAAACCAGGATCCGAAATCCCCGGCGTTCCTGCATCAGACACCAATGCTATCTCTTGCCCTTGCGACACTCTCTCCACAAGCAAATCAACCGTTTTATGCTCATTAAACTTGTGATGTGAATGCATTGGAGTTTTTATATCAAAATGCTTAAACAAAAATCCCGTAGTGCGAGTATCTTCTGCTAACACAAGATCTACCTCCTTCAATATACGCAAAGCACGAAGTGTTATATCTTCCAAATTACCAACAGGAGTTGGTATTAAATAAAGTTTTGCCACCGATTAAAATTTTCTATTTAATACTGCATAAAAATCTTTCACACTTTCATTCTCCATATCCCAATCGAAATGTTTTTTCAAATAAGCAGATGCTTCGTCAATCGTATTCATTGCATTTAAGTCGTGAAACGCCTGCATCATTTCTTCTCCATTATTAGAAAACAGTTCTCGCTGAAAACGGAATCTATCACCAAGACTTATAGATTGAATTAAATCAGTTACTTTATTTTTATCCAATACACTATCCATCACAGACATTTCGCGTTGCTGCACTTCATTCAACGAGGGTTGTATATCAACCATGTCAGCTACAATTGATTTTTGAACATTATCATCAGCTTCTTCCTTAATCTGTTCTTCTTCCACAACAACACATTGTTCCAAATTTTCTTCTAAACAAATAAGAGTCTCTTCAATTTCTGGCTCTAAAACTTTTTTTGCTTCATCAAAAATATGCTCTGTTTGTCTCTCTTCCACCTTTGGCTCGTCTTTTACTTCCGACAACTTTTGTAGCGAAGCAACAATATTTTCAGCTTTTGAAAGTGCTAATCGATTTATCGAACTTGGCACAGATTTCCACTCTGCAATACCTTCAAGCATTACATTTAATTCCGATAAATCTTTTTGCATCAATGCTATTAACAAATCCTTATTCATTTTCTATATTTTATTTGTATTTCTAACAATGGTTTTATTACTTTTGCAAAAGTAGATAAAAATACGTTTTTCAACAACAATTTACATACTAAACCACTTTAACACAATGAATTTCTTTGAATCAAACGTACATTCCAACGAACGCCGTGGAAGCATAGAAGTAATTTGCGGATCAATGTTTTCGGGCAAAACAGAAGAACTAATCCGAAGACTAAAACGTGCAAAAATAGCAAAGCAACGAGTTGAAATTTTTAAACCTGCCGTTGACACTCGTTACTCCGACACAGAAGTCGTATCGCACGATGCTAATAGCATTGCCTCTACTCCTGTTAGTTCTTCACAAAATATTTTGTTGATGACAGGCGACGTTGACGTTATTGGAATTGACGAAGCTCAATTTTTCGACGAAGGAATTATCGATGTTTGCAATTCACTTGCAAATCAAGGATTTAGAGTAATTGTCGCAGGGCTAGATATGGATTTTAAAGGAATTCCATTTGGACCCATGCCTGCCCTTATGGCAATAGCCGACGATGTACAAAAAGTTCATGCTATTTGTGTACGCTGCGGAGCTCCCGCTTACGTTTCTCATCGACTAGTAGCTGGCGAAAAACAAGTTTTATTAGGAGAAAAAAACGAATACGAACCTATTTGTCGTCATTGCTTTGACAAAACAAAAAGCTAAATCTATCCAACAAAAATTCAAGATAAAAATCTATTAGATGCATTCCAATCGGGACATCTAATAGATTTTCTATTTTTATAAATACTTTTCTCGTACAAGCGACTCTATTACCCTTACTACTCCATTTTCTCCAAGCATAGAGACATTCAAACAGAGGTCATAACTTGAAGCTTTCCCCCATGTCTTGCTCGAATAAAAATTATAATATTCCGCACGATTTTTATCTTCCATTTCTATCAACTCACAAGCTTCTTGCTGCGACACCCCCATACGCATAGCAACTCGTTTAATACGATCCGCTAACGGAGCATGCAAAAACACACTTAAACAATGCTCATTGTTTCGTAAAATATAATCGGAACAGCGACCAACAATAACGCAAGAACTCCTTTGTGCCAAACGCAAAATTACCTCCGACTGCATTTTAAATATTGAATCGTTCGACATATAATTTTCCGTATTCAACGCACTTGTAAATGTTTCATTCAACCAATGTAAAACTCCTTCAAACGCCGAATGCTTTTCGTCCGCACGCTCAAAAATTTCTTGTCCAAATCCAAATTCTTTAGCAGCCAAAGCCAACAACTCTTTATCGTAATAATCAATACCAAGTCTTTCGGCCAATTGCTGCCCAACAGCCCTTCCACCGCTACCAAACTCTCTGCCAATAGTGATTACAACATGCTTACCTTTCATTGTTTTCTCGAATTATTTTTTGCTTAAATAAAACTATAGCTGCTAATATTGATGCCATAGCATCAGATATTGGCAAACTCACCCAAACCCCCATTGTTCCAAAAAAACGTGGCAATACAATTAAAAGTGGAACCAAAAATAATAGTTGTCGTGTAGAGGAGAGAAATACAGCTTTCGATGCCTGACCTATCGATTGGAAGAAATTTGACACAACCATTTGAAAGCCAACCACTGGGGCAAAAATAAACACGATACGCAAACCTTGCACCGACAAATCGACCAATTGCTTATCTGTAGTAAACATTTGTGCGACAAAATCAGGAAATATTTCTACAAGAAGAAAACCAAACACCATTACACCCGAGGCATAAAAAATAGTTTGCTTTAAAACCATATTCACCCTATCCATTTTTTTTGCCCCATAGTTGTAACCTGCTATCGGTTGCATACCTTGATTAAAACCTAACACCAACATCCCAAACAACATCATTATCCGATTAACTATTCCATACGCACCAACAGCCAAATCGCCACCATATTTCAACAACGATTGATTGATAATAAGCACCACTAAACACGAACAAGCATTTAACACAAAAGGTGCCATACCAATAGAAAATATACTATAAGCCACACGCCGACGAAGAACAAACGCAGTTCGCTTGAAATGCAACAAACCTTTAGGATTCATAAAGTGTAAGATTACACAAACCAACGCAATAAGTTGAGCTAGAACCGTAGCTATTGCAGCCCCCCGAATTCCCCAATCAAACACAAAAATAAACAGTGGGTCTAAAATGCTATTTACGACAACCGTCATCAACGTTGTAAGCATTGCTTTGCGTGGAGCACCCGTAGAACGCATCGCACTATTTAAACCTAAATACAAATGCGTAACGATATTGCCTATCAACAATACAAACATATAATCGTAGGCATAAGGGAGAGTTTCTCCACTCGCTCCAAAGAACATCAAAATTTGTTTTAAAAACAACAACCCGAGAATCATAAAAATGCTACCAAGAAGCAAATTTAAAGAAACGATATTTCCCAAAACTCCTTCAGCATTTTCTACATCCTGCTGCCCCATTTTTATTGATAGCAACGTAGCACCTCCAGCACCTATCAATGCACCAAAAGCAGCCGAAAGATTCATTAATGGGAATGTTACAGCCAAACCAGAAATAGCTAAAGCACCAACTCCATGACCAATGAATATACTATCAACAATATTATAAAGTGAAGAAGCCAACATAGCCACTATTGCAGGAAGCGAATACTCCCAGAGCAACTTACGAACGTTAGCTGTACCTAAAACATGAACATCTGCCATTTACTAAAGAATTTCTAAGGAAAGATTTTGTTTAAGTTCCTCAAGCACAGGATTATTTTTTTTCATCAAATCCCAACAATCTTCAGGTGTATAAGCAAAATTTGTTTGACTGTTCTCCGCAATCACAATCTCGATAGTCAAAAAATCATTACTTAATTTTTCGGTTAAAAATTTTTTGATTGTCGGCAATATTTCCTGTACATCTTTTTGTTGTACAGGATTAACCAACTGAAGTTGGAATGCCGTATCTGTCATTCGTTTGGGGACAAAGTTCATCAATGTATTTGTTAACTTTGCATTTTTTTGGATTGAACCTGCAAACTCTAACCAACATTTTTCAAACTGATTGTCAGTAAATGTAGCATTTCGTTGTTTTTTATCCAACAATGGCTCTTCTTCAACTTTTTTAGCAACTTCAACCTCATTACTCACTCTATTTCCTAATATAGAAACCGAGCCTGCATAAAGAGGTTTTTGCTGTGTACGTAGTTCTTGTCTTATATTTTTTTCCTCTATCGTTGCAGATTGACTTTGCACTTCAACAGATTGTACAACAGGCTGTTTTACTTGCGGTGGCGTTACCTTAATGGGCGAAAGTTCAATGTTTTTTTTTTCGCTCAAAGAGTCTTCCGTTTGCGTTAACTGACATAAGCGTATCAACATCAACTCTACAAGCAAACGCTTATTCTTACTTTGCTTAAAGTTTAAATCACATTCATTCACCAACAACAAACCTTGATATAGAAACTTCACTCGAGCTTGCTTCGATTGATCAATATAACGTTTTTGAACTTCTGCTGAAACTTCCATCAACTGAACTGTACACGCATCCGTTGCCGTAAGCAAATTACGAAAATGCATAGCCAACCCTTGAACAAAATTTTGAGCATCAAACCCTTTATTTAAAATTTCGTTAAAGACCAATAAAGAATTGGCCACATCACCTTGCAAAAACAATGTTATCAATCGAAAATAATACTCATAATCAAGTACATTCAAATTGTCAATTACTGCTTGATAGGTAATTGTAGACCCACAAAAACTTACTACCTGATCGAAAATTGATAACGCATCACGCATTCCACCATCTGCTTTTTGTGCAATCACACCCAAAGCTTCGGCTTCTGCTTCAACTCCTTCTTGCTGTGCCACATATTGCAAATGCTCTACCATATCAGAAATAGTTATCCTATTAAAATCATAAATCTGACAACGAGAAAGTATAGTTGCAAGCACACGATGTTTTTCTGTAGTAGCCAATATAAAAATAGCATGAGCAGGAGGCTCTTCTAAAGTTTTAAGAAAAGCATTAAATGCCGCCGTAGAAAGCATATGCACTTCATCGATAATATAAACACTATAACGACCAACTTGCGGTGGTATACGCACTTTTTCTATCAAGCCACGAATTTCTTCCACCGAGTTGTTTGACGCAGCGTCTAATTCATGAATATTAAACGAACGTTGCTCATTAAATCCACGACACGAATCGCATTCATTACAAGCCTCACCCGACTCTGTTGGATGAAAACAATTTATTGTTTTGGCAAAAATTCGTGCACACGTAGTTTTTCCAACACCACGTGGACCACAAAACAAATAAGCATGTGCTAAATGATTTGTTGCAATTGCGTTTTTCAACGTTGTAGTTAAAACTGTTTGTCCCACAACCGAACGGAAAGTTGATGGGCGATATTTGCGTGCCGAAACAATATAATTTTTCATAGATTTTCTTTTACACTACAAAGATACAACAATGCACAAAAATACCTTACATTATTTTTCATCTTCTTTCAACAACAATTCTACAACACAATCAACTTCAGTTGGTATTTCGGAAAAATTGAGTAACACTCCATCTTTTTTTTGGATAAAAGGGATCTTCGCGCCATCACTAAAACGAATGGCTTTCACAACTTTTATTTTTAACGGCAACAACAAATTATCATCCTTCAAATCAAGCACATGCACAAACAACCTATTGCCCTTTTGGGTAGAAACTCCCCACGAGTGAGGCTCTATATCGCCCCCTCTTGTTCCATAAATAGTTTCACCATACACGCTCAACCAATCTCCCATTTCTTTTAATCGTTCTACAGCTAACGTTGGCAGTTGTCCATTAGGCTGAGGGGCAACATTCAACAACAAATTTGCATTTTTGCCTGCGGCACGAACCAATAAATGAATCAACGTTTTTGTCGTTTTATAATCAAGGTCTTCAATATTATAACCCCAAGTACGATTCATCGTCTCACAAGTTTCAAGAGGCAAAGTACTTACTTCCTGCCCTGCAGAATAACCTGCATTGTTTTCTCCAGGTAAGTCGCGTTCAAACATCTGAAAATCTTCGCCTGCAACAGGCGTGCGATGATGATTATTGCCTATAAGACAAGCCGATTGCAAACCATGTATCAAACTATATTGCTCTTCTAATTGCCAATCAAAATCTGAAGGCTGATCCCAAACGCCATCAAACCAAATAGCACGAATAGGCCCATAATTTGTCAACAATTCAGTCAATTGATTATTCATAAATTGATAATAAGCAGACCAATTTTCATAGCCTTTTGGTCGGCCTGTGCCATGCCCTGTTTTCCCCAACGGATAGTCGAAGCGTAGCCAATCGAGATGCGAATAATAAAAATGCAGTTTTACATCTTGCTTTGCACACTCCTCGGACAATTCCTTCAAAACATCACGCCGAAAAGGTGTAGCATCAACAATGTTAAAATCAGAAAACTCAGTATCGAACATCGAGAATCCATCGTGATGCCGACTCGTTATTGTAATGTATTTTGCACCCGAAGCTTTTATGGCAGCCACCCACTCCGAAGCATCGAAAAGCGAAGGATAAAAACCCGAAGCCAACTTTGCATACTCATCGTAACGAATATTTTTGTTGTTCATATACCATTCGCCTTGAGCCGTCATACTATAAATACCCCAATGGAGAAATATCCCAAACTTATCGTCTTGAAACTCTCCTCGTGCTTGTAAATTTTCCGAGGTCGGCACGTATTGCGAAAACACTACAGTGTTACACAGCATCACAAAAATCAAACTCAAAAAAGTCGTTTTAATTTTTAATTTCATAATCCCAACAACTTTAAACTTGACAAAACTAATCATTTATTTTTTAGTAGAAAATCTCACGAAAAAAGATTACCTTTGTTTTCTACATTTTAAGATAAGATGCAAAACACATTCAAATCATTTTTTGAGAAAATTAAGTCTAAAAAGATACTTCTATGCCTACTTATTATAGGCATTTTTATAGTTTATATGTTGTTTTTCGACTCGTACAACCTAATAGACCGAGCAAAAAACACACAAAAAATAAAACAACTCGAAAAAGAGATTGAATACTACAACACACTTATCGAAAAAGACCAACAACGCATCCACGAACTACAGTCGAGCGACAAAAATCTAGAAAAATTTGCTCGTGAGCAGTTTTTGATGAAAAAAGACAACGAAGATATTTTTATTATCGAAGAAGAATGAAAAAACACCTTATCACAACACTGTTTTTTGTAGGATATTTAGCCATAGTTTTTGGTGCTATTGCAGGCATTTTAGAAAAACCGTTTGCCTTCTACGTTTTCACAATTGGCGTAGTAGCACTATGTGCGTACCGCATTTGTACACTCTCGGCAGGCGATTTTAGAGTGAAACGCCTCAATGCGATGGGAGCTTTCAGCACACTGTTGCTCATAGCTTCTTGCACACTTATGTATATGCAACTTTCGGGATGGGTGCTTACGCTATTCGTAGCTGCACTTATCGACTTAATTGTAAGCATTAGATATCCAAACCAAACAAAATAGTTTTTTTTAAGTTTTATAAACATATTTCTTTCGTAAGAATATACTACATTTGCACAACATATGGTGTTGAAACAATTTCTTGTAATACTAATTATCATTGCCATTGCAATTTTGTTGCTTGGCGTGCGTGTTTTTTTTACAAAAAAAGGTTTCCCTAACATCCATATAGGAAGCAACAAAGCTATGCGAAAACGAGGCATCGGGTGCTACACTTCGCAAGACAGAGACGCTCAAAAGAAACAATAACTATTTAAATAACAACACAATGAAAAAAATTACACTTTTAACAACTTTACTTTTCGTACTAACATTGGTAGCGTGTGGCAAAAAAGAAGCCGAAAAAAAAGACGTTCTTTCTATTCCTGAATGTGCTACACCAGAGTGCAGACTCCCTATTGCCTACGTCAATATCGACTCTATTTTGTCGAACTACAACGTAGCAAAAGACGCTAACGAACTTTTGATTAAAAAACAAGAAGATGTACGATTGAGCATCAACGAAAAAGCTCAAAAATTTCAAAACGAAGTAGCTGAATTTAATCGTAAACTTGAAAACAACGCTTTTTTGAGCCGTGAACGTGCAGAGCAAGAAGCTCAACGCCTACAAAAGAAAGAGAGCGACTTGCAAGTTTTAGAACAAAAGCTTAAGCAAGAGTTGATGGACGAAACGCAAAAAATAAACGCTCAACTACGCGAAGACATCAACAACGCTATTAAATCTTTCAATAGCGACGGACGCTATCACTTGATTCTTACTACAAGTGCTATGCAAGAAAACGTGCTTTTCTCGGTAGAGGGCTACGACATTTCGAACGACATTCTTGAGCTACTCAACAGCACTGAAAAATAAATTTCTATTACATTATTTTCATAAAAAAAGAACGCACTAATGGAGCGTTCTTTTTTTACGTTTATTTTATATAAAAACATTTAATCTTTTACTAAATAAATATAACCTACAGGAACTGAATCCATATTATTAATTCCAACATACCAATAGTCGTTTACAATAGATTTGCATGTTTTATCTTTATAAAAAAGAAATCCCGAGTAATAGTGTTTTTTATCCTGTCTACTTATTTTTAAACCACAATAAATGGGGAATTGAAGCATTGCTCCCGTCATTGATGCTACTTGCACCATTTTTTCTACATCTTCTTTTGATGCAACATGATAACCCTGAGGAATATCTTTACAATGTTGTACTAACTGCATCTTTGTAGCATAAGGACCTATTACTTTATAATTTTCAACTCCAACAATAGCCTCTCCAAGCAATGTTGAGATTTCTATCAATTTCGTCATCGATTGTATTTCACCACCAATTTCTGCAGAAGAAGCAATAACGCCAGTACGTACATCTATCATACGAGCAGAAATAAATAACGAGCCAAACAAATCAGAAATATCAAGTACGACTACATAGCGTACACCAAATTGTTGTCCAATTTTCACAATTTGATTGTCGCTTACCGCTCCCGATCGCTGATAATCGTGTTCTTGCGACAATGCATTCAAAAAGTCAGCAGTACGTTCTACTGCTGCATACTTAGAACTTTGTGTAATAACAGAGGTTACTTTCGAACCAATTACTTTTTTATAACTTGCATCGACATCTCCTGTTGTATAAATTGCGACTTTGGTTTTAGGTTCTTCTATTTGAGCAAAAGCTACACTTGTAACAAACTCTAAACACCATGCAGCAAAAAGTGCTACTAATAAAAATTTTTTGTTCATTTTTAATTTTTTTTAGTTATTAAATTAAATACATCAATCATTTGTTTGTACCTAAAAAAACTTCACTCACGCACATAAAAATAGCGTGGTACTTTTATATTTATTTGATTACTTGAGGTCCTGAACTACCTTATCACCCAAACAAATACCAAAAGCCCACACTTTCATGTGAACGCTAATGAGGCATAACTTGAGTGATTATCGAAATTGTTCAGGTTTCAAGTAATCAAGTTTTGCTTATAACGCTATTTCCAATATTTTCAAGATGTGCGTAAAAACTACGCATTTACTTCATAGGCAAAAAAGTTTTTAAAATGGTTACACAAAAAATATATCTAAAAATTAATCACTTATCACTTCGTTCATCACTACATCGTGTGGCTCATAGGGTATCTCCGCCAAGCGTTGAAACGAGAAGCAGAGACCTATGCGGTAGCAAACGTGCTGGGAGAGAAAGCGGTCGTAGTAACCACGCCCACGCCCCAAGCGGTGCCCCACGGCAGAAAATGCCACACCCGGCACCACAGCTACATCTACATCGCCAAAATAAAGCGGCGATTGTGGTTCTTCAACTCCGAGAGATCTCCGCTTCAATGGAGTGTCCACCACAAACTCCGCCATAAACATATCTTCGTCACGCACCACAGGAAGAAACACACGCTTGGTTTTTGCCACTTCGTGCAAAAAATCGTGCGTTGCTACCTCGTCTTTGAGTGAATGAAATAGCAAAACGGTTTTAGCCGACCGAAAATGTTCATTTTCACGCAACGCAGCAAGAGCCTTCTCCGAACGAGCAGGCAACTCTTGCCCATGCTCACCCATAAGCGTTTTAATGTATTTTCTGCATTCGGCTTTGGTCATCATTCTATTGCAATTTTTCAATAGACGCTAGCATATCGCTCAAGCGTTCTACCTTCGATTTTGTGATAGCCACACGCCCCGAACGAATAAACTGCAACACACCGATGGTTTGGCTAAGTTCGTCGAAAAGTTTTTGCGTTTCTTCGTAAGTACCTGTTTTTTCGAATACTACACAAGTTTCTGTCAGTTCCAAAACTCGTATGCCATAGTTACGAATCAACGCCTCGATACTACCAAGTTCCAAAAGTTTTTGAGTAGAGACTTTGTAGAGTGCAATTTCTTGCGACACAAGTTCGTCGTCGGTATTGTAATACGCTTTAATAATATCTACACGTTTGTCAATTTGCTTTACCACTTTGTCGATAATATCTTGCGAAGCATACGATGTAATCGTAAACTTATGAATACCGTTCAAAGCCGAAGGCGACACCGAAAGCGTTTCGATATTCAATTGTCGACGTGTAAAAATAATGGTAATTTGATTCAACAAACCTACCGTATTTTCCGAAAATATAGTTACTGTATAAAGTTTCTTTTCCATCGTTGTCTTATTTTTTTGTCATTATATCAGTTATAGTATTTCCAACAGGCACCATTGGGAACACCATATTTTCTTCTTCTACATTCACTACCAACAAATAAGGTTTGTCGTCTTTGAGCATATCGTCTATAGCAACTTTCAGTTCAGTACGTTCGCTCACTTGTCGCGAAGCAATACCATAAGCATTAGCCAATTGAACAAAATCGGGATTCGTCATACGCGTTTGCGAATAACATTTATCGAAAAACAACTCTTGCCACTGACGTACCATTCCAAGCCAATTGTTGTTCATAAGAATAATTTTTACACCCGTTTGCTCTTGCATTATCGTGCCTAATTCTTGAATAGTCATCTGAATACCACCATCGCCCGTAAAGAAACATACCGTACGTTCAGGGCATGCTATTTTTGCACCGATAGCTGCAGGCAAACCAAACCCCATTGTGCCAAGTCCGCCCGAAGTTACCACACTTCGCGATTGTTTAAATTTAAAGTAGCGAGCCGCCATCATCTGATTTTGTCCAACATCCGTTACCAAAACTGCATTGTGATTCACCACTTCGGAAACTGCATTTACCACTTCTCCCATTTTCAAAAGACCGTTTTGTGGATTTGTTTCTGCATCAATCACTTCAGCAAACTCTCGTTGCACATGCTCATCAAACGAAGCTATCCAATCTGTGTGTTTAGCAGGTAGCAATTTTTCGGTAATAGCTGGCAACGAACATTTCACATCGCCAAGTACAGGAGCATCTACCGAAACATTTTTACCTAATTCGGATGCATCAATATCTAAATGCACAATTTTAGCTTGTTTTGCATAAGTATTCAAATCGCCGGTTACTCTATCGTCGAAACGCATACCAATAGCTATCAACACATCGCACTCGTTAGTTTTTATGTTTGGAGCAATATTGCCATGCATTCCCAGCATCCCTTTATTCAAACGAAAATCTGTAGGCATAGCCGATTCTCCAAGTAAAGTATAACCAGCAGGTATATCTGCTTTTTCAAGGAAATCCGCCAACTCTTTTTCAGCATTACCCAATATCACCCCCTGTCCTACCAAAGCAAACGGTTTTTTAGCAGAATTGATCAATTCCGCGGCTTTCAAAACTGACTCATCGTCGGGTTTCGAAGCAGGAATATAACTACGAATAAAGTTGCACTTTTCTGGCTCAAAATCTACCATTGCCACTTGTGCATTTTTGGCAAAATCGAGCACAACAGGCCCAGGTCTACCACTTTGAGCTATATAAAAAGCTCTTGCCACAGCCCACGCAATATCTTCGGGACGACGTATTTGATATGCCCATTTTGTAATAGGTTGCGTAATGCCCACCACGTCTATTTCTTGAAAAGCATCTGTACCCAACAACGACGAGGTAACCTGACCTGTAATAACAACAATAGGAGTGCTATCAATCATAGCATCGCCAATACCTGTTATCGTATTGGTAGCACCCGGACCGCTAGTTACAAGACAAACTCCAACCTTACCAGAAACACGCGAATAACCTTCGGCAGCATGCGTTGCTGCTTGTTCGTGACGAACCAACACATGACGAATTTTATCTTGATAATCGTACAAACTATCATAAACAGGAATAATGGCCCCGCCGGGATACCCAAAAATCGTATCCACGCCTTCGTGTATTAGCGCCTCCATCAGCGCTTCCGATCCTTTAATTCTTTTCATTTTTAGTAAATAATATATATTTTTTAGCTATAAAATTCCACAACGTAACCAACGCTGTAGACAACAAATTACAAACAAAATCGTTAGGGATAGCCATTTGTACAGTAAAAATCCACATAAAGAAATTCATCAATCCCAATCCAACAATACCTATAGCAACAAATATCAAAACCTCGAACAAAGTATTTTTCATTCGTCGCTCATCGAATACCCAGAATATGCTCAACAAATAAGTAATAATAATCCCCGCAACAAACCCAACACTTGTTGCCCAATAGTTATTTAAATGTAAAGTGAAGTAATGCGTTACAACAAACAACGTTTTATCAACTACAAACGCCAAACCTCCAGAACAAAAATAGCGAAAAAATTGTATTACGATTAGGCTTGTATTCCCTTTAAACATTTTATTCAGCATATTGCCACTCATAATCTTTCATTTTTTTTTCTGCACTTTCTCTATCAAAATAGAGCAAATATGTATCGGGGTTCGCATATTGCAAAATAACAAAAAATAATTCAGCATGATTCATTATTGCCGGATACAAATACAAACCTGTAGAACTATATCCTAATTGTTCTAAAACAACATAATCTACTTTTTTTTGTATCAAATCGAGAATAACTTCCTCCGTTTTTTTCGAATAATGATAATTTACAGTATAAACATTCGGAGCATAATACTCAAACAATTCGGGTTTTCGGCAACAAACAACTGCACCCTTGTAATTCTTTTCCTTATTAATTTTTTCTGCAATCGAAAAATAATTTTTATAAGCCTGCGGATAAGGCATTTTTGATATAGAAGCCTGCGTTTTTATAGTTGGTAACATCAAAAATATCATCAACAAGAATATGCAAGGAACGTATTTTAGTATTTTTTGAAGGTTTAAATAATTCAACAAAAGCTCTAACAACGCAAAAACACCAACATAAAAACATAGATATATTATAGGAAAAATAGGAACTACATAACGCACACCATTGCCTCCGTGCCAAAGCATAAACAAACCTATATTTGCAACAAAAAACGCAAACAAAAACCAACGAAACTTTTTCAAATACCATGCTCCCCAAAATACGATGCACAAAATAAGCACTCCAAATAGTATTTCCTGTAAAGATGATATCTCGCCATAGTTTGGTTGCACAAAAGGGAATAATGCTTCCGTAAATCCTTTAATTACCGTCTCATCGAAATTCTTCAACATTTTATCCCACATTTCTCCTACTGACGATATCGTCCCTTCTTCTGGACGCCATGGATTTACCGTCATTATCGTACCAAAATAACGCGATTCGATACCATGAATTTTATTTCGAATTGACCACGGAAGAATCAACAAAACAATACCAAAAGCAGAAATCAACAATTGTTTCCACTCTCGACGAAACAAAAAGAAAACTAACAAAGCAAACAAACAAGAAGTTCCTACCGTTCGTATATAATATGCTGCAACAGCTGATACTATTGCTAAATAAAGCCATGGCGATTTCAAAATATTCACTTTTTGTTTTTCCTTTAGAGCATCATACTTATACAATGAGAAAAAACACAAAATCGTAAAAAACAAATACGACATTTCACTCATTACAATATTTGCAAAATGCTGTAATTGAGGAGAAAACATTGGTAACACGGCTACAACTATTCCTAAACAAGCATTTTGAGTCAAACGCCATGTAGTATATGCTAACATAAATAATGAGACCAACAAAAACACTCCGTTCAAAATTTTGAACACCAACAAATTTTGAACACCTAAAGTCATAAACATCGACAATATCAATGAATATCCGGGAGGGAAATGACTTGCTGGGCGAAAACCTTCACCTACGACCAACGTTGTATAACCATGCCCATCTGAAATATTTTTTGCTAAATTCAAATAATGAACATTATCGCCATTCAAATCTAACTTGGGATCGAAAACATAAGTATAAACAATAGCAAAAACTATCGTCATCAAAGCTATCACAAAAAATAAATTTCGTTTCATTTTCTAAACAATTTCGATTTCATTAAACGCCATTTACACAAGCGATACAAAAACGACACACGAATTACACCCAAACCATAAATGCTACTCCTACGGAAATTTATAGACGAGGCTTCGTCGAAATACTTAGTTGGACAAGTTACTTCACCTATTTCGTAACCCTTATAAAAAATTTGTGCCAACATTTCATTGTCGAAAATAAAATCGTCAGACGCTACATTATAATTGATATCACGCAAAACCTCTGCAGAAAACGCACGATAACCCGTATGATATTCCGAAAGTTTTTGATGCAACAAAAAGTTTTGCCCCAAAGTCAAACAACGATTTGCTATGTATTTAACTATCGGCATTCCACCCTTCAACGCACCCTTACCAAGTATTCGCGAAGCTAAACATACGGGATAAACACCATTTGCAATCATATAAGCCATTGAATGTACCAACTTTGGTGTATATTGATAATCAGGATGAACCATAATCACAATATCAGCACCTATCTCTAAAGCACGATTGTAACATGTTTTTTGATTACCACCATATCCTTTATTTTTTTCGTGAACAAGTACCTCTTTTATTCCTAATTCTTTAGCCTTTTCTACTGTATTATCTTTACTGCAATCATCAGTAAGAATTACTTCATCCACAATGTCCATTGGTATTTCAGCATAAGTTTGCTCCAATGTCTTTTCGGCATTGTATGCCGGCATCACTACAACTATTTTTTTACCGTTTATCATTTTTAATTTTATTTAGAATTGTAATAAAAGATTCATTTTGCCATTGATATGTTTTCTTAACAAACAACCTATATATCAAAGTTGTTAGAACTACCCCTATCAAAGAACCAACCAAAACATCCTCTGCAAAATGTTGCGAAAGATAGATTCGAGAATACCCTGTTAAAATTGCTAATACAAGAAAAACTACTGAAGCCCAAGTTCGCTTGCAAATAAGCGAAAGAGCCAACATAAAGGCAAAAACAGAAGCAGTATGACCACTTGGAAAACTTAACATCGAATGCATACTAACGCCATCAACTTGATGCAAAACAACATTAGGAAAATTTTCTGCAAAAAATAGCTTTGGACGAGGCTCGTTTAAGATATGCTTTATAGGTTGAACTACAAGTGTTACCGCCAATTGAGAAATTAGCAAAAAGTAAGAATACCCAAATTTTACCAACAAAAGCAATCCTGCGACAACAAAAGGAATATTCGACCCCAATTCAGTTATATATTTGAAAAACAAATCGGTAACTGAAACAACAGTTGTACTACATTTAGAAATCCAATCTATAGTCAATAATTCATGCAAATCACCTTTGTCATAATAGTATACAAGAGATGTCAACACCACTAAAAACAAACTATACAATATGTAGAACCAAAGAGTTTTTTTCATTTTAAATTATTTTGTGGATAACGCACATAAAACGAAAATCCATTTTTTGTATATAAAAGTTCTGCACCACTTGCTTCCACCTCGAATTTATTTATTGTACGTTGTACATTACGTACTACAAAATAACATGGTTTATCCAATTCGCCGTTATATAAATATTGTTTATTAGAGCAATTATTTTCAGGTTGACGCAAGGAATAAAAATATGGTGCATAACTTTTATGAAACGACAGCATATAACAATCTTCTCCCCGCTTGCTTTCATAAAATTCGATTATAGCTCCTTGCGTATATTTTTCCACTTGAGGCACAACAAACAACATCGTAGAAAAAATAAAAATAAGCGAAGATGCAAACAACACAAAAATTACATTTTTAGTTTGTTTGTTAGCAAATGCTATAAAATAAATCGTTCCTACAAACAAAACTACACCAACAATCCATTCAAAGCCATACCATTGCGATGTTGCCTGCAGATTTTCTATTGTAAACTCATCAACGATTCGATATAACCAATGCTTATAACTATCAATAAACGGAACAACCACTATTGCCAACGAAAAAATAAAAGACAAAAGTCCAATCAACACCTTTGCCGACCAATGAACAGATTCCTTTTTATCAATAATTCGTTCAACATACCACGCTGCTAAAAATGTCAACGGGAAATAACACATCGACGAATAGTGTATAATTTTAGTTCGTACAATGGTAAACAAAATCAAAACTACCCAAAAAAGAATCATCATCCAACGGAAAAAATGAGCTACGTTTTCATCAGATTCTTTTTGTAAAATATTCTTTTTAAACGTAAACAAAGCGAACACAGAAGCCGGAAAAACTCCAACCAACAGCACGACAAAATGATATAGAAGAAAACCACCGTGACCAGCATCCTTGGTTTCAAAAAGTCGAATTTGATAAATGATAAAATCTTGTATAACAGAAAAGTTACCATTTACAATTTGCAGTAAAAACCAAAATCCTCCAACAAAACCAAGAACAGCAAAAAAGAGCAAAACTTGAGCCCAAGTAAAACTGATTTTGAAGCGTTTTACAAACAAATAAACCGCAAATGTCAGCAAAAAAATCAAGAATCCAACAGGTCCTTTGGTTAACACTGCCAAACCTAAGAAGAAAGCCGACAAGGCAACCAACAAATACTTATTTCTTTCTTCGTTAGGTGCAGTAAAACAAACAAAATAGTACGTTCCAAGAAAAATAAACAAGTTGAACCAAGGGTCGATAATTCCCGACTTGAAATAGAAAAACGGCGTAAGCGAAGCGATATACACAAACACCCAAAACAGACCAAAACGTTCATTTTTAAGTCGCTTTCCAATGTTGAACAACACCAACATCGTTACTATACCGCAAATCGCATTAGGGAAACGTGCTGCGAACTCATTAATACCAAAAATTTTCATCGAAAGCACTTGCATCCAAATGAATAGCGGAGGTTTCTCCCAAAACGGCTCAAAATTGATTTGAACGGTCAAATAATCGCCAGTAACAATCATTTCGCGAGCCGATTCTGCAAAATTTATCTCGTCCCAATCGAATAAATGAACGCTACCCAACCCCGGCAAAAACAACACTGCACCCAACAACAAAATTGCTGTTTGAATAACAATATTTCTATTTAATGAAATGTTTTTCAGCATTTTATTCTACTATACGCACACCACCCTTGTCTGCCGAACTCACCATAGAAGCATATGCACGCAAAGCCTTTGAAACCTCACGCTTACGCATCACAGGACGATAAGGACGTGCAGCCAGTTCTTCATCTGAAAGCAACACGTTAATGCTACGATTTGGGATATCTATTTCTATCACATCGCCATCAACGATTTTTCCAACATTTCCACCCGCAGCAGCCTCTGGCGAGATATGTCCAATACTCAATCCCGAAGTTCCTCCTGAGAAACGTCCATCTGTAATCAATGCACACTCTTTACCTAAATGACGACTTTTCAAGTACGAAGTTGGATAAAGCATTTCTTGCATGCCCGGACCACCTTTCGGTCCTTCGTGAGTAATCACTACCACATCACCACTCTGAACCGTTCCGTCCAGAATAGCTTCACAAGCCGATTCTTGTGAATCAAAAACCTTTGCAGTACCTTTAAAATGCCAAATGCTTTCATCAACACCAGCTGTTTTCACCACGCAACCATCTTGTGCAATGTTTCCAAATAGCACAGCCAAACCACCATCTTTGCTATAAGCATTTTCCACATTACGTATGCAACCCGACAGTCTATCTACATCGAGCGACGAATAGGTTTTGTTTTGAGATCCCATTTTATTACTAAACACTCCTGCAGGAGCACTCGAATAAATACGTTTTGCCTCTTCAGTCAAATTAGCAGTAATGTCATATTTCTCCAAATCTTCTTTCAAAGTAGCACCATTTACACGTTTGCACGAAAGGTCAAGCAAATTAGCTTTTGCCAATTCGGCCATAATATTCAAAATTCCACCTGCACGATTACACTCTTGCATCGAATATTTTTGAGTGTTTGGAGACAATTTACACAAACAAGGTACACGGCGACTCAACGCATCGATGTCCGTCATTTTGAAATCAACTTCTGCCTCATTGGCAACCGCCAAAAGATGCAAAATTGTATTTGAAGAACCTCCCATAGCAATATCCAAAGTCATCGCATTCAAGAAAGCACTTCTTGTTGCAATGCTTTTTGGCAATACGCTTTCATCGCCTTCTTCGTAATACTTCAACGCATTTTTAACAATTAACGCTGCTGCATCCTTGAACAGTTGTATGCGATTGACGTGAGTTGCCAAAATCGTTCCATTGCCCGGCAATGAAAGCCCAATTGCCTCCGTCAAACTATTCATCGAATTTGCAGTGAACATTCCCGAACAACTTCCACAACCCGGACAAGCACAAGACTCGATATCCTCCATTTGCTTATCGCTCACCAAAGTGTCTGCTGCTTTTATCATCGCAGTAATCAAATCGGCATTTTCACCATTTATTTTATGCGACTCCATTGGTCCTCCCGAAACAAAAACCGTTGGAATATTCAATCGCATACTTGCCATAAGCATTCCCGGAGTAATTTTGTCGCAATTCGAAATGCAAATCATTGCGTCTGCCTTGTGAGCATTTACCATATATTCCACAGAATCGGCTATAATATCTCTACTTGGCAAGGAATAAAGCATTCCATCGTGCCCCATTGCAATACCATCGTCGATAGCAATAGTATTAAACTCTGCTGCATAACAACCAAGTTTTTCGATTTCTGCTTTAACTATCTGACCTATTTCGTGCAAATGCGTATGACCAGGCACAAACTGCGTAAACGAATTGACGATGGCGATAATCGGTTTACCAAACTGCTCACGTTTCATTCCATTGGCTACCCACAACGCACGAGCACCTGCCATGCGACGACCTTCGGTACAAGCCGAACTGCGTAATTTATTTTTCATTTTCTTCTAAACTTTAAATAAGATGCAAATTTAATGTTTTTCGGCGACACAAAAAAAGAAGAACTCGCAAGTTCTTCTTTACTTAATGCACGCTTTCAATCTTCTGCGTGAGCTTTCTTGTAATAATCCGTTTGTTCAAACTCTTCCCATGTGATTTTTTTTAATCGATAGCGTCGCCAACGTTTACCTACTTCCTTTGTAACATCTTTGTCCAATACCAAATATTTTCTTGTAACGTTTTTAATGGTATAGACAATTTTTTCTTCACCATTTTCCGATGCTATTGTTTGTGATTCTGAATCGTAACTATAAGAATACTTTACAAGAAAAAAGGGGGCTTCAGGATTAATAGCAGGATTACAAATACAACAAGTTAAATTCTCATCAAAAACAAAATAATCAACAGCACCACCATACAAAGTTGAGTTGTCAATTTCTTCTTTACCATTTGCATTCAACTCAACCCTTGATACTTTATCAACTTCCCAAACCCCCTTTAAATATGACAATGTATCAAGTTCATTTTCTAATATTTCATTATTATTACAAGAAACAAGCAACAAACAAAATATAAGTGAGAAAAAAGATTTTGCTTTCATAGCACATTTATTTTTTAAGTTGCCACAATGTTAAAAAAAATCTAATATTCAAAACTATTTCCCATAAACTGCGTAATAAAACCACGTATCGGAAAAGGATTTAAGTTGAAGTCGTTTTATTCTGCCGTCCGAGTTCGATGTGTAAATAGACAAGAATTGCTCGAAACGTTTTTTTGTAGCTTCCGAAATTTTAAAATCGGTATTTGGCAATGCGATATTTGCTTTTGGAGCCATTACCAAAAATTCTTCGTACGCCTTTGGCAATACATCGCATTCACGATATGGGTAATATTTAAAGAAATACTTTACAAAATTGTCGCAATCTCGCATTTTCAGCAAAGAGCAAAGCAAGAGATCTGCCGCAACAGGATTATACTGTCTATCGAGCAACGCTATCAATTCGATATGTTTATTGCCTGATGTAAAAAACAAGGCAGAATCGGAGGTCGCAATCCCACTGCCTACAAACTCAAATGCATTCCATTCCTCTACAAAATCATTATAAAACAATGTTTTCTTTAGCTTATTCAAATATTTTTCCGATATATTTTTATCACCAAGCAAAGCATTCAATCGAGCCAATTGCTTTAATGTAAGAATATCATGCTCATTAGCACGTATCGAAGTATTTTGAAAGGCATAAACCAAAGCTGCATTCAACATTCCGCAGGCTTCGTAACAAGCCACATTTGCTTGTATATTAATATTTTTCAGATTCGATTCTGGCAAAAAAACACCTTTTGCCGTAAGCGGATATTCGAACATTTTGAAAGGCAAATCACCTTTTGCAGCATGTGCTACTACAGTGTAAGGAAACAAATCGTCGGTTGTTGCTTTTTGGCTTTCAGAGAGTTGCACAATTTTATCCCAATTATTATTAAAACAAGCCGACTCTATACGAAAAAATCGTTCCCAGCCCTTCTCTTTTTTATATACCGAAAATGCTACTCCAACTGCACAAACAGCAATCAACACCAAGCAAAACGAAAACCACTTTTTGATTTTTATTTTTCCTTTCTTCAAAAAGTTAAACCACACAAAAAATAATATTGGTAAGAAAAATAAGAATAAGACTTTCCAACGATTTTGATTAGCAAAAAGTGTGATATTCAACGAATAAACATCGTCGGATAATTTGTGGTTGACCATGAAACTCCACAACATTGGCACCAACAATGCAAACAAGAAAAAGACAAGATTTTTTACTACCAATCGAGACTTTTTTTCTTGACTAAACAACAAAGCATCAAGCACAAACAAAGTCAGTGCAAAAACAAGCACAACTCCCGATGGCAAAAAGAAAAACAAAAACGGATATAGCAAAAATGATACAAAAAAAGAACAACGAATATCTCTTCCTTTTACCAAAACAACATAAACTAGCAAAAACAAATAAAAAAACGCCACCCAAAAACCTATCGACAAAAAACATAATTTGTCCATAAGAAATTGAAGCAAAGCCACAACAGGAAGTAGGGCTAAAGACAGATATTCTTCAGCCACTTGTATTTTTTCAAAAAGGGTACGTAACGAAAAATATACAATCAGTGATGGCAACAAAAACACCCCACATCCTACATAATGCCACCGATAAAACAACTGTAAGAAATTTGACACATAAGTAGCTAAAGTTGCAGGCTGCAAACTTTGCAAAAAATAAGCCCACGAATATTCCCAATAATTATTTCCTTCCCAAAACAAGAAATGCCCCTCATAAGCTATCGTAAGAAACAAAAAGGCTACTGCAAAAATCAATATCGATAACGCAGATACAATATTTTTATATGTAAAAAACTTTTTCATAATTTACACTAAATCATTTCGATTTTCATAACGGACTATTGCCTCTCTCCATTTATCTGATATTGGTTTAGATTCATTCTTTTTAAAATCAAATCCAACCATAATTGTACGACACTCGCATTTCACTTGTTTTGTATCGCTACATACAATGCGTTGCAACAATGTAAAACTTTTATTTCCTATTTTTTCAACCATAGTTTGTACTTCAACCGAATCTGTAAGAAAAACAGGCGAAATAAAATCCACATCTATATGTGCTACCACCACATCTATATCAGACGGCAATAATTGACCTCCATAGATAGTTTGAAAATACGACGTTTTTCCTAAATCGTAGAAGTTTAAATACACAGCATTGTTTATATGCCCTAATGTATCTGCATCATTAAATCGTAACTGAATAGGCAAAGAATGTTTAAATATTTTATCCATATCAATCAAATATCACTTTTGAATAAGGAGGCAAAGAAATATCACAAAAAACATTATCTAAAAATTTGTAATATCCTGCCATTGCTATCATTGCAGCATTATCGGTTGTATAAGAGAATTTTGGGATATACAAATTCCAATTGTATTTTTCTGCTGCCTCACGACATGCATTTCGTAAACCATTGTTTGCCGAAACACCTCCTGCAATAGCAATTTCTTTTATACCCAAATCCTTAGCTGCTTTTTTTAGTTTATTCATCAAAATATCTACTACAGAAAACTCTATAGATGCAGCTAAATCTATCTTGTTTTCTTCTATGAAATTTGGATTTTCTTTTACAAAATCACGCAACGTGTACAAAAACGAAGTTTTCAACCCACTAAAACTATAGTTATAACCTGCAATATTTGGTTTACTAAATACAAATGCTTTAGGATTTCCTTGCCGAGCGAGTTTATCAATGATAGGTCCGCCCGGATATCCCAAACCCATCACTTTTGCACACTTATCAATAGCTTCTCCTGCAGCATCATCAATAGTTTGCCCAATAATTTCCATATCATTATAAGCCTTTACTAACACAATTTGTGAATTTCCACCAGAAACCAACAAACAAAGAAATGGGAATTTAGGATGAGGAGTTTCCACATTCGGTTCATCGATAAAATGAGCCAATATATGTCCTTGTAAATGATTAATATCAACCAAAGGGACATTCAGCGACAAGGCCAAACCTTTAGCAAAAGAAGTACCAACCAAAAGCGACCCCATCAAACCTGGGCCTCGTGTAAATGCAACTGCATTTAAATCTTTTTTATCTAAACCAGACATCGCAATCGCCTCATGTACAACAGGAATTATATTTTGCTCATGAGCCCGCGATGCTATCTCGGGAACCACACCTCCATATTTTTCGTGAACATATTGCGTTGCTGTAACGTTTGATAACAAAACCCCATCACAAACTACAGCTGCAGAAGTATCGTCGCACGATGATTCTATACCTAAAATAACAACTTTTTTATCTTTCTCCATTTCCTAAAAAATCTAAAATATCATCAGCGAAAAGCTCTTGTACAAAGCACATTGATGAAGAATTTTATTATTTTTGCAAATAAAAGTTCAAAGGTATTAAAAAAACAACTAAAATAGTAGGAATATGCGTTGCAATAATATTTCTTTTTTTTGCAACTACAATACTATTGCTTTCTACCAAAAAGGTTCAAAACTTTATTGTTCAAGAAATTACAAATCAGATAAAAGAACAATCAGGAATTGCTATCAATATTAAAAATTTCAATTTCGACTTCCCAAACAATATCTGTTTACAAGAGGCAGAAATAACCATTCCAAACTATCACCAACTTCTACACGCAGAAGAGTTAAAAATAAATTTTTCTCTTTGGCAATTTTTCAAAAGAAAAATTGTTTCAGACCATATAAAAATCAAAGGATTAGAATTTAAAATTCATATTTTAGAAGATGGAACATCAAATATCGATTTCATAAAAAACATACAATTTTCTGGCAATGGATTAAGTAAAATTCAAATAAAAACGATAGAATTAGAAGACTGTTCACTTGTATTTGACAATGACAAAAAAACAAAAAACAACAATCAATTTTTAGACCCAAATCATCTATCTATCAAGCACATCAACACCACTATTTCATTAAATAAACAAAGGGAAAATGTATTTAATGCTGCCATCAAAAAACTAAATTTAGAAGAATCTTCTGGACTAAAACTTATTGATTTACAAACAGAAATCGAAGTTAACGAACAAACTCTAACAATCCCTAGCTTTGAACTTAATCTTAACGACTCAAAAATAAAAACAGATACCATACAACTATGTTTCAACAAATTAAGCGATATTTTTGAGCATAAAGAATTAGTATCTATCAATGCGAACTTAAAACCTTCGCACATACTTTTAACTGATATAAACCGACTACACCCTGCCCTATCAAACTTCAAAAAAGAGATACGTTTTGAAGGGAATTTAACTGGGACTTTAGACTCTTTATCATTTAATAAACTACAATTCAAATATGCTAACGAATTGACTTTAGATGGGAATTTACAACTTAAAAATCTTCAGGAATCTTTGAGCGATACTTATATTTCAGCAAATATTAAAAGTTTAAATTTTTCTATTTCTAGCATTCAAGACATTATTGCATCTGCTCAAAAAAGGCCATTAGTTTTGCCACAGGAACTACACAACCTTGGGCGTTGCAACTATTCAGGATCTATACAAGGGCTATTCAAAAATTTGCAACTACACGGATTACTTCAAACAAAAGCAGGCAATATAAAAACTGATGTTTACCTAAACATTTTCAACAAATTTCACGATGCAAAAGTCAATGGTACTATAACATCTAGAAATTTACATTTAAAGAAAATTTTACAAAAATCTAAATTAGGAGATATCAGCTTTAATATCTCTACGTCAGCTGAATTTGGTCATTCAACACCATTTTATAGCAAAATTAAAGCTGAAATATCGTCGTTGGTATTTCAAAATTACAATTATCAAGATTTACATTTAGATGGTGAACTTAAAAAAAACTTCTTTTTAGGTAAAATCAATTTCAACGACCAAAATTGTAAACTAGACGCTCAAGGGTCTTTTGATTGGAACAAACTTTCTTCAAAATTTAAATTTATTGCCGAAGTAGCCGATTTCCAACCCTACAATATGAATCTTACTAAAAGCTATCCTAACCTAACATTTAACTTCAAAGTTGATTCGGATTTCACAGGTAACGACATCGACAATATGAATGGCTTTTTTGAAATATTTGATGTCAATCTTTCAAATGCAGAAAAAACATATTCTCTTGAAAAAATCAGATTATCATCTGATGATATTTCTGTCGATACACATCAAACTTCCATACAATCAAACATCATAAATGGCTATATAACAGGACGATTTATTTTTAAATCGCTCAAAAACAGCATTCTTAATTTAACAAAAAAATACCTGCCATCTACATTAAACGATGCTAACACACACACACCAAAAAACAACTTTATTTATACCTTAAACATTGCAAATTTAAATCAGTTGTCCGACTTTTTAGACATTCGTTGGACCACAAATGATTCCATCAATATTTCTGGATTTTATAACGATTTTGACAACAACATTGCTTTTAACCTTGATATTCCTTCTATTATCAAAAAAGGGGGAAAAACGTCATTCCACAATTTGAATGTACAAATCTTAAACAATGAAAACCACCTATCGTTAACTGCAAATGCCAATATAACTGCACCTAAATATGCTACAGATATTTATTCTGAATTTCTATTGAGAAATGACTCTTTGCTTTCTTCTGTAAAATGGAATAGCGATAAAGAATCATTATTTGAAGGAGAATTTTTTGCACGTTCATTGTTCAAAACCGAGAAAGACAGCCTCGTTTCTATAACAAACATTTTACCGACACAATTTGTATTACGAGATTCTGTGTGGGATATTGCACCATCAAAAATAACAACCCATTCAAATAATATTCTTATAAAAGATTTTTCTATTTATCGAAGGAATCAGTTTTTAGCTTTAGATGGGAAGGCCTCGAAATCTCCAAACGACACAATCGATATTCAGCTAAAAAATATTGATTTAAGCTACATAAGTGGTTTTATACCAAATGCTTCGATTATTTTTAGTGGAGAAGCCACAGGCGATGCTTACGTTTCAAACGTTTTTTCTAAACCAATTTTCAATGCTGATATTCACGTTCCTGAATTTTCGTTCAACAATTCTCATTGGGGAACTGTTACAGCTACAGCGAAATGGAACAACGAAAAAAACGCTATTGATTTGGAGGGGATAGTAAAAAACACCGACCAACCAATTGCACAAGTTGAGGGTAATTACTTTTTCGAGAACGACTCTCTCGACTTAATTGGTCAAGCAAACAAATTGGACATCAACTTTATCAATTATTATTTAAAGGACATTACTCTTGCTGCAAAAGGTTGGGCTTCAGGTGATGTTCACGTTTTTGGTAAGAAAAAAGAAATTACCGTTACTGCAAAAGCAAAAGCAGACGATGCAGAAATAACAGTCGATTATCTAAAAACCACATTCTCTTTTTCCGACAGTATTATTTTAACACCAGATAGCATTTTGTTCCGCAATATTGATATATACGATCCTCATAAAAACAAAGGTTTGGTAAATGGTTTTGTGGCACATAAATATTTCAAAAAATTCAATTACAACATCGACATTGATTGCGACAATATGCAAGCAATGAATACTAACGAAAAAGATAATCCTTATTTCTATGGACTTATTTTTACTACAGGAAACGTAAATATTACAGGCAACGACGTATTAGGCACAACCATATCTGCAAAAGCTACTACAGAGCCAAAAACCAAAGTTTTTATTCCGATGTCGAACTCATCTACCGCTATGGACAATTCCTTTGTTGTTTTTGTAAACAACAATCAAACACAAAAAGCAGAAACAAAGCAATATCAAGCAACTCCATCAAACACCAACTTAAGACTTTTGTTTATGGTAGATATTACACCCGATGCCGAAGCTCAAATCATTATAGACCCAAGTTCGGGTGATATGATAAAAGCTACTGGCGAAGGAAATTTAAAAGTGGATTTTGACGTTAAAACAGGAGATTTCAAACTTTACGGAGATTACACGCTTGAAACTGGGCATTACTATTTCTCATTGCAAAATGCTATACGTAAAGAGTTTAAAATTCAAAAAGGTAGTACGATACGTTGGTCTGGGCTTGCTTACAATGCCGACGTAAACATCAATGCTTCCTATCAACTCACCGCATCGCTTGCCGACATACTCGACAAGGCTGTGCTTTCTAATTCAAACCGCACAAGCGTACCTGTACAATGTATGCTAAATTTAACAGGCAATTTAATGCGACCAAACATTGCGTTCGACATAAACTTACCTAACTCCGACGAAGAACTAAACAGAGCATTAAAAGCGGTAATAAACACTGAAGAGATGATGAATAGACAAGTGGTTTATCTTTTGGCTTTAGGAAAATTTTTCACACCCGAATACCTTCGTAGCAATACGCAAGGCGAACTTCTTGCTATTGCATCTTCTACACTTTCTTCTCAACTCAACAATTGGGCATCGCAACTTTTTGATAATTGGAACTTTGGAGTCAACTTTAGAACTTCAGGCGAAGGAAGCGATAAATCAAACGAATATGAATTTGCATTCTTATACTCCCCTAACGAACGCCTTGTAATCAATGGTAATGTAGGTTATAGAGACGACAACCTCTCGGCATCGAAGTTTATTGGCGATGTTGACGCGGAATACAAAATAACATCGAATGGGAAAATTTGGCTTAAAGCATACAATCATACAAACGACTACAAAGAATTCAAAACAGCACTAACTACACAAGGCGTAGGTTTAGTATATAGAGAAAGCTTCAGCTCGGGTAAAGCCCTCAAAAGAGAATGGCAAAAAACTATTCAAAGAAACAAAGAAGAACGAGCTCTAAAAAAACAAGAGAAAAAAGCAAAGAAAGAAAAGAAAAAGCAAGAAAAAGAAGCTAAAAAAACATCATCAACAGAAGAGAAAAAATGAAAAAACTTTTATTCGTTATATTCATCATAGCAAACACAAACACATTTGCTTACAACATTTTAGATGCCTTTAAAGCTCTACCAGAACATTTTACACCTACATTAAATGCTATATTAAAATCGGAATTAATCAACAGTTACATAAACGGAAACGACTCGATAGAAAACGCTTACTTTGGAATATCGAAAATAACCTTACTTGATACTGAAAACGAACTAATAAAAATCCAAACCTCTAAAGTTGGGAAAATCGAATTAAAAATTTTCACTCCTACTCCTAACGACACCATCATTGCTTACATCAATACTGTTTGCACATCTAATTGTACCTCTATCATTCAGTTTTTCAATACAAAATGGGAAAAATTTGACATTAAAACACTCACATCAAAAGACTTTTTCGGGAACACTCCAACACAAGAATTTCTCCTTTTTAAAAGTTGGGATATGCCACAATTTATAGAATACACATTTACAAACAAAAACACCATTAAAGCTAATTTTAACACATTGCAGTTGCTCGACCACGAACAACAAAAACAAATCGAGGCTTTCGTAAAAAAAAGTTTGACTCTAAACCTTAAACAGCAAGAGTCAAACCCACAAAACTATATCTTAAAAATTCGTTAACTTAAACCAACACTCGCTCCTTTGCCATCGATTTAAGGTTTATCAACGCATAACGCATTCTTCCCAAAGCCGTATTTATACTTACACCCGTTTGTTCGGCAATTTCGTTAAAACTCAAATTCTCATAAAAACGCAAATAAACCACCTCTCGCTGATTGTCGGGTAAAAAATCGAGTAACGCCACTACATCTTTTAGTTGCTGCTCACGAATCAAATCGTCTTCGATGCTTTCTTCGCACAATTTCATATCGTTAAACAAGTCGTACTCTGCCTCATCGTTCGAAAGCGTGTTTTCATAATTCGTGCGGCGATAGTGGTCTATCAACAAATTGTGAGCAATCCTACTCAACCACGCACCAAACTTTCCATTTTCGTTGTATGCACCTTTTTGCAAACAAACAACTGCTTTTATAAATGTTTCTTGAAAAATATCGTCTGCCAAACTTTCGTTTTTTGTAACGAAAGAAATATAATTATAAATACGATCTTTATGACGATTGAGCAAAACTGCAAATGCCTCATTGAGTCCCGATTTATAAAGACCTACCAACTTCTCGTCCGACAAAGAAGTCAAATCTTTTTTCATTACCTTGTTTTATTAAATTAGTTATACAAAGTAAAATTTTTCAATAGGCATTTGGTTTTATAGGTTTCTTTATGGTGCAAATATAAGGCTTTAATTTAAAATAAAAAAGGGCTGCACCCGTGTGCAACCCCTATTTCTTATACTGCGGCTATTTAACGACAAACCCCACGCACCGATTGACCATAATAACGCTCTTCAGCATAAATATCATTTTCAATATCAACTTCTTCGTATGGATTAAAATTATAAGCACCCCAAGAATCATTACCAAGTGTTTTTGCCCAATAATAAGCATCATCTCTACCATCATATATTCCTTCTGAACCTCCATAATCTGCTAATGGAAAGAATATGGTATTACCATTCGATTTGCTTTTACCTTCATAGCCGGGCATTCCGTTAATAGTTGTATCTTTCCAAACACATCCTTCTATCAATTCCATATATTCGTAACGAGTTGGCATACGCCAAACGCCACCCATATTTACAACAGCAGCATCGTCTTCTGCATCAAGTACAGTTTTATTATCGCCTATAAAATTACCCTCGCTATCATACCAAGAGTAATCAGTATGACCATCATCTACTGTGTATTTTGTAAGCACAGTAAAATCTTCATGATTTCCAAATTTATAATTTTCCTCAGTGTAAGTTTCTTTAGGCTCTACTTCACCCCAAGCAAAATAGTCGCCACAATGATGAATACTATCTGCACCAACATTGCAAGTTGCCCATTTCAATCCACTTAGCAAACCTAAATCTACATACGCATGTCCGTTGTAAGGGTCAGGAGCAGGTGTTTCCGTTCCTTCACCACTTGGGTCATCAGGTTCGTTACCAGTTTTATCGTCGCACGATACAAAACCAAAACTCAATGCTACCAAAAGCATTGCTGCAAACAAAAATCTGTACTTCTTCATAATTTTTAGATTTTTTAGTTAAACAATAAATTTAATTTTTAAAACAAAAAGTCGCTCGACTTCGCTAGAAATCGACCGACATAATATCATAAAAGCATAGGCAAAAAACGCCCAAAACGCCCTATTTCTTGTGTGTGAGTGTGTGTGTGTGTAGAAACTCGCTACGCTCGCAGTGGGTTTCTAAATGGAATAATATGTTACACACGTTCTTCATATTCGACAAATATATGTATTTTTCTTAAAAAACAAAAAAATTACCTTTGCAAAGTTTTATGGAACGCTATTCAGTCATAACAGAAAAAAATCCTCGCGAGATACTTCTCTTGCGAGGCAAAGGTTGTAGATACCGTCGATGTGCTTTTTGCGACTATCACGAAGATTCGTCGTGCAACACACAAGAAAATTTAGCTATCAACAAAAATGCTTTAAACCAAGTAAAAGGCACATACAAAAGGCTCGAAGTTGTTAATTCAGGGTCGTTTTGCGAATTAGATAGCGAAACAATAGAGGCCATACTACAAACTTGCATCGAAAAAAAAATTACTACCGTTCATTTTGAATGCCACTATTTGTATCGCAAACAAATAACTGCTTTACGCGAAAAATTTGCGAAAGTAGGCGTAGAAGTAAAAATGAAAATCGGTGTAGAAACTTTTGATTCTGCATATCGCGAACAAACAATGCTTAAAGGCATTAAAGAAACCGACCCAACGAAAATATCTGAATATTTCGACGAATGTTGTTTGCTTTTTGGACTTCCAAACCAAACTTCCGAATCAATGAAAAACGATATTGAAATCGGGTTAAAATATTTTGAGCGAGTTTGTGTAAACATAATGGTTGAAAACACTGCTCCACTTCAACCATCAAACGAAGTTCGTGAAATATTTATGAAAGAAATTTATCCCATCTACAAAGACAACCCACGCATCGACATTCTTCTCCACAACACTGACTTTGGTGTAGGTGGCACGAAATAACAAAAATACTATCTTTGCAAAAAAAATAAAATTATGGATAAGGTATCGGAAAACCCTTTCAAAAACCGAAAAAACAACGATGCACTCGTAGTTGTAACGGCTCTATTTGTAACTTGCTATCTCGTATCGAACCTAATGGCTGTAAAAATCATTGGATTTTTTGGGCTTTTTTATTTCGATGCAGGCACCATTGTTTTTCCTTTTGCCTACATGCTAGGCGATGTTTTGACAGAAATTTGGGGATATCGCACTGCACGAAAAGTTATTTTCTTAACCTTTTTGTGCAACATTCTACTGATTGTTTGTACACAAATAGGTGTTTGGTTGCCTTCACCCGATTACCTAGAAAGCAACGCCACTGCCTATAACACTATTTTTACGTATGTTCCACGAATTGTAATAGGGTCGTTGGTTGGTTTTTTGCTAGGTGAACTTTCTAACGCATGGTTTATGGAACGCATCAAACAAAAAACAAAAGGTCGTCGGCTTTGGGTTCGAACTATTGGAAGCTCGCTTATCGGTTATGTATTTGACACCTTACCTTTCGTACTTATTGCTTTTTATGGGACATTGACCACACGCGACCTTTTACTCATGATTGGGTTTCAATATGTAATGAAAATTGCTATTGAAATTGTGTTCGGGACACCCGTTGCATACGCAGTAATAGCATCACTAAAAAAATATTTAAAAGACTAACAAAAAAATCCACTCTGTACTTTCACAAAGTGGATTTTTTGGGTTTAGTTATTCTATCTTTACAGCGACGCTAAATTCATTTCGTTCACGATATTTTTACCATCAGGCGTGTAAGCAAACTCAATGTTTGCTTTGTAGGCTTCTTCTACCCTACCACGCACCACTTTCATCGAACTATTGAGGAAATGATTTTGCTCCGTCCAAGGCTCTGGCAACACACATACGGCCGCAGGCAACCATCTTTCGGGGAATGCTCCGTAGAGTCTGCCACCTTTGCGATAGCAATTTACCTCCGACTGAATTTTTTCAAGCATTTTTTCTTTTGCTTCTTGCGTTTCAGGCTCAAGTCCATGCTTTTTGGCATACGCCTTAAGAGCCTCTTTGTTTGGCGTCACAAGTGCAATGGTGTAAGGATCTTGATTGTTGTGAAGAATCACACCATCGATGTATTTTGAGTTTTCTACCAAGTTTTCTTCTATCTCTTCGGGCGAATATTTTTCGCCATCGGCAGCAATGAGCAACGATTTGAAACGCCCAACCACGTAAAGCATCTCCTCGTTGAGCATATAACCCATGTCGCCCGTATGAAGCCAACCATCTACAACTGTTTCTGCAGTAGATTTTGGGTTTTTCCAATAACCTGCCATCACATTTTCGCCCTTGATACAAATCTCACCTTTCGATCCAAAAGGTTGCTCCACACCATCGGCATCAAGTATTTTTATCTCCATTGGAGAAACCACCTTTCCCGACGAACCGAAAATATGTTTTTCGGGCGAATTTGCCGAAATAATCGGCGTTGCTTCCGAAAGTCCATAACCTTGATACATTGGAATGCCTATAGCGTAATAGTAGCGTTGAAGGTCGATGTCGAGCAACGCTCCACCACCAACAAAAAACTTCATTTCGCCACCAAGTCCTTCACGTACTTTTTTGAAGATAATTTTATCAAAAATCGCCATTAATGGTCGGCGGAAAATATCTGCAAACTCAGTACCTTTGTTGTAGCCCTCTTTATTATAAGCAATGGCGTTTTTCAATGCAAAATTGTAGAGAGACTCTACCAAACGACCGCTTTTTTTTATTGTAGTTTCAATGTTCTTTTTGAAACTTTTTGCTAATGTAGGCACCGAAAGCATTACGTTTGGTTTCAACTCCTTGATGCTCGTTGGGATGTTACGAAGTGCCTCCTTCCCCGACTTACCCGAAGGTACCGTACCAATAGACGCTCCGTACGACATCATAGTGTAAAAACCTGCAACGTGAGCAAAGCAATGGTCGAGCGGAAGAATAATGAGCATTCTATCTTGCGGCGTAACACCAATCACCGAATGTGCCTGCTCTACGTTTGCCGTGTAGTTGCGATGCGTGAGCAAAATACCTTTTGGGTCGGCAGTAGTTCCCGAAGTGTAGCTGATGTTGGCATAATCGTCGGGAGCAATGGAGCGATAGCGTTCCACAAGTTTTTCGGCATTTGTTACCAAAAACTCATCGCCCATGGTCATTATTTCGTCGATGTAGATTTCGTTAGGTTGTTTGTCGTCTATTTGGTCGAAAACAATCACTTTTTCTACCATGGGGCATTCAGGAAGAATTTTACGCACTTTGGGCAACTGAAATTTGGAAGTAACGACATACTTCGAGTCCGAATGTTTTACACGAAATACCAAGTCGTTTGCTTCTTCTAATTTGATAGAAAGTGGCACATTTACCGCACCTGCATAGAGCACACCAAGTTCGCCTATCACCCACATGTTGCGACCCTCGCTCAAGTACGACACTTTTTCGCCTTTCTCCACACCAAGAGCCATAAGGCCCGCAGCAATGCGTTTTGCTTGATGCAACACCTCTCTATAAGAAGTCGATTTCCACTCGTTTGCATCCAAATCTTTTTCCCAAAGAAAAGGATTCTCTGCATATTTTTCTACATACTTTTCTACAAAATCAATTATGGTTAATCTCTCTGCCATATTCACATTATTAAGAATTTTGTGCAAAAATACGTTTTTCAAAAACGAAAAACAAATAAAACAACCGCACAAAAAAAGCAGAACCCACACAAGAGTTCTGCTTCTTTTCTACATACTACTCCTTTTATTCAATTACCCCACGAACGGACTGACCACGATAACGGGAGTAGTGGAACCATTCCAAGTAACCCGAACTGAAACTAAGGTAGTAGGCGTAATGCAAGTATTCTGTATCAAGCGAACTCGACCAATAGCAACCAGCCGACCCTGCGTAGTCCAAATTGCTATAGTAACGACAGCCAGCAGCAGGAAGAAAGATAGAGTTACCATTAGAGCCTTCTACGTTGTATCCATTAATGCCATTCAATGTTGTCCATGTCCAAGAACATTCAGTTCGTAATTCATCTTGTTCGGATCTTGTTGGCATTCGCCAAGAGCCACCCATATTCACAGAAGCAGCATCGTCTTCTTTGTCGAGAATGGTTTTATTATCTCCAATAAAGTTGCCTTCGCCATCATACCATACGCCAGACATTTGACCATCAGCAAAAGTGTATTTATTTATACCATACATATCTGACATCCCCAATGTCACCCATTTATAAGTATTCCAAGTATAATTAGTTTTTGGAATAGTTTCGCCCCAAGCGTAGTAGTTTCCGTACTCTTCTGGTTTATTAGAGCCTACATTGCAAGTTGCCCATTTCAAACCACTTGGCAAACCTAGGTCTACATAAGCATGTCCGTTGTAGTCAATAGCCGGAGTCTCAGGTTCGGGTTTTTCTTCCTCCTTATTTCCGTTGTTTTCACTTGAGCCATTTTGGTCGGTTTGTTCAGTTTGTTCTCCTTGTGTTGGTTCGTCGGGTTCGGTACCTTTTTTGTCGTCGCACGATGCGAACCCCAAACTCAATGCTGCAAAAAGCATTGCTACAAATAAAAATTTATTTTTTATCATACTTTTCAATTTTTAATATTACACTAATAAGATTTTTCAACTATACCTTAAATCATTGATTTACACACATAAAAACAGCGTGGTACTTTATATTGCTTTATTTGAGTTTTTCTAGGTCCTGAACTACCTCTACTCTTCAAATTAAAACGAACAAAAGTCCACGCAACGCGCAGACGTCATTTAGCTTTGTTCTTGAAGAGTAATTTGAATTGTTCAGGTTCAGAAAAACTCAAGATTTGCTTATAACGCTATTTCCAATATTTTCAAGATGTGCGTAAAAAACTACGCTTTTATTCCATAGGCAAAACTTTTTATAATTTTCACATTCGGTTAATTTGAGACAAATGTAGTGTTTTTATTTCGAGAATAAATAAAAATCACAATACAAACGCAAAACAAATAAAAACATATTTAATACGTTATTTTTCATTTTGTAGTAACTTTGACACGAAATAAAAAACAGACATTTATGAAAAACAAATCATTCAAAGATAAGATTCTAAACATTTGGGCATTTCTCACCGTCGGCATTTGGCGAATTACAGAAAACGAGCTCTCCAAGTCGAAACGCCTTTCGATACTGCTACTCAAGAAACTGATACTTTCGCTCCGTGAGTTTTTTGAAGACAATTTGATGATAAAAGCATCGGCACTCACCTACAACACGCTACTTGCCATTGTGCCTATTTTGGCACTCATCATTGCCATCGGCAAAGGTTTTGGTGTGCAAAACTCCATCGAAAATTTCGTATCGAGCATTTTTGCTACCAATCAAGAACTGTTGCCCTACATTATGAACTTTGTGAGCAACTACCTCGACCAAGCACATGGCGGACTTTTCGTTGGTATCGGTATTGCCGTATTGCTGTGGTCGGTGATGAGCATGTTTCGCCAAATCGAAAACAACTTCAACGATGTCTGGAACGTAAAAAAATCGCGTTCTTTCATCCGTCAGTTTACTACCTATTTTTCGCTGATGTTGCTTGTGCCTGTACTTATAGTTATAGCCACAAGTCTTTCGAACATGATAGACCCATACATCGAATACATGACGCAACACACCGAAAACATTTTTCTCTCGGGCGTGTACAAAGTGCTTATCACGTTGCTGCCATTTTTTATCTATTGGATTTTATTTACCATCATATTTATCATCATTCCCAACACAAAAGTCGGATTTATGCACGCACTTTTTGCAGGGATAGTGGCAGGAACATTGTTCCAGATTTTTCAATACTTGTACATCACTGGGCAAATAAATCTTACGAAATACAATGCCGTTTACGGAAGTTTTGCTTTTTTGCCATTATTGCTATTTTGGTTACAAATTTCGTGGGTAATTGTACTATACGGAGCAAAACTGAGCTACGTTAGTCAAAACATTGCATTTCATAATTTCGAAAAAGAGACCAAACACATCAGTCGCCGTTTCAAAGATTATGCAACAATCATTGTGCTAAAAGAAATCATCGTACGATTCGACAACAACGAATCGCCCGTTTCCGACCAAGATATTGCCAACAAATACAACATTCCGATAAAACTAACGCAAGACATTTTGGCGTTACTTACCGAAACTAACATTGTGCGAGAGACTTACATTGAACACATCAACCAAAAAACCTACGTTCCTGCACTCGACACGCACAAAATAACATTGGCGTTGCTCATCGAGCGAATTGAAAACATCGGAAACGAAAACTTCAAACTAAAAAACTACGAAGAATCCAACAGCATTTGGCAAAAAATGGTGGAAGTGAAAGAACTCCACATCAAAAATTTGCAATCGATTTTAGTTAAGGATTTATAACTTTTTGGAGAAAGGTTTTTACAAAAAAACAATCTATTTTCGCAAAACAAAAAAATAATAAAAGAAAAATGTCATTAGGAAAATATCTTTTTGCAGGAGGACTTGGATTTGTTTTGGGCGGACCAATAGGTGCTGTAGTTGGAGTTGTTTTGACTTCGATGCTATCAGGTGGAAAAGAATACAAAACTACCACCTCGTCATCGAGAAGGCAAACCGTTCAAAATGACTTCCGCATGGTGCTATTGTTGCTTTTTGCAAGCGTAATGAAAGCAGATGGCACCGTAAAAAAAACGGAACTGAACGTTGTAAAACAATTTCTTGTAAGAACATTTGGCGAAGAAGGAGCTTTGGAGGCTTTGCGATTGTTGAAAGAGTTTTTGAAACAAAATTACAACGTTGCCGAAATATCGCAGCAAGCAAGCCTTTATTTCAACTACTCGCAACGCACCGAGCTTGTGCATTTGCTTTTTATGATTGCCGCTGCCGATGGGTCGGTTTCCGAAAGCGAAATCAGCGTTATTCATACCGCAGCACGCAACCTTATTTCGCAGAGCGACTTTGAGTCCATCAAAGCCATGTTTGTTGGAAGCAAAACAAATACCGATTGGGCTTACAAAGTGCTTAATATCACAAAAGACGCCACCGACGACGAACTAAAAAAAGCTTATCGAAAAATGGCCATGAAGTTCCACCCCGACAAAGTGAACAACTTGGGCGAAGAGATAAAAAAACAAGCCGAAGAAAAGTTCAAAGAAATTCAAAAAGCTTACGAAACCATTAAAAAAGAACGAAACATAGCGTAATAATGAAAACAAAGACACTTTTTACCTTTTTATGTTTATGTTGTTTTACAATAACAACAAGAGCAAATAACACATTGTTTGAATTATCGAAAAATTCAGACATATACAATTCTGTAATGCAAGAATTAAATCTGTTTTATGTAGACAGCATCAACAACGACGACTTAAGTGAGAAAACTATCAATGCCGTACTATCAACTCTAGATCCTTACACCGTTTATATACCTGAAAAACAAGCAGAAGAACTCAAACTAATGACTTCGGGCGAATACGGAGGGATTGGATCCGTTATTATGCAACATGGCAACAACGTTGTCATTTCTGAACCATACGAAGGTTTTCCCGCACAAAAAATGGATTTACGTTGTGGCGACATTATCGTTTCTATTGATGGGAAAAACACCGAAAACAAATCGACTGCCGACGTTAGTTCAATGCTAAAGGGTGCTCCCGGTACATCTTTTCAAATAGTTGTAAAACGCCCTGGCGAAAAGAAACTTATAAAAAAGACTATGATTCGCGAAACAATTCAGTTTCACCCCATCAGTTATTACACAACGTTTTCTGACAGCATTGGCTATATTCATCTTTCGGAATTCAACGACAAAGCTTACTCTGAATTCAAAGCAGCTTTAAGTTTTTTAATGCATAAAAAGCATATTAAAAGTTTAATTATCGACCTACGTGGCAATGGCGGTGGATTAATAGACGAAGCTGTAAAGATTGCTAGTCTTTTTGTAGAAAAAGGTACAGAAATAGTATCGACAAAAGGACGCACAAACAACAATAATTTCTCTTACAAAACTAGCAAAGATCCAATGGCATTGAATCTACCTTTGGCAATACTTGTGGATAGATCGTCGGCGTCGGCTTCCGAAATTTTGAGCGGTGCATTTCAAGATTTAGATAGAGCAACTATTTTTGGTGAACGTACATTTGGTAAAGGTCTTGTACAAAGCATTCGTCCTATCAAATACAAAGGGCATCTAAAAATTACAACGGCTAAATATTACACTCCAAGCGGACGCTGCGTACAAGCTATAGACTACACCAATCGAAACGAAGATGGGAGCGTTGGCAGAATTCCCGACAGCCTTACAAACACTTTCAAAACACGACTCGGACGAACGGTAAGAGATGGTGGTGGCATTCTACCCGACAGTATTATTACTAATGAAAAACAGTCTATAAACATAGCTTTTTACTTGTATACCGAAAACATCATATTCGACTATGCTACTACTTATGCAAGAAAATATAAACAAATAGATTCACCAGAAACGTTTACAATTTCTGATAAAGACTACGAACTTTTTATGGAATTTGTACAAGAAAGAAACCCAAAATATAACCTTCAAAGCGAAAAAATACTTAAAAATTTAGAAGAAATTGTCAAGTTTGAAGGCTACAACGAACATGTAGAAGAAGAAATAAAATCGCTTCACGATAAATTAAAACCCAACCTCAACAAAGACCTCTTGTTATTCAAAAAAGACATTGTAGATTTACTAAACCACGAAATAATTAAACGCTACTATTATCAAAAAGGTACTATTCGCTATGGTTTACGTAATGATGCTTGGTTAAATAAGGCTATTGATTTTTTAAAATAATTCTAAAATAACAAAAAAAACAATATTTTTTTCGTCAAATAAAATATATAGCATACCTTTGCCCTCGCAATTAGGAGTTCTTGCGGAGTTTTTTCCAAAAGAGTGAAAAGGGAATTCGGTGCGAATCCGAAACAATACCTGTTGCTGTGAGTCCTTTTTTTGAGGTTTATTGCATTCGTCTGCCACTGGCAAAATGCTGGGAAGGCGCAATAAACAGGGACAAGTCAGAAGACCTACCTTATTGCTGTAAAAAAGATTTGAAACCGCAGGATAACGGGACGAGTCGAAACTATTTTTTTCTATCAATTCATATTGAAAAGGTAAACTTTGGCAAAAATATGCCAAATGGAGTTTATCTTCAATAAAAAAGCGTTGGAATAAAAATGTTTTCATGTCGTATCCTTGCGTTTCAAAAGTTGCAGGATACGACTTTTAATTTTTTATAAATATTTATTTATTTTTTTTAGTATGAAAACATTAAACTTAAAAATGTGGGTAATGCTACTTTGTGTAGCGAGTATGACAATCTTTTCTTCGTGTGAGAACCAAAATGAACCAGACGATCCAACGCAAGGCGAGCAAAACGGTTCAACAGGAAACAACGGCAATGAGAGCGAAGAAACTCCCGAACCAAGTGAGCCAAAACCATTGTACGAACTCCGAGTTCTTACATTCGAAGACAACGACTACAAAGGAACCGAAGGCGAAAACTATTGGTCTTCGTTCATCCCTGATGGTCAGTATGGCAACGGCAATGGTCAATACTCATGGTACGACGAGGGAAACACCGAACTTTCATTCACGCCATCGTCAACTGCCATGTTCCCTGGCTACGGCGGACACGCTATTTCCAACTACGTAGGCAACGATCTTTCGCAAGGAGATTACACTCACGACTTACAAGCCTACAACGTAACAGGTGGAGCCAACAATTCTGAAAACTTCTGCGTTCACTTTGGATACCTCGACGATTCGGGTATGGGAATGCAAAACGAATTGATATATTTTGAATTTGGAGACGGCATTGCACGTACCATCGACCACATGTACGTAACAAACACCACTTACGTTTACAACGTACTTGAAAATGGCGATGGCTGGTTGGTACCAACTGGCGGTGTTTCTAACGAATGCTGGTTTAAGATTGTAGCTTATGGGTATAACGATTCAGAAGCTACAAGTACCGCTGAATTTATCCTTTGGAAAAATGGTGTAGGGGTACAAGATTGGACAAAATGGGATTTGTCTGTTCTAGGCAATGTAACTCGTGTTGAATTCAATCTTATCGGTAGCGACGAATTGTACGGCGAATACGGACTCAATGCTCCGGGCTATTTTGCATACGACAATGTAGCCGTTCGTTTCGACAATTAACACTATTTTTGCAGTATGAAAAAATTGTTTTTCCTCATCGCCACTACTTTCGCTCTCTGCTCGTGTAACATCGACGAAGAGTTTACGATTGAAAGTCCGAAAATCATTCTAGACAACGAATCGGGCATTTATTCAACAAAAGTTGGTAGCAGCATTACCATTTCGCCTCGCTACGAAAATGCAGAAAATGCCATTTTCACTTGGAGCATAAATGATTCTGTTATTGCTACCACACCAACTCTGCAATTTTGCAGTAATGCGCTGGGCGAATTTTACATTTCTATTCAAGTAGAAACCGAAGTTGGTGAGGAAAAACGCGAAATTCGTGTTGATGTAGTCGAAGTAGAAATTCCAATAGTTTCTCTTGCCAATGCCGAAAAAGGCTTTGTTTTGGCATTGAACACCGAAATAAAGTTCACCGCTTTGGTGAGAGAAACTTCACTCCCTACAACTTACTCGTGGCAACTAAACGGAGAAGTGGTAAGCAACTCGCTTTCTTATACTTTCCTTGCCAAAGAACTCGGCGATTACACATTGGTTTTTGAGGCAAAAAACGAAGACGGAGCAGACAAAATTGAGACAAAAATAGAAGTTGTAGAGTTTGCTCCCGCTTCATGGTATTTTGAAAAAACCGATTATCAATTGGTTGCTGGTCGCATCATCGAAGTTGGGCCAACCGAAACGCAGAACTTAGAAAATGCTAATTTTTGCTATAAAATTGGAGAAAATATTGTTCAAGAAGGAACGCAACAAACTTGGATGTGCAATCTGACACAAGTGGGGAAACACGAAGTAACCGTTACTGCAAAAGTTGTTCAAGGAGATAAAATTGAGACTCTAACACAAGCAATAAACGTTAATGTTATTTCTTCCAACGAACTGCATTATCGTGCAAAAACAGAAAACTCATCTGCCGATTGGAATAAAGTGTACGAATACACGCCAGCACCTGGACAGTTTATCAACGAACTTAAAACTGGAGGTTTCGATGGCAACCAAACCACTCCCCAAGCTGCCATTGCGTATGCAGAAGCTCGACTTTCGTCTAACAATTGGGTTTCACTAGGTGGATTTGGTGGTTACATCGTAGTAGGATTCGATCACAGCATCGACAATACTGGTGGCTATGACTTTGGTGTGCTTGGCAACTCATTCTCAGGATCATCGGAACCGGGTATTGTGTGGGTGATGCAAGACGAAAATGGCGACGGGCTTCCTAACGACAACTGGTACGAACTTCGTGGTTCGGAAACAGGCAAGGAATCCACTATTCAGAATTACGCCGTAACCTACTACCGACCAAATGGCGAGCAGATGTCAGTGCAATGGACCGACAATCAAGGTAATTCGGGCGAAATCGATTATCTAAAAACATTTCATAATCAAGATTTTTACTATCCAAACTGGATTAACAAAAATTCATACACTTTACGAGGAACACGCCTCGAAGCTCGCAACTACGACAAATCAGGCAATGGCTCCAACTGGATTCTTCCTGAATATGAATGGGGATATGCAGACAACTTTAGTTCCACCGATTGCACTTTAACTAACAACAAAGCAAATCGTTTTGACATAGCGAACGCCATCGATGCAAACGGAAATTCTGTCGAACTAGATTTTATCGACTTCGTGAAAGTACAAACTGCCGTAAATACCAAAAGCGGTTGGCTTGGCGAAGTTTCTACCGAGGTACTTGGATTTTTTGATTATAGTATGACAAAAGAATAAAAAGAAACCGAAATACCTTTTCCAAGAAAAATACAAGTAAATGCCATATAAAATAAAAATATTACTTTCCGTATTCTTCGCTTCATTTTTCCTTGCGGGATGTATGGAGTGGGAGTACGGTTTGGAAGAGGATTTTGCGGCAAGTGGCGAAGGACTTTTCATCACCAACGAAGGCAATTTTCAGTATGGCAACGCCTCACTTTCTTACTACGACCCCGAAACAAAAACCATCGAAAACGAAATTTTCTATCGTGCCAATGCCATGAAACTTGGCGACGTGGCGCAATCGATGATTATCAGAGATGGGATAGGATGGGTCGTTGTCAACAATTCGCACGTAGTTTTTGCCATCGACATCAACACGTTCAAAGAAGTTGGGCGAATAACCAACCTCACCTCGCCACGCTACATGCATTTCATCTCCGACGAAAAAGCCTACATTACGCAGATTTGGGACAATCGCATTTTTATTGTCAATCCAAAACGGTACGAAATAACGGGCTACATCGATTGCCCCAACATGACCACCGAAAGTGGATCTACCGAACAAATGGTACAATACGGGAAATACGTATTCGTAAATTGTTGGTCGTACCAAAATCGTATTCTAAAAATAGATACCGAAACAGACAAAGTTGTGGACGAACTCACCGTTGGCATTCAACCCACATCGCTCGTAATGGACTGCAACAACAAACTTTGGACAGTGACCGACGGCGGCTACGAAGGCTCTCCCTACGGACACGAAGCACCATCGCTTTACCGTATTGATGCCGAAACTTTTCAAATTGAACAACAATTTCGTTTCACTTTTGGCGATGCTCCATCGGAGGTGCAACTCAACGGTACAAAAGACAAAATCTATTGGATAAACAACGATATTTGGGAGATGGACGTTACGGCAGATTATCTGCCAATAAAGCCATTTCTGCCCTACCAAGAAACCATTTACTACGGTCTTACCATTTGTCCACGCACAGGCGATGTGTACGTAGCCGACGCCATTGACTATTGTCAGCAAGGAAAAATTTATCGCTATTCAAAAGATGGCGAACTCATTGATGAATTTTATGTAGGAATTATCCCCGGAGCATTTTGTTGGAAATGAAAAAACGCTATTTGACATACATTTTACTCCTTATGCTATTTTCTGCAAATGCCGAAGAAAACAGCACTAATTACGATGTGCATAAAAAAATCCTAATTCCTGAAGTTACGGTTTATGGCAAAAGACCTTTGAAGGAAATTGGCCTCCAGCAAACCAAACTCGACTCCGTAGTACTGAAAGAAAACATTGCACTCTCCATGGCCGATGTTTTAACTTTCAACACGCCTATTTTTGTAAAAAGTTACGGACGAGCAACGCTCTCTACTGTTTCGTTTCGTGGCACATCGCCATCGCATACGCAAGTAACATGGAACGGAATGCGAATAAACAACCCAATGCTTGGAATGACGGACTTTTCTATGATTCCGTCGTATTTTATCGATAAAGCATCGCTACTTCACGGAACGTCGTCGGTAAACGAAACGGGAGGCGGACTCGGAGGAGCCATAAAACTTTCTACAAAACCTACCGAGCAAGAAGGTTTTGGACTGCAGTTTGTACAAGGCGTTGGCTCGTTTTATACGTTCGACGATTTTCTCCGACTCTCATACGGCAATGAACATTGGCAAACTTCTACACGAATTGTTTTCTCTACCTCAAAAAACAACTACAAATTCCGCAACCACGACAAAAAGATTAACGTCTACGACGATGATATGAACATCGTGGAGCAATACTACCCCATAGAGCGAAACAAAAGTGGCGAATTCAAAGATCTACACCTTTTACAAGAGGTTTACTACAACAACAAACGTGGCGACCGCTTCGGGTTGAACGCTTGGTACATCTACTCCAACCGCGAACTACCAATGCTAACCGTTGACCACGGAGACGATACCGACTTCGACAACCGACAACGTGAACATACGTTCCGCAGTGTTTTCTCCTACGACCATTTGGCCGAAGCGTGGAAAGTTTCTGCCAATGCAGGTTACATCTACACTTGGATGGCCTACGACTACAAACGCGACCTTGGCAACGGTGTGATGGCACACATGACTCGCTCACGCAGTAAAATTCACACAATTTACGGAAAAGTTGAGGAAGAATATCATTTACATAAAAAATGGCTATTTATGGCTAACCTTTCGGCACATCAGCACTTTGTGGAGAGCCGCGACAAAAACATCATTCTTCAAAGTGGTGGCAAAGGCATTGTGGGTTACCGAAAAGCACGAATAGAACTTTCAGGTAGTGCCTCCATTAAGTGGCAACCAATTGATCGACTTGGAATGTCGGTGGTGGTGCGTGAGGAACTTTATGGAAAAAAGTGGACTCCGGTGATTCCAGCATTTTTTATCGACGGCATATTATGTAAAAAAGGTAATCTGATGGCAAAAGCGTCGGTTTCGCGCAACTTTCGTTTCCCAACGCTCAACGACCTTTATTTTTTGCCGGGTGGTAACCCCGACCTCAAACACGAAAGCGGTTGGACCTACGATGCAGGCTTATCATTTGCCGTGGGCAAAAAAGATGTTTACACGCTTTCGGGCTCTGCCACGTGGTTCGACTCGTACATCAACGATTGGATTATTTGGCTACCAACAACCAAAGGATTTTTCTCGCCCGACAACATCAAAGATGTGCATGCCTACGGCGTGGAGTTGCAAGCCGACTTGAGCTTGATTTTTCCAAAAGATTGGCGACTCGGACTAAACGGCACTTTCTCGTGGACGCCCTCTATCAACCAAGGCGAGCCACGCTCACCGGCCGACCAATCGGTAGGTAAGCAACTGCCCTACATTCCACTGCTCTCGTCCACCATCAATGGAAGACTCTCGTGGCGAAGCTGGACACTCTCGTACAAGTGGTGCTACTATAGCGAACGCTTCACCATGTCGAGCAACGACCTCTCGCTCACTGGCAAACTTCCGCCCTACTTTATGAGCAACCTTTCATTGGAAAAACTTTTTCTTTTCCGCTGGGCCGATCTATCGCTCAAAGGCACGATAAACAACCTCTTCGACGAGGAGTACCTCTCCGTGCTCTCACGCCCTATGCCCGGCATCAACTTCGAGTTCTTTGTAGGAATTACCCCAAAGTGGTAGGAAAAATATTATTTGGAAGGCCTTGAAATCTTTGGAATAATCTGGATAACAAACCTTTTATTGTTTTCTTCAACCTTTTCATCCCTATTAATTCCATTAAAACCACTTCCTGCAATAATAACTTCTGTGTTATAGTTACGTAGGTTTATTCCTTTTAAAATCCATTGGCGATAAAGTGCTAATGCTCGATGGTAACTTAGTTCATACATCCTTTTATTATCTGCATTATAGCTATGGTTTTGAAGTTGTTGCCAAGGAATAGCAGCATTACCTTCAATAATAAGTTGGAAATTCAAATCCGGATTTTTTTCATATAGTGTTTTTACGACTCTTAAAAGAGATTGCCCAACAGAATCTACTGTTTGAATATATTTTTGCTTAATAGTAGTAGCATCTTCCCAATTTGAACCTGTAAACGGATTGAAAATTTCAATACCAATAAAATCCTTTGCAACGAACATCTTCTGTTCCTCGACATATTGCAACGCAGACGATCTGGATAGTTCTTCAAATTGAGTTTCAAGTTGAAGAATTCGTCTAAGTTGTTCGTACGAAGCGTTCGTATCATTTAGAGCTTTTCCCATTTTGGCAATACAAACAATAAATAACACTAGCATAATGAAAAATAAACTCGTCATCAAATCTGAATAACTGAGCCAAAATGAGTCATTGTGTTTTTCTTTTGCCATAATTATTTTTTATTTATATCTTTAATGGTCTTTGTCATAGCATCAACAGCTCGCAGTGTTGCTTTATGTAACTCAATGGACTCTTGCTGTGCATCTTTATAATCTTTACGCAGATTCAATATTTCCCCTTTCAAGTCCTTGTAGCAATCGGCTTGCACTTGTGTGTATTGTACCATCGTAGCAAGTACTTCTTTCATCTTGTCGAATGTTTCGAAGAATTCTTTATTGTTTACTACGAAATTTTGAATATGTTCTGTGGATGCGGTCAGTTGTGTAGATAGACTTTCAGACACCTGCTTTCCTTCCGATATGAACAAATCAAATTCCTTGCGCCAAGCGTCTCTGGCTTCTGAGCCGGTTGGGAAATGTGTTGTTATGGCCTCGTGGAATTTTCTTTGCAATTCGCTTGTTTGGTTTTGATTGTTTACAACAAGTGATAAACCAACTGAAAACTCATCGAATTTGGTCAGTAATGTTTGTATTTGGGTAACTACTCCCGATACATTAGCAATTGTAGAGTTTAGTTGTTGTTGATATGATTGAAATATTGATAGTGAGTCGGAGGAATCTTTTAATTGAACGAATGTTTCTGCAATTTTATTAGCAGTTCTTGTTAAGCTCAATTTGTTGATTTCTTCTAATACTAAATGTTGTTTCTCCAGATTGTCATTAAGTAACTCGGCAGAATCGGCATAAGCATCAAGATTGCGTCCAAATTTGTCGACAAAGTGACCAAGTACACCTCGCAAAGAGTTCAGACTTGATGCCATACTATTTGACAAAAGTGGCATCAATTCACGGCGGAGAAAATCCATGTAATCTCCTTTTCCCTCGTTTGATTTCGAAATTGCTGCTTTGTACGAGATGGCACTGTTAAATACGGTAAGCCCTAATCCTATTAGACTGGCAACCATAGCTCCTACTACACCATATAGAAGATGTTGAAGCCCAGTAAGCTCTCCTCCAACTCCAAATATTTTTTGAAAATCAATACCCCATAGACCTGTAATGATGCCGATAAATGTTCCAGACAATCCAAGATAAAGGGGAACATTTAAGCTATTGTGTATTTCATCTTCAAGGGCATTCTTCTGATTGTCACAAATATCTTCAAGTATCCCTAGATCTGCACTTGTACCCGTATTCTTACAGAGATATTCATTAGTTCTATTTATTATCATTCGCATACGTTTGTTGGCATTTTCCTCATTAGAAAAGACTACGAGTGAAAGATCTGTATAATCTGCATGCTCATCTTCCTCTTCAGCGTCGTCTTTTACATGACGGTTAGGAATATTCTTCAAGAATGTTTGTAAAGATTTTTTTGTACTGAGATTGCTTGATGTAATAGAAGTTTCTTTCAGAACAAGTCTTTCTACGTCATTAAACAAGCCTTCAAGTTCTTTAATTTTACTTCGTGTTTTGATAAAGCTAATAACTTGAAGGGTTATCACAATTAGTACAATGGCAACTGCCAGTATCAAACCAAAGTATTCGTTTATATTTTCCATATCGTTGTAATTTTATTCGTTATTATCAAATAGAGTTATGTCTCCTAATATTTTTTTTATTTCTGCCTGTTTCTTTATTTCTTTTCTCAGATTCTTATCTCGCAATTTCTTTTGCTCCAATTCATCTTTCGTCATTGGCTGATAGCCCTCTAAACCCTCAGGATAATTCCCTTCGATATAGAGTCTTACAAGCCCAGCATGTGATAAGGGTTTTGAAGCATCTCGAAAATCGATATTAGTGTTATAATCTAATAGAACGATGTCTTGTATCTTGCTTTGCTCTTTTATGCGTTCTACTACATGATGCACTTCTGGTACATTGTCAAGTACCCACTTGTAAGTTGGCAAATATATTAGCATTCGAGCCTCAAAGTAACCTAACAATTCTTTCCCGTATGCTCCTTTTCGATGTCCCTTTGGCATACCATACTTGCGTACAGTCCGTTTCAAGTCGTGCATCGTGTCATTCCTAAATGTAGCGAAATCCACGTCGACGCCATCAAAAACCTTTAGCCCTTGCCATACGGCCTCTACACATGTAGCCGTTAGTCCTTCCGTAAATGGTATAGGAATGTTCATGTGCGGATAGAAAGGGCTCAATATCTGCGCATATCTCATATTGGAAGTTGAAGTAATATCCAATATTGCAGCATTGGGAAAATCTTCTTTTATATTCTCCAGTTTTCGCTTTTTGTTTACTACATATATCATATATTCTCTATGTATTTTAGTGGAATAAATGTTTTTACCATGACTTCTGCTTGATGTGGCTTGAAATTCGGATCGTCGTTTCTGAGGTAATGCATTCTCGTTGCATCAAAATCTACCATTCGTAGATGCATCAAGGTCTTGCCGTGAGTATGGCGTTCATCAGCGGCATTCATATCAGAGAATTGAGTCTCTTTCAATAACGCTACATCCACCTTGATTTTAAGGATTTTCATTGTACTTCCCGATTGTTCGAGTCGCCATTTCATAGGGTGGTCATTGCAGAAACTCAATCGTACATAATCTTCAAGGCCATATCTTTTATCAAGTTCTTGTGATTTTATATCACCTCCTTGACACGGAATATTAATGCCATGTGTACGACAATAGTACCATGAAAATAAGCCTCCATGTAGCTTAATTGATGGAATGTTACGTACATCTGTAAAGTGGTAGAGAAATCGTACGCCATTTTCATCAAGTACCTGCTTAAAGCTTTGCCAATCATCTTTCAACTCAGACGATAGCGCTTCCAATCTTTGGCGTTCTTGTCGTTCTGCATTCTCTTTTTGTCTGGCTTCCTCTGCAAATCGTTTTGCTTTTGCTTCTTTCCTTTCCCTTTCTTCTAGTTCTTTTCTTTCTCTCTCCTTCTTTGCTCTTTCTTCTGCTTCCTTTTGCCTTTTGGCTTCTTCTTCTCTGCGTCGTCTTTCTTCTGTTAGTCTTGCAAGTTCCTCTTGTTTAAGTTCTGTAAGAAGTTTATCTAAACAGATTTGAAGATGTAGAAGTCTTTGTCGAATAGAAGAATCTTTTACTTTAACAATTTTCTCAAGAGCAGTACTTAATTTACGTTTTGCATCTTTAGCATTTCGTTTCTTTATTAAGGATTCGACATCTATGAGTAAGACTTTTACACTATCTTCCAGAACTTTCAATTCATGAGCTTCTTTCTTTAATCGTTCTTCTTTCAGTTCTTTCAGAGTCGAAACTTTATTAAATTTATATGCCTGAAAGATATTATTCGGAACTTTTTCGATACGTTTAGGAATAAAAATCTTATACCAGTTTATAGAAGATAATTTTATTTCTTCTTTTCCTTCCCGAGCGATTCTCTTTCGATTTTCTAATTCCCGTAAGGAGTGTTCTTTGTCTAACGATTTTGGCAATGTAATTTTATCACCGTCATTTTCATTCGACGGTGGTGTTACTATACCAAATATCCGTTTTATCCAAATAAGAACCATTTTCCTTTAGAAATTCATTTTTTCAGAATGCTCCTTCTTAAAAAGTGATTTTTTATAATATTGAACAGATAAAAACATTCTGTTAATAAAAAAACGCTCGACTTCCCTCAAAATCGACCGACTTATGTATAACTTATGCGTAGGCAAAAACGCCCAAAACACCCTATTTCTTGTGTGTGTGTGTGTGTG
>JAFYQJ010000005.1 GCA_017547145.1 Paludibacteraceae bacterium | reverse complement strand
TTGCCCGATTACCTTTGGCGTCCCACATTGTTTTTGCAATGGTCAGTTTGCAACTGAATTGTGCCACCGATCCATTGATTGTAACTCGTCCCATAATGGGGACAATACCGTTTTTCTCTTTGCTTCCGTTCACGTAGAACAGCACCTTAAATGTACTTCGCATAATCCAATTCTTTTTGGTTACAAAATTAGTTATCAGCGAGTTGTACATTGTTATGCAGAATGTAGCAGAGAGTAGAAATGAACTCCAACAACCTATAAACTTTCTTCATTATCGGGTAATGATTTGAAAACCGTTCGCCCTCATTACCTTTCATTTCCTTGCACTTTCGCATTGGCGAGGCTTTCATCAAAAATCTTCATAAGTCGTTGAACACCAGTGCCGCCATCATTATTTTCCCTCATTCGTTAGATTTTTCCAGAGATATGTTGTATTTTTGTTGTTCATTATTAGTAATATATGTCAACATTAAGATTTAAAGCTGTAGAGGAGGCTTTTTCGCATAAAGCTGTCCATGTAGATGCCCCAGAGCAAATGACGTCGGAGTATTATGGTAAATACGTGTTCAATCGAAAGCAGATGGCAAAGTATTTATCAAAAGAAACAATGAATACACTTTGCGATGCTATAGATAAAGGGGTACTTATTGATAGAAATGTAGCTAATAAAGTAGCCGCTGGTATGAAAATGTGGGCAGTGGAGTTAGGAGCTACACACTATACGCATTGGTTTCAGCCTTTGACAGATGGTACAGCCGAAAAACACGATTCGTTTATAGAATATAAATCGGAGCCGGGTGGCGATATTATCGAAGAGTTTTCGGGAAAAATTTTAGTACAACAAGAGTCTGATGCTTCGAGTTTCCCAAATGGAGGCATTAGAAATACGTTTGAGGCAAGAGGCTATACCGCATGGGATCCTTCTTCGCCAGCGTTTGTAATAGATGATACGCTTTGTATACCGACAGTGTTTATTTCTTATACAGGCGAAGCTTTAGATTATAAAACACCACTTTTAAAATCGTTGTCGGCAGTAGACAAAGCGGCTACAGATGTATGTCATTATTTCGACACAAAAGTGAATAAGGTGTTTTCTTATTTGGGTTGGGAGCAAGAATATTTTTTGGTAGATGAATGTTTATATTCTGCTCGTCCTGATTTGGCTTTGACCGAACGTACGCTGATGGGGCACGAAAGTGCTAAAAACCAACAGCTCGAAGACCATTATTTTGGGGCAATACCTTTACGAGTTCAAGCTTTTATGAAAGAACTTGAGTTTGAAGCTTACAAATATGGAATTCCAGCAAAAACACGTCATAATGAGGTGGCTCCCAATCAGTTTGAATTAGCACCAATATTTGGCGAAACAAATTTGTCTGTAGACCAAAACTTGCTGATAATGACTTTGATGCGTAGAGTTGCTCGCCGACATAATTTTAGAATTTTATTGCACGAAAAACCATTTTCTGGAATAAACGGAAGCGGTAAGCATTGCAATTTTTCGCTCGGTACTGATACAGGTGTTGGATTGTTTACTCCGGGTAAAAATTCGGAAGAAAATTTACGTTTTGTCACCTTTCTAGTAAATACGTTGATGGCGGTTTATAAAAACAATTCTTTGCTTAAGGCGTCTATTATGTCGGCAAATAATGCTCACCGTTTAGGAGCAAACGAGGCTCCTCCTGCAATAATATCGGTATTTCTTGGAAGTCAAATTTCTTCAATTCTCGATACATTGGAGGTGAGCGATAGCAAAGAAGCTATTATTGTAGACGAAAAGAAAAATATGAGATTAGGTGTCGCCCATATCCCTGAGGTGTTAATAGACAATACGGATAGAAACCGAACATCTCCTTTTGCATTTACAGGAAATCGTTTTGAGTTTCGTGCGGTTGGTTCGTCGGCTAACTGTTCGTCGGCCATGATTGCTTTAAATGCTGTTGTGGCAGCCCAATTGAAAGAGTTTAAGGTTTCGGTAGACGAAAAGATAGCAGCAGGCGAAACAAAAGAAAAAGCAATATTTGACGTTTTAAAACAATATATAAAAGAGAGTAAGCCTATTCGTTTTGACGGAAATGGTTATAGCGATGAATGGAAAGAAGAAGCAGAAAAACGAGGTTTGGATTGTGAAACAAGTGTGCCTTTAATTTTTGATGCTTATACAAAAAAAGAGAGCATTGCTTTGTTTGCCGATACAAATGTTTTTTCGGAAAAAGAGCTGTTTGCTCGCAACGAAGTTAAGTGGGAAATTTATACAAAGAAAATACAAATAGAAGCTCGTGTTTTAGGCGATTTGGCTATGAATTATATCATCCCGGTTGCAACAAGGTATCAATCTGTTTTACTCGACAATGTTTATAAAATAAAGGCGTTGTACGATTCTAAAAAAGCAACTGCTTTGTCGTCGATGGACTCTGCTCTTATTGAAGAAATTGCTGATCATATCGTAGGAATTAAAACCAATGTAGATGCTATGATAGAGGCTCGCAAGTGTGCAAACAAGATAGAATCTGAACGAGAAAAAGCTATTGCATATCACGACACTATTGTGCCTTATTTCGATATTATACGTATGCATATCGATAAGTTGGAAATGGTCGTTGATAACGAAGTTTGGCCTTTACCGAAATATAGAGAATTGTTGTTTATCAATTAATTTGATTTTCTAATGGTGTTCTATGCAATAGAACTTGTTGTGTTAGTCGTATATGAACTCTTTATACGAAAAGATGAAGATGATAAATAATAAATTAACCAAAGGGATTGCCAAAAGCAGTCCCTTATAAAAATAAATAGAGTATAAAAAAAGCACTTACTTACATGTAAGTGCTTTTTTTATTGTGACTCCGACAGGATTCAAACCTGTAACCTTCTGATCCGTAGTCAGATGCTCTATTCAGTTGAGCCACGGAGCCGACTATTAATTTTCAATAGTGGTGCAAAGGTAATAGCTTTTTTTGGAAAAAAAACATTTTTTTGCATTTTTCTTTAAAAAAAGCGAAAAACCTCTAATAATAGCGTGTATTTTCGTTACTTTTGCGAAAATATAAGATTATGCAGAAGATAAAAAATATAGCAATAATAGCACATGTAGACCATGGAAAAACAACTTTGGTAGACAAAATGTTGCTTGCAGGTAAACTTTTTCGTGAAAATGAAAATGTAGGTGAACTCATAATGGATAATAATGACCTTGAACGTGAGCGAGGCATTACAATCCTTTCGAAAAATGTTTCTATTAATTATAATGGTTATAAAATAAATATTATAGATACTCCGGGGCATGCTGATTTTGGAGGTGAAGTAGAGCGTGTTTTGAATATGTGCGATGGTGTTTTGTTGTTGGTCGATGCATTTGAGGGACCAATGCCACAAACGCGTTTTGTACTTGAAAAAGCCTTACAACTTGGTTTGAAACCGATAGTAGTGATAAATAAGGTAGACAAACCAAATTGCAGACCAGATGAAGTTCAAGAAGAAGTATTTGACCTTATGTTTAGCCTAGATGCTACAGAAGAGCAATTAGATTTTCCTACAATTTATGGTTCTGCTAAACAAAATTGGATGTCAGACGATTGGCATAAACCTGCTACAAATATAAATGCGTTGTTAGATGCTATTATAAAACACATTCCGGACCCTGAAACTATACTTGGTCCAGCTCAAATGTTGATAACGTCTCTTGATTATTCTCCTTATTTAGGTAGAATTGCTGTTGGTCGTGTGCATCGTGGTGTATTCCAAAATAATATGGAAATAGCATTGCTCAAACAAGACGGCACTATATTAAAATCTAAAATTAAAGCATTAAATACATTTACAGGTTTAGGGCGTACGCCTGTTGAGTCTGTATCGTCAGGTGATATTTGTGCAATTGTTGGAATTGAAAAATTTGAAATAGGAGATACGGTTACAGATGTTAATGTTCAAGAGGCGTTAAAACCAATTGCTATTGACGAGCCAACAATGAGTATGACTTTTACAAACAATGATTCTCCATTTTTTGGTAAAGAGGGAAAGTTTGTAACTTCTCGTCATATACATGAACGCTTGTTGAGAGAGTTAGATAAAAATTTAGCTTTGCGTGTAGAAAAATCGGAGACAGAAGATACGTGGAGAGTTTCGGGACGAGGAGTTTTGCATTTGTCTGTGCTTATAGAAACTATGAGACGTGAGGGTTATGAGTTGCAAGTGGGTCAGCCACAAGTAATCCTTAAAGAAATAGATGGCATAAAGTGTGAACCTGTGGAGCAACTTACAATAAATCTCCCTGACGAAGTGTCTGGTAGAGTTATAGAAATGGTGGCTGTTCGTAAAGGAGAAATGATAAATATGGAAAGAAAAGGCGACCGTGTAACATTAGAATTTGTAATTCCTTCGCGTGGTATTATTGGTTTGCGAAATAATGTATTAACAGCTACTGCAGGAGAAGCTGTCATGGCTCACCGTTTTTTAGAATATCAACCATATAAAGGTGATTTAGAACGAAGAACAAATGGTTCTATTATTGCTATGGAAACAGGAACTGCATTTGCCTATGCTCTTGATAAATTGCAAGATAGAGGACGTTTCTTTATTTATCCGCAAGAAGAGGTTTATGCTGGTCAAGTAGTAGGTGAGCATTGCAAAGATGGTGATTTGGTTGTAAATGTTACCAAATCGAAAAAACTTACTAATATGAGAGCTTCTGGTTCGGACGATAAAGCTCGTATTATTCCTCCTGTTATTTTCAGTTTAGAAGAGGCGCTTGAGTATATTAAGGAAGATGAATATGTAGAAGTAACACCACAATCTATTCGATTGCGAAAAATTGTTTTAGATGAAAACGAACGCAAAAGACTTGCGAAAAAAGAATGAGCCGTTTTCTATTGACGATTTTCGTCAATGTGTAGAAATTCTTAAAAATGGTGGCATTGTCTTGTATCCAACAGATACGGTTTGGGGTATAGGTTGTGATGCGACAAACGAATTTGCTGTAAAACGAATTTATGAACTAAAGAAACGTGCAGATAATAAAGCAATGTTGGTGTTGGTTGACTGTGCTGCTCGAATAACTAGTTATGTAGAAGAAATGCCTGATATTGCGTGGAATTTAATAGAAGTAGCAGACAAACCGCTTACTATAATTTACCCAAATGCAAAAAATCTAGCAACAAATTTATTAGCTGACGATAAAAGTATTGGAATACGAGTAACATCAGAGAATTTTTCGAAAAGACTTTGTGAGGCACTACGCCGACCAATTGTCTCTACTTCAGCAAATATTCATGGAGAAACTACACCTAAATATTTTCATGAAATAAATTCTACTATAAAAGATAGTGTCGATTATATTGTTCAGTATCGTCAAAACGATGTAGAAGAGAAGTGTCCATCAAGCATTATTAAGTTGGGTGTAAATAATGAAATAAAGATTATACGAGAGTAGATGGAAATAAAAAAGCTCATAAAAAAATATTTGATTGCCGATTTTTTTGTTTCCATTATCACATGGTTGCTTTTTTGTTGTTTCCGTTGGGTTGCTAATGATATTTTGGTGTTTAACGATATACCAATTTTAACACCGAATTATAATTTCTTTTTAGCTATTTCTTTTTATCCTATATGTAGCATTTTTGTGTCGTATCTAACTGGTTTTTATGACCAGTTGGCAACGCGTTCTCGCATTATAGAGTTGTTTTCTACGCTTACGGGATCATTTATATCGAGTTTGATTACCTTTTTTGTAATATTGATTGATGATGTTGTTGTTTCGTATCATTTTTATTATCAATCATTTTTTGTATTGTGGGGATTGCAGTTTTTGTTAATGTATTTTGTGCGTTTTTGCATTACACAAAATTATTTTTCGAAAATCAAAAAAGGGACAATACAATTTAATTTATTAATAATAGGAACAGGCCAAACAGCAGAAAAAACTGCACAAAGTATAAATAACAAAATACGTTTTTATGGCTCAAATCTTATAGGTTTTGTGCGTACAAGTAGAAGACCAAAAAGAGTCTCGGGAAAGGTTGTAGGTAATATTTCGCAGCTTGAATCTATTATTAAAAACAATAATATTCAAAATGTTATTATTGCTCTTGAGAATGACGAATCTGCTTTAGTTTTCGATATTATTAACGATTTGATAAAATATCAGAACCTTGAAATAAGCATACTTCCACGTCAGTTGGAAATTATTACCGGACGTGTAGTTTTAAATGATATCGACTCTGTTCCGTTGATTAGTTTGTCGACACTATCTATGCCAGCATGGCAACGTTCGATGAAGAGATTTTTTGATATAGCAATTAGTGTTGTAGGCATTGTAATGCTTTCTCCTTATTTTGTGTATGTGGCAATTAGAATAAAATTAAATTCGAAAGGTCCAATTCTTTATAAGCAGGAACGTATAGGAAAAGGTGGCGTACCTTTTATTATATATAAATTTAGGTCGATGTACGACAATGCCGAAAAAGGAATTCCTCCACAATTGACGCAAGCCGATGATCCAAGAATAACTTCTTATGGAAAGTTTATGCGGAAATATAGAATTGACGAACTACCTCAATTGTTTAATATTTTAAAAGGCGATATGTCGATTGTTGGTCCTCGTCCCGAAAGAGCATATTTTATTCAGCAAATCATCAAAGAAGCTCCTTATTATTGCCTTTTGTATAAAATAAAGCCTGGTTTGCTTTCGTGGGGGCCAATAAAAGTTGGTTATACACATTCTATTGTAGAAATGAAAGAGCGTCTCAATTATGATATCATTTATATGGATAATATGTCTATTTTTAATGATATAAAAATAATTGTTTATAGTATCGAAATTGTTTTCAAAGGGAAAGGTATTTAGTATGAAGCAAGGTTGGTATTTGAAAATGATTGGGTGGCGCGAACGCCATATTCAAAAGAAGCATTTTGTGCTACTTCTCAGTTTTTTTGTGGGCATTGGTGCGGCGTTAGCGGCGGTGGTGCTCAAAGAGACCATTCATCTGATACAAAACATGCTGACCTCGTTTTTCAAACAAGGCGAAGCCAACTACTGGTATTTGGCTTATCCGCTTATCGGTATCACGCTAGCAAGTTTGTTTGTGCGCTACGTGGTAAAAGACGACATCAGCCACGGGGTTACCAAAATTCTTTATGCTATTTCGCAGCATAAGGCCATTATTAAAATTCACAACATGTGGTCGTCTATCGTGGCCAGCTCCATTACCATTGGGTTTGGTGGGTCGGTAGGAGCCGAAGCGCCTATCGTGCTCACGGGGTCGGCCATTGGGTCGAACTTAGGCAAGTTCTTCAAAATGGACCAAAAAACCCTGATGCTCCTTGTTGGGTGCGGAGCGGCGGGTGCCATTGGCGGAATTTTTAAGGCACCTATTGCGGGTGTGATGTTCACCTTCGAGGTGTTGCTCATCGATATGACTATGACTTCGCTTGTGCCATTGCTCATTTCGTCGGTTACGGCCACAGCAGTTTCCTATTTCCTTACAGGCAACGAGGCAATGTTCCACTTCGAACATTGGGAACCTTTCACCTTAAGCCGTATTCCGTACATCATTGTGCTTGGCGTAGCTTGCGGATTTGTCTCATTGTATTTCACAAGAGGAATGAACCGCTTGGAGCAGATTTTTAAGAAACTGAACAAACCATACAAAAAAATATTGCTCGGTGGTGCCATGTTGGGTGTGCTTATTTTCCTTTTCCCTCCGCTCTATGGCGAAGGCTACGACACGATTGGCGAACTTTTGAATGGCAACAGTGAATCGCTTTTTGGCGGAAGTTTATTCTATGAATATAGAAATCAAATTTGGGCTATTTTGCTTTATTTGAGTTTAATCGTGTTCTTCAAAATTTTTGCTTCGGCAGCAACCAACGGAGGTGGAGGCACGGGTGGAATTTTTGCACCAAGTCTTTTTGTGGGATGTTTGACGGGATTTTTGGTGGCACAATGTTTCAATGCCTTTGGGTTAAATGTGCCAAAGAGCAACTTTGCTTTTGCCGGAATGGCGGGCTTGATGTCGGGCGTAATGCACGCTCCGTTTACCGGCATATTTCTCATTGCCGAGCTTACGGGTGGCTATGACCTCTTTATGACGCTCATGATCACCTCAACCATTTCATACGTTACCATCAAGGCTTTTGAGCCACACAGCCTTTACGCCATACGTTTGGCACAAAAGGGCGAATTGCTCACGCACCATAAAGACAAAGCCGTGCTTACGCTCCTGAAGATGGAAAATGTGATAGAAACTGACCTCGAAAAAGTGTCGCCCGAAATGAACCTAGGCGAATTGGTAAAGGTCATTTCGCATTCGCATCGCAATATTTTCCCCGTGGTAGATGCACGAGGCAAGTTGCTTGGAGCGGTACTCCTCGACGAGGTGCGCAACATTATGTTCCGCCCCGAGCTGTATCAGCGCTTCACGGTGAAGCAACTGATGATTTCCACGCCTGCACGCATTTACCTGAATATGCCTATGGAAAAAGTGATGGACGTGTTTGAGCAAACCAACGCTTGGAACCTACCCGTGGTAGACGAAAACGACGTTTACATTGGCTACGTTTCCAAGTCAAAAATTTTCAACTCGTACCGCCACGTATTGGTACATTTTTCGGAAGAATAAAAAAAAGCCTTGACGCAAGCGGAACAACAATGGGCAACAAGCATTACATTATAGAAGCAAATGGTGACCCTAAGTGTCTTTTTAAACTTGAGGTCAGTGTAAAATTGCAATAATACCTTCTATTTAACGATACTGCCTAGCAATTAGGATTTCCTTTGGCGTTTGTTCCTTGAGTTTTCCAATAAGGTTTTATACTTCCAAACAGTCAAAGGTAAACAGACTCTCGATATCCTTGACATTTTAGCGTAGGGTATTACTAAATCATCCTATGAATCATAGCATTTCACTCTAATTGATTGACATAATAGGGGATAATTTATACAAATATGTATGAAATATACGATACGATATATGTATCAAGGTAATCAATAAAAAGACAACCTTGATACATTCTTTTTATGTTATTCTAACTTTAAAAGTTAAATAAAAGTCATTAGTTGGAAATATTGCCTTTTGCTAAATTACATTTACTACATAGCACTTGTAGATTTTCTAAAACCGTTTCACCTCCTTTGGACCACGGAATTATGTGGTCAAAATGGATGTTGTGAATACCATCATTACATTCAACTCCACATAAGCGACAGCGATTTCCGTCTCTCATTAGCACTTGCACTTTCAAACGGTTGCTTGGTTCTCTCCTTGTAGTGTGTTTGGTTATGATTTCTTCTGAATTTAGAGACTTTTGTTCAATGTTTTCTTCTCTATACTTTTTATCATCATTTATAAATTCAACAAATCTTATTAAAGTGTTATTCCAACTCCCAAAACGTCTTGTATAGGTATTTAAACTATACTTTGAAAGTTTATTTTTAACATCATTTGTTGTTGGTTGCCGACCTAATTTAATCCACATTGATTCAATTTCAATCAATAAGTCACTATCTAAGATAGTTTTCCCTTTTCCCAACTTGTAGTGGGTGGATTCTAATTTGGCAAGTTGTAATACACGATTCCAACCACCTATTCGTTTAGTCGTTTTACTTATCGCGTACTTTCCATATTGTTGATATTCACAATATGAAATGCTATTTTTATTTAATCTCTTTGCGACATCTTTAACATCATTGATAAAATCTTCATCAGACATACAGCAGTCATGTTCTTTGCAATTTTTTCTTGTGTATCTTAAATTGGCATTTTTTAATGCAGATTTCCATGACCCAAATCGTCGCCGTATAGTACTACTATGATATTTCCCCAATATGTCATACTCACTCTGTGATAAAGAGTCCTTATTATACTTATTTGCGACTAATTGTAAGTCCATAATTAAGTCATGGTCTGATATGTCGCGATTTCTAAGATTGAGTTCGTACATTGTCAAATTATCAATTTCCCAAATTATTTATCGTTCGCAATTTAGTAAATTTTCCAATTCTGATTTGCTGTTGAATTGATAATTTTTCTCTCTTATCTTTATAAAACTCTCAACCGTTTCATCGCTCGTAGGTTCAAAAGACTCTTTACGCTAACGTTAAGGGCAACAGCCATCTTTTTAATGGTATCTAAAAATAGCCAAATGCTGATTTATATGATGAATTGAACTTCGCCGTGTACACCAAGCCAACGACCTCGCCGTGATGCAAGCCTACGGTTTTGCCAAAACGATGACCGAGAGCGAAATCGTGGCCGAGCTTTTCAAACTTTACCAACAAGCCGTAGAGAAATAAAAAAATGGGACAACCAACAACGAGTTGTCCCATTCCGTTTTAAATTATGAAAAAGAATTATTTTTCAGCTTTTTTCATCAAGTTTTTTTGCCATTTCCAAGCCGATTTTAGCGTATCTTCTACCGATTCTTTAGCTTCCCATCCTAACTCTTCGTTAGCAAAAGTAGGGTCTGCCCAAACTTGCTCAATATCGCCTTCGCGACGGTCAACAATTTGGTGTGGAACAGCAACCTTATTCACTTTTTCGAAAGTTTTAATAATTTCCATTACCGACAATCCACGACCTGTACCAAGGTTGAAAATCTCAACGTTTTTCTTTGTTTTCTCTTGCAACATACGTTCTACGGCTATCACGTGTGCTTTAGCAAGGTCAACCACGTTGATGTAGTCGCGAATACAAGTTCCGTCAGGAGTGTTGTAATCCGACCCAAACACTTTGAGTTGTTCTCTTATGCCTGCAGCCGTTTGTGTTACAAAAGGAATCAAATTGTTTGGAACGCCATTTGGCAACTCTCCGATGTGTGCGCTAGGATGTGCTCCAATTGGGTTGAAATAACGCAAAATAATGCTCTTTAGTTGGCTATTAGAATAAATAGTATCCATAATAATATCCTCACAGATTTGTTTTGTATTTCCGTAAGGAGATAAAGCAGTCTTGCGAGGAGCCAACTCTGTTACAGGAAGTTGGTCTGGTTGGCCATATACCGTACATGATGAAGAAAATACAATGCCTTTGATGTGATGTGTCGACATAAGCTCAAGTTGATTGATGAGCGACACCACATTGTTGCGATAGTAAAGCAAAGGCTTCTCTACGGATTCGCCTACAGCTTTGCTCGCTGCAAAATGGATGATAGCTTGAATGCCTTCGTGTTTCGACAAGAAACGATCCATGGCAACGTAGTCTGTACAATCGATATTTTCGAAAACAGGCATTTTACCCGTAATTTTTTCGATACCATTCAAAACTTCGATATTCGAATTCGAAAGATTGTCAACAATGAAAACCTCAAAACCGGCTTGTTGTAGTTCTACTACAGTATGCGAACCAATATATCCTGTACCTCCAGTAACTAAAATTTTGATAGGCTCGTTTGATGAGGTTAAATTATTCCACGCTTGTTTAATTTTTTTCTTTATTTCCATAATTGTTTAGGGTAAATACCTTTTTCTACTAGGTCGTTAATTTTTTCTACAAATTGAGGGCGGTCTTCTGCATAAGTTACTCCAAACCATTTAGCAGGCGTGTCTAATACTTTGCATGATGCAGTTTGGTTGCATACCAATTCGTTTACTAATGTTGGGATGTAGAATTCAGCTTTAAGGTTGTCGCCGTTTTCTTGTAAGAATTTTTTGAAAAATGCTTCTGAATGTTCAAAATAGTCGGGAGTAAAACCCCACATATTCATCGAAACAGGTGTGTTTTCGCCAATTTCAACAGAAGCACCATTTTCGTCGACGAATTGAATTTTGTTGTCAATACGTTCGATAGAAGTTCTTTCTACAACAGAGGTCAGGTTGTTTTCTGCATCAACTTCGCAAACACCACGAGAAACAGAACCACTTTCCGAAAGCGTGTTACAAACTCTATAGCCCACCATACAATATTCGTTGCTGCGTCCTTCTTTTTCGGTTAAAAATTTTGCGAGTACTTCGTACGATTCTTTGCCGTAAAAATCGTCTGCATTGATAATAGCAAAAGGTTCTTTGATAACATCTTTACCCATCAAAAGAGCGTGATTTGTACCCCAAGGTTTAACACGTTCTTTGTTGTATGTAGCTCCTTCTGGAACGTAGTCTATTTCTTGAAAAACAACTTCTACAGGGATAACTTTTTCGTATTTGTTTACAACTTTTTCACGAAAATCTTGTTCGAAAGAGTGGCGGATAACGAACACAACTTTCCCGAATCCTGCACGAACAGCGTCGTAGATAGAGTAGTCCATAATAGTTTCGCCGTTAGGTCCTAGCCCGTCAAGTTGTTTAAGTCCTCCGTAGCGGCTTCCCATACCTGCCGCAAGTACAAATAATGTAGGTTTCATTTTTATAAGTTTAATTAGATATTTTTTTCTGCTAAAAATTTTAAATACGATTCAATGTGGCGATTTTTTTTCTCTTCGTAAATATCAGCAATGTTTACCAAAATTCCAAACTCAATTACATCGCCAAATTCTAAAAATCGAGATGCTCCAAATGATTTTATAGTAGGAGATAGCCCTATATAAGCATTAACAAGTGGAGGAATGTTTACACCCAAAGCACGAACTTCGGTGTTAAGTTTTTTATAACTTTCTTTGATGCTGTCTGCGGCAAAAAGTTCTTGAATCTGTTGTTTTGTATATTGGTTTTTGATAGGGTTTATAGGCTCAACAAGTTTTTCTTCATCGGGGAATGTGTTGTCTACAAAACCTAGAATCATATCACGAGCGTTTTCGTCGTATTGAGAGTACATAGTAACCTTTCCAAAAAGGTATTTCATTTCTGGAATTTTTACAGTTAAAGCACCAATGCCATCCCATAGGTTATCTAGAGCAAAAAGGCTTTTTGAACCCATTTTGCTTGACTGATAGTCGGGTTGAACAAAAGAGCGACCCAATTCCAAAGTATATGGAAGATATTCTTTAATGAATTTTTGTGAAAATTTAAATTCGTAAGCAGTAGCCAAAAGAGGAGTGCCATTTTCGTCGAATCGGACATCTTTACCAAAAAGGAAACGATAGCCGCCAAGTATTTTTTCTTCTTTAGGGTCCCACACAATGAGTTGTTTGAATGGATTTTCCATTGTGTCATACTCGTCTATATCGATAGACTTTCCGGTGCCTCCGCCCGCAGTTCTAAACGATAGTTCACGTAAGCGAGCAATTTCAGTCATTGTGTTGGGAGAGTCGTGAGCCGTTACAATATAAATTTCATTGTCGGCTTTATTGGTTTTTCGCAAAAACTTTTCAGGTGTAAGTTCTTTTTTTATTAGATCTACAGCAATTGCTTTTCTTATTGCTTCCATAGTTAAAAGTTTTTCATTTCGTAAACACATTCACGTACGTATTGAGCCCATTGTAGTTGAGTTTTTGTATCGTCAAAAACTTCATGAGAAATAGGTTTCCCAAAAGTAACGGTAAATGTTTTGCCTTTTTGTTTAAACATTTCGTGTGGCAAAAACATCATTTCGATGTTTAGCTTAATGCCAAGAGCTTTTCTTATTCGTGCTAGGTTGTAAAAAAAGCGAGAGTTTTGTGCTTCAAAATATACTGGTATTACGCTTCTGCCCGATTCTTTTGCTTTTGAAATAAATGTTTTTTTCCAAGTAAGGTCTTGAATTTTCCCATTTATTTTTCGAGAACAAATACCAGCAGGGAATATTAAAAATTGTTGTTTTGATTCAAAAATGTTTTTAATGTTAGAGTTTAGATTCCTGTCTTGAATGCGTCCTCCTACATTAATAGGTACAAACAATGGTGCAAGTGGAGTGAGATGCATTAAGAAATTGTTAACAAGGAATTTAATTTTACCATCAAAATGTTTTCCAATAATAGAAGACATTGCTAATCCATCAAGACCTCCTAATGGGTGATTTGAGGCGAAAATAAATTCTCCTTCAGCAGGAATATTTTCTTCTCCTTTTATTACAATCTGAACATTGAGGTAGTCAAGTGCAGCATTTACAAAGTCGAGCCCTTCTACGCCAATGTTGTTTTCAAAAAAAGTATTTATTTCTTGCTGGTGGATTATTTTTTCCACAAGGCGAAAAATAAACTTTGGAATCCTTTTTTTCGTTTTAGAACGAATTATTTTTTCGATGTCTATTTTAATAGGAGTTTGACCTTCCATATCTCAAAACAAGTTAGTTCTCTTTTTTGCGAAAAACGTAGCAAAGATAATCTCTTTTTTGTTAAAGAATGCCATTTTTCTTGAAAAAGGAATTAACAATATAACAATAATTGTTTTATTTCATCTCGGCAAAAGCTTTATAAAATTCAACAACAGCTTCTATACCACGACAGAACATATCCCGAGAGAAATTTTCATTTGGCGAATGAATGGCGTTTGATTCAAGCCCAAATCCCATTAAAATACTTTTTACGCCAAGAGTTTGCTCAAAGGTGCTAATAATAGGAATGCTTCCTCCTCGTCGTACGGCTAGAGGTTGTTTTCCAAAAGTTTTTTTAAAGGCAAATTCTGCTGCTTTGTAAGCTGGTAGGTCTATTGGGCAAATATAACCTTGCCCTCCGTGTAAAGGTTTAATTTTGAGTTTTATACTTTTGGGAGCAATACTTTGCATGTAGTCGATAAATAGTTTTGAAATGTGTTCATGGTTTTGGTTGGCAACCAATCTGCATGAAACTTTTGCATAAGCTACTGAAGGAAGAACTGTTTTGCTACCATCGCCAGTATATCCTCCCCAAATTCCACAAATATCAAACGATGGTCGGCAACTATTGCGTTCTAATGTAGAATAACCAACTTCACCCTGAAGAGAATCCACTTCAATTGCTTGCATATAACGAGTTTCGTCGAAAGGAATTTGAGCAATCATTGTTCGTTCTTCTTGTGGAATAGGAAGAACGTTGTCGTAGAAATGAGGAATAGTAATGCGTCCGTTTTTATCTACAACTTGAGATAATAGTTTACAAAGTTCGTTGATAGGATTGGCAACAGCACCACCAAAATGCCCCGAGTGTAAGTCTCTATTTGGACCTTTTATTTCCATTTCCCAATAAGCTAAACCTCGTAATCCTACGGTTATGCTAGGAATATCAGAAGAAATCATACTAGTATCTGATACTAAGATGATGTCTGATTTTAATAAATCTTTATGTTCTTTGCAAAAATCTTCTAGTGAGGGTGATCCTATTTCTTCTTCTCCTTCGAAAAGGAATTTTACATTTACATTCAGTAAGTTGTTTTTTGCTAAAAATTCAAATGCTTTTACTTGGATAAAAGATTGCCCTTTGTCGTCGTCAGCACCACGTCCCCAAATATGAGTATCATCTATGGTAAGTTCAAAAGGATTGCTTTTCCAAGCATTTAAAGGTTCTGCTGGCATAACATCGTAATGAGCATAAACAAGTACGGTTTTTGTCGCATTCTTTACTTTTTTTTCAGCAAAAACGATGGGGTTCCCTTTGGACTGCATTACTTCTGCAAGGTCTGCACCAGCTTCAATAAGAAGTTTGCACCAATGTTGTGCACAAAGTTGCATGTCATTTTTGTGTTCGGGTTTTGCACTAATACTTGGGATACGAATAAGTGAGGATAACTCCTCGTAAAATCTGATTTCGTTTTTACTAATGTATTCTTTTACATTCATATGTAGTGTTGTTTTTATATCATTGTCAAAGATAGTATTTTTCAGTGGTTTCTGGTTTCTTTTGTATATTTGCAAGAATTTTTTACGCATATGACATTTCAAGAATTAGGTTTAAAACCTGAAGTACTTTCGGCAATTACAGATTTGGGATTTGAGACTCCCATGCCAGTTCAGCAAGAAACAATACCTTTTATATTTGAGAGGCAAGAGGATTTGGTTGTTTTGGCTCAAACAGGAACAGGAAAAACAGCTGCCTTTGGTTTGCCAATATTAAATCTTATAGATTGTAGCAAGAAAGCGGTACAAGCACTTGTATTAGCTCCAACACGAGAACTTTGTATACAGATATCTAATGATTTAACCAAGTTTGCTAAAAATCTTATAGGGTTGCGTGTTGCTCCTATCTATGGAGGAGAATCTATCGTAAAGCAATTAAAACAACTTGATGAGCAACCACAAGTATTAGTAGCAACACCAGGTCGATTGCTTGATATGCTTCGTAGAAAAAAAGTACGTTTGAACGGAATATCTTTTCTAGTGCTTGATGAAGCAGACGAGATGCTTAATATGGGTTTTTTGGAAGATATAGAAACAATACTTCAAGCAACTCCCGAGAGTCGTAGAACAATGTTGTTTTCTGCTACAATGCCGGCAGAAATAGCACGAATTGCGAAAAACTATATGAATGTTTCGCACGAAATTACGATAGGTACTCGTAATGCGGGTTCAGAAAATGTATCACACGTTTATTACGTGGTGCAAGCAAAGCAACGTTATTTGGCATTGAAGCGAATTGTGGATATGAATCCTGATATTTATGGGATAGTATTTTGTCGTACACGTCAAGAAACTAAAGATATTGCAGAAAAATTGCTGATCGATGGATATAATGCTGATGCACTGCATGGCGATTTGTCGCAAGTGCAACGAGATTCTGTTATGTCCAAATTTCGTTTGAGAGGTTTGCAGTTATTAGTAGCTACTGATGTTGCGGCACGCGGATTAGATGTTAATGACTTAACACATGTTATCAATTATAACTTGCCAGACGATGCTGAGGTTTACACGCATAGAAGTGGCCGCACAGGGCGTGCTAATAAAAAAGGAGTTTCTATTTCGATTATTCATGTGCGTGAACGTCATCGAATACGGACTCTCGAGAATTTATTAAAAAAAGAGTTTAAACAAGTTTCAGTGCCTGATGGAATGGCTGTTTGTAAAAAACAGTTGTTTCATTTGATAGATAAAATGGAAAATGTACAAATAAACGAAGAAATCGAGTCTTTTATTACTGAAATAGAAAAAAAACTAGCATATCTTGAAAAAGAAGAAATGCTTAAAAGGTTTGTTTCTTTAGAGTTTAATCGATTTTTGGAGTATTATAAAAATGCACCCGACTTGAATATTCCAGAAAAAGAGGAGAAAAAAACGAAGAAAAATCCAGAGAAAAAAAATATTTTAGAAAATGTAAAACGAGGAAAGAAAGTACGTTTTCGTTTAAATATTGGTACAAAACAAAATTTTAATGTTAATAGACTTTTAGCTTTTATTAATGATATTATTTGTGATAGGAGTGTGAAAATAGGCTCAATAGAAATTATTGCAAAAGCTTCTTTCTTTGATGTTTATGCCGAGCAAGCCGAGCAAGTATTTCGTGCATTTGAGCAATTTGCACCTAATGGAATTCGACTAGAGATTGCAGGGAAATCAAATCAAAAAAAGCAAAATCAAGTTAATAACGAGAAATCTATTTCAAGAAAAAAATCTTCTGAACGAAAAGTAAATCCAGATAAACCTTGGCGACGTAGACGTTAGGGATTTATTGTTTGTTTTTCCTTTTTGAGAGGTATTTCCTTACGGGTTCATCGTAGAATTTCAAGAAGGCGAAAGCTAGCAGAATACTTGAAGTTACCACAATGCTTGACTCAATCCAAGTTTCCGAAAAAGTATACAATTTTTTCTCAATGAGCCATTTGTAGAAAATGTACATAATAGGATAGTGTACTATGTACAAAGGATAAGAAATGTTGCCAAGCAGTTTGTTTAGCCTTTCTGTATAGCGATGTTCGTTTTGCCCACAAGCTCCTAGCCAAACGATAAAAGGAAAAATAATGGCGATGCAGATTACCTCATAAAGACTATTCAAACTGATATTGCTAGTTTTAGTAATGTATGGCACCGAAAAAATAGTAATTAACATCAGACTGCAAATCCAAAAACTACCTTTCACTTTTCGTGGTTTGAATGTGCGAGAAAGCAACATTCCTACGCTAAATGGGAAAAGCATACGAACAAAACCACCCCAAAAGTTTACATTATCTATTGTCCAACCCACTCCAACACTATCGTAACTCGAAACATCGCCTACAAAAAAACACGCATGAGCAATGCCTAAAAGAATGGTTAAAATGGTTAAAATTTTAGTAGAAAGTCGACGGATAATAAGAGCGTAAATAATATTACCGATGTATTCAAAAAAGAGCGACCACATTGGGCCATTCAGAGGAAACATTTCTCCGTTTCCACGCACTTCGTATGGAGCTCCAGGAATGGCTGGTATCATAAACATTGTAAGTAGCATAGCCGTCATTACCCAACCGGTAGGAGTTACTCCGCCACTCCAGGTTTTGCAACCTACGGCAAAAAATGCAATTGCTCCTATAACTGCTCCTGCTACAAGCATTGGGTGTAGGCGAATGAGTCGTCGTTTGAAAAATTCGCCAAGATTCATTTTTTTCCAGCGATCGTCGTAAGCATAACTTATCACAAACCCCGACAAAATAAAGAAGAAATCAACAGCAATATGTCCGTGGTTAAGCGTTGTAATAATTCCGTTTCCATCACCGTTTACACTTTCAGCGAAAGCAAAACCTTCAAATATGTGATAAAAAAGAACTAAAATTGCAGCTACGCCACGCAAGCCATCAAGAAGTTCATAATGAGGTTTTTGTTGAATCTGATTCATTGTTTATGGTAAATTTTGGTAGCAAATGTAGTGATATTTTTATAAAGCAAATTGATATAAATCAAATTCGATTTTTTGTATTTTTGTAGATATGCAAATAAAAAATATACATTTTATTAAAAGTTTTGTATTATGCAAACTCATTTACAATTTACACTATTGCCAAAGCAGGTTGGGAACGAAGAAGAACTTTGCCGAATAATAGCCCAAAAATTGCAATGTTCGGAGCAAGATTTTACTTATCGTATAGTACGAAAATCGATAGATGCACGTAGTAGACAACCTCGCATAAATGTTTCGATAGAAGTATTTGTTGGTGAGCAACCTTCTAATTTGTACGAAAATGAGTTTCATTATCACTCTGTTGACAATGCTATCCCGATAGTGATTGTTGGTGCTGGTCCAGCAGGCCTTTTTGCAGCATTGAGATTGATAGAGTTAGGTTATAAACCCATTATTTTGGAGCGGGGTAAAGATGTGTCAGCTCGTAAGCGGGATATTGCTTTGCAAAATAGAAATCAAGCATTTAATCAAGAGTCAAATTATTGTTTTGGAGAAGGTGGAGCGGGCACTTTTTCAGATGGAAAACTTTATACGCGTTCGAAAAAACGAGGAAGTATTCGTCGTATTTTAGAAATTTTTCATCAGCACGGAGCTCAAGATACTATTCTTTACGAAGCACATCCGCACATTGGTACCGATCGCTTGCCTATTGTTATTCAAAATATAAGGAAAACGATTGTAGATTGTGGAGGAGAATATATTTTTGATACGAAAGTAAATGATTTTATAATAGAAAAAGATACGATAAAAGGGGTGAAAACCGAAACAGGTTATATTTATATGGGTGATGCGGTTGTATTAGCTACGGGACATTCTGCACGCGATATTTATACATTGTTACATGAAAAAGGAATAAGCCTCGAGGCTAAAGGTTTTGCTATGGGTGTTCGTGTGGAGCACCCCCAAGCACTCATAGATCAAATTCAGTATCATACTAAACGTCGTGATGAATATTTGCCGGCAGCTTCTTATAGTATTGTTAATCAAATAGATGGTCGAGGTGTGTATTCTTTTTGTATGTGTCCAGGTGGGCATATAGTTCCTGCGTCGACAGAAAGTGGAGCTATTGTTGTGAATGGGATGTCAGCTGCTGCTCGTAATTCACGTTTTGCAAATTCAGGTATTGTGGTAGAAATACGACCAGAGGATCTTGTAGATTATCATTCGTATAGAGAACTTTGCGGATTAGAATTTCAGAGAAATTTGGAACAAACTGCCTTTTATAATAATGGTGGTGGATTGCAAACTGCTCCAGCTCAACGTTTGACTGATTTTGTTTCAGGGAAACTTTCGAATACACTACCACAATGCTCTTATCTACCGGGAGTTGTTTCTTCGCCAATGCATTTTTGGTTGCCAGAGATTATTGGTTCTCGTTTACGAAAAGGATTCCGCTCATTCGATCGATATATGCGAGGTTTTTTATCGTCGGAAGCAATTGTTGTAGGAGTAGAATCTCGCTCGTCTTCTCCTATACGCATATCACGAAAAGTTGATACGTGCGAACATGTTCAAATAAAAAGATTGTTCCCTTGTGGTGAGGGATCGGGCTATACAGGTGGAATTACCTCGTCTGCTATGGATGGAGAGTTGATAGCTGAAAAGATTGTTGAAGTATTAAAAGGGTAAACCTGGGTGAGTTTTTGTTATTTAAATAGTGTGATTTGTATCTTTGTTGAAAAGAGTAGGTCGTTGAGATACAAGGGTCTCATTCTTAACGTTTGCATTGCTTTGGTCGAAATGTGTAGCTTTGGACCTATTCTACTGCATATTAGAAAAAACGTACAACTATCAATCGGCTTCTTCCGAATAAATCGGCAGGACTTAACCACAGCTCCACAATTGATTTGTTGTGCGAATTCGCAAAAATGAGTGTTGGAAATAACTCTATTTCTGCGACAAAGTTACCACAAAGAGTTGAGAAATCCGATAAAGGCAAAAAAGTTTAAATAGAGAGCGAATACTTAATATTAAACTCTATTTTCGTATCTTTGCAAAATAAAAATAGATTATGAGTTTAGAACTAGAAATACAACGCCGAAGAACGTTTGCAATTATTTCCCATCCTGATGCAGGGAAAACAACTTTAACTGAAAAACTCTTGCTTTTTGGAGGAGCTATTCATGTTGCGGGTGCAGTAAAATCGAACAAAATAAAAAAAACAGCAACTTCCGATTGGATGGAAATAGAAAAGCAACGTGGTATTTCTGTAGCTACTTCGGTTATGGGGTTTGAATATCAAAATTTTAAAATAAACATTCTTGATACTCCGGGTCACCAAGATTTTGCAGAAGATACTTATAGAACTTTGACAGCTGTCGATAGTGTTATTATTGTTGTAGATTCGGCAAAAGGTGTAGAGGCACAAACACGAAAATTGATGAATGTTTGTCGAATGCGAAAAACGCCTGTTATCGTTTTTATTAATAAAATGGACCGTGAGGGAAAAGACCCTTTTGACTTACTTGACGAAATAGAGTCTGAATTACAAATCCGCGTGCGTCCTTTGAGTTTCCCTATAAATCAAGGAGCGAAGTTTAAGGGAGTTTATAATATATTTGAACAAAATCTAAATCTTTATACGCCTAACAAACAATATATATCTGAATCCATAGAGTTGAATGATGTTAATAGCAAGGATTTGGACGATTTTGTTGGAGAAAACGATGCAAATAAACTGCGTGATGACTTGGAATTAGTCAATGGTGTTTATTCTGATTTTGATGTAAATGAATATTTGAAAGGTGAAGTTGCTCCTGTATTTTTTGGAAGTGCATTAAATAATTTTGGTGTTAAGGAGTTGCTTGATTGTTTCATTAAAATAGCACCATCGCCTCGTCCAATAGCATCTATAGAGCGAACAGTGAGTCCTTATGAAGAGCCATTTTCTGGATTTGTTTTTAAAATTCATGCAAATATGGACCCAAATCATCGTTCGTGTATTGCGTTTGTAAAAATTTGTTCAGGGCGTTTTGAGCGAAATGGTAATTATAAACATATTCGTCACAATCGAATGATGCGTTTCAGTAGTCCAACCGCATTTATGGCACAAAAGAAAGAAACCGTAGATGAGGCTTTTGCAGGTGATATTATAGGTTTGCCCGACAATGGAGTATTTAAAATTGGAGATACGCTGACTGAAGGAGAAACAATCCATTTTAAAGGTTTGCCAAGTTTCTCGCCAGAAATGTTTCGTTATATAGAAAATGCAGACCCTATGAAAACGAAGCAATTAGAAAAAGGAATTTCTCAATTGATGGACGAGGGGGTTGCTCAATTGTTTATAAGCGAATATAACAATCGAAAAATAATAGGCACAGTTGGACAACTTCAGTTTGAGGTAATACAATATCGTTTGTTGCACGAGTATGGTGCACAATGTCGATTTGAACCTCTTTCGTTGTATAAGGCATGTTGGATAGAAAGTGATGATGCAGCGGCTCTTGAATTATTTAAAAAACGGAAATTTCAGTATATGGCAAAAGACCGTGAAGGACGAGATGTTTTTATGGCGGATTCATCGTATATTTTGCAAATGGCTCAACAAGACTTTGAAAATATACGATTCCATTTTACAAGTGAATTTTAAATGCCTTTAGTTGAAAAACATCCTTTACAATTTTTCTTGCCAAAGGAATCGAAGATTTTAATGCTTGGAAGTTTTCCTCCTCCACAAAAACGGTGGTCGATGAATTTTTTCTATCCAAATTTTCAAAATGATATGTGGAGAATTTTTGGATATTTGTTTTTTAATGATAAAAACTATTTTGTTGATTTGTTGGGTAAAAAATTTCTAGAATTAAAACTTCGACAATTCTTAACAGAAAAAGGAGTGGCTCTTGGGGATACGGCAACAGAGGTGATTCGTTTAAAAGAAAATGCTTCCGATAAATTTTTAGAAGTTGTAAAAACTATTGATTTAATCGGAATTTTAGAGCAAATACCAAAATGCTCGGCAGTAGTGGTTACAGGTCAAAAAGCATTAGAAACAATACTCTCTTTGTTTGACAATGTAGAAGAGCCAAAAATAGGAAACTATGTAGAGGTTCAAATACAAAAAAGAGCGATTAGAATTTATAGGATGCCTTCATCTTCGCGAGCATATCCGTTAGCTTTAATAGAAAAAGCAGTTTTCTATAAAAAAATGTTAGAAAATGAAGGTTTGTTATAATGTTCTAACATTCTTATACTTTGGTGTTTTTAACATAAAAACATATCTTTGCGATTCTTAAAAAGAAAAAATACATGAAAAAGTTCATTTTTATAGTAGTTACGTTATTGACTGCATGTGTTGCAAAAAGGGAAGTGGCTACATTGCCAAAGAGTGTAACTTGTAATGCAGAGTTTCAAATCTTGTGGGAAGATTATGTTGCAGAAACGAAAAAGTTTTCTGTGAAAAATTACAAACCATCAGAAATTTTTATCGAAAAATATAATTTGGCTGAACAAAATGGGGATTTTTACATTTCGGGACATTTATATGTGAATGAAAAATTTTCTAGAACCGAATTTGAAAAAATAGGGGGGAGTTTAGTGGATTATGGGAATGGGCATTTTACGTTTAGAATTCCTATTAAGAATCTTGAAATAATGATTAAGATAAATGGAATAGAACGAGTTGAACTCGCAAAAAAAGTAAATTTAAAAATAAAATAAGATATGAAGAAGTTACTATTAGTTTTATTGTGTATTCCAACGTTGGTGTTGGCACAAAACAAGTTGTCTCCTTATACAAAAGTTTTTTTAGAAGAAAGAAAAAATGCAACTACAGAAGTACAGAAGGTTGCATTAAAAAATTTTTATTCAACAACAACGAATGCTGAAACAAACGAGGAGTATATTTCAGGATTTTTATTGTTGAAATCGGGTTATGATGTTGATGAATTAGTTTCGCTTGGTGTTGAAATAAATTCAGATTTAGATAGTATTTTCACTGCAAGCATTCCGTTATCAAAGTTAGACGAGATTCTTAGTTTTGACTATGTTAAACGATTTGAAATGGGGAAACCTGTTTTTAGAACAATGAATATAGCTCGTGGTAAGGTAGGTGTAGATCAAATCCATAATGGTGAGGGTGGACTCCCTCAAGGTTATACAGGGAAGAATACTGTAATCGGTGTAGTCGACATTGGTTTGCAATATGACCATATAAACTTTTATACAAAAGACCGTTCTGATTTGCGTGTAAAACGAGTGTGGGATCAATCTAAAAATGCACCGAATGCAACAAGTCGCCCGGCAGGCTTTAATTACGGAAGAGAATATAAAACTAAACCAAGTATTTTGTCTGCAAAAAAAGATAATACTACAGAAACGCATGGGACTCACGTAGCTGGTATGGCTGCTGGTTCTACAACTTTTAAAAACTATGGTGGTGTAGCACCTGATGCGGATATATTTATGGTAAGTGTAGATAATAGTAAAGATAACGCCATTTTGGATGGTATAAAATATTGTTTTGATAGTGCTGAAGGAAAACCTTGTGTTGTAAATGTGAGTTGGGGATCCCATGTTGGTCCTCACGATGGAACTTCGTCATTCGACCAAGCTCTAAATGCTCTTGTAGGTGAAAAACGAATTGTCGTTGGAAGTGCAGGTAATGAAGGTAGTGATTATATTCATTGTGGAAAGACATTCAGTGATACAGATACTATCATGAAAGCACTTATAAACCCAACTCAAGGTTATGTTGTTGCTGATGTATGGGGAGATACAGCACAAGATTATCAATTGCAGTTGTGTATATTTGATGCTAGTGGTAATGAGGTTTTTGAGTCAGTTAAAATAGATACAACAATGTCTCAAAAAGCCGTAGTATCTCTTAAAAATGGCGGAAGTGGTACATTTATTTGTGTGCCAGAATGGAATTCAACAAATAATAAAGTTAATATTTATTTACAGAGTACAAATGTTTCTTTAAATTCTGGACATTATTTAGGTTTTAAAATTTATGGTAAAAATGGTTCTATAAATACATGGTTAGCCTATGGTAATTTTTATAGAAATTCATTCGCTGGTTTTACAAATGGAGATAATGTAAATTCTGTTGGTGAGATTGGTGGAACGGCAGAACGAATTATAACAGTAGGGTCATTTAATACCGCATCTGCTAATCCAATAGGTGGTGTATCTTCTTTTTCAAGTTTAGGACCTACTGCTGACGGACGTACTAAACCTGATGTTTTGGCTCCAGGTTGTGTAATAATATCTTCAGTGAATGGTTATGCAGTAACATCTGCTGCAGATATGGCACAGCATTCTGGATGGAATTGGATAGCCACAGAAACTTATAATGGTGAAAAATATCGTTACGGAAAATCGCAAGGGACATCCATGTCTTCACCATTTATGGCAGGAGTAATTTCGCTTTGGATGGAAAATGCACGTTTTATGACACCAGAATGTGTAAAAGAAGTTTTGGCAAAAACTTGTACCGAAGATGCTTATACTAGTAATGTGCCTAACAATGCAGCTGGATATGGAAAGGTAGATGCGTTGGCAGGGTTGATTGAAACGTTCTCGTTTTCTTCAATTGAGGATATTGAAAACTCAAAAGCAACGTTAATTTGTTATCCAAATCCAGTAGTTGATAAGTTAAAAATATTTTTCCCAAAGACAGACAAAAATGTTACTGTGTCGGTATGGAATACTAATGGACAAATGGTAATTTCGTTACAATTAGATAATGTAACTAACTTACAACAAGAGACTATAGATTTTTCAAGTTTACCAAGTGGTTTGTATATTGTGCGAATTGCAGGAGATAAAACTTCGGAAACTATTAAACTTCAGAAGTAAATCATTTAGATAAAAAATCAATATTACCCGAGTAACTACCTGTTATTCGGGTATTCTCGTATTGTAGATTATATTTTAAAATATATATAGAATTCGAAAAGGTTACTTCTACATTTCCCGTTTCTATCAAGAAATTTTCTGTACTTAACAACCAGCAACCTTTATAAGAATCAGATTCAGAAAAGCCTTTGTTTAAAGAGAATTCGTGGATGACCTCTGAAATAGAATAATTCCCTATAGGAATAGAATTAGAGGAACTAAGAGCAACGTTGAAAGATAATTGTAGGGAATCTGTTTCGTTTTTTAGGAGTACTTTCAATTGTTTTAAATTGTCTTCTGTAGAAATTTCTTGTGCTGTAGCATACGAAAAACTCATCTCTTTTTGTTCTATATTTGATTCTGAAGCATCAAATGCTACGATATTCCCAGAAAATTTGCCTGAAATTATTTCGCCTTTTTCGCCTATAAAAGAAATGTTTATATCGTAATCTTCATTGTTTTTATTTACTTCAAAACTTCCGTTTTTAATAAAAATTGCACCAATACTTTGAGATATAATTTGCCCTAAATAAGTACCTGGAGCATATTTTTTTGTGTTGCTTCCGGGATAAAAAGTGAGGGATTTCCCTGTAGTATCATTGTTGAAAGTCCCTGCTATCAGCAATGTGTCTGTGGCCGATTGATTTAGAGATATATCAAGAAAGAAACCTTCACCTTTTATAGCTCCAGAACCTTGGTGTGTGAGTCCTTCATCTAGTAATCGAAGAATAATGTTGTTCGTCCCTTGTTTGTAGGTATCACCCATAAAGTACATGATTGCAGAGTGAAAATTAAAAGTAGCTTTTACTGCTAAAACAGTGATTTTACATTCAGCAACCACTTTACCACAAATAGCACCAATAGTTGCTTCACCGGGAGAGAGTGCTTGTATAGTTCCATTGTTTGATACGCTAACAACACTTTCGTTGCTGCTTTCCCAAGTTATTACAGCGTTGCGTGAGGCAGCAAGGGGATAAACAGAAACTTCGAGTTGAGCGGTATCACCCATAGTCATAGTTTTCGTCCTTTCGTTGAGAACCAAAGACGTTACTTTTTCATTGTCGCATGAAATTAATAATAGAGTAAATAAAAATGATACTAAAATTTTATTTTTCATTGTGTTAAAACTTTTTTTCGTAAATATTGAACAGGGTAACATGCCGCTAAAAATCCTAATGCTACAACCGTAAAAAAGATAAGGATTATATCGCTGAATTGTACAATAATGGGATATGTGTCAATGATAAATCCTCCGTTTAATTTTAACCAACCAAACCATTGTTGAGAAAGGCATAGCAAAACACCTAAGATCAATCCAACAAATGCTCCCGTAATTGAAATTAACCATCCTTCAAAAAGAAAAATCATTTGTATCAATTGCTGTGAAGCACCTAGCTTATGTAAGGTTGATATATCTTCTTTTTTGTCTATAATAAGCATTGATAAAGATCCTATAATATTAAAAGTGGCTACTAATAAAATTAGAGAAAGAATAAGAAACGTTATCCATTTTTCGATTTGCATAATACGGAAAGAGTCTGCTTGTTGTTCGTATTTGTTTTTAACAGAAAAATCTTTACCTAAAAGTTTTTTTATCTCTTTTTGAGTAATATCAACTTTTTGAGGATGGACTTTTAGTTCAATAGCTGAAACATTTGTTGAGTCACGTTCAAATAACGAACGTGCCAATTTAATATCTACAAACAAATATTTATGATCAAGGTCTTTTTCGTTTGTTAGATAAACCCCTGTTATTAATGCATTTTGTTGGTTAAATGATTTGTCTGGAGCAGCTATATTTATTTTTTCTTCACGTTTAGGTACAAATATCTTTAATGCTTCTGAAAATTGTAGCCCAATATTTAATTGCCAAGCTAAACCAATGCCAATTACGGCGTAATTATGATAATAGTCGTGTACTAAAAATTGCCCATCGTATAGAATACTATCAGTAGAAATTGCTTTTAAATAATTTTTGTCAATGCCTTTTATTACCACAGGTGTTTGTCGGTTTTTGTATGCTATCAAGGCATTGTCTTCTAGTATCTCGCTGAAGCAAATAACATTTTCCATTTTTTTTATTTGCTCAAATTGCGAATTGTTTATCTGAAAAGTTTTTCCTTCGATAGCTTCTATTTTCAAATCGGGATCAAAATATGCAAACATATCTTTTACTAACGATTCGAATCCATTGAAAACAGATAGGACACAAACGAGAGCCAGTGTTCCTAAACAAACTCCACTTGCTGCAATAAAAGATATTACATTTATAGCATTTTGTTTCTTTTTAGAAAAAAGATAACGACATGCTACAAAAAAAGCAAAGCGAAATCTATTTTTAGACATTATTTTTTTAGCAAGTTGTCTATATTTTCAAGATAATCGAGTGTGTCATCTATGAAAAAAGATAATTCGGGAATAACTCTCAATTGATTTCTTACACGATTCCCTAGTTCAAATCTTATTGATTTTACCGAATCTTGAATGTTTTGTAGAATAGCCTCTGACTTTTCACTTGGGAAAATGCTCAAATAAACCTTAGCAATTGATAAATCTGGTGAAATTCGGATGTTTGTAACCGAAATTAAAGTCCCTTGTATGCCTTTTGCATAAAGTAAAAAGATTTCTCCCAATTCTTTTTGTAACAAACGAGCTATTTTTTGTTGACGTGTGTTTTCCATAACAAATATTTTATTATATAATAAGCAAAGATAATTACTTTTAATAGAATATATCAGCAGACAAATCATTTTCTTTTTTGTATTTTTGTAAAGAAATGTAGAAATCTCTGCGTTGTGAAGAAAGTTGGAAAATAAATGCTTAAAATATCTATAAATAGTTAGCATTATGCGAAGAATAAAACTTTTTTGTATTTGTTTTTTGTTGTTTTTCTTTTCGGTGAATCAAGCAAATAATACTGTTTCTGCAGATTATTGGAAGTTGAGTAAAGCATATTATTCTATTTTAAAATGTTATGTAGATTCTCTTTCAGAGAAGGATTTAGTAGAATATGCTATACAAGGTATGCTGAAGGAGTTAGATCCGCATTCTGTATATATTTCAAAAGAAGAAGTTGAGCGTGCAAACGAGTCTATTGTAGGTAATTTTGATGGTATAGGTATATCATTCCAAATGATAGATGATACTTTGACAGTGATGCAAACAATAGCGGGTTGCCCTGCCGAAAAAGTTGGGATGTTGGCTGGTGATAAGGTTATAGCAGTATTTGATAAAACAATTGCAGGAGTAAAGATGTCGACAAATGACATTTCAAAACTGATAAGAGGGCCAAGAGGAACTGAAGTTTCAATAAAAGTTGTAAGACATGGCGTTGCTAATCCAATTGATTTTTTAATAACGCGTGACAAAATTCCTATTTATAGTTTGGATGCAGCATATTTTATAAATCCACAGACAGCGTATATTAAATTAAATAGTTTTGCCCAAAATACAATGAATGAAATATATGATGCGTGTGATTCGTTGAATTTGTGGAAATGTGATAATTTGATTCTTGATCTCCAAGGAAATGGAGGAGGATTGTTAAGTACAGCTTTGTATTTGGCTGATGAATTTTTGGAGCATCAAAAAATGATTGTGTATACAAAAGGTTTTAGTGAGCCTCAAGTTAATGATTTTGCGACAAAAAATGGTCGCTTTGAAGATGTTAATCTTATAATACTTGTTGATGAATCGTCGGCTTCGGCAAGTGAAATTGTTGCAGGTGCTGTCCAAGATTGGGATAGGGGATTGGTTGTTGGAAGGCGTACTTTTGGTAAAGGACTTGTTCAGCGACCAATGATTTTACCCGATGGTTCTCATATCCGACTTACAGTAGCACGTTACTATACACCATCGGGACGTTGTATTCAAAAACCTTATAATGCCGGTATTGAAGCTTATCAAAAAGAGTTGATGCAACGTTATATTCATGGAGAAATGCAAACTTTGGATAGTATCAATTTCCCTGATTCGTTGCGTTATCAAACATGTTCATTGCGTCGTATTGTATATGGTGGCGGAGGCATTATGCCCGATGTTTTTGTGCCAATAGATACAACCTTTTACTCTGATTATTATCGTGATTTATTAGCGAAAGGTGTCTTAAATAAAACAATAGCAAACTATATAACTAAGCATTCGCATTTTATTCGTAAAAAATATCCAACGTTTGAACATTTTAATAAAAATTTCGTTTTAGAAGAATCCTTTTTGAGCGAGTTGATAGAAAATGGGGAAAAGCAAGGAGTTGTTTTTAACGAAAAAGAATGGGATACTTCAAAGCCATTTGTAGTGTTGCAAATAAAAGCACTAATTGCTCGTGATTTATGGGCATCCGCAGATTATTATAAAATAATGAATCAATTTAATACTTCATTGATAAAAGCACTTGACATTTTGTCGAAAACAAAAAATATAAAACAATATATAAAAACAAATTTATGAAAGAAAAAATTACAACTTTGAGGGATAACGCAGCTATAAGATGGATTGCGTTGTTGTTGTTAGCGTTAGCAATGTTTTGCTCCTATATTTTTATGGATATTCTTTCTCCTATTAAGGAGTTGATGCAAGAAACAAGAGGATGGACTTCAACTGCATTTGGAACAATGCAAGGATCAGAAACCTTTTTAAATGTTTTTGTTTTCTTCTTGATTTTTGCAGGAATTATTTTGGATAAAATGGGCGTAAGATTTACTGCACTTTTATCTGGAGCAGTTATGTTAATAGGTGGATTAATTAAGTGGTATGCGGTAGATCCTTCTTTTGTGGGAAGTTCTTTAGAAACATGGTTTACTGAAAACCTTAATTACATCCCTATATTTGATGAAATTGGTGTTGCTCCATTTTATAGAGGAATGCCAGCATCTGCAAAGTTAGCAGCTATTGGTTTTATGATTTTTGGTTGTGGTGTTGAGATGGCAGGTATCACAGTTTCTCGTGGTATTGTAAAATGGTTTAAAGGTCGTGAAATGGCTTTGGCTATGGGTTCTGAAATGGCTTTGGCACGTTTAGGTGTAGCTACTTGTATGATTTTTTCACCTTTCTTTGCTAAATTAGGTGGTGCTGTTGAGGTTTCTCGTTCAGTCGCTTTTGGTATTGTTTTACTTTGTATAGCTTTAATTATGTTTGTTGTTTACTTCTTTATGGATAAGAAGTTAGATGCACAAACTGGCGAAGCAGAAGAGAAAGATGATCCATTTAAAATTAGTGATTTAGGAAAAATTTTAGGAAGTTTAGGCTTCTGGCTTGTAGCTCTTCTTTGTGTTCTTTATTATTCTGCTATTTTCCCATTCCAAAAGTATGCAGTTAATATGTTGCAATGTAACTTAACGCTTCAACTTCCTGAGGCAGGCTCTTTCTGGGCAGGTGAAGGTGTTACTATTATTCAATATTTGATTATGCTTGTTGTTGCCGGATTCTCTTTCTCTAGCAACTTTATGAAAAAGGCATCTCTAAAATCTCTATTTATGGGAATTGCAGTGGTTGCCCTTGTTATCTATTGCTATATGGGTTATATGAGAGGAACTGCAGAATCTATCTTTGCTGTATTCCCATTGTTGGCAGTGGCAATTACTCCTATTTTGGGTAATTATGTAGATAAAAAGGGAAAAGCCGCTTCAATGTTGATGATTGGTTCTTTGTTATTGATTGTTTGTCACTTAACTTTCGCATTTGTATTGCCAATGTTTAAAGGAAGTGCAATCGGTGGAACTATTGTTGCTTATGTTACTATTTTGGTATTAGGTGCATCATTCTCTTTGGTTCCGGCTTCTCTTTGGCCAAGTGTGCCTAAATTGGTAGATGAAAAAATTATTGGTTCTGCTTATGCATTGATTTTCTGGATCCAAAATATTGGTTTATGGTTATTCCCATTGCTTATTGGTAAGGTTTTGGATAAAACTAATATTGGTGTGGAAGATGCTACAAAATTGGATTATACATGGCCTTTGGTTATGTTAGCATGTTTAGGTGTTGCGGCTCTTGTTTTAGGTATAGTGCTTAAAGCTTGGGATAAGAAGAAAAATCTTGGATTAGAAGAACCTAATATTAAATAAAAAGAAAAATGGATACTCTTACGATTATAAAAGTAGGTGGAAAAATTGTTGAAGAGCCAGAAACTCTATCTCAACTGTTGAGCGACTTTTCTAAAATACAAGGTTTAAAAATACTTGTACATGGAGGAGGTCGTGCAGCTACGAAACTTGCTGAAAAATTAGGCGTCGAAACACAAATGGTAAATGGTAAACGCATTACTAATAAGGAGATGCTTGATGTAGTAACTATGGTTTATGGAGGATTGGTAAACAAAAATATTGTAGCTCAATTACAATCAAGAGGAATAAATGCATTAGGTCTTACAGGTGCTGATATGGGAAGTATTTGTTCGCATAAACGTCCTATAAAAGATATTGATTATGGTTTTGTTGGTGATGTAGAACGAGTTAAGGGTAAACAGATATCAGCATTATTAGAATTAGGCATTTTACCTGTTTTTGCTCCTTTAACATTTGATACTCAAGGAAATATTTTAAATACAAATGCTGATACAGTTGCTGGAGAAATAGCAAAAGAAATGGCAAAGTTTTATAATGTAACCTTAGTTTTTTGTTTCGAAAAAAAAGGTGTTCTTGCAGATGTTAATGACGAAAATAGTGTTATAACTCAAATTGATACTAATACATTTAAAGATTTAAAAGGTCAAGGAATCATACAAGATGGAATGATTCCAAAATTAGAAAATGCATTTGATGCAATTCAATCAGGGGTTAAACAAGTAATTATAACAAAAGCTGATGCTATTGGTAAAGCAGAAGGTACTGTTATTGTTGGATAAATGGAAGAGATAAAAAATCAAGCGATAGATTTACTAAAAAAACTGATTTCTATTCCTTCTTTTAGTAGAGAAGAAAAGGAAAAAGCTGATTATCTTGAGTCTTATTTAGTACAACAAGGGTGTTGCGTAAATAGAGTTCAAAATAATATTTGGTGTTTGACGCAATCGTATGACCCTACTCGTCCAACTTTGTTGCTTAATTCTCATATAGATACGGTGAAACCATCGGATTCGTGGAGTGTAAATCCGTTTAAAGCACAAGAGAATGATACTCGAATTATTGGATTAGGTGCGAATGATGCTCACGCTTCAGTTGTTTCTTTACTTTCTGTATTTTTAATGCTGAAAGATGTGTTATTGCCATATAATCTTGTGTTGGCTTTATCTGCAGAGGAAGAAATTTCGGGTAAAAATGGTATGGAACTATTATTGCAACATCTTCCTAAAATTGATTTTGCAATTGTAGGAGAACCTACGCAAATGAAAGCTGCCATTGCAGAGAAAGGTTTGATGGTGTTGGATTGTACAATGTATGGAAAATCGGGGCATGCTGCTCGTAATGAAGGTATAAATGCAATTGAATTAGCAATGAAAGATTTAAATTGGTTTATGACCTATAGTTTTGAAAATAAACACCATTTTTTAGGTGATGTAAAAATGAGTGTAACCCAAATTAATGCTGGCACTCAACATAATGTTATACCTGATAAATGCCATTATGTTGTTGATGTAAGAAGCAATGCATGTTACTCTAATAAAGAGTTATTCTCTATTATTCAACAGCATGTGCAATCAAATATTGTTGCTCGCTCTTTTCGTTTAAATGCCTCAAATTTAAAAGAGGAGCATTCAGTTTGTCGCTTTTTACAAAAACAGGGAATTGAGATGTTTGGGTCTGCTACATTATCGGATTTAGCATTAATGCCTTTTAATGGAATTAAACTTGGTGTAGGAGATTCCGCTCGTTCGCATACAGCAGATGAATACATAAAAAAAGAAGAAATATTTGATGCTATTGATGTTTATTACCGATTGTTGTGTCAATGGCAATTTTAAATTATAAACTTATCGGTTATATATAAGTTTTTTAATTATTTTTGTAGCAATAAAAATTTATAAAAATGGCAAAACAAATTACAGACGCAAACCTACAAGAGGTTTTAGATAATGAAGAATTAGTGGTTATTGATTTTTGGGCAGAATGGTGTGGTCCATGTCGTATGATTAGTCCTATAGTTGACGAATTAGCAGAAGAATATGCTGGTAGAGTTCTAATCGGTAAAGTTAATGTTGATGAAAATGATGAGGTTGTAGAAAAATATGGTATTAGAAATATTCCAACAATCTTATTTATCAAAAAAGGAGAAGTTATAGATAAAAAAGTAGGTGCAAGTTCCAAAGCCGATTTAAAAGCAAAAATAGATGCACTACTCTAACCTTTTTATAAAATTAATTTTTTAAGAATGGGCTTTATGTCCATTTTTTTGTTTATAATTGGTCAAAAAAACAACTATGAGAAAATTTATTATTTGCATATTTGGTATCATATTATTTGCTTGTAGTAAAGTTGATAATAGAGTAAAAATTAATCAACAACCAAGTATATTCCCTGACTACATTGGTGTAACAATGCCACAAAATATAGCACCACCAACTTTCACTGTAAAAAATGTTGATAAGATTTATGCTGAATTTATCTTTAATGGCGAAATCCAATTTTCATGTACAGGGAACAGTAAAAGAGGTATATCTATTCCTATTAGAAAGTGGGAAAATCTCGCAAAAAAAGCTAAAAATTCAATCATAACAGTTGTTGTTTGTACGAAGGAAAATGATGAGGATTTTTGGAAAGAGTATTTATCTTTTAATATTTCTATTGCTAATGAACTTATCGATGGATATATCACTTATCGTCTAATAAAACCAGGATATGAACTTTGGGATAGAATGGGCATTTACCAACGAAACATTACAAATTACGATGAAAAGGCAATTTTTGAAAATCGTCAACAAGAATCAAAAAATGGTCGTGGCTGTATAAATTGCCACTCTTTTTGCGAATATAATGCTGACACATTTATGTTTCATGCACGATTTATAAATCCAGGAACAACAATTGCAATAAACGATGAAATCAAACATTTAGACCTTAAAACAGAAATTACACAAAATGGGACTTATCCTAAATGGCATCCATCGGCACGTTATATTGCTTACGCTCTTTGTAGTACGAGTCAAGCTTTTCATGTTTACAACCCTAATAGAATATCCGTTTACGATACAAAATCAGACTTAATGATTTATGATGTACAAAAAAAGGAAGTAATTGTAGATAACCGTTTTGTGAATTCATCACAACTTGAAACATTCCCGTCGTGGTCACCTGACGGAAAATGGCTTTATTTCTCATCAGCAATGCAAGTGGGGAATTTGCCACATGATAATGATAAAATTAAATATGGAATTTATCGTGTATCATTCAATCAAGAAACGGCAAATCTTGGCGATTCTATCGAATGTATAATAAGCCCTGACTCAACAAATAAGACACAACTTTTCGCTCGCATTTCGCCAGATAATCGCTACTTACTCTATACCGAAGCAGACTATGGGACATTTCCTATATGGCATCACGAGGCAGATTTGAAAATGTTAGATTTAGAATCTCGACAAAATGTCGATACAAAAATTCTTAATAGTCCGTCGGTTGAGAGCTATCATTCGTGGTCAAGCAATGGGCGTTGGATTGTGTTTAGTTCTCGCAGAACTGATAGATTATATACACGTTTGTATTTAGCATACTTCGACGAAAACGGACATTTTCACAAACCATTTCTTTTGCCACAAAAAAGTGCCAATTTTGATTTCGAAAGAATGTATTCGTATAATATTCCTGAATTTACAAAAGGAGCAACGAAAATTCCTTCTTATAAAATAGAGAAAGCCGTTAAAAGTCAACCTATTTCTTCAAAATTACGCAAATAAATGCAACAAAAGATTTCAGAATATACGTTTTTAACGCTGATTTCAACAGCATTTTTTTTCATTTGGGGAATATTATTCTCGGGACATATAAATGCTTGGTATTGGGCGAATTTTTTCACAACTGACATCTCGTTTTTTAATTACTTTTTAAAAGAAAGAGACCTTCTTCAATATATAGCGAGTTTTTTAGTGTTATTCTTTAAATGGAATTGGATAGGAGCTTTTATTTTAACATCATCTGTTATTTGCATTTACTTATTGACTCGTCGATTATTACGAAAGCTCACATTTTCAAGCAATACTAATATTATCTCAATAATTCCTTGTATAACACTTTTCGCTCTTCAAATTCATCGTGCTTTTCCATTTAGAAAAACACTTTTTATAGTATGCTTTTTATTATTTCTATTAATTTTTATATGGAGCTTTAAAAATAGTCGTTTACACGTTTTTATTTCTATTATATTGTTAATCTTATCTTTATGGATATTTGATGGTGTAGAAAAGGTTTATTTTTATACAGTTTGTTTAATAACAGAAATCCTATTAAGTAAGAAAAGTCTGAAATATTATTTAAGTACTGCATTCGCAATTTTTGATATCTCATTTATAGTCTTCTTTTTCCAAGAGAAAGATTTCCTCCCACATTTTAAAGAACCATTTGCTCTACAACTTATTATTTTCCCAATATTTATTATTACTCTTTTATTTCTATCCAAAACAAACTTTAAAAATATAAAAATAGTTTTATGCATACCAGTGAGCATTCTAATCTGCTTTTTATGTTTTCTTTTTGAAACGAAAAACTATAGTTTCGAAGAACAACAACAATACGAAAAACTTTTTTGTTACAATAAAGCTGTAATTTCTAACGATTATAATGAAATAATAAATCTTGCTGAAAATGAAAAACAAAAAACAACAGAATTATTTCCATTTGTTGTTTATGCACATGCTCAACAAGGCAATTTAACTGAGTTTTTATTTCAATATCCTATAAATTCTAAAACACTTTTTCTCCCATACGCATTACCTAATTCACCTGTGCAGACTACTACCCTTGCAATTTTTTTCAATCGTGCTTTAGGATTCCAAAATGAAGCTATTCATCAAGCGTTTTCCTTATCGGCCAATCATATAAATGGTGATGAAATGCTTTCGGCTTATTTGCTTGCCAAATTACAAACAGAAAGAGGAGACTCGCTTCTTGCTGAAAAATATCTCCATTTAATGAGTAAAACTATTGTTAATAATAGTTTTGTACAAGAACAACGAGCAAAACTACAAAATAAAGAATTTTTAATTCCAACAGATTCGTTATTATATGTTGATTCTCCACAATTAAATAATTTAATGTCTGCTTTTATTTGCAATCCTCGTAATCAATTTGCTCGCGATATGCTTTTGTGTACGCTACTACAACAACGCGAATACAATCTTTTTTGTGGTTTTTGTACCCGATATATTGATTCAAATGAAGTGTTACCAACTCTTTATCAAGAAGCTTTACTTATGGCACAAAATATGGGCATTTCTACTATCAAAGGGAAAAGTTTCAACATAGATGAACAAATTCTGCATCGTTGGCAAGAATTTGTCAAGATTTTTAATAATACACAACTTGATAATCGTTCTCGACAGATTGCATTACGCCCATTTCGTTATACTTGGTGGTATTATTGCTTAATGTCTTCCGAGAAAATTAATTAAATTTCAAATATCCATTAACTTGATACATAATGGGTATTTTTCAGTACTTTTGGAAAATAAACTAAAAAAATTATAACCTTATGATTGCACAATTAGAACCTTGTAGCGTATTTCGTTTTTTTGATGAAATTTGTCGAATTCCTCGTCCTTCAAAAAAAGAAGGGAAAATAATAGCCTATTTGCAAAATTTTGGGCAGAGCTGTGGTTTAGAAACAATTACAGATGCGGCAGGAAATGTCTTGATTCGAAAGCCGGCAACTGCAGGAAAGGAACAATCTAAAACAGTAGTTTTACAGGCACATATGGATATGGTTTGTGAGAAAAATGCCGATGTAGAGCATGATTTTTTAGAAGATCCCATTAAAGCTTATGTAGATGGTGATTGGATACGTGCCAAGGGGACAACACTTGGTGCTGATAATGGTATTGGTATGGCGGTTATGCTTGCGTTGCTCGATGCGGATGATATTATTCATGGAAATATAGAGGCTCTTTTTACTGTTGATGAAGAAACTGGGCTTACGGGAGCTTTTGCTCTTGATAAAAATATCTTGAAAGGTGAGATTCTTATAAACCTCGATTCTGAAGACGACGGAGAACTCTTTATTGGATGTGCTGGTGGATGCGATACAATTGCTACTTTTGACTACGAAGAAGAAGCTGCTGATGAGAAATTGTTCTTTTTTACGGTTAATGTTTCGGGTTTATTGGGAGGACATTCGGGAGATGATATTGATAAAGGGCGTGCTAATGCTAATAAACTTTTAGTAGAATATTTGGTTCGTATAGCTGAAAAAACCGCGTTACGTATATCATATATCGATGGAGGGAATTTGCGTAATGCTATTGCTCGCGAAGCTTCGGTAATAGCAGCGGTGCCTTTTTCTTATAAAGAAACATTGCGAGTGGAATTCAATCATTATCTTGCAGAAATAGAAGAAAACTTTTGCGATACAGAACCAAATCTTGCAATGGTATTACAATCAGAATCTGCTCAAAAAACTTTTATTAACTATGCAACTTCACAAGCTTTGTTATCAGCATTAGTAGGTTGTCCTCATGGAGTTATTGCAATGAGCAAGACAATGCCCGGATTGGTTGAAACTTCCACAAACTTAGCTTCAATAAAACTGGCTGATAAAAAAATCATAGTTTCTACAAGTCAACGAAGTTCGTTGGAATCGGCTAAAAATGCATTGGCAAAAGAAGTAGAAGATGTTTTTGTAAAAAATGGTGCAATAGTAACTCATAGCGATGGTTATCCGGGTTGGAATCCAAATACGAATTCTGAAATTGTGCGTCTTACAGCAGCAACTTACGAACAATTGTTTGGTGAAAAAGCTCGTGTACGAGCTATTCATGCAGGATTAGAATGTGGATTGTTTGCTGAAAAATATCCGCATCTTGATATGATCTCTTTCGGACCAACAATGCGAGGTGTTCACTCTCCTGATGAACGATTAAGTATTACAGCAACACAACGTTTTTGGAAATTATTGATTGAAGTTCTAAAACAGATATAACATTATTACATGCGAAAATATTTAAGTTTTTTTAACAAATGGGGGGGGTAAATTCCTTACTTCCAATTACTTTTGCGGAGAAATAAAAAAACGTATGAAACAGCATGTACTAGTATTCTATTTGTTATTCTGCTTGATTTCTTGTAGTCAGCATTCAAAGCTTTGGAATACACTATTGGGTGTTGAAACTTATATCATTGAGCATCCTGATAGTGCATTGGTGGTATTGCAAGATATTGATGCCGATGAACTATCAGGTGATGAAGAGCGAGCAAAGCACGCTCTACTGCTCTCTATGGCGTTAGATAAGAATGTTATTGATAAGACCGATTTTGAGGTACTGCAACCAGCCATTGATTATTATAAGGACAATGGTTCGGCAACAGATAAACTGCGTATGTACTATTATCAAGGCAGAATCTACGAGAATCAGGGCAACGAAGCTCAAGCCATGACCTGTTTCTGCGAGGGCATAGAGCAAGGTGGAGATTCAGAAGATTTGTTAACCAAGGCAAACTTATATTTTGCACAAAGTAGAATCTATGTTTTATTATTGGAGTGGGATAAACAAATTAATGTTTTGCTTAAGGCAGCAGACCTATACAAAACTGTAGGTCGACAAAAAAGCTATTACAATTGTATTGCTCAGATTTTAAATGCTTATTCTATAAAAAAGGATGATGAACAAGTAGAAAAGTATATTGAGATAATAAAGGCAGAATCACACCTTGTCGACTCGTCAATTATAGCAGACTTCTATAGTGCCTACACCACTCATGCTGCGGAGCATTACGCTCCCGAAAGGATCCGTCAAGTGCTAGGCGAATATCTCACATTGATTCCAAGAAATAAGATTGACTATAGTTCTGTAGCCTATGCATATCTGAACCTTGAAGAGTATGACAAGGCCCTTGATGCCATTAACAACGATATAGTTTTAGACTCATACCACCAACAGACAAGACATTATGCACTTCTTGCGGATATCTATCGCAAGCGTGGTGATTACAAACTTGCCCTTGACGCCTTTGAGACTTACTTGAAAATTAGAGACGATAAAATATATAGTGTCTATACATCAGAAACTAAGTTTATAGAGGAGAGGCACGCCTTGGAGATGCAGAAGGCCAAAGAGACTACCGTCAAAAATAAAATCATATTCGTAGGTATTTTGTTTGGAGTTGTATTTATAGCTACTATCGTTTGGTTAAGCAGCCGATTTAAAATAAAATCTATGGAAAAGCTTGTAGCAGATAAGGAGATAGAACGTTATAAACTGTTGTATCAACAGGTAGAAGAAGAAAGGGATAATCTTTCTGAATTATTATCCAAAAATAATGAATGGGATGTGAATACAAGAAATGCTGTGGCAAAAAGACTTGAGTTACTTAATAAATTCTTTACTGCATATATAACACATAACATCGATATTGACCGTAAGGCAAATAAAGAAATAGAAGAATTATTAGCAAACAAAGATACCTTTATGGAATCTACTCGTCTTGCCTTTGCCACAAGTCATCCTAGTTTCATCAAGTATTTAGAAGAAAAAGGTCTTACAGAGTGGGAAATCAGTTATTGTTGTCTGTATGCTTTGGGATTAAAAGGTAAGGAGGTAGGTGTTTATATGAAAATGAGTAGCCATTATAACAATAGTAGCTGTATACGAGAAAAATTAGGTTTGAGTGAGACTGATACCAATTTGGGAATTTATATTAAAAAACTGCTCAGAAGTTTTTAATAATATCATGTAACTGAAACTTTTCGTTTGCTTGTTCCAAATTTTTTTCAATGATTATTGATAATCAATAAAATACAGTTTCGAATGTGAAACTTTTTATTTTTCGATGAAACTCTTGGAGTGTAACTTCGCATCAATAACATTTAAAACATTTAAAAAATGAAACGACTTTTATTTATTCCAATTTTTGTTTATCTGTTTGTTGTTGAAGTTTTTTCTCAAACAGTGTCACTCCGAGGCTCTATAATCGATGCTGAAAGTGGAGAGAATCTTCCTTTTGCAAGTGTGGTTTTGTTTAAAAAAGATTCTGTTTATTTTTCAGGAACAACTAGTGATGTTGTAGGTGAGTTTCTTATTTCCAATCTTACTACAGAACGTTATCGAATTAAAATTTCATTTGTTGGCTACGAAACATTTGAAATAGTAAAAGATATTTTATCTGATACAAACTTGGGTAAAATAAAATTAAAAATGGAAAGTGTGATTCTTGAAGATGCTGTTGTAACCATGACGCGCCCTGTTATTGAGCAGAAGATAGACAAAACGGTTGTAAATGTTAGTAATTCCATAGCAGCCGAAGGAAATAGTGCTTTTGATATGTTGCGAAATTCACATGGTGTGACCATTGATAGTGAAGGGAATGTACAACTTAATGGAAAATCTGTTTCGATATGGATTGATGGTCGACCATCATATTTGTCAGGGAAAGATTTAGAAGCATATTTAAATGCGATAGAAGCTACTTCTTTAGATAAAATAGAGTTAATATCCAATCCATCGGCAAAATATGATGCAGAAGGAGGTGGTGGAATAATCGATTTAAAAATTAAAAAGAATCGTTTAAGTGGGTTTAATGGTTCGATACGTGCAGGGCATGATGGTAAAATTTTCAACAAAAAATATTATCATTATACAAATGCATCGGTCAATCTTAATTATCGGTCAAAAATTAGCAATACGTTTTTTTCTTATTCACCGAATTTTGGTTCTGATTTTACAGAATTTAAATCCGATTTTTATGACATTACACAAAAAAATTGGAAACAAACATCAAGTGCTTTATCTCAAAGCAACAATTCAAGACATTCGTTAAGGTTAGGAACAGATTTTTTTATAAACAAAAGAAACACCATTGGTTTCATTGTCAATTCTTTTTTCTCAACAACCCAAGCGAATCAGAAACCAAACTTTACATACAATCAGACTTTTGTAAATGATACTTTGCAAGAGACATCAAATACACTTATCAATTCTAAAATAAATACAAATAATGTTTCTGCTAATTTGAACTATACGTCGGTATTTGACGAAGAAAAGAACTCTGAATTAACGGTTAATCTCGATTATTTATATTGGAGTTCAAAAGATAGCAGTTACAATGATAATCGATATTTCAAAGGTGATGGGATTTCGGTTTCACGACAACCATTAATTTTTTTGCAAGATATGCAACAAGATATAAACGTATATTCAGTTAAAGCTGATTTTCAACATACATTTATAAAAAAGCTTCTTTTTGAATCAGGACTAAAGGCTTCTGTTTCGCAAACAAAAAATACTTTTTTACGAGAAAATTTTGAGTCAAATGTATGGTTAAAAGATATAACCCACTCTTCCGATTTTTGTTATACAGAGCAAATTTATGCTCTGTACGCTTCGTTGGGAGCACAACTCAATACGAAATGGAGTTTAAAAGGAGGTTTGCGAGGTGAATATACATACAACATTGGCGATTGGATAACCCAAAACAGAAAAACGTATCGAAACTATTTTGATATATTTCCAACTATTTTTGCATCCTATCAACATTCTGAAAAATATAATTTCGCACTTTCATACACAATGCGAATTGGGCGTCCTTCGTATGGTCAACTTAAACCTTTCAGATCGTATATCGACGAAAATACGGCTGTAGAAGGAAATCCTGAACTTTTACCTCAAAAAACACATCATGTTGCTTTCAAAACAAGTTTGATTAGTTATTTCAATATCAATCTAAATTATCACCATACAACTAATTTACCTTCTCAAATACTAACTTTTGATGGTAAAGAAAAAGTATACAAATGGGCAAATTGGGGGAAACAGAATGCTTTGTATCTTGGGTTGGCTTGTTCGGAATTCCCTTTAGTGAAAAACAGACTAACAATGAGTTTGTATGCTGATTTGGGTTACGTTGATGAACGTAATAAAAAGAAAGATTTTAGAAATCAGTCGTTTTTCTCATCATTTTATGGAAATCTTACATTAATTTTGCCCAAAGACTGGAAAATAGAAGCGTATGGCTGGGGTAATACAGGTGGAAGTACAGGATATTTTAAATATACAAGTCAAGGAATGTTATCTTTTGCTATCAGAAAATCTTTTTTGGAACAAAAATTGCGATTAAATCTTAAGTTTGAAAATATACTTAATACAAATAACAGTGATTTAAATTATCAACAAGGAAATATAAAATACAATATTAGACAAATATACTCGGCTCCATCGTTTGGATTGTCTATTTCCTACAATTTTGGAAAGGTTACACAAACCAAATATCGCAAAGTAGGCGAAGTAGAAGAATCTTCACGATTAGGCTCTGGCAAATAACAAATAATATGCAAAACAAACGAAAAATTATTAATGACCCAGTATTTGGATTTATTAATATTCCGAATGATTTTATCTATCACATTATACAGCATCGATATTTTCAGCGATTAAATCGTATAAAACAATTAGGCTTATCTTCTTTTGTATATCCCGGTGCTCAACATACACGCATGTTGCATTCGTTAGGTGCTATGTATCTTATGGGTGAAGCATTAAAGCAACTACAGCAACATGGAAATGAAATTACAAATGAGGAGTTTGATGCGGCAATGGCTGCAATTTTGTTGCATGATATTGGTCATGGTCCTTTTTCTCATGCATTAGAGAATACGTTGGTATCAGATATATCGCATGAGGAGATTTCGCTGATGTTGATGCAAAAAATTAACGAAGAGCTAAATGGTAAGCTTGATTTAACGATTAAAATATTTAAAAACGAATATCATAAAAAATTTCTGCATCAGCTGGTTTCAGGGCAGTTAGATGTTGATAGATTGGATTATTTACGTCGAGATAGTTTTTTTTCTGGTGTTACCGAGGGAATAATAGGTTCTGCTCGAATTATAAAAATGCTAAACGTAAAAAACGATGATTTGGTAGTGGAGGAAAAGGGTATTTATTCGATTGAAAATTTTTTGTTTGCACGACGATTTATGTATTGGCAAGTTTATTATCATAAGACTTCAGTTGCAGCAGAATCTATGTTGATAAAAATTTTACAACGTGCTAAATTTTTATCGATGAATGGTGTTAAACTTTTTGCTACTCCATCACTACATTATTTTTTAAAAAATGATATTGATAAAGCTTCTTTTGTGTCAAATAATTTGGCTTTAGAATCTTTTGTTTCTCTTGATGATTCTGATATTTTATCAACAATAAAAGTTTGGACGGCAACCGATGATAAAGTTCTTTCGGAATTGTGCAGACGTTTTGTAAACCGTCAATTATTTCGTTCGGAAACGACGCAAGAACCCGTTACAGAGGAAAGAAAGCGACAATTAGTAGAGCAATACCAACAGCATTTTGGGATTTCTGAAGAGGATGCTAATTATTTTTGGTTTGAAGAATGTGTTTCACCTAATACGTATAATTATGACGATGAAAAAATATTGATTCTTTATCGTGATGGATCTTTGCACGATATAACCGAGGCATCAGATATTTTAAATGTAAAACTGCTTAAAAATGCAGCATCGAAGTATTATTTATGTTATTTAAAATTGTAAAACTTTGGTGTTTCTTATTTTGTCTTTTTCTTGTATTTTCTTGCGAAAAAAATGACAAAAATCTTGTTGTACAGCGTGGTGCGTTAGTCAATGCTGAAAAGCAATTTGATATTCCGTTGTCTGAAATCTCATCAGTGATAGGGGATTCTTTCCCTTCCTCATTAGTTAAGTATGGGGTGAAAGGCTACAAAATAACTTACGGCACAATTTACGATAATGAACCTATTTATTCCCAAGCATTATTGTTGATACCGGAGGGAGTGAATATTATTCATTTGGTAGCTTACTTCCATGGGACTAATGTTCCTATGAAAATATTAGGGTCAGAGCAAAAGATACCATCAAATTATGATGGAAGCACTAAAAACTGGCGTGAGGTTAGATTTTGTGGAATAACACTCGCAATGTCGGGTTATTGTGTTTTGTTACCCGATTATATAGGTTATGGAATAACTGCTGATAAGGAACATCCTTTTATTTATTATCCTGAATTATTTAAGGCAAATATAGATGCATTGTTGGCTACGAAGAGATTTTTTGAACAACAGCATTTGTTTTATGATAATAGATTATTTTTGGCTGGATGGTCGCAAGGAGCAGGGGCTTCGCTTTCAGCTCAAAAGTATATAGAAGCAAATTATACCGATGAGTTTAAAGTCGTAGCAAGTTCGAATTTGGCTGGACCATATAATTTTACTCGTTTTATTGAAGAAGTTTTTATCAATTCAAGTAAGCATTATCGTGCTGTTGGGTTATATAGTTGGGCTGGTTATGCTTTAAATAAGTTTTCTGGATTAAATCGTCCTTGCGATCAAATATTTACTTTTCCTGTTTATGATCAAGTCTCTGCATTTGAGGTTATTACAAGCAAACCGATAGATTTGTTTCGTGAATATTTTATAAAAAATGTATTAAATGGCGATGACGAATTGTTTCGTGCAATAATACTCAAAAACTCTTTTCATTCCGATTGGAACCCTAAAGGGCAGGTTTTTTTACATCATGGTACAGCAGATGATATTGTACCATATTTTAATTCAGAAGATGCTTTTCATGCTTTAAATGAAAGTTCTGGAAATGTTTATTTTTATTCGTACGAAAATGCCACACATGATTCTCATTTAGATGAATATATAAAGAGGACAATAGAGGATTTTAATAAATTAAAGTGAGGCGCTTAATATTCATATTTATTTTTTGTTTTCTTTTAAAAGATGCTTTTGCCCAGAATCTTTTAAAACAAAATATTTATTACGAAGATATGAATTATTATAATCCTTCTATTTCTTTCTCGGATACGTCAAGAGTTTATCATGCAGCATTTTATACCAAATATAAATTTCTTACATCAAGTATTTATTCTGAAAAACCATACGACTTCTATACTTCCTTTCAAGGACTAACACAAGATGGTTTTGGGCATTTTGTTGCAGGTTTTAGTTATGATGGATACTCTTTTTTTGATAGATATTTATTATTTGGCGGTTATGGGTATAAATGGAATTTTAATAAGCATTATTTAGGTATTGGTGCACGGCTTCTTTTCCAATTTGATGTTGTTAATTGGAATAAATTGTCTGTTTCGCATTATGTCGGTCAAAAAATGTTTGTGCTACCAGATTTTGATATCGGTTTAAATTATCGGTGGAAAGGATTAAAATTAGGCTTGTCTGTAAAAAATGTTTTAGCGATAGGTGAACGTGTTGATAAAACTATTTTGTTAAAAAATAGAAGAACTTTTTTTACGAATATATCGTATGATTTTCTATTAAGTAATATAAAGATTGCACCTTTTATACTATTTTCTTACGATAGTGAATTGGATTTAGATATAGGTGTTTTTACCGAATGGTTTAATTATGCAAAAGTTTCGTACATTTTTCGAGCAAAAGAATTGCGTCATATTTTCATTTTGGGAGGAGAGTTGCCTTTTGGTCTTTGCTTAGATGCGGCTTTTGATTTTTCGAGCCTTATTTGTGATAAAAATATAGATATTAGGTTAGGATATAGGTTTTAGTTATACCTTTTCAATAGAGTCTTCTTCTATATAACATAGGTAACCTTCTGTAGTATAACCCATTTGCTCTATTTTAGACATATATTTCTCAACTTGTTCTTTATATTCATCTGATTTTCTACCAAATTTGTAATCAATAACAATGGCATGTTTGTCTTTTATTAAAACTCTATCAAGACGTATGTTATCGTTTTTTTGTAGAATTTTTATTTCATTTAGAATTTTGTATTTGTCTGAAAACCAATCATGAATATTATGTTTTTCTATAAAATTATTTATTTTCTTTTTTAGTTCAGCGGCTTCATCTTTGGTAATTCTACCTTCTTTTTCAAATAAATTAATGGTAGCATCTATATCTTTTTCATACTTTACTTTAGAAAGTAATTCATGCATCAGTATGCCGTAGTTAGTTTTGGTTCTTTTGTTTTGGCTTACAACCCATTTTTCTCCCTTATTTGTTAAATTATATTCGTACTTTTTTTGCGTGCTGTATGATAAATTATTTTCATTTTTATATGCCTTCTTTTCTTTTTCTTTAATCATCGAAGAACCTATGGTGAAAATACCATCTTCTATTTTTACCATCTCTTGTTTAAAAGAGATAATATTATCGTTTTTAGCATTGTCTATCTCTATTATTTTATGAAGAATGCTATGGAGTGTTTTTTCGTTTTTTTCGATTGGAGCTATAATGTGAAGTTCTTCGCAAGCTCGTGTGAAAGCTACGTAAGTTACATTGAGAGCATCTATATAACTAAGCATTTTTTCGTGCTGATAATCACTTTCGAATAAACTATTATTCATTGTATTGTTGTATGCCATTGGCACAATGGGTAGTTGATTAAAAGGAAATTTAAAATTTTGAGTACTGCACCAAATTCGTGTGTTAGTTTTTGGCTCAAGTGTCCAATTAAAGAAAGGTATGATTACATTTTTAAATTCAAGCCCTTTCGAAGCGTGTATCGTTAGTATTTTTATTGCATCTGCAGATTTCGGTACATTTAAATTTAAATTTTTCGCTTCGGAAAAATAAGTTAAAAACTTAGATAAATCGCTTCCTTTTTTTGTTTCATAATCAAAGATTACATCTTGCATAGCTTGTATAAAAGCTATTTCTTCAGGGCATTTTTCTATAAGTTTGAAATGATGTATTAAGTTTTCAGCTTGTTCAAAAAGAGAACCTTTTTCTAAAGAGTCAAGACCTGTGATTTCTTTAATTTCTTTGTTATTTGTTATCGCTTGTATAGCATTAAAAAGTGGTTTTTCTGATTTTTCGATTAATAAAAAATAACGTTGTAGGAGTAAAAACTTGTTCTCTAGATTATTAGGAGAAATAAAGTAAGTAAGAAAAGCGATAATAAATTGTACACTTTTCGAATTTTTTATTTTGAGAGCTTCGTTAGAAAGAACTTTATATCCTTCTTGAAGTAAGTGTTCCGCAACGATAGTGGCTTCTTTGTTTTCTCGTACTAAAATTGCAATATCTGATAAGGAATTCCCATTTTTTATCAAAGAAGAAATTCTTTTTGTCATAATCGCTAAAGTTTTTTCGAGCGATGAATCCTCTAAAAATTGAACACTAACGTATCCATCTGTTTCATTGGATTTTCCAACTTTTTGAATAACATCTTTGTATGCAGTTTCTATTTTTTGCTTGAATTCATCAGTAAAAAAGGTACTAATTTCTTTTGCAGTTAAAGTGAAAAATGTATTATTAAAGAGAATTACGTTTTTGCAACTTCGATAGTTAGTATCAAGATTTTTGTCTTCTATGTAAGGTTGAATTCCTTTGTTTTCTTCGCTGTTTTTAAGTTGTGTATTTAGTAAGTCCCAATCGGAATTCCGCCAACGGTAGATACTTTGTTTAACGTCTCCCACAAGCATATTCCCTTTACCTTGACTGAGAGTTTCTTGAAGCAAAGGTCGAAAGTTGTTCCATTGTAGCGTAGATGTGTCTTGAAATTCATCAATCATAAAATGGTTCAGTCTGCTTCCTATTTTTTCGTAAATAAATGGTGAGTCTGAACTTTTAATAATTTTTGATAAAAATTCAGTCGCATTTGAAAGCAATAGCAGATGCTCTTTTTTTACAATATCTCCTATCTCTTTATCAATATCGGATAAAATTCCTAAGTTGTAGATGTTTTTGTTTATAGCTACTGCAGTATTGTATTCTTTTATATTGTTAGTGATGTGGTTAAGTAGTGTTTTTAAAAACTCTTTTAAGGGTGTATAAATATTTGCAACTTTATTTTTTTTATCTTCAGAAGTTTTTTTTGTAACCCATTTTTCTGCGTCATTTGCTTCTATTGCTTCATTAAGACGTTTCCCTATTTCGTAGTTTTTTGATTTTATATTTAGGGCATTTGCAATAAAACTACTCTTCCCAAATGCAAAATCGTCTTGTTCAAGACCGTTTGATTCTAAAAGATTCTTTATGTTTTTTATACTCTCATCAATTTTCTTCTCAAACTCGTTTTGAATATTTTTAAACTCTTTTTGAATAGAGGCAAGTTTTTCTTTGTCCTTTATAATAGAAGCTAATTTATAATTTTGGTTTTTAAAAACTTCCTTGAATAATTCTCTGCCTAATTCACTGATAGATGTAACTGGATTCCACGATTTTTCGTTGTTGATAAGTTCTTCTGTGTAGGTTTTTAACCAATCTAATAATTGTTTGTTTTCTTCTCTTTCAAGATTAACAAGCATATTTTCAATTGCTTCTTCAAGAATTCTATCAGTGTCAAGTTCTATATTGTAATTCCCATTTAAAGACATTTCTTGAGTGAATGTTTGAATAATGCTTAAAAAGAAACGGTCGATTGTAGAAATAAAAAATCCTGAATATTCATTTAAAAGTTTTTTCAAAACATCTTTTGCTCTCTTGGCAAGGTCTTTTTTTGTTTCGTTTAATTGTTTACAAAAAAAGTCAATATGATCAGAATCTTTCGATTCTATGGATATTAAATATAATTCTTTTAATATACGAGATTTCATTTCTTCCGTAGCTTTATTTGTAAAAGTTACGGCTAAAATATTGCGGTGTGAGGTGTCGGGAGAAAATAAATAGCTTAAGTATTTCCGAGTTAAGGTATATGTTTTGCCCGACCCCGCAGAAGCCTTGTATATCTCAAGATTTTGGGGCATTGTTAGTTAATCCTTTTTGTTTGTTTATAGCCTTTTTCAAGAAGTAGTGTTGTTATTTTTTCACGAAAATCTCCTTGAATTAATATTTCATTGTTTTTACTTGAACCACCAACTCCACATTTAGATTTTAAGAATTTACCTAGCTCTTTTAAATCTTCTTCGTTTCCCACAAATCCTGTAATAAGTGTAACAGCTTTTCCGTTGCGATTGCGTTTATCTAGTTGAACTTTCAAGCGTTGTTGACTTGCTGGTAAAGTTTCAACATTTTCGTCTTCTTCAGTTTCGTAATTAAAGTTAGGATTCGTAGAATAAACTATATTCAAGCGGTTTTTCCAATCGTTATTCATTGCTTTTATTTAATTGAGAACGTTGATTACGACCAAAACTTCTGTAGCTATCGTGCTCTATATCAATGTCTGGTTCAATAATGTTTTCTGTATTGTTTATTTGAAATTTTAGATATTTTATATCTAGCCCTCGTGCTAACCATTGTTGCTCATAAAAGGTTTTTATTGATAAAATATCATCTTTGGGAAAGTCGTTGTAGAGATTTTCTGTAGCAGTAAATATTTTGTATTTGTTCTCTTCTACAATGGCTTTTGTGTATGTGTACATAAAATTACTATCTGTTTTAAGATGAATGATGCCATTAGGTTGTAGAATTTGTTTGTATAGTGCTAAAAATGCTGATGAAGTGAGGCGTTTTCTTGTTTTTTTCATTTGAGGATCGGGGAAAGTTATCCAAATTTCGGCAACTTCATTTTCGGCAAAAAAATGGTGTAGTAAGTTAATACCAGTTCTTAAAAATGCAACGTTTTTCATATCGTTTTGGAAAGATTCTTTAGCTCCAGTCCAAATACGAGCACCTTTTATATCTATACCAATAAAATTTTTGTTAGGGTAGCGTTTAGCTAAACCAACTGTATATTCACCTTTACCGCATCCAAGTTCTACTACAATAGGATTTGTATTTTTAAAAAAAATATTATTCCATTTTCCTTTCAATGTGAAGCCATTCATGTTTTGTAATTCATCGAATGAATATTGAAAAACATGTGGGAACGTTTCCATTTCCCTAAATTTAAAAAGCTTATTTTTCCCCAAAATTTAGTCCTCCTGTGTTTTTTTAATCTTTATACCAATATCATTTAATCCTTCCAACAAGTCATAACGCATACCATGCTTAATATTGTAGTGGTATGTTCCTTTTTGTTTGAATTGTATGTTTTGTTTGTAAAATACCGATATGTAATGTAACGAACCAATACCTGTCCCAATCCAATAACCTTGATTGTCGACAAGAAAACACTGAACAGTATCTTTTTTTATAACACTATCGGGTTTTATTTCTTCAATAAAAAGCCATAAATTTTGATTTGGATAGGTTTCGTTATTACGAAGTGTTACCAATATGTCGTATGAAGAAATTGTATCGTTAATATCAACATCGAAGCCAATGGCTGTATTTTTATCCCATCCTTTTTGTGAAAGGTCTTTTTGTTCTGAAAAGATGGTCTGTTTGTTGCAAGATATAAGCGACAAACATAGAAACAGAGTAATTATTAGTTTTGTTTTCATCATTTTGATGGGTTTTGTTGATGATTATTGCGGTGTTTATGACGTTTCTTCTTCTTCTTACTTTTGTCAAAACGGGTTAAACTATCTTGGCCAACAACGTTTTGGTAGTCGTTTTGTGATGTTTGAGTTGTTTCTTTTTCTGTTATTTCCAATGAATCGGGTTTTATACCATGCTTATTCATTTCTATAACTTCTTTTACTTTTTCAACAGGTAGGGTTACCAAGTTTGCTGCCATTTGTTTTGCCGATGAATAGGTCATTAACCTTTTAAACAAGTCGGTTTTAAAATGATAATAAACAGCATCTTTTGTCTCAAGTATAATGTCTTTCGATGGAAAATCTTTTAATAGATCCATATAGGTATCTATTTCAAAATTCATACAACATTTTAGTTTGGTACATTGTCCTGCAAGGCGTTGTGGGTTAGTTGAAACATCTTGATGTCGAGCCGAGCTTGTAGATACAGAAGCAAACGTACTCATCCAGCTGGCACAACAAAGTTCGCGTCCGCAAGGACCAATGGCACCAATACGACCAGCTTCTTGACGCGCTCCAATTTGTCGCATCTCAACACGAATATGAAACGTGTCAACAAAAACCTTTATCAGTTGACGAAAGTCGACTCGTTCGTCAGCGATATAATAAAAAATTGCTTTATTGCCATCGCCGAGGTATTCCACGTCGCCTATTTTCATATTTAAGTTCATCGATTCAGCTATTTGACGAGCTTTAATCATTGTTTGATGCTCTTTTGCTTTGGCTTCGTGGTAACGTTCCATGTCGCTTTGTTTGGCTTTACGATAAACGCGGCGAACTTCTATTGTATCAGGTGAAACTCCATTTTTTTTCATTTGGTTCAAAACGAGTCTACCAACCATTGTAACTTCGCCAACATCGTGACCGGGCGATGCTTCTACGGCTACCATATCGCCTTTTTCAAGCAAAATTTTTGTATTGTTCAAATAATAGCCTTTGCGAGTGTTTTTAAATTGAACTTCTACAAAATCTGTATCTAGTTTTGTTTCAGGTAAATCGCAAAGCCAATCAAACACAGCTAATTTTTTATTTGTTGTGTTTTTACATCCTGTAGCATTTATTTGCGCTTTGTTTTTATCAAGAATAAAATCCATAAATTTATTTCTTTAAAAGTGTAGTAAATTTTAGTGCCATATCGAAAAGAACAACTTTGCGATTGACATTTTGTTCTATTTCTTGTTCGGCTTTTTGTAATTCTTCGGTTATTTTTTCGACATTGCGTTCGTTTATAAAAGAAGAGAATTTTTTAGAAAAATCTTGTTCCTCTTCTGTCATATAGTTTAACTCAGGTATTTGTAAATTAAAAATAAAATTTTCACGTATCATATATTGTGTGTAAGTCAAAAAACTTTTTGTTGACTCACGTCCTTTTTTCTCTATTGTTTCGGTCAGTGTGCGAAGTGCTTCGTAGTTGGCTTGCCAAGCAAATCGCATCAACTGTATGAATTGTGTTAGATTCCATTGGTCTTTTTCTGATTGTACTATTAAACCTTTTGCAGCAGAATAACTACCTAATGATAAATGTGCAATATGTGTAGCTTCGGCATCAGAAATAGAGAAATCCGTTTTCAGCGATTGTGTAATAGCAATTGACTCTATAGGCGGAATATTTATATTTTGTACGCGCGAACGTATCGTTGTTAGCAACATATCAGGATTATCAGAAACCATGATAATAACTGTGTCGTGCGAAGGCTCTTCGAGTATTTTTAGTAGCTTGTTGGCACACGTATTATGCATTTTTTCGGGCATCCATATTATCATTACTTTATAAGGAGCTTCGTAGGTTTTAAAGTTGAGTTTCCTTATAATTTCATGGCTCTCTTCTGTGTAAATCATGCCTTGCTTTTCGTCGGCTATTCGGTTTAGCCAATCTGTAACCGATAAATATGGATTTTCTAAAATAGCTTCACGAAAATCACTAACAAAATGGTCGCAAATAGTTTTTTTGTCAACTTTTACTATTGGGAAAACAAAATGTAAATCGGGGTGAGCCAATTTTGCCATTTTCCGACACGAAGGACATGTACCACACGAATCGATGTCGGTGCGATTCTCACAGCACAAATATTGTGCGTAGGCCAATGCCAAAGGCAATTTTCCGACACCTTGCTTACCGCTGAAAAGCTGTGCGTGAGCAATACGATTTTGCTGAACAGCCTTCAGTAGTTGAGTTTTAATATTTTCTTGCCCTATTACTTCCGAAAAAAGCATATTATTGATGACCTCCTAATTTCTTTTACAAAAATACAAAAAAACGAACGCATCGCAGTACGTTCGTTTTGATTTCTTTATACATCTATTTCAAAAAATAGAATTCTATTTCTTTTGACAACAAGACGATTTTTCCAAGCAAGGTTTATGGCATTTGGTTACTACTTGCGAAGTGTATTTGTTGTACTTCATCAAGGCTTGTTGTAGCTTTTCAATGGTTGTTTTTTTGTCGTTGAAAACGACGGTTACTTGGCGTTTTTCTAAATCAAATTCAAGGTCTTGAACGCCCCTTTCAAAAGCCAATGTTTTTTCCACTTTTGCCTTACAACTATTACATTCCATATCGTGAATGTAAAGCGTAACTGTTTGTTTTTCAGCTGCAGCTGTCAAAGCCATTAGCACCATTGCGATGCTTAAAATCATTTTTCTCATAGTTATTTAAATTTTAATTAATTATTTTATGCTTTTAATTTTAATCTCTATCCAATGCCCAACGGAAACCGATATAAACTTTTGCCCCACTGATAGGTCCCCAAACAACAGAAGAATCAAATGCTTTATCAAACGGATTTGCTGCATTTACAATCGGATTTTTTTGTTTGAAGTTGGTCATATTTTCTGCTCCAACATAAATACTCCATGTTCTAAAATACTTTGTTATTTGAGCCATAAGTTGCGGATACCAACTAAAACGTTCGTTCCATAAAGGATTTGTGCTGTCGGGTTGTGGAAGTCTTCCTCCTCCGTTGAATTGAGCAGTAAGGTCGAATTGCCATTTTTTCAAAGGCGTTTGATACGAAGTTGTAATCAAACCTTTGAATCGGTTTGTAAAAGGTTTTTCTCGCAATTCGCCAGCAATGGTTTGTTTTACATCGCTCATACGGTATGCCAATGTCATTGTCCATCCTCGCAGAATCTCCATCGAAGCTTCTATTTGTAAATTACTTGCATATGATTTTCCGCCATTCAAATTACCGAAAATAACTTTGTACGGATCGCTATCCATATCAGCAACTACGCATTCGAAAAAATGTGTGTAATAATAGTCAGCCGAAAGTTGCAATTCTCTTCTTCCAAGAGGAATATAAAATGTTGTGCTAATACCAGCATTCAAAGCTCTTTCCTGATTAAAATCTTGGTTCAATCCTACGATTTCTCTACTACTTGCCAACACCGAACTGTAATCTGACAAAATATTTGGTGAACGATAACCCATTCCGACCGATGCTCTCAAATTCCACCAATGCCAAGGCGAATAACGCACGTTGAAACGAGGGGTAGCAAAAAATCCGTAAAGATTGCTGTAATCGGCACGAATACCCAAAAGCAACGATAGTTTTTCGTCGTATTTGAAGTCGTATTCTGCAAAAATACCTGGTGTATATTCTCTTCGGTCAAGTGGTGGTATTTCAACTTTTGGTCGCGAAGTAACTGTACCATCAAAGGCCAAATTTTCTACGTAATCATCGAAATTAAAACTCACACCGGTTGTTAGTTTATGTCGGCTTTTGTCGTCGAGGTAGGTCTGAAACAATGCGTTCAAATAGGCATTCCCTTGTGCCGCATTGTAAGTTGTGGAGCCATATATACTTCCTTGACGATGATACGAACCGCTCATAATAATACCAATACTTGTTGCCCGTTCATGATCGAATACATATCCGTTTTTTATAAATCCATCAATGCGAGTTGTGTTAATATCAATATGATAAGGATTTTCAAGTTTAAGTTTTGTAAGTTGACCTCCTAAACGTTCCTCGTAAATACCCCGAACAAGAAATTGTCCCGTGTATTCATCTGTTTTATAGTACCAACGATTCAGTAAATTTACTCGATTGCCTTTTGGCATATCCATAAAACCATCGTTGTTTCCGTCCATTTCCATAAAGTCACCACGATAGTGAGCCAAAACGGCAGTCGACAATTTATCGTTAACATTCCAACCTCCTGTAGCATTAAGCTCAGCACACAAATCGGAATTGACCATACCGTTTATAGCAATTGGGTCAGTTGTTTGTGGTTTTAGATATTCAATGTTTATTTGTCCGGTTGTAGCCTCGTAACCATTAACAACTGAAGAAGTTCCTTTTGAAACCTGAATGCTTTCCATCCAAGTTCCAGGGATGTATTCCATTCCATAGTTTGATGCCAATCCGCGTATGCCCGGTGTGTTTTCGGTAAGCATTTGCACATAATTACCCGACAAACCGAGCATTTTTATTTGTTTTGCACCTGTGGCTGCATCGCTATACGAAACATCTACCGATGCGTTTGTTTCGAAACTCTCGGAGAGATTGCAACAAGCTGCTCGGCAAAGTTCTGCACCTGTTATTTTTTGTGTTTGTGTGGCTGAAAATCTGTAATTCAACGTGCTTACCGCACGAGCATTTACTTCCACTTCGTCCAACTCTTCTTGCTTTTCTTCAAGCGAAATATGAAGAAATGCAGTGTCTTTTACCGCAATAAGCATTGTTTGATAACCAAGATAACGGATTTCGAGAGTATCCGTTTTTTCATTTTTTTTCAGTTCAAAATATCCCTGAAGATTGCTAGTGGTACCAAATCCAGTGTTGCGCCAAAGAACTTCGGCCCCAATTATTGGTTGCTCATTCGCAGTTACACTACCTCGTATTGTAGTAGCATTTGTGATATTAAATATAAATATTGTAAATATCAGAGATAATAGTCTTGTTTTCATTTTTTATTCGATTAAAAGGTAAATAATTCATAAATCCCATATCTAAAATTTATGGAACAGATAAAAATTCACTTTTTAATCAAATTATGAAAGTAGATATTTTCTCCAAAATTGTTCTCCCTGATAGCAGAGGTGGAATTGTAAGAAAATCTTTAGAGTAATCAGATTTTACTATAAACTCTGAAATAGAAAAATTGAGTTTAATGAATCCAAAAACAAAATCAGGATTTATTTTTATTTGTTTTTGTAAGGTATAAATATTTGTTGAAATGCGAGTTAAACTACAATTATCAGAAGTTGCTGATATTCCTTTTTCGTTGTCAGATTCATGATTGCAGCAATGATTTTCTGCTTCATGTTGAAGTTTAAAATGTAGGTCGGAGCATGAATCTGTAAGAAAAACTTCAATGAATCCATGTTCTGCACATGTGTTACAACAAAAGTGAGCAATATTAAATCCTGTTGCCGATGTTAAAAAGAAACATACTAATGTTGTAATTATGCTATTTTGAAAAAACTTTTTCATTTCCGCTTGCAAAGATAGTAAAAAGTACTTTATGAAGTGGAATAGGCAAACAGTTAATTAAATATAATAAAGGCTTTTAATGACTCTGTTTGAATTGTTTTTCATACTTTTGCACACGAAAAAATATTGTTTTATGAGTTATGTTTTATTAATTGTTGGTTTTGTATTGCTAACATTTGCAGCAGACTGGTTGGTAAATGGAGCTTCGGGATTGGCGAAGCGATTGAACGTTTCGGAGTTAGTGATTGGTTTGACTATAGTGGCTTTTGGCACTTCGGCACCAGAGTTGGTGGTAAATGTTGTTGCTACGGCAAAGGGTACAACAGATATTGCTTTGACAAATGTATTGGGGAGTAATATTTTTAATGTGTTGATAATATTAGGAATTTCTGTTCTTGTTTACCCAATTACTTGTCAAAAAAATACTTTTCGTTACGAGATTCCACTTAGTGTTTTAGCAGGAGCTATTGTTTTGTTATTAGCTCAAGATGGTAATCTTCAGGGTTTCGATGGTGCTATCTTATTAGCAATTTTTGTGGGCTTTCTTGTTTATGCAGTATCTCAAGCAAAAAAGAATGTTAGTAACGATGCGGAAGAGTCTACTCAAAGTATGAAAATATGGAAGGCTATTTTGTTAGTAATTGTGGGTTTAGGAGGTTTGGTTGTAGGTGGCAATTTAATAGTAGACAATGCTGTGGTAATAGCAAAGTCGTGGGGATTGAGTGAGGCAGTTATTGGAGTTACAATTGTAGCCGCAGGAACTTCGCTCCCCGAATTAGCCACTTCGGTAGTTGCAGCATTGAAAAAGAATACCGATTTAGCCATTGGTAATGCTATTGGCTCAAATATATTTAATGTATTTTTTATACTGGGATTGAGTTCATCTATATCATCGTTGCCGATTTATGACAATTTTGTTGTAGATGCTTCGTTGGCGGCAGGAAGTAGTTTGTTGCTATTGTTGTTTGTTGCATTATCAAGGAAACGCGAGTTGAATAGATGGACGGGGATAATTATGTTAGGTTGCTTTTTAACGTATGTTTTTTGGCTTTTAAAGTAAAGAAGGAGGTTATAACCTCCTTCTTTTTATTTTTCTATTTCAATATCGTCGATGCAAACATAAGATGGGGTGTTTAATCCATATTCACTGATGTCGCTGCCGTCAACAGATATTCGTACTTCATCAACTTCTCCTAATCCCAAAAGGTTTACAGTTGTCCATTCGTTGCAGATGTAAGTTTTTCCTTCTCTGAAATCCGCCAAGTAAAACTCAACTTTTCCAACCGATTTACTATCTAAATACCCTTCAAAAGTTACCTTAAACCAATCGTTTTCACCTAATGCATTTGTATAGCTATCGCCATTTTTCATAGCTAAATAAGCATAAGTGGAGTTGTTGACTTTTAGACTCTTTATTTTACTTGCTTTTTTGTTAAGTGTAAAGCGAGAGTTTTCTGGTGCATAGGAAGAGTAAAATACCACCGCAAATTGCTTTGAACCATTGGCTCCGCCATTACTGTAAACACTATATTGGTTGCCAAACCCTGCAGTTTCCATATCTGTTTGGCAAGAAACCGAAAAACCACCATTGCTATATCCACCGTATTCGTTCACGTAATTGTTGTAAAACCAAACATCGTTAAGCGAAAAACCTCCGCTCATATCCGATCCGTCCCATACGCTATTGTTTCCAAGATAAAAATCTTCGAATGTAATGGTAAAAAATTCTGGTTGAGGAGTTGGCTCATCGTTGTTTGATGTATTACAAGAAACGAGAGTAAAAGCAATTATTATGCCTAAAATGGTTTTGGTAAAAAAATGTGTTTTCATAGTTTATTGTTTTAGTTGTGCAAAAGTAAAACTTTTTTGTTAACGTGGTAAGAGTTGGGTGGTTGCTGTATTTTTTAGACTTTATATTTCGTATATTTGTCCCAATCTTCGTGAGGTGCGAAGATGTTTTTTTGTAATGAGCATTTGCTCTTATTCTTAACACTGATAAAATCCGCCAGATTTAAGAACTTAAGAATAAGTAAGCGAATATTCACGCTCTTTGGCGTGAATTATTCCGACTTGTTTAAGTTCAAGGGTTCTTGGCGGAGCCTATCGGTGTTAGATGAGGAAGAATGATTTAACGCCTTTTTTATGCCCGAAACGGAAGATTTTCATATCGGAGAAATAATAAAACAAAGTTTGCAACGCCAACAACGCAGTGCGGCGTGGCTTGCACGTCAGCTTTGTACTGATGTGTCGAACGGACCAAAAATTCTTAAACAACAGCACCTGCACGCCGAGCTTCTTTTGAAAATTTCACAAGTTTTGAATGAAGATTTTTTTGCTTATTACTCCAATCTCTATCAGAAAAAAGAGTGATATGCGTGGAAATATTTTCCATATAATATGGAAATTTCGTCTTATAGCTTTTGTCTTCTTACTTAATCCTATAGTGTACTTTTGGCACAATTTAATTTTTTATTTTTTTTAACATTTAAAGGTCCGAATAAGGAGCGGACGTAAAACAAATTTTTTATGAAAAAATTATTAGTTGTGTTATTGGCAGTTTTGGGTTTAACGCTTAATGCTAATGCATTATCATTTCGTTCTACACAATCTGTATGTAATGGAACCGAACAAATTATTTTTTACAGTAATGGAAATTTTACCATGTTTGATGACGGAGTAAAGGCGTTGTCAGGAACTTATACTATTGATAGAACTACAGGAACTAGTGTTATCGTATTATTTCTAGAAGGAGATAATGAAATACGTGTGACTTATACTCCTTCTAATACTGGAGGAATACGTAGTATGACGTTTAGAGGAACTAGATATTCTCCTTGTTCTAGATAAAAATGAAATATGCAGGATTCTCGCTTCTGTTTTTATTGTTAGGTACTTTGATTTATTGTACTTGTAGGCAAGACGTAATTTTTCTTTTGCCATTGCAAGGGTCGGAGTTATTAGAAGCGATAAAAATAGATATACATTACAATGGGAATCCGCTTATTTATTTTTTCCTTTTTTGTTTGCCAGATGTTTTATGGTATTTGGCATTATTGTTACTTCAGTTGGCATTTTTTGAAAAGGATAATCTTGTAAGTAAAATATTTTTAATAGTCGTTATAGTTTTACCTTTTGCAATGGAATTTTTACAAAAATTTCATTTGTTAAGTGGAACATTTGATGCGTTAGATATATTGTTTTATAGTTTATTTTTAATCTTGTTTTTATGGATAGAAAGAAAAAATTTGTTTTGTGTATAGTACAACTATGCATAGTTACGTTTTTTACAGTTTTAGCATTAGGAAGTGCAAGTAGTAAAAATGGTAGTAGCGTGAGTTCTCGGGAGGCAGCTTCTTTTATAAATTCTTTTTCTGAAGGCTTTGCGTGTGGAGCAAATGGTTTTGTTCAGGTAGGTTCTGCAAGTTCTGAAAGTGGATGTAAATCATTATGTGAGAACAGAGGTTATGATGGAGCATATTGTTTTTCTCGAACTAGTGGAGGATGTTTTTGTAAATAAAGAGGTTGTGATTTTTTTTTCAACGATTAGTAGAAAAATCGTTACTTTATCGAGATTGTTAAAAAACGGAAAATATGTTTATTTGCAAAAAATAAAATGATGTTTAACAATTTAAAACTTAAAACAATGAAAAAAGTATTTTTATTTTTTGCAATTGCAGTAGTAGTGATATTTGTTGCTTGTGATAATAGTGGAGGTTCTAGTTCTGTTCCTGATACACCAAGTTCATATTGTTCGGGAGTTTATATGGGTATGACTTCAGGACCATCAGGATGTTCTTCTAAATGTGCAGAAGAGGGTTACATGAATGGGTATTGCTTTTCAAGCACGTCAGGATGTTATTGTAAAAATTAACAAAAGAGGAACTTGTAAGTTCCTCTTTTTATATATAAAATGAAAAAACAAAAAATATTTTCTTGTGTGATTGGATTGGTTTTCCTTTTATCGGGAATAGGTAAACTAACTAATATTATTGGATTTCAGTATTTGATAATCCAATATGGTTTTTCAATGTTACATTATTTAGCTCCTGTAGTAGTACTTTTTGAAATATTATTAGGGGTTTTATTTTTGTTGCAAATAAGAATCCGAAAAGTTTCATTGATTTCGTTTTTGACAATTCTGATTTTTACAGGAATGTTTACTTATGCTCATTTAAGAAATGGAATTACCGATTGTGGATGTTTTGGTAAAATTCCTTTTTTGAGTGGAAATCCTATATTCTCTTATGTGCGTAATATGTTATTACTTATTGTTTTAGGTTGGCTTTATTTCGTTGTAAAAGTTGATACTATAGAAATCCCAAATTGGAAATATACTATTTTGTTTACAATGTTATTCCCATCTTGTTTTTTGGCAGGAATGACTTATAAGCCTTTTGCTTTTTCTAAACAAAAACATCCTTTTATTTCTCAGCATATTTCAGAAAATGAGATTAATAAATTTATAGAAGAAGATGAAAAAAGCAAAATCGTTTTCTTCTTTTCATATCATTGTCCACATTGCTTGAATTCTTTGGAAAATTACAAATCTTTTATTGAACATGAAGTTGTAGATACAATGATTGCTTATGTTTTGGTTAATCCAAAAGAAGAAAGCGATACAGCTAATCAAATCTTTAATTCATATTATGGAGATTTAAACATTGTAGAAATAGAACGAGATTCTGCAAGTTTTATAGAGGTCTTCCCAACGTCGTTTTTTATAGAAAATGATAGTATAAAAGATGTAATTATTGGGCAATTGCCTTCTCCACTTCTTTTCCAAAGAAAGTAATAAAAGGGGATTAACCCCCTTTTATGCTAATGCTAAAATCAATATCTGTGCTGAAATAATGCGTAAAAACATCGTAAGCGGATAGACGGTAGAGTATGCCACTGCGGGTTGGTCGTTCGTAGCTATAGAGCTTGAATAAGCCAATGCAGGAGGATTTGTCGTACTGCCTGCTATCATACCTATCAGCGTAAAGTAGTTGAGTTTAAAACACAATCGCCCGATTAATCCAATAACAAATACGGGAATAAACGTAATTAAAAATCCGCATCCTATCCAAAGCAGTCCGTCGCCGGAAAATACTGTTTCCATAAACTTTCCACCCGAAGATATACCCACGCTTGCAAGGAATAGGCAAATACCTATTTCGCGTAACATAAGGTTGGCACTTTGTGTGGTGTAAGTAATGAGTTTTATTTTGTAGCCAAATCGCCCAAGCAAAATAGCGATGATGAGCGGCCCACCCGCCAAACCAAGTTTTGCAGGCATAGGCATCCCGGGGAAGTAGAAAGGAATGCAACCTACCAAAATACCTACAAGAATTCCAAAAAATATAGTAATGATATGTGGTTCGTTTAGGCGTTTAAGCGTATTTCCAAGAAGTGGCTCTACTTTCTTTATGGCGTCAAGTTCGCCAACCACCATTACGCGGTCGCCAACTTGCAACACAAGGTCAGGACGACCAAGCAAGTCGATACCCGAACGATTGACACGTGTGATGTTGATACCATATAGCGTGCGAAGTTGTAGGTCGCCAATAGTTTTCCCGTTGATGTTGTTTTGTGTAATAACGATACGACGCGAAGCCAACTGTGTATTTTGTGTTTCCCATTCCATTTCGGTTTTTTCACCGAAAAATGCAACAATAGCATCAATATCTTGCTCTGTACAAATAGCTAATATTATATCATCTTTCGAAAAGACGGTGTTGCCTGCTGGTATAATAGTTCTTCCTTCGTGCATTAGTCGCGAAATAACGAATTTACGTCCGATAATTTCTTTACATTCAAGAAGTGTTTTTCCACAAATAGATTGATTTGTGATTTTTACAGACAAACGTTGAGGTTTGTCTTTCCCTTTTTCGTTGAGCGAAGCAACTTCGTTTTCTTTGTCAAGTTTTATTTTAAAAATAGCTCTTATAAGTAGAATTGCTAAAATAGTGCCTACTACACCCAACGGATAGGCTACGGCATAGCCTAATGCAATTTCAGGAACGTCTACTTGTTGGCGTGCTTCGCAGAGTTGGCGTAAAGCTTCTTGAGCAGCTCCAAGCCCCGGAGTGTTTGTTACGGCACCCGAAAGTATGCCAACTATCATTGGCATTTCTATTCTTCCTGCAGCAATGTAATAAATGCTCAAGGCAGTGATGATGCCTAAAAGTACAATGCCGAAAGCAAGAAGATTAAGTAGTGAACCATCTTTTTTGAACGAAGAGAAAAAACCCGGACCAACTTGTAGCCCAATAGAAAATATGAAAAGAATCAATCCGAATTCTTTTATAAAATGTAATGTTTCTGCCTCTACTGTAAATCCAAAATGACCAACAGCAATGCCAACAAACAATACAAAGGTAACGCCAAGCGATACGCTTCCAATCTTTATTTTTCCTAATAAAACACCTAAAGAAATAACAAACGAATACAATAGAATTGTGTGTGCAATAGATTCTTTAGTAAGTAAGTCAATAAACCATTCCATAAACAAAAATTTTTTCGGGTGCAAAGGTACAATATAAGTATCAATATCCGTAAAAAATCTTTTAAAATAAGGGAAGAGGTTTTTGTTGTCTGTAATGATTAAAAGAAAAACTCTTGAATAGAGGGCGGATGCAATTTCCTTTAATATTCAATCATTAAAGAGCAGACAGTGATTTAGTTTATATATCTTTTTTTTGAGCGGTAGGCGAGGTTCGAACTCGTGACCCTCAGCTTGGGAAGCTGATGCTCTACCAACTGAGCTACTACCGCAATAAATGCATTGCAAAAATATGTTTTTTTTGATTTTTGTTTGCTTTTGTGTTTTTTTTTTTTGCTTTGCAAAAATATAATTGTTATAAAGCTATGAAAATAAGCAAGAAACTCTTTGTTTTGATTGTCTGTATGCTGTTGGTTTTTCCAATAGTTTTGGGGCAGACATCTTCGTTTTGTGACATGTCTTCTTCGGAAAATGAGCCACAACCAGTTTTCCCAGTTCCAACTGAACGCCAAATGGCTTGGCATGAAATGGAATTCTATGCGTTTATGCATTTTGGGATAAATACGTTTACTAATCTTGAATGGGGTAATGGTAATGAAAGTATAAATTCTTTTAATCCTACAGCGGCTATCAATGTAGAACAATGGGTAACCGAGATTAAAAATGCCGGGATGAAAGGTATTATTCTTACCTGTAAACATCATGATGGTTTTTGTACATGGTTTACAAATACAACAGCACATAGTACAAAAAACAATACTACAACGTATGGTAATGTGGATATTCCAGCATTGTTGTCGGCAGAATGTCGTCGCCAAGGATTGAAATTTGGTGCATATATCTCTCCATGGGATAGAAATCATGCTGAATATGGTCGTGCAGGTTATGTAGAAGTTTTCCGTGAGCAAATTCGTGAGATTTGTACAAATTATGGAGAAATTTTTGAAATGTGGTTCGATGGAGCAAATGGCGGAAGTGGCTACTATGGAGGAGCCAATGAATCACGAAGTATTGATGCTGAAACATACTATGACTTCCCAAATACATTTAAAATGATTCGTGAATTACAACCCAATTGTGCTATTTGGGGTTGGGATCAAGATTGTCATTGGGTAGGTAATGAAGAAGGTTGGGCAGGAGAAACTTCTTGGTGTACGTATGACAATGGAGCTAACGATGATGGAAGTGGAAATGAAGAGGGTGAAGAAGATGGTTGGCGTTGGTTGCCTACTGAGTGTGATGCGAAGAATGGTAATGGATGGTTTTGGAATACAACAGCCGACAATACTGGTCAAATAAAAACAGCACAACAATTGTTTAATATTTATATGACGTCGGTTGGACGAAATTCTAATCTTATTCTCAATTTTCCTCCAAACAAAGCTGGCGTTTTGTCAAATGCTACAGTAACAAATCTTAGAGGATTTAAAACATTGTTGGATGAGGCTTTTGGAACGGATTTAGCTTTAAATGCTACAGCATCAGCATCGGCGGAGAGAAGTAGTTCGGTAGCAGGAAAATTTGCTGCAAGAAATGTCAATGACAATAGCGATGATACATATTGGGCTTTGGAAGATGGTGAAACTAGTGGCTCAATAGAACTTGATTTAGGAAGTTCAAGAACTGTTAAGTATATTCGTTTAGGTGAATATATTCGTAAGGGTCAACGAGTAAAAGGGTTTGAAATATATACATGGAATGGTTCTACTTGGGTGAAACAATCTACTACTACTGCAACAACAACAATAGGTCATAAGCGTATTGTTCAACTCACTTCTCCTACTCAAACAAGCAAGGTTAAGGTCGTGATTACTGATAGTAAAGTTTGTCCTTTGATTAATCGTATTTCTATTTATTGATTTTAAAAAGTAGCAAGATGAAAAATTTGAAATATTTATATGTTATATTGCTTTTGTTTGTTCCTTATTTGTTAAAAGCAGAAACTATATTGTCTTCGTTCGAGGGTGGCTTAACGAGTGGAACAAAATTTGTCGATGAATGGGAAAATTCTCCTTTCAATCAAAGCAAATGTGTAAATACAACAGTTGAAGTCATTGATAATCCGTATATCAATGAAATGAACGAAACCGAAAAGGTGTTGCATTATGTTCGTCCTTATTATGCGGGAGATAGAAATGGTGTTGAAATAAAACTTGAAAATACGTTTCAGGCAACAACTACAAAACAATATTTGCATGTTTTAGTATATAAGCCAACATTGAGTCCACTAGTAATGGCGGCTATTGATAAAAATAATAATGTGCTACAAATTATAGAATTGTCTCGTTCTGAAGTGCGTGCAAATGCTTGGAGCGATGCTATTTTCTCTATAAAAGGGAATGGTTATGTTATAGATAGAATACGTATTTATCCTGATTGTCAAACTGCTGTAGGTCGTTTGTCAGGCGATATTGATATTTATATTGATGAGATAGTTCTTAACGATTCGGATGAACCTCGTACAGCTTCTAGTTATTGTTCGGTAAAGGGGACTTTGAGTAGTGATCGTTATATTTCTTATATTCAATCGCAAAATGCATTGTTTAATATGCAATTAAAAATGACTGATGTAGCCGATAAAATTACTAACAAAATATCTACTTCATGTATTGTTGCCGAAAGGGGAGAAACGTTTACTTTAGGATTTAGTCAAAAATCAAAATCGTCAAATAACTCTCCTTGGGTAGCAGATGTTTATGCTGATTTTAATAATGATAAAGAATTTGTTTCTACGAATGAGTATTTAGGTCGTATTGTGGGTCATACGAGTGCTGATTCTGTACTTTATAATATGCAAATTGCTATACCAAGTGAAGCTTTGTTGGGTGCGAGTTGTGTACGTTTGAAACTTACAGATGCAAGTGACGCTTCTATTGCAGGAAACAACCATTCTAGTTGTGAAAATATACAAGATGGTGTTGTTTTTGATATCCCTATGAGCATTCATAAAAAAGCAGACCGACCTACAATAAAAATAGAAGGGCTATCGTCTCAAAGTGGTTGGGGTACAATTGGTTTTAAAGGATACGAAGGAACGCAGTTGAAGGTGTTTAATGGAACAAAAATAACGATGTTGGCAAATCCGTCTTCTGGGCATACTTTTGTTGGTTGGTATATAAAAGAATCTAATATACCGATGAGTACGAATGCTACATTTTCCCTTTCTGTAAAAACTGATGTTACGTTAGTAGCAAAATTTGCAGAAACACCTTACTGTAAACCTCTTGCTACAACTTCAAATTATTTTTTAGGAAGAGCATCTATTACGCCTTTAGGGCAATCACAACTTTATTATATAGGGAATGAGATTTCGCTTACCGACGAGGCAGTAAGTGATGGATATGTTGCCAAATCTGTTTTAGGAGGAGTAAATGTTAAGAGAGGTAGTACATTCACAATGAATTTTGAAAAAGCAACTTCGTCGATGTCGTTTGCTTCTTCTCGAATGTTTATTTGGGTAGATTGGGATAGAAATCATGTTTTTTCTGATGACGAATTTATTACAAATGAACAAGGAGTAAATAACAAAAGTTTTACAATAAATGTTCCTACTAGTGCAAAAAAAGGAACTACAAATGTTCGTTTGCGAATTGTAGGAGGAGATTCTGTAGTTGATCCTTGTAGTAATGTGGCTGATGGTACAACTTATGATTTTCAAGTGAATGTAGCACCAAATGATAGTGAGCGATTTTCATTGTCGGCAGTTCCAAGCATCGAAGGTGCTGCAACATTTACACTATCGCCACAACCTGATAATGATGGCAAATATGCTGCAGGGACGAATGTGTCTATAACAGCAATTCCTGCAACAGGTTATGCTTTTGTGCAATGGGTAAAAGATGGTATTCCTTATGGAGCAACAATGACATCGAACAATCCGTTGCCTGTAACCTCTTTGATTGAAGATTTGGAACTTACAATGGCGATGGAAGCTAAATTCCCTACGTATTGCGAAGGAACAGCTCCAAATAATGGAGATGGCGACCATTATGGTATAAATGCTGGGTCTGTTTCGGTAAATGGTGAGCAAGCTTTTACATTTTCAAAAGGTGCTACTTCTATTACTGATTTATCCTCCACTTGTATTGCTGAAGTTTGTGCAGGAGATACCTTGAAATTTTATGTTTCGGGTGGAGAGCATACCAAGTGGTCTCAAGCGATTGCATATATAGATTGGAATATGGATGGAACATGGGATACTTCAAGCGAAGCTTATACTTTATTTAACAATCCATTGGTACAAATAGTAAATAAGGAAATTAAAATTATTGTCCCAAATGATGTGCGAGTGGGAACTTGTGGTATAAGATTGTGTTCGGGAGAAGCTCCTGCCCATAATTCATTGGGTGGAGGACCTTGTCAAGCAAGAAAAAGAGGTACGTTATTTACTTTTAGATTGAATGTTTCTCCATTGCCAATTTCTTCGTTTACCCAAGTAAAAGTTTCTTGCGATGAGAATAAAGGGTCTGTTGTGATTCACGGAACAACAGAGAAAGTTTATGAAGCAGATGAAAACGAAAGAGTTACTATTGAGGCAATTCCAGCAAGTGGCTATGAATTTGCCGCATGGAAAACTCGTACAGGTGAAATTGTTTCTACTTCGGCAGTTTATACATTTACAGTAAATAAGTCGTATGATTTAGTAGCTCACTTTACAAGTGAAAATCCTACTTATTGTACGGGAGTTGCGGCCTACGAAACATTTACCTTTTATTTAAATTCAATAACAATAACATCACCAATAAACACGGTTTCAGTAACATCGTCTGCATCTTTGAATAATTATCAGACTTCGAAGATAGTTGAAGTGCAAAACGGGGATATGTTAACATTTAATTATTCATCTAACTCTTCTGCTACACAATGGGGTAATGTTGTTATCTATATTGACTGGAACCGCGATGGGGAATTTTCAACATCGAGTGAGAAATATGATATTTATGGAGGTGCTGATGGTAGAGGTCAAAGTGGATATCGTTATTCTAATGAAACTTATCAGATTCAAGTACCAATGTCTGCTTATGCAGGTTTTTCTGCTATAAGAATTATTTCAGAAGAAGCAATGCAGCATAATTCTGTAAATAATTTTGATCCGTGTGGAGCACGTCATAAAGGTTCGGTGCATACTTTTGGATTGCGAATAATAGATCCTACTGTAGAAAATGAAATGATTACAACAGACAATGTTATACGTATTTATCCAAATCCCGTTCGTTCTAGTTTGTTTGTAGAATCGAATGTTAATGATAAAATTGAATTATTAACATTAAATGGAATTGTTGTGAAGACAATTACTGTTTCAGATCAGCAAACTATAATAAACGTAAATGACCTACAAAAAGGTGTTTATTTGTTGCGAGTACAGAATGATAATGAGGTAGATTATTTTACAATATGTAAATACTAGAAAAAGTAAAAATGGCTCTAGAGCCATTTTTTTTTGTTATGGGTGAGAATAAAATAATTATCTTCGCAACTTAATTTTTGAAAAACAGGAAATTTTATGTCAATAGTAAATTTTTATAGACCAGAGGAGCAAGTCCCTTTGGAAATGCATAAAGTGCGAGTGGTGCAAAAGTTGTTTTTACTTCCAGTAGAAGAACGCTTGCAAAAAATGAAAGAAGCAGGAAATAATACTTTTTTGCTTCAAAATAAAGATGTGTTTATGGATATGATTACCGACTCAGGTGTGAATGCTATGAGTGATAATCAAGTAGCCGCAATGTCAATAGCTGATGACTCCTATGCAGGTTCTGAAACTTGCAATCGTTTGATTTCGGCAATTGAGGAGGTTTTTGGTACAAAATACTTTTTGCCAGCTCACCAAGGTCGTGCATGTGAAAATATTTTGGCAGAAACATTTGTTAAGCCAGGACAATTTACATTGATGAATTTCCACTTTACTACAACTAAAGCACATATTACTCGTGTTGGTGGAAGTGTGATTGAGTTGGTTGGTAAAAAAGGTTTAGAGCCTCAAAATGATGAACCATTTAAAGGTAATTTTGATATTCCTCGTTTGAAGCAAACGATCAAAGATTTGGGAGCAAAAAATGTTGCTTTTGTACGTATCGAAGCAGGTACAAACTTGATTGGTGGTCAACCTGTTAGTTTGCAAAATATGCTTGAAGTAGCAAAAATTTGTAAAGAAAATGGTATTTTGAGTATTTTGGATGCATCACTTTTGCAAGACAACCTTTACTTCATGAAAACGCGTGAAGAAATGTGTAAGGATATGAGCATTAAGGATATTATGCATAAGTTAGGTGCTACAATGGATATTATTTATTTCTCTGCACGTAAATTAGGTTTTGCTCGTGGTGGTGCCATTATTTCGAATAACGAAAGTTATATTTTGAAAATGAAAGAATACATTCCTCTTTACGAAGGATTCTTGACTTACGGAGGTATGGAAGTTCGTTCGATGGAAGCTATGGCAGTAGGGTTGCGAGAAACATTAGATATGGAAATTATTTCGCAAGGTCCAAAATTTATTCAATATTTAGTTGATGAGTTGGATAAATATGGAGTGCCTATGATAAAACCTGCAGGTGGACTTGGAGCTCATGTTAATGCGGGAGAAATTCTTCCTCATGTTCCTCATAGTCAGTATCCTGCAGCAGCATTAGCAACAGCGTTTTATATTGCAAGTGGTGTTCGTGGAATGGAGCGTGGAACACTTTCAGAACAACGTAATCCAGATGGGACAGAGCATTATGCTGAATTGGAATTAGTTCGTTTGGCAGTTCCTCGTCGCGTGTTTACTTTGTCGCAAATTAAATACTGTGCTGATCGCGTAAAATGGGTTTATGATAATAGAAATCTTATTGGTGGTTTGCGTTGGGAAGATGAGCCTTCTGTACTTCGCTTCTTCTTTGGACGTTTGCAACCAATTGGCGATTGGCAAGAAAAACTAGTCGAAAAATTCCGTAAGGATTTCGGCGATAGTTTGTAGTTTTTGTAAAAAGGTTACCTCATCCGTTTTAGACGTAGAGTGTAGGGAATTTTCAAAATTCATTATGCGAAGGGGAACGCCTTTTTTTATTTAAGGTATATTATGAGAAAGAAAAACTATTCTAAACAAAAACAGACTCGCTTGTATGTACAACAGTCGGTAGATTTAATGAATTTCCTTTTGCAGAAAATGGGCGGTATGAGTCGTAATTCTGTAAAATCATTGTTGTCGCATCGGCAAATACAAGTGAATGGAAGAATTGAAACTCAATATAATTATTTACTAAAAGAAGGTGATTGTGTAGTTATATCAACTTCTGTTGCAAATACTGAATTAGTTCATCCAAAGCTAAAAGTGATTTTTGAAGATGATGATTTGTTGGTGGTAGAGAAAAAAACAGGGATATTAACTGCTCCAATAAAAACTGATTCGCGTGAAAGTACGGTGCTCTCGGTGTTAAAAACTTATGTGCGGAAATCGAATCCAAAAAACAATGTTTTTGTAGTTCACCGATTGGATAGAGAAACTTCTGGGTTGTTGGTGTTTGCCAAAAGTAGAGAGTTGCAAGAGTTTATGCGTGATAATTGGACGCAGATTGCTACAGAACGTGCTTATACAGCTTTGGTTGAAGGTGTTGTTGATAGAGAAAAAGATACAATTGTTTCGTGGTTGACAGAAAATTCAACGACAATGCGTGTGTATTCTTCATTTACTGATAATGGTGGGAAAAAATCGATAACTCATTATAGAAAACTAAAAACAAGTAACGAATATTCGTTGATAGAATTGCGTTTAGAAACAGGACGTACAAATCAAATACGTGTACAAATGGCAAGTGTAGGGCATCCTGTTGTTGGAGATAGAAAGTATGGATTGGGAACTTCTATAATTATGAATCGCTTGGCATTACATGCTCATTTATTGGTATTCGAACATCCAGTTTCTCATCAGAAAATGACATTTAAGTTACCTATTCCCAAAGAATTTATGAAAGTCTTTCGTTAAAAAGATTTCTTTGTTATTTCGTGATAAAATCGGCATTGAAAACATTTTTTCTTATCACAGTAGCAATTTTTTAATTGCAGTAGAGCTTGTGTGTCGGCCGCTGATTTTGTTGTAAAATTAAGATTATTGAAATTATCGATAATCTTATTTTTTTCTTTTGGTAGTTCGTTAAGTAAGTTGATTGCTTGTTCGCATAATGAGTTTTGTCCTTGATTTTGGCCATAAGCAAATAAAAAAGGAACAACTGTATTTATTATAATGCTATCAAGGGTGTTTGAGGTTAAATGTTTACTTGTTTTTTTGCTCTGATTTAAAAAATTGTAATGTGTATGCCAATAATCTGAAACTTCTATAAAGAAAAGTTCTCGCAAGTGTTCGATATTGGGATTTGTAATTATCTTCGAAAAAAGATTGTCGGATTTTTGCATTAAAGTGGCAAGTTGTGCAATACGAATGTGAGGGAAGTTCATTGGACGAAGGCGACACATTTTCCAAAGGTGTGTTGCAATTGGTTTAAGCTGAAATTTCTGTTGCAAAAAATGATACTCACGTTTTAGGTTACCGATGTATTCATCGGTATCGTTTTTGGGTAGTAGATTTGCTTGACCAAAAAGCATGGCTTCTATTTGTAGAAGGTTGTCTTTGTGTTTTCGCAAAAAGTTGAGTGGTAATGATTTTGCAAGTAACATAAAAGCATCAGTATTTTTCCCAAAACCAAAATTACGCGATAGGAAAACATAAAAAGTATTTTCCCAATCGTTCCCATTTTGTGCTAAATGTGATTTTATATCTTCTGTTTTTCGAATAAAGCGTTCGAATAAAAGGGTTTCTAGCCAAGTTTTTTTGGTAAAGGAATCAATATTTATAATTGATTTTTCACATAGAATAAAGGTGTTTCGTTCGGGAAATATTTTTAAAAATTCTTTGGAAATTTCTATCTCAATTTGTGGAATTTCTCGGTTGTTTGAATCGTAAATTTTACAATCGCATTCTGCTACTACGTGTAAAATCACGTTGTTGTATGCTTCGTTTTTGTGGTGTTGGTGTCTATTCCAATCACTTGATCTAAGATGAATTTCGACATCGCCAGCCCAAATTAAATTGTCAAGTTTAATTTTAGCATTCGAAAAATCGGCTCCTGCATTCGGGTTGGGGAGTCCTACATCAATGATTTCAATAGGTTCATTGTTGGTAGTTTTTAAATTCATCAAGGAGAATTTCTTGTAGTGCCAAATATGTTGAAGTTGTTCTTCGTTCATTTATTAAAGTTGGGATTGTATTAAATCAAAATTTTTGATAAAAGAATGATATGCATTTTGGAAATCAACTATCAATGCATGTTCTTGTTCTTTAAAATCTATAAGAAATGTTTCATAGTTAGGGTAATTCTCTTTGTGGTGATTTTCTAGAGTTGTTTTGTAGAATTGGATTAAAGTAGTTGCTGTGTTTAGTAACTCTTTCTCTCCTCGATAGTCACCTAATTTTTTAATTCTTTTTTCGGAAGAATGTAATTGTTGTAGAGATTTTGTATACAAAGTTTTTTCAGTATTGTCTGTTAGAGTTTTATATACAATTGTTTGGCATTTTTTTATTTCGTTGTTTATGGTGTCGCAGTAGTCAGCAGGAGTACACGAAACAAAAAATACGAATAAAAATAAGATGAAGGATTTTGGGTTCATATTAGATGATTTTTTAAATTTCTTTTAATTTCTTCCACATCAATACCTTCACAAATAATATTTCCTTTTCTAACTTCCTCTTAATATTCATCATTTTCATATAAGAATTTGGTCACACCTTGTTCTTTTAATCGTTCAACAATTTCTTCATTAATAGACAAACTCTCTATAAATTCATCCATCTCCTCACACGTATATCCACCACCTAAAGATTCAAATAAATCCTCTTGTTCATCTGTTAAATAGTCACACTCACATAAAATGTCTCTTGTCCAATTTTCTTTACCTAATACCTCTAAAATGTGTTGGGTTACTTTCTCGTCGTGGATGTGGTGTAGTAATTTACATACACCCTCCTCTTGTTTTCGGGTTAACTTATCCATAAAAGAAATGCTGCTAATTTTATTCTGTACAATTTGTACAAATATCAAAAATTTTTCGGTTTTCTTTAATTTGTTGACGAAATTTTGTTGCTTTGTCGTTGTGAAAAATTTCTTTTATACTTGAATACTGAACATTTCCGAAAACAAAGTTGCTCTGCTTGTCGAAGCAGCATGGTAATACTTCGCCTTCCGAATTTACTACAACTCCTGCCCAACTTCTAAAGCATTTGTTTTTTATTTTTTTCTTTAATTGCCAAATGCCATTCTTTTGTATGTAACGGCTATACTTTTGTTTTGAAGGTATTATTTTTGCTTTTTCTTTATAGTCGTATATTTGTGCCGATTTTATTGTTACAGCATTTGCACCCCATTTTTTAGCAAGAAGTTTTATTGTTTCTGTTTCGTTTTCGTTGTGTTTAAATACGACAAATTGAACTTCTATTTTAGGAAAAATAGAGTGTTGTATTTCTTTCTCTTCTTTTAAAAATTTGATTGCCTCTACGGCTTTTGCTAGTGAACCTCCTACTCTATATTGCTCATAAGACTGTTGCGTAGTACCGTCTATAGAAATGATAATATGTCGCAATTGACTTTTTACAATTTGTATACTTATGTTTTTATTTAAATTTTGTGCATTAGTAGATAAATAGGTATATAGATTTTTGTTGTTTGCATATTTTATCATCGTTATGATATTTTGATGTAAGAGGGGTTCTCCTTGAAAGTATAAAAGAACATTCAATGTGTATTTTTGAATTTCATCAATTACTTTTTTGAACACCTCTATATCCATAAAAGGCTTTCTTACAAAACGCTTTTGTCCGATAGCGCATTCTGGGCAATGTAAATTGCATATAGATGCGGTCTCAAGCGAAATAAAAGTTGGATATGTTTTTAAATGAAGTTTTTTTGAATTTAAAATATAAGATAAGTAGCTAAAAATTAAGTTTTTAATTTTTTTATAAGATATAAAACTAAAATCTTTCATCTTGTGTGTTTAGTTTAAGTTTTTCTACTTTCTTATAGAAAAGGAAATAAAAAAGAATATTTTTTTGCAAAAATAACGAATTATTAATTTAACTATTTTTATATTTGCCTAATATTTCGTGAATTGTGAATTATAGTAAATTTAAATTATTAACAAAAAAAACAAAAAAATGAGAAAACATCTATTTTCAGTCGTTTCGGCTTGTTTGGTTTTGTCGTTGATTGTAAGTTGCGGTAAACCAAAAGAATTGTTGAAAGAGTATGTAACAGTTGTGCCTACTCCAGTAGAAAGTCATTCTGGTAAAGTTAGAATGGAAGTAAAAGTTAATTATCCAGAAAAGTATTTCAAGAAAAAAATGGAATTGACAATCACTCCTATTTTAGCAACAGAAACTGATACTATAGCAGATAAAGATATTTTTTATCAAGGAGAAAAAGTTAAGGATAACAATGAAGTTGTAAAATATAAAGTTGGTGGTCCTTATAGTTTTATCACTGCGTTTGATTATGATGAAAAATTCTTGAAATCAAACTTCTGTGTACGTGTTAAAGCAAAAGTTAAAAATAAAGAATATGATTTAGGAGTTGTTGAAATAGTTCCTGGTGTATTGGCTACTCCAGAGCTTGTAAATTTCCAAGCTTTAGATCCTGTTATCGCAGAAGATAACTTCCAACGTGTAATTACAGAAAAGAAAAAAGCTGATATTTACTTTGCAATTCAACAATCAAATATTCGTTCTTCAGAATTGTCTAAAGATGAAATTGCAGCTTTAATTCAAAAAGTACAAGATGCAAAAGACGCTCAAAATGAAGAATTGAAAGGTATTGAAATTTCTTCTTACGCTTCACCTGATGGTACATTGTCTTTGAATGAAAAATTGGCTGAACGTCGTGAAAAAGAAACTAACAAATACATTGCAAAACAAATGAAAAAGTTGAAAGCAGAAATTGCTGTTAATGCTAAATTTACTGCAGAAGACTGGGATGGATTCCAGGCATTAATGCAAGATTCTGAAATTGATGACAAAGAAGTAATCTTGCGAGTTTTGTCTATGTACGAAGATCCTGAAGAACGTGAACGTGAAATCAAAAATATTTCAGAAGTTTATAAATCTATTGCAGACGAGATTCTTCCAAAACTTCGTCGTTCTCAAATGACTTTGTCAGTTGATGTTATCGGAAAATCTGACGAAGAAATAAAAGATTTGGCAAAAAATAATGATGCTGCATTGAATTTAGAAGAATTGCTTTATTCAGCTAAATTATTTACAAATCTTGATGAAAAAATCGAAATCTATAATAAAGTAATTGCTCGTAATGCTAACGATTGGAGAGCATACAATAACTTGGGTATTGCTCTTTATCAACAAGGTAAATTTGCAGATGCAGAACGTATGATTAAAAAAGCTGTAGAATTTAAAGCTGATGCTCCTGAAGCTAACTTTAATGCTGGTTTGATTGCATTGGCAAACAAAAACTTAACAGCTGCTGAAGAATATTTTGGAAAATCAGCAAATGTTGGTCAAAACTTAGAATTAGCTCAAGGTGCTCTTTTGATTAAAAAAGCAGAGTATCAAAAAGCCGTTGAAGTTTTGAATGGTTCAAATGTAAACAACGAAGGTTTGGCTAAAATTTTAGTTGGTGATTTCAATGCTGCTCGTGCTGCTTTGAATCAAGTAGCTAAAAAAGATGCAATGACTTATTATTTATTAGCAGTTGTTGGTGCTCGTGTTAATGATAATGCTGCTGTTTACGAAAATCTTCAAAAATCAGTGGAATTGTGTGCTGCAAAAGCAGAATATGCTAAAAAAGATATTGAATTTGCAAACTTTGCAGAAGATGCTAAATTTGCAGAAATTGTAAAGTAAGCATATCTTTTAAGAACATAACAAATAAAGAGGGTTAGCTTGAGGCTAACCCTCTTTTTAGTTAAAAAAACTTTATTCTAAATTGATGTTTTTCTTTTCACTATATTTGCATAAATAATGATTTTATGAAAGAAAGTACAATTGAACAATTTGTAGATACGATTGTTAAAGGAATGCAGGAAGGCAAGGCCAAACGAATAGTAACGGTTGATATGCAAAAATTGGAATCACCATGTGTGTTTTTTGTTATTTGCGAAGGAACGTCTTCGACTCATGTAGCAACTATTACTACTGAAATAAGAAATTTTGTGCGTGAAAATGCTCAAATGAAACCTTTTGCTATTGATGGTTTTGAAGCTGCAAATTGGGTTGCTATGGATTATGGTCAAGTAATTGTTCATATATTTCAGTCGGAAGCTCGTGAGTTTTATGATATAGAGCATCTTTGGGCAGATGCAGTGTTGAATGAAATTGCAGATATAGATTAATTTATGGAAAAAGAGAATAAAAAGAAAAATGGTTTAAATCTAGACAAAAACAATAAAAAAGGGTTTAAACCAAAATTTAATTTCTATTGGATTTATTTGCTGATAGCAGCATTGTTTGTGCTGTCTATTTTCTTTGATAAAAATGGGCTTACACAAGAGATTTCATATTCTAAATTTGAGAGTTTAGTTGCGGATGATTGTGTCTCAAAAATAACCGTTTTTTCAAATAAAGATTTGTTAGAGGCGGAGGTAAAATCGTCTTGTATTGAGCAAGTTTTTGGAGAGGAAGTAGACACCTTAACTACCACAGCATTGATAAAGGTGGCAATACCATCGGTAGAGGAATTTGAGAAGATGATAACCAAATATCGTTCAGAAGGTATTTATACTGGCGATTATCGTTACGAAAAAGCAAGAAGTTACGATGAAATTCTTTGGTCGGTAATACCTTTTCTACTAATGATATTTTTCTTTATGTTTATTATGCGTCGTATGTCGAGTGGTGCTGGTGGAGGAGCAGGTATTTTTAATGTGGGCAAATCGCAGGCAAAACTGTTTGATAAGGGAACAGCAGAAAAGGTTACGTTTAAGGATGTTGCTGGTCTTGAAGGTGCAAAGCAAGAGGTAGAAGAGATCGTTTCTTTCTTGAAAGATCCAGATAAATATCGTCGTCTAGGAGGGAAAATACCCAAGGGTGCATTGCTAGTAGGCCCTCCCGGAACTGGGAAAACCCTTCTTGCAAAAGCAGTTGCTGGTGAAGCAGAAGTTCCATTCTTTTCAATATCGGGTTCTGATTTTGTAGAGATGTTTGTGGGTGTAGGTGCTTCAAGGGTGAGAGATTTATTCCGTCAGGCAAAAGAGAAGGCTCCTTGTATAATCTTTATTGACGAAATTGATGCTATAGGTCGTGCACGTGGTAAAAATCTTTCGCATTCGAATGATGAGCGTGAAAATACATTGAATCAGCTTTTGACTGAAATGGATGGTTTTGGAACAAATAGTGGTGTGATTATATTAGCGGCTACTAATAGAGCAGAAATTTTGGATAAAGCATTGCTACGTGCTGGACGTTTTGATAGGCAAATACATGTTGAACTTCCTGATTTAAATGAGCGAAAAGCTATTTTTCAAGTTCATTTGTTGCCATTGAAAATTGATAAATCACTTGATGTGGATTTTCTTGCACGACAAACTCCGGGATTCTCTGGTGCAGAAATTGCAAATGTGTGTAATGAAGCTGCTTTGATAGCTGCTAGAAATAACAAAGACTTAGTGGAGAAAGAAGATTTTCTAGCTGCTGTAGATCGTATTATAGGAGGATTAGAAAAGAAATCGAAGATAATTACACAAGAAGAAAAGAAATCTATTGCTTATCATGAAGCAGGGCATGCTACTATTAGTTGGTTGCTTGAGCATGCTAACCCTTTGGTAAAAGTTACTATCGTTCCGCGTGGTGAGGCTTTGGGTGCGGCGTGGTATTTACCTGAAGAGCGTCAACTTACTACAAAAGAACATCTTCTTGATGAGATGTGTGCTACTCTTGGAGGTAGAGCTGCTGAAGAAGTTTTCTTTGGGACAATGTCAACTGGTGCTATCAACGATTTGGAACGTGTTACAAAACGTGCATACGCTATGGTTACTTATTTTGGGATGAGTGATAAGGTTAAAAATATGAGTTTCTATGATTCTACAGGTGGCGATTATAGTTTTACAAAACCATATAGCGAAAGAACTGCGGAACTTATAGACGAAGAGGTAAAACAAATAATTTCGGCTCAGTATCGTCGTGCGAAAGAGTTGCTTGAAACACATCGCGATGGGCATAATCGTCTTGCAGAAATGCTTGTAGAACGTGAAGTGATTTTTGCGGAAGATGTCGAGGCTATTTTTGGAAAGCGTCCTTGGAAATCACGTATTGATGAGTTACTTGAAACAGTTGAAAAATCTGAAAATTCTCAAGAATAAATCTTTAATAAATAAAAATATATGAAAATAGTAGTAAAATATTTGTATGTATGGATTATGGTTGTTTTATCAATAATGTTTGTCTCATGCAATTTTATTATTGGTAACAACCCGTCAGATCCAACAACGGAACAAAATAATGGAAGTGATACACATTTTACAGTTACTGTATTGTCTGCCGATACTGCTATGGGCGATGTGACTGGTGGCGGAGTGTATGAATTAGGGATGTTGGTAGAATTAACCGCTACACCAAAGAGAAATTATAGTTTTAAATGTTGGAGTGATGGTGTGGGAGATAATCCTCGTTATATTAACGTAACATCTGATATTACTTACACGGCCGAGTTTTATGATCCTTATAATGGACATGATTATGTGGATTTGGGATTACCGAATGGAACTAAATGGGCTACTTGTAATGTTGGAGCAGAAAGTCCGGAAGAATATGGTTATTATTTTGCTTGGGGCGAAGTAGTTCCGAAAAAGAAGTTTACTTGGGCTACCTATAAATTCATGGCTACAGGATATGATTCTTGGGAAGGTATAACCAAATATACTTATAATGCATTCGACAATGATGGAAATAGTGCTATTTGGTATGATATGAAAGGAAATTTTATAGGTGATAATAAAACTATACTTGAACCAGAAGATGATGCTGCTACGGTTTATATGGGTGGAGATTGGAAGATGCCCATAGATGGAGATATAGGCGAATTAATGGAATATTGTAATTGGGAATGGACAGATAATTATAATAGTACGAATGTGGCAGGGTATATTGTTAAAAGTAAGGTTAATGATAACCATATTTTCCTGCCAGCTGCTGGGACTTATTTTGATAGTGATCTTAATGAGATAGGAACTTCAGGAGCTTATTGGTCAGGATCGATAGGGGATTGGTCTTGTCGTTATGCCAGTTATTTTTATTTCTTTGAAGGTGTTATTAGAGATTACTTTGTAGTCCGACATGTTGGACATACTATTCGTGGAGTTTGCCACAATTCAAAATAAAAAAACCTTCTGAAAAGAAGGTTTTTTTTGTAAGTGAAAAACTATTAAAAAGTTTTTTCTTTAATACGAGCTTTTTTACCTGTAAGTTTTCTTAAGTAATAAAGTTTCGCACGACGAACTTTACCAATTTTGTTTACAGTAATGTTGTCAATGTAAGGTGAGTCCATAGGGAAAATTCTTTCTACACCTACGTTGTCTGACATTTTGCGTACTGTGAAACGTTTTTTAGCACCGTGTCCAACAATTTTGATAACTACACCACGATACATCTGAATACGTTCTTTGTTACCTTCGATAATACGATAAGCAACTGTAATTGTGTCTCCGCTTTTGAAAGCTGGAATCTGTTTGCCTGAAGCAAATGCTTCTTCTGCAATTTTAATTAAATCCATTATAAATATATTTTAAAGTTCTTTTACGCAATATACACAAACTTTTTGCCAGAGATTACGTAAAATGAGGTGCAAAGATAAAATCTTTTTTCTGAAAAAAAAAGAGTGATGTCAAAATTGAGAATTATAGTTTGTATTTTTGCAAGAAAACATAAGGAAGATGATATTAAGAGAAGATTTGGTTGAAGTAGGGAAAGTGGGTAAACCGCATGGCATAAAAGGAGAACTCTCTTGTTGGTTTTCGAACGATGCTTTTGATATAGAAGAAATTGGTTTCGTAGTTTTGTGTATAGATGGTATTTTTGTACCTTTTTTTATTAACTCGTGCCGACCAAAAGGGAAAGAGTCTTTGTTATTGCATTTTGATGATATAACTAATGAGCAAGAAGCTATTGCATTGTCGGGATTGGAGATTTTTATTCCAAAATCGGAAATAGATGAAGATCAATTGTCTTTTGGTATGGATTATTTTGTTGGATTTGAGTTGTACGATGCAACAATGGGGCGTGTTGGTGTTATCGACTCTGTAGATACTACAACTGCAAATGTATTGTTTGCTGTGGCTGAGTATTTAATACCTGTTTCGGAAGATTTGATAACGGAAATAGATGCAGAGAAACGTATTTTACGAATGTCGTTGCCTGAAGGTTTATTGGAATTATGAGAGAAGAAAAAATGATAATTTATCAAGTGTTGCCACGATTGTTTGGTAACAATAACGAAAATCGTTTAGAGAATGGTACGTTAGCAGAAAATGGTTGTGGAAAATTTGCTGACTTTACGCCTACTTGTTTGCGAGCAATAAAAAAACTTGGAGCTACGCATATATGGTATACGGGTGTGTTGGAGCATGCTACTGCTACTGCGTACGAAAATATTGTTGCCGACAATAGAACTATTATAAAAGGTATTGCTGGGTCGCCGTATGCCGTACGCGATTATTATGATGTCGATGCTGATTTGTCTGAAGATGTCTCTTGGCGAATAAAAGAATTTGAAGCACTTGTAAGCCGTACGCATCGTTCGGGATTGGGCGTTATAATAGATTTTGTGCCAAACCACGTAGCTCGTGTTTATCGCTCGGATATGAAGCCTGATGGTGTTCAGGATTTTGGTGAGGGTGATCGCAGCGATTGGCATTTTAGTCCGCAAAACAACTTTTATTATTTCCCGAATACACCGTTTGCTCCTCAATTTGAGGTTGCAGATTACAATGAATTTCCTGCTAAAGCTACAGGAAACGATTGTTTTTCGGCTTCGCCATCGGTAAACGATTGGTATGAAACAGTGAAGCTTAACTACGGCGTCGATTATATGGGTGCTCAAGCACGCCATTTTGATCCTTTGCCTGATACTTGGCTTAAAATGCGTGATATTTTGGTTTATTGGGCGGAAAAAGGCGTCGATGGTTTTCGCTGTGATATGGCAGAAATGGTGCCAGTAGAGTTTTGGCATTGGGTAATAGCTGAACTCAAAACTCGTTTCCCGAATCTGTTTTTTGTAGCTGAAGTTTACAATCCGTCTCTTTATAGGTCGTATATTCATTATGGAGGATTCGACTATTTGTATGATAAAGTGGGTTTGTACGACACGTTGCGAGGTGTGATGTGTGGCTACGTCTCGGCAAGCGAAATAACAAGGGCGTGGCAGTCTGTTAGCGATATACAAGGCAATATGCTTTCGTTTTTGGAAAACCACGATGAGCAACGCATTGCGTCGCAATTTTTTGCAAACAATCCGCATAAGGCTATACCTGCAATGATGGTAGCGGCATTGCTTTCTGCGTCGCCAACGATGTGTTATTTTGCTCAAGAACTTGGCGAGCAAGGTATGGATAAAGAGGGTTTTAGTGGGGTAGATGGAAGAACAACTATTTTTGATTATTGGAGTATCGACAAAATAATTCGATGGAGAAATGCTGGAAAATATGATACTCATTTGTTGACAGATGAGGAACGCAAACTCCAAGCATTTTATCAAAAACTTTTTGCGATAGCTAAAGAAGATGCCGTGGCAAAAGGTGTAATGTACGATTTGCAGTACTTAAACCTATCGAACTCAGACTACGACGCTGCAAAACAATTTGCTTGGCTACGTAGATGTGGTAACGAAACGTTGCTCGTAGTTGTTAATTTTAGCGACGAGGCTAAAAGCATTAAACTAAATATTGGACAAGAGGTGTTCGACTTTTTGGGTATGAAGTGTAACCATAAGCAGTTGATGAAAGAGTTGTTTTCTAACAACAAAAGTTACATAGATTTTAGTCCTAATAGCTTACCTGAATTCCAATTAGATGCTAATAGTGGCGTGGTGTTTAAGTTTAAAAATTAAAGAAAGATGAAGCACACTTTGCAAGAAAAAAAAGAGGCTTTTGGACGACTTTTGGAAATAGTAGAAGAACTTCGCCAAAAATGCCCTTGGGATAGTAAGCAAACGATCGAATCGTTACGCACACTTACCATAGAGGAGGTTTATGAATTGGCAGAAGCTATTTCGACCAACAACATGGCAGAACTGAAAAAAGAGCTTGGCGATGTGCTGATGCACGTTGTGTTTTATGCACTTATAGCTTCTGAAAAAAGCGAGTTCGACGTAAAAGACGTTTGCGATGCTGTTTGCGATAAATTAGTTTATCGACATCCGCATATTTTTTCGGATGTAAAGGTAGATAGCTCGACCGAGGTGGAGCAGAATTGGGAACAACTTAAGCTGAAAGAAAAAGGTGGCAACCGAGGTGTTTTGCAGGGTGTGCCTAGTGCTTTGCCTGCTTTGGTGAAGGCTTACCGCATACAAGACAAAGCACGCAATGCTGGTTTCGATTGGGACCAACGCTCACAAGTGTGGCAAAAGGTGCGTGAAGAGATTTCGGAGTTTGAGCGTGAAGTGGAGGCTTTGGATGCAGACAAACAGGAAGCCGAGTTTGGCGATGTGTTTTTCAGCCTTGTAAATGCCGCTCGGCTCTACGATATAAATCCCGAAAACGCCTTGGAGCGAACCAATAAGAAGTTTATTGCCCGCTTTAATTATATGGAGCAACGCATCCGCGAAGATGGCAAGCAGCTACGCGATTTGTCGCTTACGGAGATGGACGAGTATTGGAACGAAGCCAAGCAGCGAGGCTTGTAGTATCTAAGTTTGTTTATATATTTGTACTGAATTTGTAAAACAAAAAAAACATTTTTGCCTATGAAAAAATAACACTTTAAAAAAGTGTGTACATCTTGAAAATATTGGAAATAGCGTTATAAGCTAAACTTGATTCTTTGAAACCTGAACAATTTCAAAAAAGACTCTTCAAGCAAAAGCAGAAATGACGCTCACGTGAAAGCGTGGGCTTTTGTGCGTAATTTGAAGAGTTAGGGTAAGTTCAGGACCTCAAAGAATCAAATGAAGCAATATACAAGGCACCACGCTCTTTTTATGTACATACGTGAACTCAAAATTTAGGTGCTACGGAGAATGCCGATAGCCGTAGAAGTGGAGGCAATACAAAAAAAGAATAATATGTGTATCAATAAAAATAAAGCGTTTTTGTATCAATCGGGAAAAGGAGTAAAAGTCCTTCTATTAGGATTTGAAGAAAAAATGTTTAATGTCGATTCCTCGCTGCCATTTCAAGGATTGCTCGAAAGCAATATGAATCTTATTTCCGAATTTCAATACGAGCAAGTGGACAATTTATTGTTGTTGCTGAAACCTGATATTTTGCTCTGCAAAGCAAATGATTTAAAAACACAGCAAGGAAGTGTAAATATTGTTTCAGGTAATGACAACTATAAAATGATCAAGATAGAACACTCTCTTTGTCTTGCTTGTCAAGCCGATGAAAAAAACTTACAAAAATACTACGAACTACTGCTCTATATAGAGCAAATAAAAACCATAAAATGCAGACTCAATGTTGAATGATATAGGTGTTATTCAAAATATCGCTTACTACGATTTGTCCTGAAAAACAAGATTTTATTAAAAACTTAATGACTTGAGAAATAAGAACTAATAAGAACTTGATTCGATTTGCTTGAGTTTGTTTATTTGTAAAACTAAATAACAATTAAAGAATTATGAGAAAGATGACTTTATTTTTTGTAGCACTCGCTTGTAGTGTGAGTGTATGTTGGGCAGAAGATGTTTCTGCCGTAATTGCTATCAGTGCCGATGGAAGTGAACTTATTTACGAAATGGCTACGGTACAGAAAATTACCTTTGTGCAGGGAGCAGAAACTTCCTCAATGACTATCGACCGAAAAGGTACTCACTCCGATGTTACAGGCTTACGTTGTGTGATGTTTGGTACACGCAATCTTTTGCCTACTGAATTGGAATCTGTTATAGATGATGAAGCCAAAGTGTATGTTTTTCCAAACCCTGTACAGAATGAACTACATATAGTAGGTGTGGAGAGAAATTCTACTGTTACTGTGTACAACTATAATGGACAATGCGTATTGCAAAGCGTAGGAAATAATATAAACGTTTCTACACTTACATCAAATATCTATTTTTTAAAAGTAAATAACCAAATTGTAAAATTTATTAAAAAGTAAAAAATCATGAAAAAAGTATTTTTAGTTATTAGTATTGTTTTTATAGCAATAAGTTTCTTAGCTCAAGATGTTTTTTATTTGTACAAGAAAAACTCTCCTGCTACATATTTTGAAATAAGTAAAGTGGATAGTATTTCACTCGTACCTCCCAAAACGACTGCAATCAAAAATGGTCATCAATGGGTAGACCTTGGGTTGCCTAGCGGAGTAAAATGGGCAACCTGTAACGTAGGTGCTGATTCTCCTGAAGGGTATGGAAATTATTTCTCGTGGGGTGAAATTTCCACAAAATATAATTATAACTGGAGTTATTATAAATGGAATAACGGTTCTTCAAGTACTGATATGACTAAATATTGTGCTAGTAATAACTATGGGACTAAAGATGATAAAAAAACTCTCGAATTATCAGATGATGTTGTTCGCTCTGAATGGGGGAGTAATTGGAGAATGCCAACAAGCAAAGAGATAAAAGAACTTTGTACAGAATGTATTTGGACTTGGACCAGCAACTATAATGGAACAGGTGTAGCAGGGATGATCGTCTCTAGTAAAAACTATTACAATACTCCTCATATATTTTTCCCTGCAGCTGGCTATATAGATGGAACTACGAAAAAAGAAGTAGGGAGTGTGGGTAAGTATTGGTCAAGTTCTCTTTATTTTTATTCTTCTTCCTATAGTAGTAATAGTGCAATAAATCTTAAAATTAGCTCAGGGGGTGAAAATACAAATGACGAAGAACGAAGATTAGGATTCACTATTCGTGGGGTTTGTCCTTAAGAATTTCACCCTTGTCCCCCTTACGGGCTATGTAGAAAAATGATGTAGGGACGCACTGTGTGCGTCCGCAGAGAGAAAAAAACAAATGTAAAAAACGGACGCATTCGATGCGTCCCTACGGTTATCGGAGAATAAAAAACGCCGCATCTTATAAGGTGCGGCGTTCGTTTTGTATAGATGTATATTAGTTGTTTTCAGGGCGAAGTTGGCGTACGGTAACCGCAGTTTGCCACATTTCGCTTTCGCGTAGAGCTTTTAGCTCTAGCTCAAGTTTTTCACGATAGTCAGGTTTAGAGTTGCTATCGATAGATATTTGTGCTTCGTTGCCACATTTTACGTTAGCGTAAAGTTTTTCTACCACAGGTTTGATAGCATCGTGGAAAGGTCCCATCCAGTCCAAAGCACCACGTTGAGCAGTAGTTGAGCAGTTGGCATACATCCAGTCCATGCCATTTTTTGCAAAGAGTGGCATAAGCGATTGTGTAAGCTCTTCTACAGTTTCGTTGAAAGCTTCAGAAGGTGTGTGTCCGTTTTCACGCAACACTTCGTATTGTGCCAAAAGAAGTCCTTGAATAGCTCCCATGAGTGAGCCACGTTCGCCAGTAAGGTCAGAAGTTGCTTCGCGTACGAAAGTAGTTTCGAACAAGTAGCCCGAGCCAATACCGATACCAAGTGCAATGGTGCGGTCCATAGCGTTGCCAGTAGCATCTTGATAGATAGCATACGAAGAGTTCAAACCACGACCTTCGAGGAACATCGTACGAAGCGATGTACCCGAGCCTTTAGGTGCAACCATGATAACGTCGATATCTTTTGGAGGAACAACGCCAGTGCGGTCGTTCCAAGTAATAGCAAATCCGTGAGAGAAATACAAAGCTTTGCCAGCAGTTAAGTATTTTTCTAGCGTAGGCCAAACCGACATTACAGCTGCGTCACTCAAAAGACACATAATGATAGTAGCTTTGTCGCAAGCTTCTTCGATGCTAAACAATGTTTCGCCGGGAACCCATCCGTCCGAAATAGCTTTTTCGTATGTTTTACCTTGACGTTGACCGATGATTACGTTAAATCCATTGTCGCGTAAGTTAAGCGATTGACCAGGACCTTGAACACCATATCCGACAACGGCAATAGTTTCGTTTTTCAACACTTCACGTGCTTTTTCCAAAGGGAATTCTTCTCGGGTGATTACGTTTTCTATAACGCCACCAAAATTTAATTTTGCCATAAGTATATGTTTTTTAGAAATGATTTTTCAATAAGTTGCAAAAGTAATTATTTTTTTGACATAAGTACGTGTTTTGGCTTTTTATTCAGGCATTTTGTAATAAATATTGGGAAGCTGTTTTTTCGTTTTTCTTGTGGAATATTTGTTTGTATAAAATTATTATCTTTGCTAAAATTTTTCTTTAAAAATGGAGTTTACAGCAAAACAAATAGCAGATTTCTTAAAAGGTGAAATTGAGGGAGATGCAGAAGTTAAGTTGTCTGATTTGTCGAAAATAGAAGAGGGAAGACCTGGTACTCTTACCTTTTTGTCCAATCCTAAATACTTGCCTTTTATATACGAAACAAAAGCCGATGCCGTTCTTGTCAATCGTGATTTGGTGTTGGAACGTCCTGTGCGAGCAACGTTGATTCGAGTTGACGATTCGTACAGAGCGTTAGCTTCGTTGTTGATGCTTGTTGAGCAATTTAAGCCAAAGCGTGAAGGAGTATCGTCTATGGTATCTATTGCTAAATCAGCAACGTGTGAGGCTAAATATGTGGGCGATTTTGTCGTAGTTGGCGAAAATTCTGTAGTGGGTGAGGGCTCTTTGCTCTATCCACAAGTGTTCGTTGGCAACAATGTGAAGATAGGAAAAAATGTTACGCTTTACGCAGGTGTAAAAATCTACGACGATTGCGTAGTTGGTGATAATTGTATATTGCACGCAGGTGTGGTTGTGGGGTCAGATGGTTTTGGTTTTGCACCACAAGCAGATGGCTCGTATCAAAAAATTCCACAAATAGGCAATGTTGTTATTGAAAACGATGTGGAAATTGGAGCAAATACGGTGATAGACCGAGCTACAATGGGAAATACGATTATTCGCCAAGGAGTTAAATTGGATAATTTAGTACAGATAGCTCATAATGTGGAGATTGGAGCAAATACGGTGATGGCTTCTCAAGGTGGAGTTGCAGGTTCTACAAAGATTGGAAGAAATTGTGTGTTTGGCGGTCAAGTAGGTATTGCTGGGCATATTGTTGTAGCAGACAAAACTACGGTAGGAGCACAGTCGGGAGTTCCAAACTCGGTAAAAGAAAGTGGTACGGTTTTGATGGGGTACCCTGCTATTTCGGTTGGTGGATTCCGCCGCTCAAGTGTTGTTTATAAAAATTTGCCTGAAATGCAACGTACAATAGCTTTGCTTGAACGTCGCATTGCAGAGCTCGAAAAAAATAATAAGTAAAATGTCGAAACAAAAAACCTTAAAAAGTTCTTTTACGCTTAAAGGAAAAGGGTTGCATACGGGACTAGAAATAGAACTGACGCTAAAGCCAGCTCCCGACAATTTTGGACGAGTTATAAAGCGTGTAGATTTGGAGGGGCAACCCGAAATACCTGCTTTGGCCGATTATGTGTCGGGAACAACTCGTGGCACTGTTATCCAAAAAGGCGATATACGGATAAGCACCGTTGAGCATGCGTTGGCAGCATTGTATGCTTTTGGCATAGACAACTGCTTGATGGAGGTGAATGCACCTGAATTTCCAATTTTAGATGGAAGTGCAAAATTTTACGTAGAAAAAATTAAAGAAGTTGGAATAGAAGTTCAGCAGGCAGAAAAAGATTTTTTCGTGGTAACGAAAAAAATAACTTACCAAATGCCCGATAGCAAATCGACGATAACAATTTTGCCTGATGATAATTTTAGTGTGCAGGTGTTGATTGGTTACGATTCTCCAATTTTGAGTAATCAGTTTGCTGTGCTCGATTCTATGGACGATTTCGAAAAGGAAGCAGCTCCTTGTCGTACTTTTGTGTTTGTGCGTGAAATAGAGCCGTTGTTAAAAATGAACCTTATAAAAGGTGGCGATTTAAACAATGCTTTGGTTATTTACGACAAAGAAATTTCGGAAGTAGAGCTGCAACGCCTGGCCGATATGATGCATCAACCTTGTCCGAAAGCCAATAAATTTGGTTATTTGAATACAGAATTGTTGTTTGACAATGAACCTGCTAGGCATAAAATGCTTGATGTGATTGGGGATTTGTCGTTGATAGGGAAACCTATAAAGGGAAGAGTTATAGCTAGTTACCCCGGGCATACAACCAATACGGCTTTGGCAAAACAAATTAGAAATGATATTAAACGTTTAGAGGTTTCGCATCCAAAATATTCTATTTATCAAGAGTCGGTACTTGACGTAAACGATATAAAAAAGATGCTTCCACATCGTTATCCGTTTCTTTTGGTTGACAAGGTGATGGAAATAACTGATAAAAGTATAGTTACGATAAAAAATGTGTCGTTTAACGAAATGCAGTTTATTGGTCATTTCCCTGAAGAACCGATTATGCCGGGAGTTCTTTTGCTTGAGGCTATGGCACAAAGTGGAGGTATTTTGGTGTTGAATGGTGTAGAAAATCCTGAATTGTATTCAACTTATCTTTTAAAAATGGATAATGTTCGTTTTTATCAAAAAGTTAAGCCGGGTGATACAGTGGTGATGCGTGTAAATTTAGTAACTGAAATGCGTCATGGTATTGCTCATATAAAAGGGTATACTTTTGTTAAAGGCGATTTGGCTTGTGAAGCTGAACTTACTGCTCAAATTATTAAAAATAAATAACGTATGAATAATAATGCTTTTATTCATCCTGATGCAAAAATTGGGAAAAATGTAACGATTTCTCCTTTTGCTTACATCGATGAAGATGTAGTAATAGGTGATAATACATATGTAGGTCCTCATGCAACAATCTTGAAAAAAACAAGAATAGGCGAAAATTGTCGTATTTTCCCGGGAGCTGTTATTGGTGCAGAACCTCAAGATTTAAAATTTCATGGCGAGGATACTTATGTTATAATTGGTAACAATACGACTTTGCGTGAATGTGTTACAATACATAGAGGGACAGCTTCGCGAGGGAAAACAGTTGTAGGAGACAATTGTTTGATAATGGCTTATTGCCATGTTGCACACGATTGTGTTTTGGGTAATAACATCATTATGTCCAACACTACTCAATTAGCAGGTGAGGTCGAAGTGGATGATTACGCTGTGATAGGAGGAGGAACTCTTGTGCACCAATTTACGAAAATTGGTTGCCATGCAATGATTCAAGGTGGTACTAAGTTAAATAAGGACGTTCCTCCTTATGTAATAGCAGCACACGAGCCTGTTGCTTATTTTGGTATAAATTCTGTTGGTTTACGTCGCCGTGGATTTACAAACGAAACAATTTCTTCTATTCAAGAGATTTATCGTCAAATCTTTATGTCAGATTTAAACGTGAAAGCAGCTCTTGAAAAAGTTTGTACCGAATTCCCAGCGTCAAAAGAAAAAGAAGTTATTGTAGACTTTATAAAATCGTCGGAAAGAGGAATCATAAAAGGACATTAAGGTTTGTTAATAGAGTTTTTTGTAATATATATTTTGTTTGTTTTTTAATTGTATATTTGTAGAAATAAGCAAAAGGTCAATTTATAATTTTTTAGAATATGAGATTTACAGTTTCAAGTACAGCATTATCGAGCTCATTACAGTCGATTAGTCGTGTTATAAGTACAAAAAATACGTTGCCAATATTGGACAATTTCTTGTTTAAAATTACTGATGGAGAGTTGTTGGCAACAGCATCTGATTTGGAAACAACATTGACTACTGCAGTAGAAATATCTGGTGTAACAGGAAATGGTTCAGTAGCTATTTCAGCTAAATTGTTATTAGATATTTTAAAAGAGTTTTCTGAGCAACCTTTAGTTTTTGACATCAACGATGAAGATATGTCAATTACGATGACATCAACTTCTGGTAAGTATAATTTAGTAGGACAAATAGGCGAAGAATATCCTTCGTTGCCAGAAATGTCGGACGATAAAAATTCGTTGACTGTGCCTGTTGATGTATTGTGTAATGGTATAAATAAAACTTTGTTTGCAGCAGCAACAGACGAATTACGCCCAACAATGACAGGTGTATTCTTTGATATTCGTCAAGATAGTTTGACATGTGTAGCTACTGATGCTCATAAATTAGTTCGTTTTAAAACTACGGCTTTGCAACCAAATTTAGTAGCAAACTTTATTTTACCACAAAAACCTTCTGGAGTTCTTAAAAATATTTTACCAAAAGAAAGTGGTGATGTTACAATAGAGTTTGATGGAAAGAATGTAGCTTTCACACTTTCTCGTTATAAAATGTTTTGCCGTCAGATAGAAGGTCGATTCCCAAATTATGAGAATGTAATTCCAAAACAAGAAGATAATATTAATAAAATTGTTGTTGATAGAGCATCATTGGTAAATGCTTTGCGTCGTGTTTCATTATTTACCAATCAAGCAAACAACTTAATAAAGTTAGCTTTGAGTAATGATTCGTTGAATATTTCTGCTCAAGATATAGATTTCTCTATTTCTGCTGAAGAAACATTGGATTGCCAATATTCTGGACAGCTTTTAACAATTGGGTTCAAATCACAATTTTTGATTGAAATTTTGAATAATATAAATTCGTCGGAAGTGTTGATAGAGTTGTCAGATCCTTCTCGTGCAGGGTTAATTCTTCCGTATGAACAAAACGAAGACGAACATCTTCTAATGTTGTTAATGCCAATGTTATTAAATGATTAATAAAAAATCCTTCCTTAATGGAGGGATTTCTTTTAAATAAGTACACATGCAATTAAATTTAAAAAATCCACTTATTTTTTTTGATTTAGAAACTACTGGTATCAATATAATTACTGATAGAATAATTGAAATCTCGTATCTTAAAGTGATGCCAAATGGTACGGAAATATCAAAAACATATAGAGTAAATCCTGAAATGCCTATCCCAGAAAAAGCATCAGCTGTACATGGGATTTACGATGAAGATGTAAAGGATTGTCCTACTTTTAAGGAATTGGCAAGAACATTAGCAAATGATTTTGAAGGATGTGATTTAGCGGGTTATAATAGCAATAGATTTGATATTCCACTTTTGGCGGAAGAGTTTGAGCGAGTTGGAGTTGATGTTGATTTTACAAAACGAAAGTTCGTTGATGTTCAAGTGATTTTTCATAAAATGGAGCAAAGAACATTGTCTGCAGCTTATAAGTTTTATTGCAATAAAGATTTAGAAAATGCACATTCGGCAAATGCTGATACGCATGCTACCTACGAGGTGCTTAAGGCTCAATTAGATTTTTATCCTCAGTTGGAAAATGACGTAAAGGCTCTTTCTGAAATGACGCATAATAAAAATGTAGATTTTGCAGGACGAATAGTTTACAACGAAAAAGGTGAGGAAACTTTTAATTTTGGGAAATACAAAGGAATGCGAGTGTTGGATGTTTTGCAGCGTGATCCGGGGTATTATAGTTGGATTATGAACGGAGAATTTTCATTGAATACAAAGCGAGTTTTAACGAATATTAGATTGCAAAGTTTGAAAAAATAAAAGAGGATTTTAAAATCCTCTTTTATTTTTATATAATTATTCCGTCTTTCATATAGATAGTTCGTTCGCAGAGTGTGGCAAGTGATTCGTCGTGCGTAACGATTACAAATGTTTGCCCGAATTCGTTACGTAAATCAAAAAACAATCGGTGCAATTCTTCTTTATTTTGAGTATCGAGACTACCAGTAGGTTCATCTGCCAAAATTACTTTCGGTTTGTTTATTAGAGCTCTTGCTATAGCAATTCGTTGTTTTTCGCCACCTGATAGTTCTGATGGTTTGTGTTTAGCTCTATTGCTTAATTTTAAAAAATCAAGAATTTTTTTTGCTTCTATTTCTGCTTCTTTGAACGATGTCCCTGCTATTAAAGCTGGTATTTGAATATTTTCTAAAGCGGTAAATTCAGGAAGTAGTTGATGAAATTGAAAAATAAAGCCAATATTTTCATTTCTAAATTTAGAAAGTTCTTGTTCTTTTAAGGTTGAAACGTCTGTTCCATTTATCAAAATTTCCCCTTTATCTGCTTTGTCGAGTGTACCAATAATTTGCAATAATGTAGTTTTCCCTGCTCCACTTGCCCCCATTATAGATACAATTTCTTTTGGTTTAATTTCAAGGTTAATCCCTTTTAATACTTCTAAATTACCAAAACTTTTGTTTATATTACTGATTTTTATCACTGCTACTGATTTTTTAGCAAAGATAGTTTTTCTAAAAATAAAAGTCAATCTTTTGTCGACGATAGATTATGTTAAACAAAAAGTATCTGTTGTTAAGAGTGGAGAATTTTTATAAGTTCGTATCTTTGTAAAAAATGTAGAAATGGCAAAACGAAAATATTATGTAGTTTGGGAAGGAAGAAGTACCGGTATTTTTGATTCGTGGGCAGAGTGCTTGACCATGGTGCAGGGTTATAATGGTGCTAAATATAAATCGTTTGCAACGCGAGAGGAAGCATGTGAAGCTTATCGTAGAGAATATTGGGATGTAGTGAAGGGGGTGCCAAAAGTAACAAAAACTGCTCCTGAAAATCTTCCACAAGGTATAGCTGTTGATGCTGCTTGTAGTGGAAATCCAGGAAGAATGGAGTATAGAGGTGTTTCGACATCGACAGGTAAGGAACTTTTTCATCAGGGAATTTTTGAAGATTCTACAAATAATATCGGTGAGTTTCTTGCCATAGTTCATGGTTTGTCTTACCTTAAGGCAAATAATATTGATTGCCCGTTATATTCTGATAGTATGAGTGCTATCAGTTGGGTGAGAAATAAAAAATGTAAAACAAAACTTTTACCGACAGATAAGAATGCAAAGTCATTCGAGTTGATTGCTCGTGCGGAGCGATGGTTGCAAACGAATGAATATTCTACCCGAATTATAAAATGGGATACTGAACATTGGGGTGAAATCCCTGCTGATTTTGGAAGAAAGTAGATGTTAAATTTCCTCTTTTTCTTTATTAGAAAAAAATAAGTAAAGCGATACAAAAGAAAATAGAATAACGCCTTCTAATGGGCGGATAATGGTATCTGATAAAGAATTTATAAGAAAAACTAATACTAAATAGAAAGCTAATTTTTTATTTTCTTGATTCGAATATTTAATAAAACTGAATATTATAGCTAAAAAAAGCAGTAAGCCTATTATCCCAGATTCCATAAGAATTTCAATATATTGATTGTGCGAATGGAAGTTTGCATTATAAAAAGATTTTGGATAATCGTTTTCTTTTAATTTTTCTTTTAAGAAACTTATACTATTCCCAACACCTTTGCCTGTTAAAATATATTCATCTATGTGTTTTATGGCTGTGTTCCAAATAGCAAAGCGTGGCTCTCGGTCATTTTCTGTTACGTCAGCATTTTTTATTTTTTCTATCGTTATGTTTTCCATCCGAGGATGGTAGGTGTAAAATATAAAAAACGAGCAGCAGGTTAGAATAAAAACGAATCCTAATAAAAACCATCTTTTTTTTCTAATAAAATAACTGCAAACAAAAATAAAGGCAATTAGTAAATAAGTTAGAATAGAAGCTCTTGAACCAGATAAAAAGATTGTATAAATAGTTGATGAAAAAAACACAAAAGAAAAAATCCAAGTGTATAAACTTCCTATTTTTTCTTTAAGATTTTTGAAAGAATAGGCTAAAACAACAGAAGCTAGTATTGCTGCAGTTGCAAAGAAAAAGCGATGTTTTATTTTGCAAAAGAAGAATATGAAAGTTCTTTCAAATGTGTCTGTTTTTAGTGGGATATAGGCTTTGCTTCGTATAATAGTTGGGTAATTGTCCATAAAAAGAGATACCGAAAGATACCATAATGTCGTTAAGAAAACTCCAATAATGAAGCATAATGATATTTGCTTGGTATTGTAGTTTTTATTTACTCCAAATAGAGCAATAAATGGTATTATAATAAAAGAGATTTGTCGATTAAGTGTTTTGTTTGCTAAAATTTGGTCGGTAGCCCAAAAGTAAGATAGTGCTTGCCATAAAAAGTATACTCCTAATATTAAAACGGGTATTAAGCTTTTTTGTATGCGGATGTTTTTTAATGAAAGAAATCTAAATTCGAGTCCCCATGATATTAACCATGCAATCCATAAAAATCGCATCGCATGGTAAGGTAATGCTAATGAAAAAGCGAGCGATAGAAATAGCAAATAATTTATTTTCCCTATAAAATTAGTATAGGTGTGCCAAATTTTTTGTGTAATGCTCGTTTCCATTTATTTAAAATATTTTCCGATGAATGGCAATTCACTGATAGGTAAATCGCGTTTGAATATAATGGCTAAAAATGCTACCAACAATGCTGTTTTGTAAATGTAATTAAGCCATTCTGCCTCGAAATGCAACATTAAACTGCCAACATACATCGCTATTGCTACAAGCGAGTAGATTGCTATCGAACGCAAATCATAAGGGATTTTTAGGTACTTCTGCCCAACAAAGTAAGATACCAACATGATTACAAAATAGCATACAAGAGAAGCCATTGCAGATGCCATATAACTAAATTTTGGCACAAAAATGATGTTTATGATTAGTGTTATCAAAAGTCCTAAAATGGAGAAATAAGCACCGTATTTTGTTTTATCAGTGAGTTTGTACCAAATCGAAAGGTTAAAAAATATGCCTTGAAAAATATATGAGCAAAGTATGATTGGAACTATTTTCAAACCTTCCCAATAATCGCTACGGATGATTAATTTGAAAATGTCGAGATAGAACGTAATACCCAAAAAAATGAGCCAAGCAAAAATGACAAAGAACTTCATTGCATCGGCGTATGCCCCCACGCTTTCTCTATCTTGATGTTTTGCAAAAACAAATGGTTCGTAGGCATAACGAAAAGCTTGCGTGAACATCATCATTACCATTGCAATCTTAAAGCATGCTCCATAAATACCTAATTCACTATTTGCGGTATTTGGGTCATCTATTAGAAATGGAAAAATAATTTTATCAATTGTTTGATTCATTATTCCCGCAATTCCCAGAACAAGTAATGGCAAAGAATAAGCAAGCAGTTGTTTAAGTGTTTTTATGTCAAAATTATATCGTTCTGCAAAAAATTGAGGCAATAGGCATAAGGTTTGAATTGTTGTTGCAATAATATTAGCTACAAACACATACCCTACTCCATAATTTGGATTGTAAAACCACGATACTAACTCGGGTTTCCATTCCATAATTTTTGGACAAACTATTAGGAAAAAGATATTTAAAAAGATATTTAGTACAACAAACACCATTTTTAGCATTGCAAATCGGAAAGCCTGACCTTTGAAACGCAAATAAGCAAAAGGTATGCTAGAAAACGTGTCCATCGCAATGACTATTGCCAACATAGAAATAAATTCCGAATGAGAAGGATAGCCAAGAAGCGATGCAATAGGATTAGAAAATATAACGCACGTTGTAGCAAAAATCAGCGATGTGGTTCCAATAGAAGTAAGCGTCGTTGTGTATGTTGTGTTTACGCTATAATCTTTTTTATTGGCAAAGCGAAGAAAACCTGTTTCCATTCCGTAGGTGAGAATCACAACAAGCAATGCCGTCCACGAATATAGGTTGGTTACAATACCATAGTCGGAAGATTGGGCTAATACAAACGTGTAAAGTGGCACTAAAAGCCAATTGAGAAACTTACCAACGATGCTACTCAATCCATAAATAGCAGTGTCTTTTGCTAGTGATGTTAAACCTTTTGCCACAAATGAAAGTTTTCTGCGAAAATACAACTTTTTTTGTTTAAGCTGTTGTTTTTTATTTTTGTGTTAAGCGGATTGAGTTGGGGTATAAAAATCAAAATATAAATTTTTCATTATATTTGCATTTCTTAAAGTTGAATTATAATGATGCAGAAGTTAAAAGATATTGTTATTCGAGCTCTTACTGGTGCAATTTTTGTGTCGTGTATAGTTGGTTCTGTATTGTTAGGAGCATACACCTTTTTTGCTGTGTTTACATTAATCGCGTTGGGAGCAATTTGTGAATATTGCCGTTTGGTGAATAAAAAAGAAACTTGCGTTAGCTTTGGTTTTTCTCTTGTAGGAGCTTTGCTTTTGAATGGTTCGATGTTGACGATTGTTGAGCAAATGGAAATAGCTCCAGTTTTGGTGGCTGCATACGTACTTTTTATATTAGTGGTGTTTGCTCGTGAGCTTTTTTTGCCTGAAAATAAAGTTGGGCAAATACGTCATTTTTTGCTTGGACAAATAGCTGTTGTATTCCCATTGGCATTATTGTTAAAAACGGCTTATATTTTTAATGGCACGTTTTCGAAAGAGTTGTTGTTGTTTTTGTTAGCAATAATTTGGATAAACGATACATTTGCTTATTTAACAGGAATTTTTTTAGGGCGTCATCGTATGGCGGAGCGTATTTCTCCTAAAAAGTCGTGGGAAGGTTTTGCCGGAGGTCTTATTTTTTCTATTGGGCTTTGTGTTGCAGCAAGTGTGTATTTGAAAGCTTATTTACCATTTTTCGAAACATATCCTTGGTATGTTTGGGCATTGATGGTTTTGGTGGTAATTGTATTTGGTACGATGGGCGATTTTCTCGAATCGTTGTTTAAACGAAAGGTTGGGGTGAAGGACTCTGGGCGTATTTTACCTGGGCATGGAGGGTTGCTCGATAGGTTCGATAGTCTATTGATGGCATCGCCAGCATTGTTTGTGTTTGTTGAATTTGTTAACTATTTTTTGAAATAAAGTAATCTAATGGCACGTTTTCGTATTCATAAAGAAGGGTTTAGTATTTTGTTTACACTGCTGTGTATACTTTTGGCGTATAATATTTTTGTTTATCTTCAATCGCCCAAAAGTGTGTTGTTTTTTACGGGATTGTGTATCTCAATTTTGACGTTTAGTTTTTTTATTTACTTTTTTCGCAATCCAAAGCGTGAAGGTGATATTGTCGACCCAAATTTGATAGTAGCACCTGCTGACGGAAGAGTAGTAGTGGTGGAACCGACGGAAGAGTTTGAATGTTTTGGCGGCGAAAAGTGTATACAAGTATCTATTTTTATGTCGGTGTTTAGTGTGCATGCCAATTGGTATCCGATAGCTGGATTGGTAAAATATGCGAAACATCATAGCGGACGACATATAGCAGCATATTTGCCAAAGTCGAGTCACGAGAACGAACGTTCTACGGTAGTGATAGAAGCTCCAAATGGTAAAAAAATTCTAATGCGACAAATTGCAGGAGCATTGGCACGTCGTATAGTAACGTATGCTCATGCCGATTATAAATGTCATTTAAATGAGCATCTTGGTTTTATTAAGTTTGGCTCAAGGGTAGATTTGTTTTTGCCACTCGATACTGAAGTTTTTGTTGAAGTTGGTGATTCTACTATAGGCAACGAAACTATTATTGCTCGTTTGAAATAAATTCCCCCAAAAACATAAAAAATCGTCGTTCATATTTTTGAGCGGCGTTTTTTTTGTTTTCTACTTCTTTGTAGTTTTTTAAGACTTTACAAAAAGTAAAAAAAAGTGATTAAAAACTTACTTTTTTTTGTCTTTTAGTAAAAAATGCTTTACTTTTGCAAAGATTTAACGATTAAAATTAAAAATATGAACGCAGAAAAAGTTTTAGACGAAATAAAACGTCGTTTTCCCAACGAACCTGAATATCATCAGGCAGTAGAAGAAGTTTTGGCTACTATAGAAGAAGAGTATAATAAGCATCCTGAGTTTGAAAAGGCAAACCTTATCGAACGTCTTTGTATTCCTGATAGAATTTATCAATTCCGTGTTTCGTGGGTAGACGATAAGGGCAATGTGCAAACTAATATGGGTTACCGCGTGCAACACAACAATGCTATTGGTCCTTACAAAGGTGGTATTCGATTCCATAGTTCTGTAAACCTTGGTATTCTTAAATTTTTAGCGTTTGAGCAAACTTTCAAAAATTCGCTTACAACGTTGCCAATGGGTGGCGGCAAAGGAGGATCGGACTTCTCACCACGTGGTAAAAGTAATGCTGAAGTTATGCGTTTTTGCCAAGCCTTTATGTTGGAGTTAAGCAGACATATTGGTGCTGATGTCGATGTTCCTGCGGGTGATATTGGTGTTGGTGGTCGCGAGGTAGGATATATGTACGGAATGTATAAAAAACTTACACACGAATTTGCAGGAGTGTTTACAGGTAAGGGTCGTGAGTTTGGTGGATCGCTTATCCGTCCTGAAGCTACTGGTTATGGCAATGTTTATTTCTTGATGGAAATGTTGAAAACTAAAGGTTGGGATTTGCAAGGTAAGAGTGTACTTATTTCGGGTTCGGGTAATGTGGCTCAATACACTGCCGAAAAAGTTCTTCAGCTTGGTGGTAAAGTACTTACCATGTCCGACTCTAATGGTTATATTTACGACCCTGATGGTATCGATCGCGAAAAGTTGGATTACATCATGGAGTTGAAAAATGTTTATCGCGGACGTATTAGAGAATATGCCGAAAAATATGGCGTGAAATATGTAGAGGGTGCAAAACCTTGGGGCGAAAAAGCTGATATAGCTTTGCCATCGGCTACACAAAACGAATTGAATGGCGACCATGCACGTCAATTGGTAGAAAATGGCGTGATAGCTGTTTCGGAAGGAGCAAATATGCCTTCTACGCCAGAAGCAATCAAAGTGTTCCAACAAGCAAAAATACTTTATGCTCCGGGCAAGGCTGCTAATGCAGGTGGTGTTTCGGTGTCAGGGTTGGAAATGAGCCAAAACTCTGAACGCTTGAGTTGGACTGCAGAACAAGTAGACGAAATGTTGGGCAATATTATGAAAAATATCCACGAAAACTGCGTAAAATACGGTACAGAAGCCGATGGTTATGTCAACTATGTGAAAGGTGCCAACGTAGCCGGCTTTATGAAAGTTGCGAAGGCAATGATGGCACAAGGTATTGTGTAATTGCTGAAGCAATTTCGGCGAAGCGTGAGCGAAGCCAAATTCATTCAGCAATGAAGACACAAAGTGTCGCTGAAGCAATTTCGGCGAAGCGTGAGCGAAGCCAAATTCATTCAGCAATGAAGACACAAAGTGTCGCTGAAGCAATTTCGGCGAAGCGAAAGCGAAGTCAAATTTATTCAGCAATGAAAACACAAAGTGTCGCTGAAGCAATTTCGGCGAAGCGTAAGCGAAGCCAAATTTATTCAGCAATGATGGCACAAGGTATTGTGTAATACAAAAATCTTTTTCATACGACAGGGAAGCCGATACCTCAAAAGTATCGGTTTCTTTTTTTTATTGTCCTATTTTTTTGTTTTGCAAATATTTTTTGTAAAAAAAATGTTAAAAATAAATTGATATAATAAAAAACTACTGTATATTTGCTCGTTATAGTAACATTATTGTGTTTGAAATAAATTTTTTTGTTATGAAAAAAGTAAGATATTCTTTCATCTCATTGCTTTTAGCAGTTTTTTTTGTAGTATTAACAACTTCTGCAAATGCTCAAATTTATTCTCATCCTGTACACAGATCAAAATTTTTCTATAATGAAAATGGAGATGGTATAAGTAATCTAGGGGGTACGGCAACAACAGATTGGAGATTAACTCTTCTTCAGCTTTCTAGTCGTGGTGTGACATTATTAGGTGAGTCTATAGATCAAGCATCTTTCAAAATATATCCAAATTACCCTGGGGGTGAAGAAAATTGTGGATATTTATGTGATTCATATTATTCATGTTCAGAAGAAGCGGAAGTATTAGCTGGTGAAACTCTTGAAATAAAGGGTGAATCAGAAAACGGATGGTCAAATGCCGCTTTGTATATAGATTGGGATGGAAATGGTGTTTTTGATGATCATGATTTGTTGCAATACAATATTTATAATGAGAGTTGTAATGTTCAAGAGGAATATCATAATGCCGATGGACTTACTTCAATCAAAATGACTCCTTCTTGGTCAATAAAACTGCCAAATTTAGCAGAGGAAAGAGTTGTACGTTTTCGTATAAAATATGATGAAGGAGTTCGACATATTGTAGAGCGTCGAAGACATGAAATATATGACCTTGGAGTGCCAGGTTGTTCTAATGATGGACATGATAACGGCTCTGGTCCTTTAAACAATCATCGTCAATATTTTTTCTCATTTGTATTTAATCGTTTTATGCCTTCAGCAAATCCATTTCGTGGAACTACGATTGACTTTGATGTGAGAATAAAACCAAATGAATTTATTAGTCAAACTATAGAAAGCAAGTCTATTGTTTCAGAGGTGGGGACTGTTGTCTGTGAATCAGTATTAGGAACAGCTATAAGTGATGAAGCAGGATTTGAAGCATTTTTAAATGCAACAAGTGGGAATTTTTATTTGGCAAATGATATAACAATATCTTCGACATTAGATGTTTCGCAAGCTGTATTTGGAGGAATTTTTGATGGAAATGGGCACACAATTACAATTAACCCTGCTACAACTACAAAAGGATTCAATGAAAAGAGTAAAAATGCTTGTTTTTATCCTTATGGCACAAATCAGGATGTAGGTGTTGCAAATGAGATAAGAAATAATATAGCAACTTATGATTTTGCAAAAAGTACTGTTTCAACAACTACTTTTCCAGAAAAGGTAATTGGAGGTGGTTTTTGCGGTGTTCTTGCTAGTGAAGGTGTGATAAAAAACGTAAAAGTTGTTTATGAAAAAAGTTGTACTTATCAAGCTAGTGGAGCTGCTTTATTTGGTTTAGTAGCTGGTGTTGTAAATGGTCGTGTAGAGAATGTTTCTATTGATATTAAAGGAGGTTCTACTGTAAAGGTTGAAAGTAATGGTACAACTGTAGGTGCTTGTGGAGGTGTTACTGGAGTGTTGTTTCGAGGTGTTGTTAAGAATTGTGCGGTAAATGTGAATGGAACGTTGTCTTTTGGTAAAAATTCAGGAACACTACCTCGAGAATCAGCTTTGGGAGGTTTGATTGGTCGTTTACAAGCAGGAGTCGTGGGAAGTGTTAAGTTTTCCGGAAATGGAACATTAGCTTTGGGGGCAACTAAAAATACAACATACTCTCGTTATTACATTGGTGGTATTGCAGGTATGACAAACACACCTCAGGGAGCTTTTTGTGGTGAATTTCAATATGAATGGGGATATGATAATGGTACAACAGGTTTAGATGTTAATAATGTTATATTAAGTTTTACTGGTGCTATGGATATGGGGGCTGCAAACGCTGGAACTACGCACAATTATTATTGTAGAGGTTTGTTGTTTGCAGAAGCTACGGATTCTACTACTGTCCCTAATTTAATAACTCAATACGCTAATGCTCTTACTATTGAGAAATCAGCAGATGCAAATCAATCTATTTCGGGTACTTCAATTCCATTGATTTCTACTACTGCTGGAAATTGTGGAACAGCAGGTAAATTAATAAGTTCATCAGTGAAAAATTCGGTAGGTAAACTTTATTTATACAAAGATGGGCGTATTCCTGACAATGAAACCCTTTGTGCAAAATATACAAATGTAACTACTGCTGACACAGAGTTAAATTGGGCATATGAGGTCCAAAATATAAGAGACGAAGCAGGAAATGTTACATGTGTTGCTTTCTCTACTCCTTATGCAGTAGCAACTTATACTGGTACAAATGCTAATATTCAAGGAATAGAGGCGGCTTCTGCCAATGTATCGGACTTGGGTAGTGCGGTGGTGAAAGTAGACCCACAACCCGAAACGGAAGCTGCTCCTTCTTGGACTTGGAGCGAGACAGCTTCTCCTGCTACTCCTAATACTGATTCTCCTGTTTGTGGCGGAGGTGGTGGAGAAACCATAGCTCCATTGCTTACTACTTATTGTTCATCAATGGGTCGTACTAGTGATGAGGGAATCGATAGAGGTATTTCAAACATTTCATTGAATGGAAGTTCGGTTACAATCAATGAATATTCTTCTAATTCTCAAGATGCTTATCGTGGTACAAAAAACAATGAAGCTTCAGCTATTGAGTTGGCAAAAGGTTCTTCTTATACTTTGACTGTAAATGGTTCTTTCATTTGGCAATATATCTCATGTTTTGCAGACTGGAATGCCGATGGAGACTTCTCTGATTCTAACGAAAGAATAGGATTATTCCCTTCTACTGTTCATCAGTTTGGTGGTACAGGAGCAGAAACCGATTATCGTGATATTACAATTAATGTTCCGTCAGATGCTGCTTCGGCTTATATACCTTTGCGTATAAAGATGGCTTATTCTACTAATAATAATGAAACAGCAGTTGGAACTCCGGATCCTTGTACTTTAGGTTTGTATAAAGAGCAAATAAATCAAGCAGTTGCTGTAGACGTGGTGCTGAAAGTGACTGGAGGAAGCGGTGGAGGAAACACCACAACCTATTGTGCTCAACCTACATTTACAAACAATGGTACAACCCCTCCTGCAACAGGATATTTGCAAAATCTTACAGCAAATGGTACTGCATTAGCTACTAATTGGTCATACGACAAAGAAAAGAATGTAACGGGGAATACGATTACTATTAACCAAGGCGAAAGTTTAACTCTAGATTTTCAATTTAATTCGCAACATGCGGACAAGATGCAATGGACAACAGCATTAGCATTTGTTGACTTAAATGGTGATGGTAGTTTTACGGAAGATGAACGTATTTATGCAAAAGGAGGTGTTGGTTGGCAAAGCAGTGCTATAGGTTATGAATCCTTATTAGTTGACGGTATTAGTAACGATAAGCCTTGGACTTCAACTAAAACTGTAAATTTTGCTCCAACTGCAACAAGTTCGCTATTGCGTATATTTACTGTTGGTGAATGGGGAATTAATTGTGAAACCAAGGCAGGAAGTAAATCTATTTCTACGTCTGCTTGTGCTAATGGTGGTGTTATAAATGGGGATGAAGGTGCTAATAAATTCCACTGCTACGATTTCCCAATTGTTATAAATGCTCCTGCTACAGGTGGCGATGGTTGTGCTTACGTAGCAAACTTCGGTAATGTATATGCTGGTGATGTAGCTACTTACGACATCAAACTCGGTGCAGGAGCTACGGTAACTATCGACAATGATGTTGCCGACGACGAATATACGCTTACTACTTACAACGATGCTACAGGAATACTTACCGTTACCTATAATGTGCCTGCTACGCCTGGGGCTGTGGCGGTTGATAGCATTGGTGGTATCACCAAAGATGGCGATGTGTACCGCATAGCAGTGTCGGCTACTGTAAAAGCTGCTCCTACAGTAACGTTCCGCATGAGCGACGAAGGCGGTGGAGCACTCTCACTCGATATGGGCAAAAGTACATTTATAGAACCTAGAACACTTGCTCCTTACAAAGGCAACTTGCTTACAGCAGTTCCTGTAGGTCCAACGCATATTGTAGGTTGGTTTGTCAGTACCGATGGCGGAACAACGTTCAATGCCGTAGGTCATGCAAATCCTGATTATATTTATACCGGTACCGACGATGCTATCGTAGAAGTGCGTTTCGACTTCGACGACTTCGAGGGAGACTTTGGTTTGGCTCGTTTTACAGATAATACTAATCCTCCATTCTACATCACTAGCGTAAAAGCTACAGGAGGTATTGTAAACATAGTAGGTGCAAACGGAACAGATGCAGTACCAATGTTTACTGATGATGTGGTTGGTGGCGAAGTACGTTTTATGTATAAAGAAGATGCACGTTTGCAAACGTTGATTCCTAGTTTGAAAACAATGTCGCACGAGGTTACGGTTACGCTTACAAACGGCACAACTGTTCCTGCAGATGCTCGCTTGTTGTGTTTCATCGACTATAACATGAATAACTACTTCGACTTTACATCATCGCCTGATGGTTTGGCTTCGGCTCTTACTAAAAACAACGAATTGGTTTATGTAGGAACACCAAATGGCAATGCCGACCAAACGTTTACGTTTACAATCTCTAATACCGATGTTACTAAATTTGGTAAAACACGTATGCGTTTTATGGTGGCAACTTATGTAGATATGTATGGTCTTGGTCCAGTAAACCAATATGGTAACTATCAACCACGCATCGATACCGATGGTGATGGTTTTGCTGATCAGGAACTTCCACTTAATGATAATAATGGAAAACTTTATGATCCAAACAATCAATGTCGTTATGAAAATTACGTAAACGTAGCTGATGTTACTTTTGAAGTTGTTGCTTATGTTCGCTACAACGATAAGTATACAATCAAAAACGGAGAGTCGGTTCGTATGAATAACCTCTACGTTGAGGCTCAAGAAGATGCAAATGGTTTCCATGCAGGTCAAATAGTGTTCGACAAAAATGCACCTTATGGCTCGCTTATTGTCGAAGGAAACATTATTCTTCGTCGCCGAATCTATCCTGACAAATGGCACGACGTTGCATTCCCTATAGAAATGCAAGGTGTTGGAGGTCAAGATGGTATTTGTGCAGTAGGTGCCAACGGAGCATTGGCAAAATTGCCTGCAACAGGTAAGCATCTAGTATATGAGTTCGATCCTGCAGGTAGAAACCAAACGGGTGGTTATGGTGGAGGAACAAAACTTTCGGCCGATGCAACATTCCAAAAAAATAAATTCTACGAATTTGCAGCAGACGTTCCTGATGGATTTACTGCAAACGACGCAGGTGCTGATATCGATGGTGTAAGTTCTTATTGGATTCAGTTCCATTCGGTAGACAAAGGCTTTATAATCACACCATCGGCTGCAAAAACTGCAACATTGTCGTATGTAGGTGCAGCGGATGCAGTAGAGTACAATAATAAGAATGTGTTTACACTTTATAATCCATTCCTATCGAATATCAACGTAAATGAAATTACAGCTTCGTTAGGTTGGGAAAACATTACTTGGTGGAATGCTATTCAAAATCGTTATATGGGTGTGAGTGCTGCTGATACTCGTGATATGTCTCCATATTTTGGATATTGGATTCAGTTTACAGAAGATATTGCTACAGGCGATCCTGTAAGTATTTTGTTAGGCGACGCTTCGCGTGACGATTATCCTTACGCTGATGATAGAATTGTAAACTTTGGAATAAAATCGGCTTCTGCTGCGAATACTTCTACATTCGATACACCAGATGCTTATACATTAGGAATAGACCATGTGAGTAAGGCTATAAACAAAAATGCAACAAGTACAACTATCGTAACGCTTACCGATGCAGGTTCTATTGATGATTTCCGTGCAGGTTACGATATGCCAGTATCGTTGAGTAATGTATCGTCGTCTATTATTCCTGAAATTTGGTCGAAAGCAGGTGCATCTCGTATGATGTTCAATGACGTAATGCGTGACGACGAGGTAGTAGTGCCAGTAGGCATTCGTATCAAAGAAGCAGGTGAGTATGTAGTTCGCTTGACTCATACAAATCATACAGCTTCGTTAGTACAACTATACGACAAACAAACAGGAGCAAAAGTAGATTTGCAACGTAATGGCGAATTGTTTACTTATTCTTTCCTTGCCGAACAAGGTGATGCCGAACGTTTCGATTTGATTATTATTGCTCCAAATGCAATGACAGATTTAGATGCAATAGCGTCTGATGAAGAACTATCAGGAGCAACTATTTATAATGTAGGTAATACGTTGCATTTGGTTAATTTACCATTGGGTTATACAGTTGCTGTTTGCGATGTAGTTGGTCGCGAACTTATGCAAACCAAAGTGGTAGATGCAGATATGCAATTGCAATTACCAAACAACCAAGGAGTATATTTAGTGAATGTACGTAATGAAAATGGTAGTTCCGTTCAAGTTGTAAAGTTGACACGCTGATAGAAAAAGGAGTTTTGTTATGACGAAGAAAAGTGAGATTATGAAGAATATGAATATGAAAATGTTGATTGTGGCCTGTGTGCTCTCGGTTGTTACTGGAGCTTCGGCGGTTAATTATAATTTTGATAAATCGGCTAATGTACCTTCGATTTCATCAAATAGCAGTTTCGATATCGAACAAAGTTCCTTTGGCGAAATGAATTATCAACAAGGGGTTGCTTCGGGTTATAATATGATTTCTTCTCAAAAATCAGTTGTAGGGAAGTCTTCTTTAATTTCTGTCGAAGAATCTGCCTCACAATCATCTGCTGCAAGCAATGTAAATGAAGGTACTCGAAATATAACTTTCTCGCGTACGGGTAGTGTAGAAAAGTTGTATGATGGATTTGATTCGGGTGTAGAGGTTGGTGTTACTACGTCAATACAAACGATAAATTTAAATGGTGCTGCTAAGCTTCCAGGGCAAGGTGGGCACGAGGAACCATGGCCTCCAGTTGGCGAAGGGCTTTGGGCGTTATTATTGTTTAGTGGAATTTATTCGTTGTTGAAGCGTAAAAAATCTCGTTGAGAAGAATTTGTGTTAATAAAAAGAAAAGAGAGTAACTTAGAGGTTACTCTCTTTTTTATTGCATTCTATATGACTCAACTTATAGTTTAAAAATCTGTGTCATAAGTTGCCATTTTTCTGCAGAGGTAGCGGAGGCATCTGCTTGCTGAAATTGACTAACATAGGCTTCCCATTCTGCTTGACGTGGCAATGTGGCAAGGCGTGAATTATCTTTTTCCCAATCAAATTCATCAACTGTTTCTACAATCATAAACAAGGTACTATTGTGTATATATATTTGCATATCAAGTATACCAACAGCTTTTATGCCTTCTTTTATCTCGCTCCATACGTTTTGATGTGCTTCAATATATTGAGCAATTAATTGTTCGTTATCTTTCAATTTTAATGTCTGACAATAGCGTTTCATAGTTATTATAAGATTTTAGTTTCTGCGTATGGTTATTTGGAAACATTTTTCGAGTGGTTTTTCGCTGATAAAAACAAGATAACCACCACCACCAGCACCAGATATTTTCCATCCTAATGCATCGTTTTCGTATTGCTTAATGATGTCGTAAACATCGTTAGGTACCATATTGGGAAATATGCATTTTTGTGCGTTAAATGCTTCTGTTGTATAAAGCCCCCATTTTTTAGCATTGCGGCTAACGATTGCCTGCCAACAATTTTCAGATGCAAGGCTTAAACTTTTTACGTTTTCTGCTGTTATATTGGTATCAGCCATTACGTCGTAGTCATTGTGGCGAGGATATAAAGGCAAAATCCAAATTCTTTTTTCAATCCACTGAAGCAAGTCTTCATCAGTTCTATTTTCTATATTAGTAGGCCAGTATCCGTTGTCATATTGCAATCGAGATAAGCCCGGCATTACAATTCCAATAGCATCTTGCGATCCGCTTACGTAAGCTGTTCCTGGAGGGTTTTCAAAACAAAAAAGGGTTTTAGCCAATTTTTCTTTATCTCCTTCTGGAATATTTGTTTGCCAAAGTTCTATCGCTTTTTTACGCGAACTTGTGGCCATTCCGCTTCGGTCGTTAAATTCATATTCGGGTTCAATGCATATAGTAATAACAGCACCACTTTCTAGTTTGTTGATAAAAGGTTGGTCTAACCAACCACCCGCTAAATCAATTCGGTAGGGAATGAGGCATTCTTTGCGTAAGGCTGTAGTAGAACGTGTAGGTAGATTGCCATGTGGTATGCGTTTGCTTACTATATATTCAATGTTGTTTTCTTTGCAAAATTGCTCTTTAGCAGGCGTGTGTCCATCGCTGTTTACAAAAAATATATCTGGTTTTAATGCTTTAACTTCTTCTGTAAAATCCAAAAGTCCACTACCTGAGTTTATCCAAGCTTCTTTTACACTCTTTAGGGCTTTTACCATATACAATCTTTCTTCTTGCGAATTAATCGTTTTACGTGCTTTTAATTGTTTTATGGTGTTGTCTGAACCTATTCCTACATATAGATCGCCTAATCGTGCAGCTTCTTCAAAAAAAGCAACATGACCACTATGTAGCATATCGTAGCATCCGCTTACAAAAACTTTTTTCTTCATAAATTTAATATTTAATAAACCCACTTTACGTTATCAACCCAAAGGGCGTTGCCTGGCATTCCATAAAACGCAGGATAGCAACCTGCTGTAATCATCAAGATTACGTGTGTTGGCGTATCGTTTTTATCGCCCCATCCAACTTCTTGAATATCAACCATCTTTCCTTTTTTGTTCAAGGCTCTAAATTGACCTCCATCGGGGAAAAGTCCCATATAAGTTTTGAAAAATGGTTGTTTGCTGATATTCCCGTAATGGATGTCGATACGATAATTATTTTTCCATTCGGGAATTGATTCTTCAAAGCGTTGGCGTGCAGTACCAATTCGTTTTGCATAAATGTTGCCTTTTTCGTCTTCCCAACGTTTTTGTAGGTAAACATAAACTTCGGGTTCGTCGTGTCCTTCAAACCATTTTTTCTTTGAAAAACCAGTGGCACGCAAAACTTTTCTTTCAGGATTTACTTTTGCTTTCAGGTCAAGCATTATTGCTTTTGGTTTTTGGTCAAAAGGAATCCCCATATTTATGATGCTATAAGGGTCATTTACATTTTTAGCGGGTTCAAGCACTTTACCTAAAAACAATGTTCCTGCAATACAAACCTCTATGTCAATACAACCTAAAACTTGTACGGCCTCGATTCTTGTGTCGAGTCGAGCACAAGTGCCATTGCCTCGTTTTTCTGGTTGTGTGGTATTGGCTGCTTTGTCTATACTTGCAGGCGAAGCGTAGGCGTTTGATATTCCCCAACAAGTATTTTTGAAGTCATAAACTGCAGTTTTTCTAATCGTATCGGTAGGTGCGAGTGCGTAGAGAATTTTTGTTTTACCACCTAAGAGTTTTGATTCTTTTATATAACGCACCAACCATTGTTCCATATCGCCAAATTTAATTGGCTCAATTCGCTCTTGTGCAACAATGAGTGTTGGTAAAAATAAGAGTGCTAAAAGTCGTAGTGTTTTCATTGTAAAGTTAATTTTTCTCCCAACCATTAAAAATTTTTGGGCCATAAACATTGTTTTCGTCAGCATCGTGAAGAGGACTCCAAAGTTGAGCAAAAAATGGATTGCGTTTTGCTTCTGCATCCCATTGCCAAGGGCGGTTGTTTGCTTCGCTTGAATAAGGGAATGGGAAACATCCCGAGCACCAATGGCCTCCCAAAAGAATCAAACGAGGACTTGCCTTGAAAGTATGTCCTTCTGCGCATTGCCATTCTAATTGTGTGTCCCAATCGCCTTTGGTCATCGTTTGGCTTAAACATTTTCCACCACGAAATTCGGCAGCACGTTGCATATCCTCAATTGTAAAATATTCCATTGCTTTTGTCTCGTCGTAGCCGTGATTTAGTAATGTAATTTCCTCTGAATTATGACTCAAATCCGTGTGCTTCCAATCAGGAATTGCATTGTATTCTTCCAAACTTCCGTAATAGGCATTTATACGTAGAGTTTTGTTGTTTTTTATCCACCATTGAGTACCATGTTCTTTGCTGTATGCCATAGCACGCATTGCTAATTTTACAATGTGCGGAACGAGTTTTGCCACTTTTGTTACACGAGCAAATTTCATAGCAAAAGGTATTTGGTCGCTTTTGCTCATTCGATCAAAATATTCTTTGATAGGAATGTTGGCACGGAAGTGAAGGTAATTTTCCAAAACATCGCTATCTATGTACCACATTCCATGGAAATTGCGTGTAGTAAACCATTTTGCATCAAAAATCTTTTCTGGGCGTGGACATCCAATTGCATCGAGTAAAAGTACTTCAAATTCGTAATTCGAAATTCGGTATTCGGCTCCACTACCAATATTGTAGTAGCGATTCCAAAACTCTTCGGGTACTTCGTCACGACAAACACGTTCGAGCAGACGTCCGCTATCTTCTACTGTTGCCCATTCGAGTACACCGCGAATTGGAACGTGGAACATAATAGGATCGTAATTTTTCAAAATAGCAGGGTAGAGTATTCCTGATTGGCGCAATGAAACCCAAGTTTTTATGCCAGAATCAGTAATAATTCTTTCGGCTAAAGCTTTTGTGATACCATAATGGTCATAGGCCGATACGCAAATAGGATCACCTGTGCGTCCCCAATGTAGAGGCTCACGTCTATCGCCCATTTGTGCCACTGAACCGATATACACAACTTTAGGTTGCTTGTCGCCTTGAGCTAAAACTGCATTTTTGATATTTTCGGCAGCACCAAGGTTTGTTCTACGAGTCGATTCAGGTTTGTAGTCAGCGTTTGGAGAAACCATACCTCCAACGTGAAGCACGATGTCAGAACCATTTACGCATTTAAGAACGTCTTCGTAAGAACATAAATTGCCCCAAACAATTTCAATTTTGTCTTGTAGCGGTGCTAATTTGTTTCTGTTTTTTTTGCTTGGGCGAGCAAGAATTCTCACCGAATAATTTTCTGGATATTTTATTAATTCTTGCAATCCGGCCCAACCCATAGTGCCAGTTGCTCCTGTTAAGAATACTGTTTTTTTCATGGAATTTATTTATTCAAACGAACAAAGGTACAAATTTTGTCTTAACTATAAGTTTTGTTCTGTAGTCGGTTTGTTTCGCTTTTTTCTATTTCTAGTTTTTCTTTTTTTGTAGAATTTCTTTTTCTCTTTAGGTTTTGCTTTTTCGTCAAGTATAGGTGGTGCCATGTTGGCAATATCGTCTGGTAAAGGGAGGCGTTCTATTGTTTTACCTAAAAATGTTTCGATTCTATCAAAAAGAATACGGTCTTTTAGCGTAACAAATGTTATACCTAAACCTTCGGCACCAGCCCTTGCTGTGCGTCCAATACGATGCACGTAATCTTCACTTTGTTTAGGTACGTCATAATTTATCACCATTGCGACGTCGTCAATATCAATACCTCTTGAAACAATATTTGTTGCAACCAAAGCTTGAAGTTTATTATTTTTAAAGTCGAGCATTACCTGTGTCCGTTGCTTTTGTTCTAATCCTGAATGCATTTGTGCTACATTCAGTCCCATATTTTTCAGTGCACAATAGATGTGAAATACTTTCTCTTTTGAAGATGAAAATATAATACTTTTACGATTTTGTGTTTTAAAAAGTTCTTTTATGAGTTCTTTTTTTTGTGTCTCATGCAAGAGGTATACTCCTTGATGTATCCCATCTGCTGGTTTAGAGACTGCGAGTTTTATTTCTACTGGATTTATCAAAATTTGTTTGGCTAAACGTTCAACTTCTTTTGGGAAGGTTGCCGAAAACATTAAAGTTTGATGTTTTTTAGGTAAATGTTTTATTATTTCGATAATATCGTCGTAGAATCCGATGTCAAGCATACGGTCGGCTTCGTCCAAAATTAAATATTCTATACCAGAGAGATCTACTCCTCCAATGCGAATATGAGATAGTAAACGCCCCGGGGTTGCTATTGCAATATCTCCTCCGGTTTGAAGAGCTTTTTGTTGTTGTGCAAAGGCTATCCCATCGTTACCACCATAAATAGCAATCCAAGATGTATTTTCGTAATAAGCAAATCCTTCCAGTAATTGATCTACTTGTTGTGCTAATTCTCTAGTTGGCATTAGGATGAGAGCATTTACCTTTGAACTATCTTTTTTACCCCTAGAGAGAAGTTCTAATAATGGTAAAATGTAGGCAGCTGTTTTCCCTGTTCCAGTTTGAGCTGATGCCAAAATGTCGTGTCCTTCGAGAATTATAGGTATTGCTTTCTCTTGTATGGGCGTACATTTTTCAAAGTTCATAGCATCAAGCCCATCAAGAATATTATCATTTAAATCTAATTCGTCAAAATACATTATTGCTTAAAGTTTAAATATGGAGTAATTCTTGTAATATCGCTTTTAGAAAATTCTTCTAAAATAGAAATATCTTCAATGGAAGATAAGTGTTTTTTTGCTTTACGAAGTTCGCAAATAGCTTTTGCTTGATAAAAATTAAGATAAGGGTGGCGTTTGAGTTGTTCTACCGTAGCCTTGTTAACATTAATTTGTTGAATCAATGAAAGGTCTAATGTAATATGTGGGGTAATGTCGTTTAATTCTTTTTCTGTAATGTTGTAGACTTCGCCTAATTGCTCTATCGAATGAAACCCGCCTAAAGCTTTTCTATATCCAATAATACGTTTAGCTAAACTTTTTTTCATTATTGTAGCTAGTTGCGTTGTGTCTGCAGCGTTTAATTCAATAATAATAGTTGAGGTTTCTTTTTCGCTTTTTATAAAATCTTCTTTTGTTTTTGTTATTTGTATAAATGGTTGTAGTGTTGAGAATAATTTTTTGTCAATTCCATAAATTTTACCAAAATCTGAATCTGTTTTAAAAACACCTCCTTTGCTTCGATATTTTAATATGTTTGAAACAATCCAAGGCTTTAATCCTAACGATATAAATCCTGTGGAGTCTAGTGTGTTAGGGTCAAAATGAAAGTAACTTATAGTGTGCTCGTTTATATGTGTTTGTTTTGGCTCAGCAACTTTTGGGAATTTCGTTTCGTTTTTTGTTTTAGCAATTTTTATTTGTTCTTCGAATGCTTCTATTTCTTTTTGGAAGGATTCATTGTAAAACGATTGAGGTTGTGGAGCCCATTTCGAAAGCGTTAAATCAGCAATGATTATAATAATAATTAACGACAATAGGGTAATGATTGCTATACGTTGTCCTTTTGAGAAAAAAAGAATTTTTTTTGACATAATCAGTTACGTGTAATGTAAATCTTGTTTTCAAATTGCTGTACTTTATATTTTCTTAATCCATACTTAGAAACTCCGTTGATAGGTAGCCCGAAACCAAAACTTACATCGTAAGAGGTTTTACATTTTCGGCAAGTAACTATACTCGAATTGATAGAATCTACACGAATAGAACAGTTAGCTTCGTGTGGGCAAGCAAGATCGAATGCCGAAATTTCGTCGTTGAAATCATGGAAAAGTAAAATGCCGCCATATCCTATGTATTGGTTGATATAAGGAGGTTTAATGAAAAATTTATAATTGCCAATGGTATTCAATTCGGGTGCATCGCGGAGTATATAGAGTTCCATTGATACAGGAGTGTCGGGTATAGGTGATTTGCGATTGAATGACTCACAGGAGCAAAAGAAAACCACTAAAACGATAAATAATTTATTTTTCATTATAGGTGTTGAATTGCTTTTTCGAGATGAATACCATGTGAACCTTTAATCAAAATGGAATGTCCGGCGAGATGATTTTCTCTTAACCAATCAATAAAATCGTTGATAGACAAAAATGTTTGTTGATGAGTTGCAACTGCCATAAATTCTCTGCCAACCAAAAAGGCTTTCAATTTAAAATCGTCGAGGAGTTTGATTATTCGCAGATGCTCTTGTTTGCTGTCATCGCCAAGTTCTAGCATGTCGCCAAGTAAAACAACTTTATTAGAAATGTTTTCTATTTGATGAAAATTAACCAAAGCGGCTTCCATGCTTGTTGGGTTTGCATTGTAAGTGTCAATAATTAGTTGGTTGTGTTCTGTTTTTGTCAATTGAGAGCGATTGTTTTGTGGTAAATATTCGCTTATAGCTTGACTTATGTCATTTGGACAAACCCCAAAATGATTACCAATACAAATGGCAGCAAGAATGTTTTCTAAATTGTAACTGCCAATAAGTTGCGTGTTTGTTTCAAATGATGTGTTGTTGAGCATCCATTTTACACTAATAAAAGGGTTGCATTTACTTATTTTGCCTGAAATAGTAGCAGATGTGTCTTTTGTAGAATAGGTTAATTGTTCTAAATTTATTGCAACGTTGTTTAGATATATATTGTCTTTGTTAATAAAGATTTTACCCGATGTTTCTCGTAAAAAATCATAAAGTTCAGCCTTTGTTTTTATGATATTTTCAAACGAACCAAAACCTTCAATATGAGCTTTCCCTACGTTTGTTATTATACCATGAGTTGGGCATACTAAATCAACAGAATTTTTAATTTCTTTAGGGTGATTTGCTCCCATTTCGACAATGGCTATTTCGTGAGAGTTGTTTAGTTTTAGTAAAGTTAATGGGACACCTATGTGGTTGTTTAAATTACCTTGAGTGTATAGTGTGTTGTACTTCTTGCTTAAAACAGCTGCAGTTAATTCTTTTGTTGTGGTTTTGCCATTAGTACCAGTAATGCCAATGATAGGAATATTGAGTTGTTTGCGATGATAAGCCGCTAGTTGTTGAAGTGTTTTTAAGGCGTCATCGACAAGAATAAATCTATCATCCTTTTTTTGTGTAGGATTGTCTATAATTGCATATGATGCACCATTCTCTAAAGCTTTTTCTGCGAATAGATTCCCATCAAAATTTTCTCCTTTTAGGGCAAAAAAAATAGATTTTTTAGGACAAACTCTACTGTCGGTTGTAACAGTAGGATTTTCTAAAAACAATTTATATAAATCTGTAACGTTCATTTTTAGTTGTTTTATGCAAATTTAGTTTGTTTTTTGGGCTTCTCAAGGTTTTTTCTTTTAAAAAAAATCATAAAAAAAAACGAACAAGTCAAATGAGTGTTTTTTCTTATTAACTTTGCATTTAATAAAGTAAAGTGCGTGAGTATGAAATTATTAAAAAAATTGAGTTTTTTTTCAGTATTAAGTATAGTTTTATTTATTGGATGTAACGATAGTGAAACAGAACCTTCCGTTGTGACGACTATTAAAAACCTTTATTTGACTTCTGCTGATACGATAGAATCGGTTGATAATGCTCTTTTTTATGTAAATGCAGATACATTTTTTGTATACAATGGTGTTGAATATACAGGGTTTATTCAAAATAGAGATTCAATGCTTTTCGGAACGTCGTTGAAGGCTGTTGTGCCAACCATAACTACTGCGGCTATGGTTTCTACAATTATTATTAATGATACAATTACTTATTCTGGGTCGGATACATTGAATTTTGAAGAGCCTATTAAACTTTTAGTTTATGCTCAAAATGCCGATACAACTCAACGATATTTGATAAAAGCAAATGTGCATCAACTTGACCATGAACTTTATTTGTGGGACGAACGAAATTATCCAACTACATCGTTGCCAATAAAAGCAGAAAAAGCGTTGTTTTTTTCTAGTAAAATATTCCTTTTTAGAAATATAAATAATACACTCACTTTAGATGTGAATACTGATTATGCTAATGGCGATTGGCAAACGAGTTCACCTACAGGTTTGTCGCTTGCAGCAGTTGAAAATATTATTTGTGCAGACAAATTTTACTCAATGGATAATGACAACTTTTATACCTCGTCAGATGGTTTGGAGTGGACGTCTATGCCTATTGCTAATGTAAGTTTAAAACAATTGCTATTTAAAAATTCAAACAAAATTTTTGCTTTGGCTAACGATTCTGTTGTAATGTCCGAAGATGAAGGACAAACTTGGAAGTTGGCTTATCGCTATGGAGAAACATTCCCCGTGCAAGATTTTTCTATGGTTTCAGAGAAAGCACCATCGGGAAAAATGCGTTATGTGCTTGTGGGTGGAACTGCTAAAAATGGAGATTTTGCAGGAACTTGGTCAACAGAAAATGGTGTATATTGGGTCGATTTTTCGAAAGACGGTAGTAGCTTGCCACAACGATTAGATGCTGCTACAATAGCTTACGATCACAACCTATTGATGTTTGGTGGTGAAGAAAAAGGATCACTTTCTGATTCTATTTTGCTGTCTCCTGATTTTGGATTTACATGGGTTGGTGCTACAAAAAAAATGCTTCCGCAAAACTATACACCAACAATTGAATCTTCTATTTTTTCTACGCAGAAGGTTGAGGATTCTTCAAAAAATCGTTATAGAATTTTCATAATAGGTGGTAAAGATAAAAATGGCGACTATGTACAAAAAGTTTGGACAGCTCGTAAAAACGAAACCTATTTTGAGGAATATAATTAATGGATATCCTAGTAGACTTTTCAAAATCGGTTGATGCTCTAATAACTTTGCCTGCATCAAAAAGTATCAGTAATAGAGCTTTAATTATTAGAGCAATTGCTGGCGAATCATCTCCAATAGAAAATTTATCAGATTGTGATGATACCGATGTCTTACAACAAGCTCTTATCTCTGTGCAACAAACGATAGATATAGGTGCAGCAGGCACTGCTATGCGTTTTCTGACAGCGTTTTTTGCACAATCTTTTTCACGCGAGTGTGTGTTAACAGGTACGGAACGAATGAAGCAGCGTCCGATTCGTTTGTTGGTGGATGCATTGGAGGCTTTAGGGGCAAAAATTAGTTATGTAGATAAGGAAGGATTCCCTCCTTTAAAAATTGTTGGAAAAGAACTGCTCGGAGGAACAATTTGTTTGAAAGGCGACGTGAGCAGCCAATATATTTCTGCATTGATGATGATTGCTCCTGCAATGCAAAATGGTTTAAAAATAGAGTTGATTCCTCCTGTTATCTCAAGACCTTATATTGATTTAACCATACACTTGATGAAGGAGTTTGGTGTTGTGGTGCATAGTAACGGAAATTGCATAGAAATCCCTCATCAACATTATAAAATGAAACCTTTTGTGGTGGAGGCAGATTGGTCGGCAGCCTCGTATTGGTACGAAATTTTAGCATTGAAAAAAGAGGGTGAGTTTTTTCTAAAAGGATTAACACAAAATAGTTTTCAAGGTGATTCTAAATTGGTCGATTTATTTTCGCAATTGGGTGTATCAACGTTTTTTGAAGAAACAGGCGTTCGTATTGTTGCTGATGGGAAACCAATAGCCGAACTGAAATATAATTTTGTAAACCAACCAGACTTGGCACAAACATTTGTAGTTACATGTTGTTTTTTAGGTGTGCCTTTTCATTTTACAGGGCTAGAAAGTTTAAAAATAAAAGAAACGGATAGAATTTTTGCACTGAAAAACGAGTTGTTGAAGTTTGGTTTTGAACTCGAAGAACCTAAAAATGGCGAATTGAAGTGGAATGGCAATAAGCAAAATGTAATGGAGGAGCAAATCTCGGTGGCAACGTACAACGATCATCGTATGGCGATGGCATTTGCTCCGATTGCAACAAAAATGCCAATTCGGATAGAAAATATGGAGGTCGTTTCGAAATCGTATCCTACATTTTGGAAAGATTTGTGTAAAGCAGGATTTGTATTTTCTGAAAAAATCAATTAAATAATTAAAAAATCAAAAAAATATGATGAAGGGAAAATTTCTATTCGTAGCAGTGCTTTTTTCAGCATTGAGTTTTGGATTCGCTTCGTGCGATATGATTAACGGAAATGAATCCGACGACCCAACACAAGGAGAACAAACTGAGCAAAACGGCTCAACTGAAAACAATGGCGGAGAACTTGACGACCCTGCCGACCCTTACAACGGACATACGTACGTAGATTTGGGTTTGAGTGTGAAATGGGCAACTTGCAACGTAGGTGCTGATTCTCCTGAAGATTACGGCGACTATTTTGCTTGGGGAGAAGTTGTACCTAAAACTTACTTTGATTGGTCGAATTATAAATGGGTACAAGAGGGAGATGATGATTTGATTAAATATTTTACTGATGAATGGTATGGAAATGAAGTTCCTGTAGATAACAAAACCGTACTTGAAGCTGTTGACGATGCCGCTTCAGTAAATATGGGTGGAGTATGGCGTATGCCAACCATTACTGAAGTAGAAGAATTGATAAATGGATGTATTTGGACATGGACAACTTTGAATGGAGTAGAAGGATATGAGGTAAAAAGCAAAACAAACGATAATTCTATATTCTTGCCTGCAGCAGGCGGATGGGCTGAAGATGAGCATGGAGGATTGCGTGAAGAATGTTTATATTGGTGTAGTTCTTTGTCTATAGAAGGACAATATGGGGCTTGGAGTCTTAACGCTATTTCGTTTGAAGGAATTACTGAAAATCCTATTTCTCGTTACTATGGTTTATCTGTACGTGGGGTAACAGAATAATAATAAAAAAAGGTCGGTAATAACACCGGCCTTTTTTGTTATTTTTTTAATCATCCCATTCAAATTCATCGAAATTAGGGAAGGAATCTGTTCCTTCTTCCTCGTCAAAATCGTCTATTTCAGAAGGAGAAGTTTTATTCGTTTTTTGAATTTCTATTGGTTTGTGAACAATCTCTTTGATAGGTGTTTCGTTTATTTTCTGCCAAATAAGATCTTTCAGCTCCGTAAGATTGAGTCCCGAAAGTGACGAAATGCAAATAGATGGAATTTCAGTTGGCAATTCTTTTTTCAGCTCTTCGATAAGTTCGCTGTCAAGCATATCACATTTGGTAATGGCAAGAATTCGTTGCTTTTCAATCAATTCGGGGTTGTATTGTTGTAATTCGTTAAGTAAGATGTCGTATTCTTTTTTTATGTCGTTGCAATCAGCAGGAATCATAAACAATAAGATAGAATTTCGTTCTATATGGCGTAAAAAACGAAGTCCTAACCCACGACCTTCGTGTGCTCCTTCTATGATACCCGGAATGTCTGCCATGCAGAAAGAACGATTGTCTCTATAGGATACAATTCCTAAATTTGGAACAAGCGTGGTAAAAGGATAGTTCGCAATTTCTGGTTTTGCTGCCGAAATCGATGCTAATAAAGTAGATTTACCTGCATTGGGGAAACCTACCAATCCAACATCTCCTAAAACTTTTAGTTCAAGAATTACCGTGCGTTCTTGCATAGGTTCGCCCGGTTGTGCAAAACGTGGTGTTTGGTTGGTGGCAGTTCTAAAGTGCCAATTACCAAGTCCACCTCTACCGCCTTTTAGTAAGATGACTTCTTGTCCGTCTTCAGTTACATCACAAATAAATTCGCCCGTTTCGGCATCATGAACAACTGTGCCGCAAGGTACTTCTATTATTTTGTCTTCACCATCTTTACCAAAACTACGACTTGAGCCTCCATTGCCACCATTCCCTGCAAAAATATGTCGTGCGTATTTTAGATGAATCAGTGTCCAATAATTTTTATTGGCACGCAAAATAATATGTCCACCTCTACCGCCGTCACCACCATCTGGTCCGCCTTTTGGTATATATTTTTCGCGATGGAAATGAGTAGAACCACTGCCACCTTTCCCCGAGCGACAAAATATTTTTACGTAGTCAATAAAATTGCTATTCATCTCTTTTAAGAATTATAAATTTTTGATAACGGCCTTTATACGAGCAAAAATTTCATCGATGCTACCAGATCCTTCTATTGCATTGTATAAATTCTCTTCTTTGTAATACTCTATAAGTGGAGCTGTTTGAGAATGGTATACTTGTAGTCGTTTTTGTATGGTTTCTAAGTTGTCGTCCGATCGTCCCGAAACTTTTCCTCTATTCAACAATCGTCCTATTAATTCAGCGTCTTCGACTTCTAGTGCAATCACTGCATTGATTTGCTCATTGCGTTCGTTTAACATCTTTTTTAATGCATGAGCTTGCGATATTGTACGAGGAAATCCATCGAAAATAACACCTTTCGAGTTCCCTTTTGTATCTAAAATAGTTGATAAAATATCTATAATTAGGTCGTCAGGGATAAGCTGACCTTTTTCGATATATTGTGCAGCAATCTTTCCAAGTTCGGTATTGTTTTTTATTTCTTCACGTAAAACTTCTCCAGTGGAGATGTGGTCTAGACCATATTCTTCAATTAGTTTTTCGCTTTGTGTACCTTTGCCCGACCCGGGAGCACCAAATATTATAACGTTTAACATAGTAGTTATTTTTTTATGATAGTGTAAATCTCGTTTAAGTTGCGACCAAAACCATCGTAATCAAGGCCATATCCTACAATAAATTCGTTTGGTATATTAATGGCAACATAATCTGTCTTTATGTCTCGTTGCAATGCGTCTGGTTTTTGAAGACATGTTGCTATTTTAATACATTTGGGTTTATATTCTTCCAATGATTTTAGTAGATGTTCCATTGTTATACCTGTATCCACAATATCTTCTACAATAACAATTGTTCTGCCTTCTATGCTGTTGTTTAATCCTAATATTTGTTTTACCGAACCAGTTGTTGAAGTGCCAGCATATGAAGAAAGTTTAATAAAAGAAACCTCGCATGGTATTTCTATTTTTTTTAATAAGTCGGACATAAACATGAAACATCCGTTGAGTACGCCCAAAAAAATAGGACTTTCGTCGTGTAACTCTTCATTTATTTTATTTGCAATACGTTGTATTGCAGCTTGAATTTCATCGTTGGTGATAGATAACTGAAACTCTTTATCTTTAATTTTTACAGTTTTCATTTTTTTTGTTCAATAAAAAGAATTGCAAAAATACAATAATTTAAACGAATGCTTATAATAAAAAATGCTATTTGAATGCGATTTAGGTTATAAAAAGAAAATTTTACATTTTTGAAACAACTTTAAGGATATTTCTTTGTTATCTTTACAAAAAGATAGAATTTGAGTATGAGTAAAAAGAGAAGAGATATGTATAAGGATGCAGTGATATCTGTATTCGCATCAAATCCTAATGCGTTATTAAACTATAAACAAGTGGCTTATATTTTAGGAGTAACTCGTTCTGACGAAAAAGCTGCTTTGTTGAAAGTATTGTCTGATTTGGCAAATAGTGGAATGATAATAGAAGTTAGTAGAGGAAAATTTCGGTTGGATACCCGTACTAGTTCATTGACAGGAGTTATTGATAAGCAAAGTGTGGCAAAAAAAACATTTTTAATTCCTGACGATGGTGGAGCCCCGATTTTTATTGCAGAAAGGAGTTTGAATACCGCGATGAATCGTGATAGGGTAAGAGTGCATTTGTATCCTATGCGAAAGGGAAAACAGCAAGAAGGCGAAGTAGTGGAAGTAATAAAGCGTGCACAAGATACATTCGTAGGTGTAATAGAAATTTTTAAAAATTTCGCATTTGTGAATGTGGATAAAAAGGTTCTCCCGCATGATATTTTTGTGGCGATAGAAGATGTAGGTAAAGCAAAAAATAATCAAAAAGTATTGGTAAAGATTACATCGTGGCAAAAAAAAGATAAAAACCCGATAGGAAAAGTTATTGATGTGCTTGGCGAGGTAGGCGAAAATAATGCCGAGATGCATGCAATTCTTGCAGAATTTGGGTTGCCTTATCGTTATCCAAAAGAGGTAGAAGATGTAGCAAATAGAATTTCGCCTGTTATTGACCCTACAGAAATTGCAAAACGTATAGATATGCGTGATGTTACAACTTTTACTATCGACCCTCGTGATGCAAAGGATTTTGATGATGCATTGTCAATACAAAAAATATCTGATAATGAGTTTGAAATAGGGGTCCATATTGCTGATGTTACGCATTATGTGCATGAAGGAGATGTAATAGACCAAGAGGCAGAACGTAGAGCAACATCGGTTTATTTGGTGGATAGAACAATCCCGATGTTGCCAGAGCGATTGTGTAATGAATTATGTTCGTTGCGTCCAAATGAGGATAAACTTTGTTTTTCTGTTATTTTTAAAATGAATGCAGAAGCGGAGGTGATTGGTTATAAGATAGCTCGTACGGTTATTCATTCTAATAGACGATTTACCTATGAAGAGGCACAAGATCGTATAGAAACATCACAGGGAGATTATAGTGAAGAAATTTTGCAACTAAATGCTTTGGCTAAAAAAATGCGTGCTCGTAGATTTGCGTCAGGTGCAATAGCATTTGAGCGTGTAGAAGTTCGTTTTAATATAGATGAAAGCGGAAAACCGTTGAGCGTGTATTTTAAAGAAGCAAAAGATTCTAACAACCTTATCGAGGAATTTATGCTTTTGGCAAATTGTACGGTGGCAGAGTTTGTTGGTAAAAGTAAAAAGGGAACATCACCAAAAACTTTTGTTTATCGTGTTCACGATCAGCCAAATCCTGATAAGTTGAGCAATTTTTCTACCTTCATTAAACGTTTTGGTTATCGATTAAAAACAACTGGTAAAAGTAGCGATATCTCTTCGGCAATAAATACGTTACTTGATCAGGTGCAAGGTAAAAAAGAACAAAATTTAATAGAAACGTTAGCTATTCGTTCTATGGCAAAAGCTATTTATACTACCGACAATCTTGGACATTATGGTTTAGCTTTTGATTATTATACACATTTTACTTCTCCTATTCGTCGTTATCCTGATATGATGGTTCATCGCTTGTTGGAAAGTTATCTCAATAATGGTAAAAATGCGAATAAGGAACTTTATGAAGAACGTTGTGAGCATAGTTCGGAAATGGAACAACTTGCTGCAAGTGCAGAAAGAGCTTCTATTAAATACAAACAAGTAGAGTTTATGAGTGATAAACTTGGAATGGTGTTCGATGGTATTATTTCAGGGGTTACAGAGTGGGGTATTTATGTTGAATTGAATGAAAATAAATGTGAGGGAATGATTTCTGTTCGCGATTTGGATAATGATTTTTACATATTTGATGATACAAATTATTGTATTATTGGTCGTCGTACAAATCGTAAATTTCAACTTGGAGACGAAATAACCGTACGTGTAGCAAAAGCAAATCTCGCAAAAAAACAATTAGATTTTGTTTTGGCATAAAATGTAGGGTAGAGATATTTTTTTCTAATTTTGAAACAACTTTAAAAAATGAATATTTTATGAATAATGGCGTTGTAATAATTCCTACTTATAACGAAAAAGAAAATATTGAAAATATTATTCGGGCAGTTTTTGCTCTACCTTTAAAATTCCATATTTTGATAGTAGACGATGGTTCGCCAGATGGTACAGCAACTATTGTAAAACAACTGCAACAAGAATTTTCTGAGTCTTTGCATTTAATTGAGCGTTCTGGAAAATTGGGGCTTGGGACGGCTTATATAGCTGGATTTCGTTATGCGATCGAGCATAAATATGATTATATTTTTGAAATGGACGCTGATTTTTCGCACAATCCAAATGACTTATTGCGTCTTTATGAGGCATGTCATGCCGAAGGTGCTGATGTCGCTATTGGTTCACGTTATACAAATAATGTAGTTAATGTGGTAAATTGGCCTATGGGGCGTGTTTTGATGTCGTACTTTGCGTCGAAATATGTTCGTTTTGTTTTAGGTTTTCATATAGCAGATACAACGGCAGGTTTTAAATGCTATCGCCGTGAGGTGTTAGAAACGATTGAATTGGACAAAATTCATTTTAAAGGTTATGCTTTTCAAATAGAAATGAAATATACTTCTTATAAGTGTGGGTTTAAACTGAAAGAAGTACCTATTATTTTTACAAATAGAGTTTACGGGACTTCGAAGATGAATAGTAGTATTTTTGGTGAAGCTTTTTTTGGAGTTTTTCGATTGAAATTTGATAGTTGGTTTCGTAAATTTCCACAAAAATCTAAATGAAAAGTAGAAAATATATAGCTTTGATATTGGCACTAATTGCTTTAGTGTTTTTCTTAATTCCTACGAAGAAATCTGCTAAATCTTATATTACTAATGATGGTAAAATTCATGGTACGTACTATCATGTTACCTATCTTCACCCCGATGGTGTCGATTTAAAAGATGAAATAGAGGCGGAGATGAGGTGTTTCGAAAAGTCGCTTTCTGTTTTTGATACAGCGTCTATTATATCTAAAATCAATAGAAATGAAGTGGTTATAACTGATTCTTTGTTTGATGTAATGTACAATGAGGCTTTTGCTGTTTCGGAACTTTCTGGGGGTGCGTTTGATATTACCGTAGCTCCTTTGGTAAATGTATGGGGATTTGGATTTCGCTCTTCGCAATTTCCATCTGATGAGCAAATAGATAGTATTTTGTCTTTTGTTGGTTATCAGAAAATAACTTTAAGTAATCATATTGTTTATAAAGATGATGCACGAACAATGCTTGATGCTGGGGCTATTGCAAAAGGATTTTCTGTAGATATTATAGCACAATTATTATCACGTAATGGTTGTAGTGATTTTTTAGTAGAAATAGGAGGCGAGCTGGTTTGTAAAGGGAAAAATCCTAAAGGTTTGTCATGGAGTGTAGGTATAAGTAAACCCGAAGACAATCCCTTGCCTACGAATGATGTGCAGCAAGTGCTACAAATAACTGATATGGCTATGGCAACATCGGGCAACTATCGCCAATTTTATTACCGTGACGGGAAAAAATATTCACATACGATAGATCCTCGTACGGGTTATCCTGTAGATCACAATTTGTTAAGTGCTACTATTGTTGCTCGTTCGTGTATGCGAGCAGATGCTTTAGCTACGGCGTGTATGGTGTTGGGAGTAAAGGATGCTTTGAATCTTTGTGAAAATGATACTAGTATCGATGGGTATTTTATATACAGCGATGGAGATTCTCTAAAAACGATATTTTCTTCGGGGTTTGAGCAATATCTTAAGAAGTAAAATAAAAGAGAAGTGTTGAATTTTTAATTTTTTAGAAAGAATAAAAAAAACACTCACATTTGTGAGTGTTTTGTGGGCGTTAACGGATTCGAACCGCTGACCCTCTGCTTGTAAGAGACATAAAATGGTTTAGTAAATCAATAAGTTAATATGCAAAATTGTTTATTTGCACACATTTTGCACACATATAACGAGTTCAAAAATTATCATTTAGTAAGTAGTTAGTACTTCTTCCTCCTTCAGTTGCCGTTACCAATACTCCTTTTTCAATCAAGTCAGTTATATCACGTAAAGCAGTCGCTTGAGATGTTTTTGTGATTTTTGCCCATTTTGAAGTAGTTAATTTTCCTTTGAAATCTTCCCATAACATATTGACAATCTTTACCTGTCGTTCATTCATTGCAACTTTTCTATATTGTTGCCAAAATGAAGATTTTTTTATCACTTTCTGAATAGTCTCTTCTGAACGAATAATCGCTTTGCGAAGTATTTGTAAAAACCATTCAAGCCAAGAGGTTATATCTATACTTCCTGTTGTTGTCTTTTCTAATATCTCATAGTATGTTTTACGTTCGCGAAGAATTTCAGCCGACACACTATAATAGCGATGTGGTACACCATCGGCTTTTGCTAATAACATATCTGTTATAGTCCTTGTCAAACGTCCATTCCCGTCATCAAATGGGTGTATAGCTACGAACCAAAGATGAGCAATAGCTGCTTTCAAAATTGGGTCTATATCTTGAGAAGAATTTACCCATTCTAAAAACTCATTCATCATTGTAGGAACAAACTTTGAATCAGGAGCTTCATAGTGTACTCGTTCTCGTCCCATTGCTCCTGATACTATTTGCATAGGTTCTTCCCCTACACGATAAGTAGCAACCGTTATACGGTGCATACCACTACGACCTGTAGGAAAAAGTGCTGCGTGCCAATTAAACAATCTTTCGTGAGTAAGTGGTTGATTGTTATTATGCACTGCATCAATCATAATTTGAACAACTCCTTCCGTATAGTAATCGGGTTCCAAAAGTCCCTCAGTTTCGATACCAAGATGACGAGCAATAGAAGAGCGGACTTTTTCTTCGTTGAGCAACATTCCCTCTATTTCAGAAGAGCGTAGTATATCTTCTACCATTACGTCAAGTGAAGTGTTATTTTTAGTAGCAAAACCCAAACTACTCATCAAACCAAGTACACGACCCTCTAAATTTCTTACTTCAGACAAGGGAGTTATTAACTTATTGTTATCCCAAGTGAATTTTGCCCAAGTGGGCTGTTGCCATATATATTTCATAATACAAAGGTAATACAATGATGTAAATAAACAAATTATTCTATTCAAAAAATGACGCGAATAGATAAAAGCAATTATTTTTATACAACAAAAAAGGAGAGAAAAATTCCCTCCTTTCTTCAATAAACAGATGAGGCAAGCCCTGAACAACCAGAGAAAGCATCTTCCTCAATACACGTTACACCATCAGGGATAACTATCGAGGTAAGCGGTTATACCTTATAGAGTGCTAAATAGCTGATTGATAATCATCTACACTTTCTGCATCGGAAAGTAGATTTTACGAAATATCTGCACGCTGAACTGCAAATAATAATGGATTTAGTCTGAATTATACTTCTCGATGACTTGTTTGAACTCTTTAGGATAGTTCGCTTTCAAATAAGCCATTTGATAAGCCAGCCAAGTGTAACAAACACCATGTGACTTTTGGAAAGCGTACATACCTTTAGCCTCCATTTCATTCCATACTTTTTCAAGGGCATTCTTTTTGTGTCCATTCTTTATGCCGCCTTCTATGAAACGAGGCTTCAGAACTGAAAGTACATCCATTTCCCTTTTACCGAGGGCTTTTCTTAGCAAGTCGCTCTCACTTCTATCAAAGTTGGCAATCAAGCGAGAAAGCATCATTATCTGTTCCTGATAAACGATAATGCCATAAGTATTGTGAAGATACTTTTCCATACAAGGAATGATGTACTTTATTCCTTTCTTTGATTTTTTGTGCTTGATGAGCTTTGATATATCTTCCATTGGCCCTGGTCGATACATGCAGTGCAAGATGACCAAATCCTCAAAGCATGTAGGATGAAGTTTTTGCAGGTATTTTTGCATCCCTTTTAAACTGAACAGAAACACGTCATCGGTTTGGCCTGTTTGGAAAAGTTCCATTGTCTTCTCATCATCAATCGGAATCTTTTCAATATCGAAATCCTTATCATAGTGAACTTTGACACTCGCACATATATCCCTCATCTGGGAAAGAGTATTAAGACCAAGGAAATCAAATTTTATAAGACCAGACGACTCCACATGCCATCTTTCGTATTGAGTACAATTCACTATTTGTTCATTACCCTTTGAATCTTCTATTGAACAAGTTGAAACAGGTGCCCAATCAGAAACAGGCTTGTCCGCTACAACAAACCCGCAGGCATGAAAACCTAATCCACAGATTTTTCTTTCTAATATAGCAGTATTAGCAAAGGCATTACGCAAAGGGTTCCCGACTTTTCGAATAGCTTTTCTTATCTCTGGTTCATATTTGACGTAATTCTTTATAGAACGCCAGGAATAACCTGATAGGAGTTCGTTAATAGCCAGAATCTCAGGAGTATGCATTTGGTTTACTCTTGCTACCGTATTAAATGCATTAGCTGTTGAGAATGCGCGGAAAGAAACAATATGAGTAAAACTTTCCTTGCCATATTTCTTCTGAAGCCATTCAAGGACACGTTCTCTACCTTCCCAATCGAAGTCTATATCTATGTCTGGGAACATCGTACCTTCTGGACTTAGGAAACGTTCAAAGAGTAAATCGTGTTTCAATGGGTCAATCTTAGTAATACCTAAGCAATAACACACAAGACTACCTGCAGCCGATCCGCGTCCTGGGCCAACCCATACACCAAGCTCAGATTGAGCAGTATTGACTACATCCTGTAAGAAGAGGAAATAGCCAGAAGCCGCTCTCTGCTTAATGATTTGCAATTCAAACTTCAGTCTATCAGTAACATCTTCAGGAAGCGATTCTCCATATATCTGTTTTGCTTTGAAAAAAGAAAGGTATTCCAGATAGTTGTCCTCCTTTTCCCTTCTCTCATTCCCAAAACCATCAGGAATGTTAATGGCAGGAACAATGGGAGCATGGCGTATGTCATAGAACTCAACCTTGTCAAATATCTCCATCGTACTGGCTATAGCTTCTGGGACATCTGAGAACAACTCGCACATATGTTTTCTGCTTGTCAACCAGCGGAATTGAAGTATATTTGTTTTGGCAAATTCATCCATAGTCTTACCTGTAGCATAGCATTGTTGGATATTGTAAGCTGCCAAATCTTCAGGAGCAACATAATGAACATCATTTGTGGCTACAACCTTTACGCCAGATTCATTAGCTTTTTGCATAAGAACGGCATTAACTCTTTGCTGTTCAAGCATCAGATCACTCGGTGTGTCGCTCTTTAAGTCATAATCAGCACAACGCTGTAATTCCATATAATAATCCACCCCAAAAGTTTGCTTATACCATTTGATAGTCGCATCAAGCCCTGCTATGTCATCGCTTACTACATGGGAATATACCTCACTACCAATACCACCCGAGAGGGCAATCACCCCCTCATGGTATTTCTCCAGATCATGATGGTCTATTCGTGGTCTCATATAGAAACCATCAGTCCAAGAATTACTGACAATCTTGATGAGGTTTTTGTAGCCTTGATAATTCTTTGCCAAGACGGTTAAACGATAGCCTTTGCTGTGCTTGCAAAGCTTCTTGTCCTCCTTTGCACCTGGTGCGACATACAGTTCACAACCAATGATAGGCTTAAAAGGTTTCTTCCCCTTCTGCCGTCTTTCATTGTTGATACGAGAAACATAGTCGAAAAACTCCATCACACCAAACATGTTACCATTGTCAGTAATAGCAATGCCTGGCATCTTGTCTTTGATGGCAGCATCAACCAGTTCCTTTATACTGGCGCACCCATCATTTATTGAATAATGGGAGTGCACATTCAAATGTACGAATCTATTCCTTTTCATGTTGTATCTGTTTATTAGAAAGTTGGTGCAAAGTTAAAGTGAACTTATGCCATATTGTGGCAGAGGTCAAAAGAAAGTGAACTTTTATCGAAAAGATTTATGCTATTGGGTCAAGGCAGAAATCTCTGCGCTTGCATGATTTGCAGTGTTTACCTATCCATACTTCATCGAACTGGTTCATTGCCTGTTCAACGATTTCTTGATCATCAGTTAATATGCCTGCCTCAAAGTTGCGAGTAGTTTCAGCCTTCATGCCAATTCCCGCACCCGTGAGGTTCGCACTTCCGATATACACTTCCTTGCCATCAAAGACAAACATCTTGAAATGAACACGCGGACAAAGCACACGCTCCAAGCGGTCATACAGCACTGGGTACTTATCAAAGTCCTCGCGAAAGTTCGGACCTGGTTCTTTTGCATGAATGAGCCTTACTTCCACACCACGCCGAATGAGTTGGGCAATGAGTGCCAGAAAAGGCTTCTTCTCTTTGCCCACCTCCACATAGAGATCTTTGATATCGGCAGTACCAATCCAAAGCAAGTGCTTCACGGATTGCACCCGTGAAAGCACTTCTTTGTAGTGGGCGGAGTTAGAGATGTAGGTGAGCATTATGATTTTGGCAATTGTTCAATCAATTTGTTCAATGCTTTTATAAATTGGTCTCCTTCCATATCTTTCGTTACTCGAAAACAATAATACCTATCTTCGTCTGTTCCCTTGTCGCTTGTAGGATTGGGACGTTCTTTATAATTTGCCCAATCATTTTCCATTAAATAGACATCAAGTTTCTCTTCATTTGGATAACCCCACCATCGGAAGAAGTGACTTCCATATTTGAAATCTACATTCTTATCCACACATTTATAATATCGACAATTCTCTATTCTATTTTTTTCACAATAGTCGACAATATTATTGAATTTTAATTGCGATAAAATTGGGTTTAGTACAATTTGATATGAAGGATATCCACTTTGCCAAATAGCATGATAATCGTGGTATGTACTTCGAATCCACGCACCAGGCATATATTTGCAAACATAATCCATCAGTCCATCATCAACAATGTTCTTTATATATGGTTTCGAAATGGCGTCTATGCTTTTCCTTGTGGTTTCAGTTGTCACTCTCACGCCCATTATTGCATTAACGGCATTTCTCCAATTGCCTGATATCAGTATGCGTTTCCACCGATTTGCATCATTTGAAAATTCAAAATGCCACCAAATCCTTTTTCCGAAATCATCACAATTTGCCAATAATGATTTCATTAATAAGGCATTGGACTTATATAATTTATCGTTTTCGTTTCCATCCTTAACCCCATCTTTGTCAAAATACTCTTGTGCATTTATCCATTTTGTGTCAAAATGTTCCCAATCATCTCCAATATTTTTTTTGGTAAACAAGAATCTGATTGCACCTTTGAAGAATGCGTATTTTTCGGCTTCGATGATGATTTCTTCCCATGATTTGCCATCTGAACGTGGTGCTCCATATAGAATTTGTTTAGCTTTTGCAACTTCTTCTTTCATTTGGTCCGAAGTATTACCAACAAATTCTATAGAAGAAATAGTCTGATAGAATGTGCAATTTTTATCACGCTTAAAAACACAAATCTCCCCTGCACGTTTACAATACGTAACGAAGGTGTCATATTCTGTAACATAGTTTTCTGCCATATTCCAGGCAAATCTCATAGCATCTCTATCACCGTCGAACAAGACATAAGTAAAAATGATAGCCAAGAATTTATATTCGGATTTGTCTGATACTGTTATTGTGTCATTAGTCCAATAAGGGGTAATTTTGGGGGCTGTTGTCAGGGCATACGCCAATGAAGGGAAAGCATCATCTAATTCCAATACTGCTTTAATTGGTTCAAACGAAATATAATCAGAATAGTTTTTGTCGTTTTGTTCCTTCCTATTGACTTTCTTCAAGTCTTCTGCAGTTGTTTTTTCAGCAGTTTCTTGACCAAAAGCAGCCCAGTAACCTGCCAAGAAACGGGCGATGAATTTGGCTATGCTTACATCATATTTCTCTGGATTTGCACTATCCCAAAACGCTTCTGTCCAGTTTCTATCCATAAAATATTTCCACTTCTCTTTGAAACTATCCTTTGGCGTAGCATTGTTTTCAGGAAAACATTTCGATTCAACTTTATAGGTATCAGGTAACACCTTTTCAATTTTGGCTTTCAAATTTTCAAAAGCAGTCAATGGTTTACCGCGAGAGTTCATTTTCAGATAAAGATTCTCGTTCAAACCGTTGGATTCCAAATCAAAGAAGAAAAAAGTAACCTTGTTCAGATTTGGATAGTCAGTTATTTCCTTACATTTTTCGTGAATGGCATCTAACATATTCAACATTCCTTCCACGGTCGGGTCTTTTTCCCAATAATTCATAAACCAGGAAGAATCCTTTATAACATCGGATACTTTTTTGTCTTTTGGGACAGTCCATTCTTCGCTTGTAATGCTTTTGCAAAAGCCTGATGCAGCACGCCGCGTGTCGTATGAGAATTTGGACAAATCAAGTTCTGTATTTATTCTTCCTTCTTTTTGCCCATAAAGATACAACAAGAAAAGCGTTGTCAATCGTTGCTGACCATCAACGGGAATGAAACAGTTCATTTCTTTGCCGTCGATAATTTTTTTCTCTTTAGAACCAAACACAAGGTCAAAGTGGACATTCTTATAACTGAAAATGTCAGTCAGCAAATTGTTTCTGACATCAGTTGCCTTTTTATCTGTTCGTCCCTGTGCATAATCACGCTGAATCATTGGAACTAAAACTTTATCGTATTGTTCCAATAATTTAGGGAACGTATATTCTTGATAATATGATACATTATTTTCCATATTGTCCATCGTCAAAGAATTTTTTAATAGTTTGTTTAATAATTTCCTTGTATGAGTTTCTGTCATCTTCATCCCAAAACGCCTGTTGTTTTGGATTATCGGAATAGAACTTCATAAAAACATTCATACTGCAAGCAGGAATGAAACTGCCTTGCTGATAATATTCTTGAAGTTTCTGTCTCTTTTCAAAAAAGAACTTGTTGCCAATACCACGGTTGTCGTGAGCAGAAAGAAGAGTTAAGTTTTGAATGCCCATTAAGTCATCGCCAGCAGCAAAATACTTTGCTCTTTCTTCTTCAATGATTTTCGTGTCTTTTTCTTCCTTATTAATGGCATCAATAAGAATTTTGAGATATTCGTTATCTTTGAACTTCTCAACAGCTTTTTTCAAGTCATCATCATTTTTTGGATTTTGTGGTGATATATGCTCAACATCCCATTTATAGTTATGAAGATTTGCAAAAGAGAACTTGACAGCCTCTTGTGGCCTTTCATTTAGAGTTGCGATATTGAACAACAGCAGCAAATTGAAAACCTTATCCTTGTTTTTATCATAGCTTAATTGCATGAAACCATCAGGATAGTCAATATGGTTCTTACATTCATCGACAAGCCATTTCTTGAATTCATTTTTTGACTTTTCTTCGCAAAACTTCTTGTAGATTTTGCATAATGTTTTTCCTCCATTGGCGGCTCTGTGATAACCGATGAGATTGTACTTCACGGAATCATTAAACCAACCCTCCATAATGTGAAATACTTTACGAACATCTTCCCATATTATCTTCGATTTCTTATAAGAATCTTCGCTTTCAATTCCATTAATCAAATCGTTGAAATAGAAGAATGTTCTAAGAGGTTCATCTGCTCGATATTTGCCATTTTGCTCACACGAATCAAGCATTAAATCAAACAGCAATTTGATGCAAGATGAAGGTTTCTTTGTGTTGCCCGCAAGGAAATACCAGAAATCATCCTGCCGTAATGTGCGTTCTATTTGGTCAAATTCATCAGCAAGCAAGCGTTGCTCTACTTCTCGGTGTGCAATATCTTCTTTAGCAACTTTATTCAAAAACAGAGCCTTGATAAGTTCTGCATTCGTAAGAGCAATTTTGCCCGAATTGAGATTGTTGAATATATCGTGTTCTTGCTCTTCGGAAACGTCTCCAACATTGTAGAAAATGAATTTGGTTTGCTCCAAAATCTTATCGCAAAACGTCTTGGTGTCTATTTTAACATTCTTTGGATTAATCCATTTCTTTTCTTCTTCGGTTCGTTTCTCTAAATGAATCCATTTATCAATGAAGTCCTTCGCCTTTGTCAAATGGAATATTTCAATGTTGCTTTTATCAATGTCATTGCTTTTGTCGCAGGTTTCTATGTATGATTCGCGCTCATATTCAAGAGTTGGCATTTGCTCATTCCCCAATGCTTTCAAAATCAAATAAATGGTTGTTAAACGCTGTTGCCCATCTATAACAATCCATTCCACTTCTACTTCACCTATTGAATTAGCCTGCTTTATTTCAGCAAGCAAATCATTTTTTCGATCTTTTACGACCAATGGTTGAAGACAATAGAAATCACCATCAACACCCTTGCTGAACTCCAATATATCTTTTAGCAAGTTTTCAATTTGCAAGTCTGTCCAGCGATATCCACGCTGGTAACTTGGTATAAAGAACTTCATTCCAAGAAGTTCGCTAACTGATTTTAATTCAATTTTATTTTCTGCCATAATTGAAAGTGATAATTATATTTTACAATAGCATCCTTGCTATCCACGCGCAAGCCTCTGCATCGTCAAGTTCGTTATTCATTTCTCTGATTAATCAGGTTCACCACGACTTTCACCATCACATCTTTCTCTTCAGTCTTGCTCTCTGCTATCATCAGAGTTAGGGCAACGAGAGTGTTATCAGCCTGTTCTTATATAGATAAATTACTGTTTTGATAGTATCTCATTCCATTTCTTCAATCCTTACCAATCTGGATTTCTTTTAACATAATCCAACCATTGGTCTTGTAAGGTTTGGTCTACACCTTCATATTTATTGTCCATCACACTACGTATATCCCAATGATCAAAATCCTCCATTAGAACACCTAATGCTGCTCTGGCAGTGAAGCATATTCTTCATCACCTCCACTTTCGATAAGCGCAGCCTCGGTTTCCTCGTCATACACATCAGAGATACGCTTAAAATACAAAATAGGCGTAATGTAGTCCTTGAAATTATCCTGACTTACAGGACCTCGTAGTATATTACACGCCTGGAAAAGGAAATTATACAAATCCTGTGCACCAGACATCTCTTGCTGTTTAACCTTCTTGGCCATATAAGGGTTGGTATTGTAGTATTCAGTTTTTGTGGTTTTATAAACCTAGAGAACAAAGATACGAAAAATTTTTAATTTCCCCATTCTGCATATCCAAACCTATCCTCGTCTATTGTATATCGAATATAGATGTCGGGCAATGGGATTACTTTTACCCCCGAGCCGATAATATATCTATACTCATCACATAGGCGTTTCAAGACTGCCTCATCAATAACCTTTGGCGTCTCAACCTCCTTTTCGCTGCAATCTCTTGGCGAGGAAATTATAATGGGTATCCACTCTTTGGGGAGAGATATATTGGGGATATTCAATGCCTCGATAAATAAAGGTGCCATATCTTCATCTCTAAAACCCGCTATGCCACATCCTATGCGTGTTAGCAGAAATCGGTTTAGAGGGTGTTGCTTGGCGTACTCTAAAAATTTATCAATATATGGTTTTATTGCCGATAGAGGGCCGTGCATTGTCGGTATGGCGTATGATTGTCCTTGGGGGCCAACACCTTGTCCCCAAACAGCACCAGCAACAGTAATTTATTCCTACAAATACACCATTTTTTCTCTCCTCTGCCGTAATTTGGCACAGAGGCGCATTATCTTTACGCCAAATTTTACTATACGATGTCACACCATACTACACAATTCTACACTTCCCTACCGCCTATTTCCCTTTTTGGCGTTTCGCGCGGGTTTGATTTCCTCCTAATGACCTCCGGAGGGACCGCTTTATATATACGCGCGCGTAAGGGACGACCCAAAAATACCCACAAAATCCATTTTGGCGTTTCAGGAGGGTTTGTTTACCTTGGGGCGACAATTAAAGAAAAATATTCACATCTAAAATTAAATCAATATGATGAAACAAATTCCAAACTTAGTACGAATGCGTGCATTCAATGGTGATTACACCGTGTTTACAACTACTACTGGCGAGCAAGGCATTGTAGATCGTCATGGAAATGTAGTTTATGTTGCAGACGACAAGAGCCAGTATATCACACATATATGGGGGACATTGTTTGAGATTATGGTTATGAAACCAAAATTCCAACGTAAACAAATCGATGCTACTACAGGACAGATCATTGATAAATGCTTACAATATCCAGGTTTAGGAACAGACATCGTTTTTACTGAAAACCACTTATATGGCGTATGCGACGCAGACTACAACACCATCATCCTCCCACAGTACCAAACACTCATGGTCAAACAAGGCTACTACTGGGTACAAAACCAAGCAGGCAAGTGGGGAGCCATCGACGCCAACGGCAACCAACACCTCCCAATGGAGTACGACGCAGTAGTCTGCGAAGCAGTCAATGAGCGCTCCGACATGATTATCGTAGCCAAAGACGGCAAATACTATCGAATTGACGAGGATGGAAACCCACTTAGCAAACAGTATGATTACCTACGACCAGCCACTGAAGCAGGATACGCTATTATCCGTAACGAGATTGGTCTAGCAATAATTGATAAAGAAGAACAAATCATAACTCAGACCCATTATCAAGAAGATTACAGACGCAACTGCTACCCCGATTGGTTGTTTTACTGGTGCACGGCAGAGCACATCGCATTTGCAGAAGAAGGAATATTCGGTATTATGACTGCGCAAGGCAAGGTGGTATCAGAACCGAAGATCTCTCATGTGATGCATAGCAATCTCCGAGATGTTATAATTCTACGCGAAGCGCCAAAAGAGGGAGCCATCAATGCCATAAAGTATTCTCCAGAACTAAAGAAGTTAGTACGTTCTGCAAACCAAACTATTCAAAATGCGATTAGTGACACTAAGGTCTTGGAAGGCACAATTAAAGGAATAGGAGTACATGCCTGTGGCTTCATTGTCAGCGATAGTCCCATCAGTGATTGGGCACCAGTTTGTGTTCAAGACGATCTTGACGTAGAAAGCAAAACAATTAGATGTACGCAATATGATGGCAGAACCATTGAAGAAACTGGGCTGATTAAGTTTGATTTCCTGAGTCTGAAAACTCTTTCTCAATTAAAGAAGATATGCGAAAGTATCAAGGTTAACACAGGAAAAGACTTCGATATAGAGAAGATACCCCTTGATGACCCAAAGACTCTTGAACTGTTCCAGCGAGGCGACACAGAAGACATTTTCCAATATGAGACACAAGGAATGCAACAATATCTTCGTGAACTCCATCCAACAACATTTGATGATCTTGTGCTGTTGAATGTCATGTATCGTCCTGGGACGATTGAAGACCTCCCTTTGCTAATCAAAAGAAAGAGAGGTAGAAGTAAAATCAGATATGCCATACCCAACATGGAGAAATACCTTCACGACACGTATGGAATACTGGTATATCAAGAGCAACTAATGCTACTCTCCCGTCTGATTGCAGGCTTTAACAGAGGCGAAAGTGAAAGCTTACGAAAGGCAATGGGTAAAAGAAAGCAGGATAAGTTAGCTGAATTAAAGCCAAGATTCATTGAGGGTGGTCTTAGAAATGGATATAAAAAGAGTACACTTGAAAGAATATGGAAGGACTGGGAACACAAAAGTATGTACGCCTTCAACAAGGCTCATGCCGTTTGCTATTCGTGGTTAGCCTATCAGATGGCTTATCTGAAAGCAAACTATTCAGAAGAGTTCCATCTGGTCATGAAAGACTGTCATTAAAGTATTCCAAATTTCCTACAGATATAGATGAATAAAGAATCTCAAATAAGAACCATGCTCAAAGTGATGTCTGAAGGCATCTACGAAAAGGAGCATATCCTCGCAATGACACTATTATGTGCTATTGCAGGAGAAAGTATATTCTTGCTCGGACCTCCTGGTACTGCAAAAAGTTTGGTAGCGCGTAGGCTTAAATTGGCATTCAGTAATGCGAATGCCTTTGAATATCTTATGTCTCGTTTTTCGACCCCAGACGAGATCTTCGGTCCGGTTTCTATTTCGTTACTAAAGAATGAAGACAGGTATGAGCGTGTTGTGGACGGTTTCCTGCCCACTGCAACTGTTGTGTTCCTCGATGAGATATGGAAAGCAGGGCCTTCCATTCAAAATGCATTGCTGACAGCAATTAACGAGCGTATCTTTCAAAACGGACGTTCAACGTTGTCATTGCCGATGAAAGTCCTAATCGCCGCCAGTAATGAACTTCCAATGGAGGACGAAGGGCTTGAAGCTCTATGGGACAGATTTCTTGTTCGTATGGTTTCGAATTGCATTCAGACTGAAAGCATTTTCTTCAAAATGATTCGACAGAAACCAATGAAGGACATCACTATGCCGAAAGAATTGCAGATAACAGAAGAAACCTACGATTCATGGCAGCAGGAAATACATGCTGTTGCTATTCCTGATTGTGTGTGCTCTGTTGTGACAACTATCCGTAAACGTATAAAAGAAGAAGCTTCGAAAGATGGTAACAAGGACATGGATTTCTACGTGTCCGATCGTCGGTGGAAAAAGTGTTTTCACATTATGCAGACTTCAGCTTTCCTTAATGGAAGGCACAATATCGACTTAACTGACATACCCATCTTGTTCCATTGTCTTTGGAATACAGCGGAGGTGATACCTTCTATCATTGATATTGTGGCCAACTCATTGACAGGGGAAATTGACAGGAAAATGGATAAGATACAAAAGGAGATTGACCAAGCTATAAAAAAGAAGTCACAGCCCGCAAAAAAAGGGGAAGACTCTCGCAATATGCCAGAACAGTTTACAATAGTCAGTTATTTCTATTATAGCATCCGCAATTTTCCACAGGGGAAATGTCTATTTTACAAGGCAGACTACAATCATGTGGATGCGAATAAAGTTTCTGATGGCATTCTATATCGCGATGACCAGAAAAAATCGTGGATTGTTCATGCAATCTATACTGGAGCACCATTCGACTACAAAGTAAGGAATGCTCAGAACGTGAAGAAAATCAAGCTACAGAAATGTTATGGAGGTATTTTTATCGACAATACGCCATACGCTTTTGAACGGACAAATCCCTTTTCTGTGTCAACTTCTAACTCTCTGGACAACTCACAAGAATTGTTCGGAAATGGTTTCTTTACAGAGCCGACTGTGGCAGACAATGCTCTTTCTTTAATGCAAAAAGAGATAATTCCCAGTTTGGAAAAATTACAAAGTTTATTCGCAGATACAAAGCACCTCTTTCTCTCTGAGGATGACAAAAAGATAGTCAAGAAGTACCTTGACCAATGTGATAAACGCACAAAAGAATTGGAGGTGGTAATTAAAAATGCCCAACAGTTATTATGAACACTCCACAAAACAATTATTTTGCTCAGAAACTCAAAGAGTATGATGACGCTTTTGATTTCTATATGGATTACGGGAAATTGCCGGAAAACATGTCAAAAGGAGACTTGTTAGGTGGGTTCATTGGTCAGACCATTCAAGATAATCCACAACTAGAAAGTCAAGATCCTCTATGGACAGAGCTTCTGAAGGAGGAACTGATGAAATTCATTGAGGCTATGTTACAACTTTTTCAGCCGATAGAAGAATACCACCGCAAAGAACAAGCGTTCATTGCGGTTTTCATAGGTGGAGGATTGATGCAGAAACGCAATATGTGGGGGCAAACTATAAAGATTATCGAACAAAATTATAAACCAGGTGAACTTAATCTCGAAGGTTATAAAGACCAACTGAATGAATGTAGCTCAGAACAACAAAAAGAAATAATTCTCAATGCATTGGGACATGAATGGAAGAAAGCCAGTGACGATAAGGTGAAAGAACGAAAACAAAATGTACTTTCAACCAACCAAAAACGCTGGGAACAACATCTGAAAGAATACGGACTGTCTGATTATAAGGAACGACAGAAGGTTGAGCGTTTTTTCTATTCTTATCCAGAACTTAGAGAATTGATTCGGATGATAGGACGTGAACAACCACAGCGTGAGGATGAGATGGATGATACGATACGACGATACCTTCCTATATTACCATCTTCACCAAAGCCAGCAGCAGAAGCAGAAGAGATAGCCAACGGCAATGATCTACAACATTTGTTACCGTCTGAGACCGCAATATTGTCTGAGCGGCAAACGGAAAATCTGTTTTTCTACAAGTTTGCAACTCAACAGCTACAATTATTTGCCAATCGACCAAAGAACAAAAGCATTTTCAAAACTGAACAAACGAAAAAGAAAGAACCTCGTTTGGAGAATGGGCCAATCATAGTTGCCGTTGATACCAGCGGTTCGATGAGCGGAAAACCTTTGAAAATTGCATATTCTGTTCTTACTCAGCTCCTCAGATTGGCAAGAAAGCAGAAGCGCAAAGTCTTTCTGATGTCATTCTCTGTCAGAGCAAAGTTTTTGGATCTGTCGTTGCCTCGTAATTGGATGCGCCTGAATGCTTTCCTTGAAGACCGATTTACAGGTGGAACAGATGGTGAAGACATGCTTAACAGGTCAATAGAAATGTTGCATAGCAAATCCTTTGCTATGGCAGATGTCCTTATTATAAGTGATTTCTATTTTCCACTTCCTGTTGAGCCTACAAAAAAGAAAATGCTCATTGAGCATAACAAAGGAACGCGGTTCTATGGTTTGAAAATAGACAGTACGGATAAGCTGTATGATAAAATACTGGATAAGACATGGAACATCAAATAAAGAAAGAACCACAGTTCTGGATTAACCCGAACTTTCGGCTTAATTCACCTCATTTCCATTTTGCATGGTTCAAGGCAGACATGACAGTCCTTCGACAAGAAGCAATGATTATGTCCATGGAAAGGAAGGTTTATCAGACGAATACACAATGTGTCGTCTGTATGATAAAGCCTGATCATAGTTCTCTTGACATTGTCTATGCAGACAATACGAAATTTGACAACTTGCGACTTCAGAAATGGCTGCGTGAAACCATTAGGGATGAAATAACTCAAAGAGCCAAGATAGTTCTTCCCTGCAGGCTTCGTGAGTTGGAAAAAAAGCATAAACTGTTTGGCAACAGAGTGCTTGTCAAGAAACTACGGGGCAACATTATGGGATGTTGTAGTGTTTATAACGACATAAGCCTAATTCCTGGACTAATCATCATGCCACAAGCATTGATTGACAGTGTGATTCTGCACGAGATGGCGCATTACAAGCATAAGCATCATCGAAAATCGTTTTGGAGCTTCCTCTCTCAACTCCTCGGTGAAGATGCAAAAATGCAGAAGGAAGCAATGGACATCGTGCTATCAAAATACTGGCTCCAAATAAAATTTCTGATGAAATGATATTTTGTTGAACCTCTGCCACAGATTGGCGTAGTTCCCATTTACCTTTGCATCATGAAATTAAAAATTTGTATAACAAAAAATGATTTATTATGGAAGCAACGATTAAAGACGACTTCATGCAGCGCATCGCTACAGAAGAAGCATGGAAGAGCCTGTCCGAAGATTTTGCTTGGACGGAGGCTCTCTTAGAAAAGAATTGTGACAAGGTTGACTGGAAAGAGATCTCAGGAAACCGAAACATCATCTGGACGATTCCGATGCTCCAGAAGTTCTCAAAGAAACTGGACTGGAAAATCCTATCAGAGAACATCAGCGAAGAATGGTTCACCGGAGCTCACCTTGAAGAGTTCAAGGATAAATGGGACTGGTCGGAAGTGGCTACCGCAAGGCTGGAGTTCACTAAAGAACTCATTGAGAAGTACATAGACTATTGGGATTGGAATGCCCTTATAGGAGACCGTCGTTGCTACAGCTATTTGTTCAACGACAATTCAATGAGTGCCATTGCTTTCTATGAGAAATACAAAGAACGCATCCCTATGGCAAAACTTCAGGATTCCGACTTGTGGAAGAAGATTGTTGAGGAACGGGCTAAACAGCTCAAATCAGAAGTACTATCATAATAACCATCTAAACCAATTATTATGGCACTTTGGAGAATTGTAGTCAAAAACAGCGGCAATGCTGCTTGTAAAGACAAAAGACAACGCCTTGAAAAGGGCATGTTTATTGAAACCAGCACGATGTCATCGACACCGCCCATCGGTATTACTCGTGAACAACCGATGCTTGCTCAACTATTCATGAACAAGTCCTCATCCGTCAAAGGAATGGGATTCTTTCGGTTCGCCTCCAGCCACTTGTCTATCTCGTCAAGGTAGATGACCCATCGCTTGCCAGGCTTGGTGCCGGGGATTTCCCTGTTCGCGAGTTTCTGATAGATGGTCGCAAGGGGAATGTTTGTGTAGTCGGCAACCTGCTCTGGCGTGACAGGGCGGTGTCTGTTCTCTCTCTGCTGAGTTGGTCTGTTCTGAAGGTTCAGCAGTAATGCCTTCATGCCCGATACTTCATCCCGAAGTTCGGCAACGACCTGCGGAAGCTCATTGAACGTAAGTGGTTCTTTATTCATTTGCATACACGATCCTTTAGTGGAATCGTGCTGCAAAGGAACCTCGTTACGAATCAGAGGGCAAGCCACTGTTTCGTAACTGGTGCATCACGAAACATTCACGCAGTTGAGCCTTGTTTTAGGCTGTTATTCGTGGTTAAAACAAGATTTTGAAGCGGATTTTGATAACATCGAACATGTATGTATAATGAATGATAATTGGGATTTCGATAGTTTCTGGCGTAAGATTTCAGCGCAAAAAGATATAGACACATCAGAGCAACACCAAAGTTTTGCAGAAGCGTGACATTACCATTATTTCATTGAAAGATAATATCGATCCATTACAAACTCTGGTATGTTTATGAACGTCTATGCTGCCCTTGCAGAGTTTGAGAGGAGTATTATCATCGAGAGATGTAAATCAGGTCGCGCTGAAGCAAAATGAAAAGGAAAGAAGTTCGGTATGCCAAAGAGTACACCGAAAGATAAGATAGTTGCCTATAGTACTTTATAAAAAAGTGGACTGACAATTTCAGCAATACTTTTGTATTAAATCTAAGTCAATAGTCTATCGACTCTTGCGACTTGACGGTATTAATCAGAGCAGGAGATAGCGCATGTATTTTTAGAATATCGTATTTTTTAACTTATCTAATAAATATTAATTCAGCCAAACAGCCGAACAGAATTGTTCCAAATAACCCCAAATGATAATAAATAATTTAATAGATTTAGCTCGAATAAGGATTCATTATTATTTTTTTGTCTTGTTTTATGGCTTAGAAACATGACAAAATATTGCTTTTTGATAGATAAACCTTCATAATTGTTAAAATTGCCCTTTATAATCACTTTTGTTTTGTTTTATGGCTTAAAAACAAGACAAAATTCGTATCTTTGCACCAAATTTTTATTCGAAAGTATTATATGTTACAGTCAAAGGCTATAGAACAGGCTGTGAATTCATTCCGTACGGACTATGTTTTCACGTACAGAGATTTGGGATTACCTCCCGAGTCTAGTGCTAATGTTATACGCAAATTGAACCGTATGGCGGACACGGGTGTTATTCAACGGCTTTCTAAGGGTCGGTTTTATAAGCCAAAACAAACTATGTTTGGGAACTTAAAGCCGAGCCAACAAGAGGTCGTAAAGGACTTATTGGAAAAAGAAGGTAAGATAGTAGGTTATTTGACAGGAGTTTCCATTTTTGGGCAGTTAGGTCTTACCACACAGATCTCCAACGTCATTGAGATTGGCGTGAAAGGGAAAAAGAACAATACCCGCAGGGGGATGTATTCAATCCGTTTTGTTCAACAAGCCAATCAGATATCAAAAAATAACATTCCTTTACTCCAATTACTTGATTCTATAAAAAGTATTAAGCGTATTCCTGACTCAACACCTGATAGCTCATATAATAGAATTAGAGAAATCATGAAATCTCTAGATGATAAAAGTATTGATTCGATGGTTAAGCTTGCCATGAAGTATAATCCCATGACAAGGGCCATTGTTGGAGCCATCATAGAAGATTTGTTTGATGAAGAACGCGCCCGTGTTTTAAGAGATACACTTAACCCTATTACTGTATATAAAGTTGGCTTGACAAAGAGAGTATTATCAACTAATAATTTCAGAATTATATGACACTCGATAATAATACGCAACAGTTTTCAGATGCTATTCGTGCAACTTCCGAACGCCTTAACATTGCTGCTATTTATATAGAAAAGGATTATTGGATAACCAAGATTCTACAACAACTATCAAGAACCCCTCAGGCAAACAACATAGTCTGGAAGGGTGGAACTTCATTGTCCAAGGGATATGGACTTATAGATCGATTCTCAAGTGATATTGATGTTGCAGTACTTGCAGATGGAATGAACGGCAATCAAATAAAGACCTTGATTTCAAAGGTAAATAAGGGGATGACAAAGGGGATTCCTGAAACTGACATGCCTGGAAAGACTAGCAAAGGGTCTCGATACAGAAAGACATATCATTCATACAAGAGTACGTTAATTGAAAATGATTCGCGTATGCAACTTCTTGGTAACTATGTTATCGTGGAAATCAATTCTTTCGCTAATCCATTTCCATATGTAAGGTTGACGATAGAAAGCTTTATAACGCAGTTTTTAAGAGAAACAGACAAAGAAGAACTTATTGAAAAGTGGGATATGGTCCCATTTGAATTGAATGTCCTAGATAAACGACGTACAGTTTGTGAGAAGTTGGTGTCTTTACTACGTTTCTCCTTTACACCTCAGCCCATTGAAGGATTAAAAGAGAAAATTCGTCATTTTTATGATCTTCATGCTCTGTCAAACGACCAAGAATGTCGTACTTATCTTAACAGTGATTTTGTATCAGACTTAAATGAACTATGGAAACACGATCAAGCGGTCTTTGATACCCCCGAAGGTTGGCAAGGGCATGATATCGAAGATGCTCCTTTGCTTAAGAACTTTCCACAACTTTGGAAAGAGTTAAGTACTCATTATTCCAACGAACTTAGTCAACTAGCATATCGTCCTATACCGTTGCCGGAAGAAATAGAGGAAAGTATATCTAAGATTCTTAATATAGTTCAAATACATTAGGAACTATTGTCTCTTATAGCATGTTAAGAGAGAATGTTTATGATTTGTTATGTGGAGAAATTACGAGAATAGTTGTATGATGTAATCTTAATTGAAAAAATGATTAATGGACAAATAATAAACGAAGAGTTACACGATGACAAAGAAGTAATAACTCAGGAGAGCCTGCAGCCTAAGCGGATCAATCCTGATGAAAAGGCTTACCAGAGTGTGCGTGATATTAAGGAGCGACTTCATAAAGGAGATGCAACAAATATCGCGTTGACCGGGCCGTATGGTTCTGGAAAGAGTTCGATTCTTATAACACTCAAGGAAGACTATCCTGAACACCATTACCTCAACATTTCTTTCGCTACACTCAAACCGTCGGATGCCATAGCGAAAGAGAAAAAAGGGAAAGGGACAGACGAGAATAACGAAGAGGAACTCTCAAAACTGAATCTGGACAGGCTGATAGAATATAGTATACTTCAGCAGCTCATTTACAAGGAAAAACAAGAGGTTCTTCCAAATTCGCGATTTAAGCGGATTTTCCATCTAACAAGCAAACGTGTATGTGAGATAACTTTAGCCATAATACTGGCGGTACTTGCTATTATTATAATCTTCGAGCCTTCTTTTCTAAGAGTGGAATGGCTTTGCAAAGTGTTTGGCAGAGAATGGATGAATGTTGTAGGTGACAGCTTGAGCATCATTTATCTACTCTGGTTTGCATACGAGGCCATTTCAATGATTGTACCGGCAGTAAGCAACAGCCGTTTGAATAAACTCAATTTAAAAGATGGTGAGATTGAGATAGTGGAGAATACCTCCATCTTCAACAAGCATTTAGATGAAATTCTGTATTTTTTTGAGAAGACGGACTATGATGTGGTGATGCTTGAAGACTTAGACAGGTTTGAATCCATTGACATATTCTTGAAGTTGCGTGAATTGAATTTACTTCTGAATGAATCGAAGGTAATAGAGCGGAAGATTTTCTTCGTATATGCTGTAAGAGACGATATGTTTCAGGATGCAGAGCGGGTGAAGTGTTTTGACTATATCACAACTGTAATACCCGTAATCAATCGCTCTAACGCTAAGAATCAGTTAAAAGAGGAATTGCAGAGACGTGGCGTGACAGAGATTTCTGACCATCATTTACAAGAATTGGGCTTTTTCTTGTACGATATGCGACTTTTGAAAAACATTGCAAACGAGTATGTTCAATATAGGGGGAAACTCTCGGTGGGCATTAGCAGCGAAAAGCTGTTGGGAATGATAGTGTATAAGAACTTTTATCCCCAAGACTTTGCTGATTTGCACGACTGCAAAGGCATGGTTTATAAACTGCTAAATTTGAAAGAAACGTTTGTTGCAGCCAAGATAGAGGAACTGGAAGAGGAAAACAAGAGAAAGCGTGAACTTCAAGAAAGCCACCAAAAGGAAAGGTATCTAAAGGAAACAGAACTAAGAAGAATCTATTTGGAGGGCTATAGGGAGCAGTTGATTTCTACGATGCAGCATATAAGAATTGGGGATAGCAACTATAGTATTAAAGATATTGCTGCAAATGAAAAACTTTTTGAGAAGCTAATAAACAATAAAAGTATAAAGTACACCTACATAGATACTAATGGCGGCTACTATGGTGGACAGACTAGACAGGCATCAGCAGATATTTCTTTTGAAAACATAGAGGAAAATATAGATTCATCAAAAAACTATCATGAGCGATTGGATAACCTTAGAACAGCATTTGAGGAACTTGAGAATTCTGACTTTATTGATATCCGAAAGGATGACATCCGGTCGCAAACTCTCAGTCAGATAATGGGTACGATTGATTATGGTTCAGTAGAAGCATATACCAAGCTTAATGTGCCACGAATGATTGAGTTTCTGGTGGTGAAGGGATATATTGACGAGAACTACTATGACTACATTTCTTATTTCTATGCTAACTTCATAGATGCTCACGATTGGGATTTTGTGCTAGACTTGAAACTAAACAAGGCACATCCATACGATTATCATATCAATAACGTAGAGGCTTGCCTTGATGAGATTCCCAAATCAGTTTATCGGAAGAATGCGATTCTGAATATTGATCTTGTTGACTATTTGGCAGAGCACCAGGCAGACCGTATGAATAAGATGCGCATGCTGGTTATACTTAGAACAGCAATAGATGGAAAGAAATATGATTTCATTGCAGCGTATTATCAAAAAGGGTGTCGGCAGGATGTTGTTTTTCCACTATTGTTTGACCAGCACAAGGGTCAATGGAGTACTTGGGAAAGTAAAGATGATGACAAACAGAGTTTGAAATTGAGTTGGTTTAAATATGCGGAAAAAGAACAGAGCTGTGAGGGAAGCAGAAAGTGGCTGAATGAGCACTTTGTTTTTATGACTGATAATTTACTCGATATCGATGCAGAACACTGGTGCACTCTTATAGGAAACGGGGAATATCAGTTTGAGGAACTGAATGTTGTGTCAAGAGATATTTTAAATGCTGTAGCAGATACCAATGCATATAAACTAACGCGACATAACGTAGAGGTTCTTGTGGGTTATCTTCTTGAAATGGATCTTGATTCCGTGTCATACACTCTTGTTAATCAAACTGAGCACGAGCAGCTGATTGAACGGGTGGAAGAAAACCTTGGGCAGTGTATTAAGACAGTTTTTGCCGCACCTGAATCAGAAAAAGAGAGTGTAGATGCTATATTGGGTATACTGCTGGATGCACAAGTGATGGAAGTGGAAAAAATAGCATATTTGAAGAAGCAACAGAATAAGATAGACCTTGAGCAGGCAGAGCAAAAAGACATTAAGACCTTGGCTTTGAAATGTGACGTGGTGGAAGTAAGTTGGGAGAACGTGGTTCACTATCTGAACGAGGTAAGCGAGAAGAAAGCAGATACAACGTTGATAGCATTCGTTGACAAACATTCTGATGAACTTGCTATGCAAGGAATTGATCAATTATCCTCTGAGAATGTAAGGAATCTACTTGCTCAGTTTATAGGTACAGATGATTTGGGCTTTGAGTCGTTTACTAGAATTGTTGGATGTTTTGATAGATGGTATTATGAGAAAGGCGTTCCTTCAATTGAGGAGCGTCGTGCGATAGTGCTTAATGAGAGGGGGATGTTACATTACACGGTAGAGAATACGGAGAGTTTCATAAGCCATTATTCACCTTCTGCATTGATGGCTTACTTACTTAAACATAAACGAGAATGGCTGAAAAAGCCTGAGGCTGTAGAGTATAGCGCTGAGGCAGCTGTAGGTCTTTTGAGATCAAGCCTAACGATTAGTGAGAAAGCATCTATTATCCCTTGTTTCGATGTTTCTATCTTGACTGAAGAATTGGCTGATGAGATTATGTTTATTCTCAATAAGCAGGAGATAATGCTTAACAAGGACTTCCTGTTGAAAGTAATGAGGCTGACAAATATGCCAGACGAAAGGTTAAGAGTGATGAATTATACATTGGAGAAGAATGTGTTTGATGAAGACGTTATTACCGCTCTCATAGAGACATTGCACTTACCCTACAAATATATTGCAGAGAAGGGGAAGAAACCTGAATTGCCAAATAACGAAGAGTCCTGGCGGTTAGTGAAAGTGCTGAAGGAAAGAGATTACATATCTTCATATTCAGAGACAAAGAAGGGAATTCGAGTTAATACGAAATTAAAGTGATGTTATTTGTGAACAATTAGATAATAAACTTGTATATTTAATCCTATCTTTATATCGCAGAAGTGTTTCTGGGAAGCCCCGTTGCCCCCATCTGCACTATAAAAAGATTATATCGTGTCTCATCTGCTTGCAGTTGGGACATGTGCTTTAATGACGATATTCTTTTTACTATGGCTCAATACAAAATTTGGAAGGTCATTGCCTCAGTCATCTAGCATCTAATTCATGAAATCTACGGTTGGAAACTCCTTCGATCAATTGCCAATGATGATGGCCAACAGTTCACTTTCACTGAATTGGCTGAGACCATCCATCTAGAACTTTTCCATCGGTAGGTCATCATTAGTCTATTTCTTGATTGATGGAACTGGGTCTTCTTCTAGCTGTTTCTAAATAGCGATTTTCGAAGTAGAGTAGAACTCATGAAGAGAATCACCATTAGATTTCCCACTGATATGGCCCATGATGTGATGTTTAAGTATTGATTCCAGATTGGAGAGAGAGATTAGCCTCTGTCTTTCTCTTGACCTAGCTGTGAAGGGATATGGAACAGCAATCCGTCTTTTCCTGGATAATCGCAATGAATCTGGTCACTGTTTGATGTGACTGTCAGATTCCTGAGTGTATTATGTGACAACGGTTCTCCATTAACCATCTTGCACAATGAAGCAAAACGACGTTCGATATAACAGGCGCAATCATCGTTGCTGTAAATTTTGCCTTTGCCGAGTCCCAATCTTGTGGCAATGTTCCATACCAGATGGCGGACATCGAAGCTGCTCAGCTTAGTCTTGTATCTCTTCCACTCAGCTTCTGGACGGTAGCTGTGATCCATGGCAAATCTCAAAAGGTCGGTGCAGAACTCGTCCATGTCCTCCTCATAGACAAAAGGAGACATGATGTAGCAGATGTATTCCTGAATGGTTTCCAGTTTCCTCTTCTGGCTTTCTGCCTGACTCTGATAGAAGTCATCAATACCCTGCTGATAGGTCGAGCTGGCTGGGGCGACCGAAACAGTGGATGGCTCATTGCCGGGATTGGCTTCTTCTATGACCTTAGTATTTGCAATTGTTATATCCTCGGCAATCTCCTCGACCTCCTCGGCATCGCAAACGTCCTCAGTCACATTTGACTCTGCAGCAATGGACTTTGCCTCCAAAAAAAGAATAGGAACTTGCCCATCTTTTTCGTTTACCTCTCACCCATTTTCTTCACTTTCTCCTTAATCTCCTCGCGGAGGGATTGAGGGAGTAGAACTTCGATATATGGTGTGTTGGAGAGGATCTCTTTGGTAAGTTCGAAAGTGGGGACTAAGTAATACTGAAATACAGAATATGCGTCCGTTGTTTCAATCTCCTCTTGTGAGTGGTGCAAAGGCAAAGTGCGGAAGAACTTCACCTGCGAAGCATCTATGCGCAATTGCACAATCTCAGGTTGAGCGTTTGAAAGATTGGAGACACCATAGAAAGAACGGAAGTACTCATTAATATCAAAGTCGGAGGGAATCGTATAGCTAATATCTGTGCGCTCGACATCCGTGAAGCGGTCAAGACTATAAACCAATAATCGTCCATCGGGATACTCAGATGCAGCCAAGACGTACCAACGCTGCTTGAATACCTTTAGTCCGTAAGGCGCAATCGTAAAAGACTTGGCCTCGGACTTGGAAAAGCCCTGATGCGTTACACGCAAACGCACTCTATCACGGATAGCCTCTAAGATAGTCGTAAGATATTGCTGCCCTGAAGGCATGGGTTCGAAGCCAATATGTTTGCGCAGATGTACACCTTCGTTGATGAGATTATTGACTGCAAATGTGCTTATTAGCCACTTGCGAAGCTCGTTTCTTTGAAAATCGGTGGTGTTTTCGATATAATAGCCACGCGATTTGCTGAAGGCGATATTGATCTGAAATAGCTCCTGAATAGCATCTTTATAGCGATGGAAAGTGCGTTCGGGAATAGCCATCTCGCCTTCGCTGAGCAAGGAACGGCACCAACGACGGTCAATCTCTTCACGAGAAATACTACCAGCAGAATAGATGGTATCAATCAGCCAGATATATCGGCTGAGCAAAAGAGCTGTGTTTTGTTTGGGCATAAGATTAGCATTTAATGCCACAGAAGTACAAAATTTCTTATACATATGCAAGTATAACTGCCAAAATGTGGCATTTTATTGCGAAATTGCCACATTTTTCTAGGGTTTGGTAGGTGCAACTTATGGTGTTTCCTCGGTACTCATATAGGTATCTAACGTGTATCTACCGTAATTGATAGCGTACGGATAGAGGGAAAACAGGTTAGTTTTCACTAACCCGTTCGCCTTGCTCATTTATGAAATATGCCTCACCATCTTTACTGACTGCAATCTCCGCTAGACCGCGTTCGTTGCTAATACTTATTGCATCATATTCCATTGGAAGGATAGCTTTTCCTTGATTATCAATTACACCATATTTTCCGTTTTTCTTTACCACTAACACATTGAATTTCTTTCTTGGCATAATGCTTTCATATTCCATTGGTAGTATCATTTCTCCATTTGCACTATCCATAGTCTTCGGATAATAAGGGAAATACACAGGAATTGCTTGGTGTATGGCATTAGCTGTTTCTGCTGGCAACTGTTTTACTTGTGCTATAGAACTAAATGCTGACCTCGTGCTAAATGTTGAGTATCTTATGATATGTGCACAGTATTCCTTCCCATATTTCTTTTCGAGCCATTCTATGACATGAGACCGTCCCTCTTCATCAAAGTACAAATCTATATCCGGAAGCATTTGCCTATCAGGACACATAAAGCGTTCAAACAACAAATCGTGTTTCAAAGGGTCTATCTTGGTTATTCCCAAACAGTATGCAACCAGACTCCCAGCTGCTGATCCACGTCCAGGACCAACTAATGCGCCCAACTCTTTTTCTGCATAGTTAACTACATCCTGTATAAACAGGAAGTATCTTTCTGCTCCATTCTTTTTGATGATTTCCAATTCAAATTTGAGACGGTCATCAACTTCTTCTGGAAGAGGAACACTATAGATATACTTTGCTTTCGTGTATGTCAGTCGTTCCAAATAGTCTGAATCATTGTGAAATCCTTCTGGTATTGCAACTGGTGGCATAACAGGAGCATGATGAATATTGTATGTCTCAACCTTGTCGAATATCTCCATCGTGTTAGAAATGGCCGATGGAATATCTGAGAACAAGTCACACATTTCACGTTTGCTTCTTAACCAGCGAAATCGAAGTGGATCTGTATCATATTCTTCCAAGGTTTTCCCCGCAGCAATACATTGTTGGATGTTATAAACGATTAAGTCCTCAGGATTGACATAATGGACATCGTTTGTTGCAACTACCTTAACGCCATATTCTTTCGATTTCTGTATGAGAACTTGATTTACTTTTTCCTGTTCAATCATAAGTTCGCTTGGAGCGTCTTTTGAAAGGTTATAGTCTGCTTCACGGCGAATTTCAAGATAATACTCACCGCCAAAGACTTGTTTATGCCATTTGATGGTCTCTTCTAATGCAGCCATATCCTCTTTGTAGATATGAGTGAACACCTCACTGCCCAAGCCGCCTGATAGGATTATCAATCCCTCGTGATAACTCTCCAAATCCTTACGGTCTGTTCGAGGAGCCGCATAGAATCCGTCAGTCCAGGCATTGCTTACAATCTTGATAAGGTTCTTATAGCCAACCAGATTTTTAGCGAGAACTGTCAGATGATAGCCCTTAATATCCTTGACTCCATTCTTCTGTTCTTTAGAACCATGCTTGGCAACATACAATTCACAACCAATAATAGGCTTAAATTGTTTCTTTCCCTTCTTCTTGTCTTTCTTTATTGATGCGAGCCACGTATTCAATGAACTCCATAATACCAAACATATTCCCATAGTCTGTGATGGCTATGCCTGGCATCCTGTTTTTTATGGCTGAGTCCACAATTTGTTGGATGGTGGAGCATCCGTTAAGAATAGAATAATGTGAATGTACATTAAGATGTACGAAATTTGGAGTTTTCATATATGCACTATTTTATTGTTAATACGATAATATTTACGGAATAAATCAAGTCCTTGCTCGATAGTTCGTTCCTCTTCCTCAGTATGTGTTGCACCAGCATACTTCATCAACTCAAAGGCATCAGCCATCTTCTGAATTGTATTGTTCCATTTACGCATGTCATCGAAGTCAGGTGGATAACATCGCTATATATCAAACAATTACAATCTATTGCTTGTACTTTTTATTTTTACCCCTATATAATCATAACTTTTTTGATGCAAAGAAAACAAAGACCCCAGCCAACTTGTGGCAGAGGTCATAGAAAAATGCTAAATACTATAAAAATAATACGATTGCGGTCGAACTGTATTATTTAATCGTCTGTAATATTTGTTTTCGATGAGATAAGATAGCTTCAATACAACCTAAATGATTGGAAATTTCATTTTTACCCCATCCTTTATTCCTGGTTATATTATAAATAATTTGCCTAGTTGGTGGCAAGTCTGTTCTTTCTGAATATAAGGCAGCCTTGTCTATTGGATTTTTGTCAGACAAACGTGAATTAACAGATTTGCTAATAAGAACTAGATTTCCCAAACAATTTAAATAGAAGTCAGATACACCTTCATTATCATGTTCTTCCTGACGTTTTTGTGGATAGTGATGCTCAACGGAATTTCTGTTTAAGAATCTAAAGTCGGTTTTGCGAATTAGTTCAATCTCATTTGTAATTGTTTGCAACTGTTCAGGTGTAGTATCATTCCAATTAACAACAAAATTAATATTTTTCATCCACCAATAAAGATAATCTGTAAAGTTGAATAAGTAATGAGGGACGCTGGTTCCTTGACGTTTGTCATCATATTCGGTTATCCCAATATAATCAGAAGATGTCCTATTGAATTCACTGAGCATCAGTTCATGAAGTTTTTCCAAATACATGTCGGCTGCAATCTGAGGATTGCTATGCACAAACCACTTAAGGATAGACTGGAGGAAATTCTTATAAGGCTTTGCTCGGAATGAAACTTGCAGACAGGAAATAGAACGAACAATCGCTTCATGTTCCTTTTCATCATATGTCTGTTTGAAGCGCAGTGTCTTGGTCCCGCGATTTTTATCCTCATAAATATATGGTTTAAGCAAAACCCATTCACGCTTTTCATCATCCTCTGTAACATTTGACTTAACAATATATCGGTCAAATACTACCCTACAATATAACAATCGCAAGAAGAAATCGGTAGGATTTATGTCCTGCTTGATTACATTGTAAACCTTTAGTAAATACTTTTCGCTAAGAGGAATGTCCTTTGCTTCATTTTCATCATGGAAACTTGAACGATAGGTCTGATTATAATATAGTCTGAAAATGTGCATCAGGAAATTTGGAAAATCAATGATAGACTCTTCTTTAGGAGATTTCTCATCGTCATCCAATGAATCATTTTCGATCTCAACATTTATATGACTATTCACAATTTCCTCTAGAGTCAACGCCTCTACATCTTTTGATTGGACTTTCAGCAGCTTAAGCAGAGGTTCATTTTGAGATCCATAGTTTGCGTCATCTGATGCTCCAACCAAATTTAAGGAATCACAATTTTCTCCAAACAGCAATAGTCTTGATGAGGAGCCAAAGGATTTTTGAATTCTAGTTTCCATTTGAGAGCAAGCATCCCATATCTTAGAGCAGACGGACGAATACTCATCGCTCCCTTTTTCGTGAAGTTTACCAAGAAGTAAGCCTTTAATAATCTCATGTTCTTGAAGTTGTTCGCCTCTGTTGTTCATAATTTCGAAATAAGCGGCGACATCTGTGTCATTTGGCATAATTTCGCGCACAAGACAAACATTGTGTTTTATAAAATCCACCATTTTGTTCTTGACAGTCTCGGATTTAAGAGTTATAGGCTCTGATTTCTCTACATCTAACTGTGTTGTCCAAACTAGATCTATTGCATCAAAAAAATGAGAAATAGAACTTTCTTTCCTATTTTTGGGTACAACGCCATTATTTAGGATGCGGAAAAAGTCCTCAACCTCTGGCCTGGAGTCATAACGAAGGCTTAGATGTATGCCCATGTCCAAAATACCGGAAAGAATAGAAAGCATCGTGAGACGTTGTTGACCATCAATAACTTCAAATTCACCATTACCTCTTTGAAGTACAATCAGACTTCCTATGTAAAAGTGTTCGTCCCCTGAACACATACTTTCATAAATGTCCTGGAGGAGTCTGGATATTTGTTCTTCGCCCCACGCGAAATTTCTCTGATAAAGAGGTATTATATATTTGTCCTTAAAAATATTTTCAATGCAAAGGACATCTGCATCTTTAATTCTATTCATAATAATTATGATATTACGGATTTAAGAACTTCATCATACCACGGGAATTCATATCCATTCTTTATCTCTCGATATTTTGGCTGTGCAATAAGGGCTTCTAGCTTTCTCAAAGAAAACAGATCTTTCGCATTTTCAATTATCGAGAAAAGATGAGCAGGATATTTGGCTACTGTAGAATAGTAAACACGGGATTGCTTCCTGCGCAGGCTATATGCTAAAACATATAAATGGCGATGATATGCATTAACACCATTTTCACCAAACTTATCAAACAAAAGCATTATGAGAGACTTGTACATTTCTCTTATATAATTATCCCCAATACGCCAATGCCCGTTATAAGAAAGGCAATACTTTACATAAAACACCTTAAAATCATACATCTGGTAGGAGTCTAGCTCAAGAAACAGCTTTTTGTAAATCTCTGCATATGATCGAATGTAATCAAAAAAACTGTTACCATTGACAATAGGCTGATTAATAGACACAAAAGGATTTATGTCGGCACCGTCCCCATCGCTAAACCTTGAACATGTAGGCATGGTGTCTTTCAGGAACATCTGATAGAATTTCTCAGTCATAAATAGTAACAATTGCTTATTTTGGAATGGGAAATCGACTGCATGTAATTTATCTATCTGCATTCCTTTAAACTCTTTGATTCTTTTCTTTGAAAAAGACCACGCTTCTGAGTTCCTGCACCAAATGCGGGTTCTGTATAACTGTTCGTCAAAAAGATGTTTTAATATATCATAAGCAATAATACCGTCATTTGTATTCCTTCCAAACCTTGTGTTCTGTTCCCACTCTCTGTCGCAAGTAATCTTCTGATTCTCGTCGCTATTTGCCATTGCTCTTAGGTGAAACGCCTTTAGGAGGTTGTATGCTTCCAAAGGTTTCCCACGTCCATTCTGAGAATCAAACAACTTAAAGGCCAAAGAAAGGCTGTCTTTCCCTGAGACGCGAACGACAACGAATTCACAACATTTATCAAGGTAAGAAATGAATTCCATACGTCTATTTTCTGGGATTCCATTAAACCACCTGTTTATATATTCATAATTCTCTTGAATGTGGCTGAATGATTGTTCATGGGCAAATTTTAACTCACATCCCTTTTCTTTATCTGGACTCTCAATCTTTGCCCAAACGAGTTTTATTAAACTAATTGTTGTAATTCGCTGTTGTCCGTCAACAATGTCATCATTATGGAGTATGATACTTCCTATTCTATACTGCCTCTTTCCTTGTTCCATACTATTTTTGATGTCACTAAGCATTTGATTGACATTGGTTGTACTCCAGACATATGGACGTTGATAATCTGGTATGGCAAGAGGCATTTTCAACACATCTGAAACTGAAAAAATATCAGCAGTTATGGATAATGGAGCTTCATCTGTAGAATGAGAGATGTTTTGAGGTGATGCTTTCGGAGATTCACGTAACAAATCTGGTATTCTCCAGGCATATGTTCCCCTTTCAATATCATCAACATTTGGATAACTCTCTTTGAGAAAGGCCTGAATATAGTGACTTTTTTGTATTGCATCCCCACCATAACCTTCTGGCAAATCTATACCAGCCTTTTTCATGCTGTTGTATATTTCATCCAAGTAATACCACGTCACAGTGGTACTTAATTGGGTTGGCTGAAAAGCTGAAATAAATCGGAGTGATGCTGCAGGTCTGTTAGCTTCTGTATACTTCTTAATTATACGAATGATTTCATAACATTGCTCAATGCAGAAAGTTTCCGGGTTATCAACGATAATACCTAAAGGTGATATAAGTTCATCCCAATGTTCTTGTATAATATCCCTTTCGTTAAGGTAAAAATTGCCTTGCCTTAATGAAGAAATACAATTGACGGAGCGGAACAATTGGTCGCGGACCTCATGTTTCCAATTATTTACATGTATCCTTTCTTTAGCATACGATATAAATTGAGGAACGAATTTTCTATAATCTTTTCCCCAATTATCGTTGACATCTATTTTGGGTAATAAATCTTGTATTCTCATAGGTCATAATGTTTTATAGAAACATTTCTATCTGTGACAATGCATCAAGTGCACTGCAATTATATTCTCTCAGGCTGTTGAAAGCGATTTGTAATCCGAAAAGTTGCTTCTTACAATTTTCACGGGTTTTTCTACACATATCCTTTATATCCTCCATGGGAAGCATAAAGCCCGACATTGCAAGTTGGGCAAAAGCTCTTCCTGCTATAGCTTCATCACTCTCTTCTGAAGATATCCCGATAAGTATTGCCCCCATCAGGTTAATGCTTTGTTCATCTTCATTGTCAAGACCAATGGCTTTAAGCGCACTTCTCGAAACCTCATCTAAAACTATGTCATACTCATCTTCGTCATTACTATCATCATCGTCGTCATCATCGTCAAGTGGATCTAAAAAGCCATCATCGCCGTCATCGTATTCTTCTTCCAATCCAAATTTCTCACATATAGAGTTGATTAGAGTATCTGCTTCAATAAACTTGTCTCCGATTTTATCAATTAGTTTGTCGGTTTCTTCATTAGAATTTCATTGGTCGTATATTTGACCTCTCCAGTCGTCGAACTCATCATCCAGTTTGAGCAATTCTTCATTTTCAATTATATCAATCTGTTTCTTCAGATTTTCAGTATCTGGGTTACTTAAACTCAGAATCTCTTTTAATTGTCCAAGTATGGCATCTATTTTTTTTAATAATTCCATAATAATATCGTTTTAGGTAACTATAATATTTCTCTCGCTATCCATGCACACGCCTCTGCATCAGCCAGCGCGTGGTGATGGTTTTCCAACTGATAGCCACAAGCAGCGGCTACAGTGTGAAGCTGGTGATTCTCTAAATCTGGAAGCACACGCCGTGAAACACATAGTGTGTCATAAAACTTGTAGTCAGGATAATCCATCTGATAGACACGGAATACCGATTTCAGACAACCCTCGTCAAATGGCTTGTTGTGAGCCACGAGGGGCAATCCCTCAATGAGAGGCTCAATCTGTGCCCAAACCTTTGGAAAGACAGGAGCGTCGTCAGTGTCCTGACAGCAAAGCCCATGAACCTGAGAACACCAGTAATTATAATAGTTTGGCTCTGGCTGGATGAGCGAGTAGAAATTATCTACAATCTCTCCATTTCGGACAATGACTATTCCAACGGAGCAAACTGAAGAACGGTCATTGTTAGCTGTTTCGAAATCTATTGCTGCAAAGTCTTTCATTTATTTATCCTCTTTGTATTTTGATAATATAGAATACACTCGACAAAGATCAAACAAGTTTGTCTTTGTTCTCGCTTGCACTATATTTGTTCCACATTCTTTTAATTTTTCCGGCAATTTCCTTACGAAGCCAAATAGGTTCCAGAACTTCCATGTCTTCACCATTCCAAAGCAGTTCCTGCTGGAAGTCAAACTCTGGACGAAGATTGAAGGTGAAGATGCTATATTCTTCGTTGCGTTCAATCTCTTCTTGAGACTCGTGTATCTTCAGATCACGGATATAGTTAGCTTGTCCTGCTGATACTTTTAGCTTGACTGGCTGAATCTTAACAGACTGTTCTGCAATGATGCCAAAGCATCCTTCAAAAAATTCCTTGGCCGTCCAGTCTTTAGGCATTTCAAATGTCTCGTCAGTTGTGTGAAGGTTACAAATACGATCGAGCGCATAAATACGAGGCCCTTTCTTATAATAATATGAATAGGTACTACGTGCTACCAGATACCATCGTTGACGGAACAGTTTTACACAGTATGGCTGCACATCGAAGTTGTTTTCTTCGTCCTTCCAATAACTGTGGTAGGTCATGTTAAGCACACGGTTTTCCTTCATAGCTTCGATGATGGGCTGAAGATAATTTTGGCCTGAAGGTACATATTCAAGTATAATACGATCTTTGATGCTCTGGCTATTCGCTAAAGCATTGCTGACACAGAATGTGTTGTATAGCCAGGAACGGAGTCCATTTTTACTAATGTCTTCCTCGTTCTCAATGTAATAGCGGTACTCACCACGGTTCTCATTGACTATGCTGATTCCAAACATGTCCCAAATGACATAACGCCAGTTATCAAAGGTACGTTTTGGAATATCCACACCTCTACTAATATCCGTATCACGAAGCCACCGTTCATTCAGTTCTTTGAATGAAATCTTGCGTCTGCGATAGATGGTTTCTATCACCCATACGTACTTGCTAATCAGGCTTTGCCCTCTATCGTTATTAATCATATTTTATGTTTTTTCTGCAAAATTACACTAAGGGTACGCCAAGCCGTGGCAGAGGTTCTCATTTTTTTTCTCCGTGCTCATTATCCATGTTTCTTTATTTCCTGATTGCCTAACGCCATTTTATTTTATTTCATCAACTGGCTTGTCTTTGCCCAATAGAAATATGCTTCTGGTAAACCAATACGCAACTTGTTCAATTTGCTTGTTAAAACATGTTTTATCAGCAAATCCCTAGATAATTGTGCATCAGTGAATCGCTCAATGTTTTCACCACCTGTTTCTATCAATGTGGCAAGGTATGCGGCTTTTGCTGCATCAATAATGGCTTCTTCGATGCGGTAAGCACCCTTGTACATGAAAGGCTTGATGTTGATGATACCCTTTTGTAGCAAAGCAAACTTATCTTTGTCAACAAAGCCCCTTGTACTGATGTTTAGTGCCGTTTGTCGAATGTCGTCATAGATTTGTGACAAGTCATGTCCCAAGTTTCGATAGCCTAGTTCTACATCTGCAATAGCCTTGAATGATTGTGATACAGTGCCAATGTCCTGCATTCTGTCGAAGAGTCGCCCCACATCATATAGCTGTTTGATAATCTCTAGAGTGGTGAGTTTATCGTTCTTATAATACGGAATGCCCGTTGTCTCTGGCGCAAATGCAGTCAGCTTATCACCGAGGATGTCCTCAACAGAAGGCACAATAACCTTCAGCGGCTCTCCATCCAGTTTAATGAATGGGCTAACGATGTCTATGGTATTTGTCTTATGGTAGTGGCAAGCCTCATACAGTACATCCAAAAGGATGAAGGATGTTACATCAGATTGCCCCTTGAATGCCACTTGATAAAAGAACTTGGAATGACTTTTCGGTACATCCTTCCCTGCTTGACGGCGTTCCACGAGTTGATACTCCAAGAAGCCGCTTTGTGCATAGTCCTTCAGATAGTCTTCAATGTTTGTACCAGGTGGACACATGATGTCGATATCGATAGACAAACGATGAGAACCACCGCCAAGAATAAGCATCAAACTTGTACCACCCTTGAAATGGAATGGGCAACCGGATGCAGACAGCATTTCGAGCAAAGAAAAAGCACGGATGACCTTTTCAATGAGGTTCTTGTCATTGTATTGCAGTTCTGTGGATTTCTGGGCAATCCATTCAGTGGTGAAGCATTCTTTGTTAATCATGTGAGTTGATGGTTTGGATAATTGTTTTTATTTCTTTTCTTATACCACGACGACTTGCATATCGCAAAAGGCGACTTTCATTGATAGAGTAGAGTGATAGCGCATTTTGGAATATGTTCACGCCTTCTGCTTCTTGCAGGTAGAAAAAATCTTTGTCTTTCTGCAAATCCACCAAAAGCTTTTCTAATGTAGGAACCAGTATTCCACTACATTCTTGGACAGGTGACTCTGTAATAAGCGGCTTGACGAATATGGAAGGCTGTGACAAGTCTATATAATTATATATAAGTTCGCGCGTTGGGCGCAAATATGCAGTTTTCCCCTCATCCCTCAAATGGTTAAATACAGCTGTTACGGCATCACGCTCGGTTTCTATGTATGTGATATTATTGGCTGAAAGATGATGCTGCAGAGGGCTGATGACACTACCATTATATATACAGAAGTTGGCAAACGGCCATTTCTGTTTAAGCTCTTCATTCAGGCTAAACTGTTCATCTGTAGGGGTTATCAAGAATTGCTGTTTTGCCTCTATAGCATACTTCCCATGTGCCACCCTTTGGAGTTTTCCTGATTCTATTAATTTTGTGAGATACCAAGAAACCGTTTTGTGGGATATATCCTTGTTACCTTCCTTGTCAAGATATGAGTATAGCTCATGCAACCCGAATTGGGGATGAGAGAGAGCATAGTCCATTATGTCTAGACTGTAATTCTTCATTATAAATGTCATTTGTTGGGGACAAAGATATGCAAAATTTCGGCAATAGCCAAATATTTTGCCAATATTTTGAATTATTGAGACTAGAAAATCTTTGTTTGTCGTCTTTTTCATGAAATCAATGTAGTATTTTGGCTTTTTACGCAACATATTACATCCGCGCCATCCAAATAGATAATACCATCAAATTCATTTCAATCATCACATCGCCGTAAATTTCTGTGGTATTGATATTGGTGTGCCCCCCCAAGAATGCACATACATCCGCCTTTTGTGGTTTATAAAAGTTAAATACGTTAAAACTTCATCATCTGCACCCTTTACAGAATCTGCGTCATCACTTTTCTATCGTTTAATACACAAGTAGCTGATATAAAACAACTTGCAAATACAATGGTTGTTCAGGGCTTAAGGAGATACGTATTCCTAAGGGTACGAGAGACAAGTTTTGTGCAATGCCAGAATTGAAAAAATATGAAAACCTTCTAGTTGAATAAAAACAAGTAGAATACTCCGATGATAAAAAGACGTTAGTACGCTGTCAGGAATAACTATCGAGGTAAGCCCAGAACAATCATAGAAAGCATATTCCCCAATGCTCGTTACACCATCAGGGATAACTATCGAGGTAAGCCCAGAACAATCAGAGATAGCAAATTTCCCAATACTCGTTACGCTATCAGGAATAACTATCGAGGTAAGCCCTGAACAACCAAAGAAAGCATATTTCCCAATACTCGTTACACCATCAGGGATAACTATCGAGGTAAGCCCTGAACAACCATAGAAAGCAGTTTCCCCAATGCTCGTTACACCATCAGGAATAACTATCGAGGTAAACCCTGAACAACCCCAGAAAGCAGAATTCCCAATGCTCGTTACGCTATCAGGGATAATTGTATTTTTACAACCTGCTATTAGAATATTTGTTTCGGTTTCTATAATCGCATTACAATTGTTTCTACTATCATATTTAGGATTATTTACATCAACGCTTATCGAGGTAAGTCCAGAACAACCAGAGAAAGCCCATTTCTCAATGCTCGTTACGCTATCAGGGATAACTATCGAGGTAAGTCCTTTACAATAATAGAAAGCCCATTCCGCAATACTCGTTACGCTATCTAAAATTGTAATTTCCGTAACTTCTTTAGGACAGCTTACTAACGTCTTTTTATCATCGGAGTATTCTACTCCATCGGTATGTATGTAGCTCATAAGTAAATATTTAGTTGTTTTGTTTATATTTTTTGATATCTATCACTGCAAAGTCGCTCGAACCCAGGACCCCATCCTTAAAAGGGATGTGCAGTTCGAAGAAGTCGAAACTGAGTTCTTCAAGCAACTGTTCTGTGGTACGATTTCATCTCAAGCACTTTCCTATTAAGTCTCTACCATTATTTGCAGAAAATACACGTCCCTTTTTTATATCTTCTTGTGATTTTTCAAAACTTGTTTTACTTGTTTTTTCTGTAAAAATTCCTAAAGACATAATGAAGTTGATTGTTTTTTTGCAATAGCATTTCTTGCGTCATACTCTAAAATAATTGTTGCCATATTTATAAATTTACTATTCATAAATATACAAAAAAATGTACCGAAATTTAAAACTTGCTTGAAGTATTTGAAGATTTCTTTTTGTTCTATTTTCATAATTGTAAGGGTAATTTTTGCGGTTATCCGCAATTTTGCCCCCTACATTTTGTTGAACAAATAGTCAATTACTTTTCTGTTTGCTTTGTCAGTACGTTCCCAATCGTACGAAATGTAGTGTTTTCCTGCAATGCTTACATCTGCGTGTCCGAGTGATTTGGAAATAACTTTTTCTTCGATTCCTATCTTGTCGGCATAACTTGCCCAAGAGTATCTTGCCCAATAGAGTGATAAATTTGGTTGTTCTATCATTTTGCCTAATTTACGAATCCGAAGTTGTATCGTATGGTAAAAGTTTTTGTAATCAATATAATGACTATCAAAGCAAAAAATCTTACTTTCTCCTTTGTATTTTTCAATTAAAGCCATTGCTTCAGGTTGAATGCTTATTTTAATAGGTGTAATTACCTTTCCTGATGTCTTTTGTCGAACAAAAATAATTCTGTTGTTCTTTATTTCTGTAAGATTGAATATGTCGATAGGATTGATTCCGCAAAAATAGAACGACAACAAGAAAATATCACGTGCCATTTCTAATGTTTTCTCATTTTTTGTGAACTTTAACTCTAATAATTTGCGAAAACTCTCTACAGGTAAAAACTCTTTTTCTTTTTCGGCAGCTTTTATCTTGAATTTTCTAAAAGGGTAGAGTTCTTGCGGACAAATTTCATCATCAATAGCACGATTGAAAACAGCTCTTATGTTTCTAAAATGTTATTCCACGTGTATTGATTCCCATTGTTTTTGCCCAAGTGTCATCAAGATTGCGTAATGTACCAACATTTAGATTCTCGAAATAGATTGTTTCTCCTTTGAAAAAATCGTTGAGCAAGTTAAAAGTATAACTATATAGATATTTTGATTTTTCGTTTGATATTTTTTCGAGATAACTATTGTAGTATTCGGAAAAACTATCAATAGTCCTTTGCTTTCCGTAGCTCAATAGGTATTTTTTTATATCAGTAACAGACATAGAAGTGTCTTTACCTGTTTTTTCAAGTTCAAGCAGAGCGTTTGAAAACTTGTAATAGATTTCTGCAAGAGTGCTATTGATGTATTTTGAGTTTGGACAATTAACCTTTACCGACTTTTCGATGGATTCTCCAATGAACATTTCTTCTTTCACAGAGAGTGATGTAGAAATAAATGTACTTGTTCTTTTGTGGTTAAGATAAAATTTGATAGGATAAAACCCTTTTTCGTTTTTATGCCTTTTGTCTAATTTGATAGATATATTTGCCATTTCTTATAATTATTTGCACACATATTGCACACATTTATCGGTACGCTTTCGGTACACTTTCGGGTAACTTTCTGTATTGCAAAGATATGTAGTGTATGCGAAAAGTGTGCAAAAAAACAAAAAAAGCATAAAAAAAGCACTTACATTTTTTGTAAGTACTTGATTTTCAGTGGTGGGCGTTAACGGATTCGAACCGCTGACCCTCTGCTTGTAAGGCAGATGCTCTGAACCAGCTGAGCTAAACGCCCGTTTTTCTCAAAAGCGAAGCAAAAGTAATGCTTTTTTGTATAACTGCAAAACTTTTTGTAAAAAAAATGCAAAAAACAATAAAATATTTAAAATGTGCTTCTATTCGTCTATTATTCTTAAAAAGAAAATCGGCCTAAAATGCTATTTTTGTGGAAAATTATAATATGAATTTTCGTACTAAGGTTGGTTTTGAAAAACTATCAGATGATTGGAAAATTACTTTCAATGATACTCTTTTGCTTTTGGGATCATGTTTCTCTGATTCGGTTGGTCAACAAATGCAGAATGTGGCTTTGAACGCGGTATTAAATCCGTTTGGAACATTATACAATCCGTGTTCTATTGCAGCAGCTATTAATAGACTCATGGACGGAAATGAATTTTTAGAAGAAGAGATTTTTGAATATGAAGGGCTATATCATAGTTTTATGCATCATAGTCGTTTTTCTAATATCTCTGTCAAGGGTATTTTGCAAGAAATAAATTCTTCGTTTATTCAAGCACGTGAGCAGTTAAAGTCTGCACGATTTTTAATTGTAACGTTTGGTACTTCGTGGGTCTATCGTTTATTAAAAAATGGAAATATTGTAGCAAATTGCCACAAACTTCCTGAAAAGAATTTTATACGAAATCGACTTTCTGTAAATGAAATTGTAGATGTTTTTGATAATGTGTTCTTTCGTTTACGCAAGTATAATCCGAATCTTCGAGTTATTTTTACGGTTAGTCCAATAAGGCATTTTCGCGATGGGGCACATGGTAATCAGCTAAGTAAATCAACGTTGCTACTAGCGATAGACGAATTGTGTAGTAAACATACAAATACGTGTTATTTCCCAGCCTATGAAATTATTCTCGACGAACTTCGCGATTATCGTTTTTTTGCAGAAGATATGGTTCATCCGTCGTCGGTTGCAGTACAATATGTGTGGAAATGTTTTAGTGAAATGTTTTTTGATGATAAAACAAGGTCTTATTTTCCAAGAATAGAAAAAGTGAAAAAAGCATTTTTGCATAAACCTTTTAATAATCAAATTGAAACGTACGAAAAATTTATGCAGAATATCAATTTGCAAAAGGAAGCATTGGAGATTGAACTGGGAATTAAAATTTCTTAATAGATGAGATTGGATGCGGACATAACGTATATACCGGGCGTTGGGGCAAAACGAGCTGAATTGCTTAAAAAGGAAATAGGCATTACTACTGTTGCGGATTTACTTGCTTATTATCCATATAAATATGTAGATCGTAGCCGATTTTATTATGTTCGCGATATAGACGAAACAATGCCGCACATTCAAATAAAAGGGAGGATCTTGTCAACTGAATACGTTGGAGAGGGACGTACGAAACGATATGTGGCCCATTTCTCTGATGGGACGGGTTTTGTCGATTTGGTATGGTTTCAGGGTGTTCGTTATGTTGAGGGAAAATATCGTTTAAATACTGATTATATTGTTTTTGGAAAACCTAATCGATTTGGTAGTAGAATAAATATTGCACACCCAGAAATAGAGCCGTATTTAGAACAAAAAGCACAAACTACGCAAGGATTTCAGCCTATGTATAATACGACTGAAAAGATGAAATCAAATTTTTTGAATTCGAATGCTTTGCGAAAAATTATAAAAACGGCATTGGGTATTGTAGGTGATGAGAAAGAAACATTGCCAGATTGGTTGATAAAAAAATATGCATTATATCCTCGTTCAAAAACTTTAGAACAGATTCATTTTCCACAAAACACCGATTCACTAAACAAAGCTCGTCATCGTTTAAAATTTGAGGAACTTTTTTATATTCAATTAAGTATACTCCGACAAAGCAAATATCGTGAGCAACGCTATCGCGGTTTTGTGTTTGGTAAAGTTGGTGATATTTTCAATAATTTTTATGAGAAATGCTTGCCGTTTAGTCTTACTGCTGCTCAAAAACGTGTCTTGAAAGAGATACGGTCTGACATGAATTCGGGTCGACAAATGAATAGGCTTTTGCAAGGAGATGTTGGTAGTGGTAAAACTATTGTTGCATTGATGAGTGCTTTGATTGCTCTTGACAATAATTTTCAGGCATGCATGATGGCACCAACCGAAATCCTTGCTATTCAGCATTTTCAGACTTTTGAACAATTGGTTCGTCCGTTAGGAATAAAAATAGCATTGCTTACTGGCTCTACAAAAAAAAGTGAAAGAGCATTGCTTCACAAACAGCTACGCGATGGGACTCTTCAACTTTTAATTGGTACACATGCTTTGTTGGAAGATAATGTAGAATTTCAAAATTTGGGGTTTGTCGTAATCGATGAACAACATCGTTTTGGTGTAGCTCAACGTGCAAAACTTTGGACAAAAAATGTTCAACCACCGCATATTCTTGTAATGACAGCAACACCAATCCCTCGTACATTGGCAATGACTCTTTATGGTGATTTGGATGTATCTGTACTCAATGAATTACCTCCAGGGCGGAAACCTATACAGACTTTTCATTATTTTGATAATAAGCGTAATGCATTGAATGGTTTTTTGTTGAATCAGATAGAAAAAGGATATCAAATTTATGTTGTTTATCCGCTTATACAGGAATCGGAAAAAATGGATTTAAAAAATCTTGAAGATGGATTTTTGTATATAAAAGAGCATTTTCCATCATACAAAGTAAGTATGGTTCATGGAAAGATGAAACCCACTGAAAAAGAATTAGAAATGCATCGGTTTCTTATAGGAGAAACTCAAATAATGGTAGCTACAACGGTGATAGAAGTTGGTGTTAATGTCCCAAACGCTTCGGTAATGGTTATAGAAAATGCTGAAAGGTTTGGACTCTCGCAATTGCATCAGTTGCGAGGTCGTGTGGGACGTGGTGCAGAGCAGTCGTATTGTATTTTGATGTCGAAATATGAACTAACCAAAGAAACTCGTCAACGTTTAGAGACGATGGTGCGAACAAACGATGGTTTTGAAATTGCGGAGGCAGACTTGCAGCTGCGTGGACCAGGCGATATAGATGGCACACAACAAAGTGGTTTACCTTTCGATTTAAAAATTGCTAATCTTGCTCAAGATGGGAAACTTTTACAATTTGCTCGTGAAGTGGCTCAAGAAATCTTACAAACCGACCCATTTCTAGAGAGTGAGCAAAATACTTTACTTTTGAGCCAATTAGAAAAAATGCAACGCAATGCTATAAATTGGAGTTCTATTAGTTGATAGATGAGAATAAAAAAAATCTTGTTGTTAAACTACTTTATTCTAAACCAGTCCATAGTTCTACCTAAAAATCCTCTCTTGTCGAGTGAGCCACGTACTTTAAGTACATTACCTTCTACTTTCATAGAGCAATAGTATGTTTTTCCGTTAGCTGGATCGTAAATAATACCGCCAGAGTATTCTTTCCCATTCCATTTCAATCCACTAAGCATATTTAACCCCATAAGTTTTCTTGAACGGAGTTTGCTATCAGGGTTATTTTCATCTACGGCTGGTGAGCCATCTGTTCTTGTAGGTTTTTGAAGCCATACAATCTTCCCATTAAAAACTTCCCCTTGACAATAAACTTCTACAATGGCGGTTCCACTTTCAAGTTTCCATTTACCTACAACATCTTGTGCAGTCATCCCTAAAAATGGCACAAGCAAAAACAAAATACTTACAAAAAATTTTTTCATTTCCTTGTTATTTTAAATTTAAATAAATCGGCCGCAAAGATAATAAAAAATGCACACTTTTAATGTTTATGTGCAATAAAAATACAAAAATTTAAATCTTTAATAACTTAAACATAATTAAATTGTACATTTGTAATAATTTTTTTTGATGAATGAGAACTGCATTAGTATTAGAAGGAGGAGCAATGCGCGGGTTGTATACAGCTGGCGTTTTAGATATACTTTTAGACAATAAAATAGAAGTTGATGCAATTTATGGCACATCAGCGGGTGTATTGTTTGGTGTCAATTACATATCAAAACAACGTGGACGAACTATTCGTTATAATAAAAAATATGCAGCTGATTCTCGCTATATGGGTATGCGTTCACTTTTAACAACGGGGAATATTATTAATAAAGATTTTGCTTATTACGAAATCCCATTTAATCTCGACGTTTTTGATCAAAAAACATTTGAACAGTCAACAACAAAGCTATATGCAACACTTACAAACGTGCGTAGTGGAAAAGTTGAATATCAAGAGGTGAAAGATGTTTTAGAACAAATGGAGGTTTTGCGTGCAACATCGGCCATGCCGTTTGTTTCAAAAATGGTAACATTAAACGGAGAAAAATATCTTGATGGTGGGCTTACTGATAGTATACCTTTAAAAAAGTGTTTGGACGATGGTTTTGAAAAAGTTGTTGTTGTTTTAACTCGCCCTAAAGGTTATAGAAAAGAAAAACCTAATCCTTTTGTGGCAAAGATTTTTTATAGGAAATTCCCAAGGTTAGTAGAAGTGATAAATTCTCGCTATGCAATGTACAACAAACAAATAGATTTTATAGAGAATTTAGAAAAATTAGGTAAAGTGTTGGTAATAAGACCTTCTGAAGAAAAAAAACTTAGTAGAATAGAAAAAAATAAGGAGCGTTTACAGGCAATTTATGATTTGGGCATAAACGATGCTACAAATGTTATTGAAAAAATAAAGAGTTATCTTTCTAAATAAAAAATCCCTCGTTGCGAGGGATTTTTTATTTTTATTCTATTCGTTTTAAAAGTTCTTTCATTATCAGTGTCATCTTCGGTTGCGCTGCATTTCCCATAATCTGAACTTCTTCGTGTGAAACCTCTACAATTTTACCGGGAACACCAAGGTCTGTTATTATTGAAATTCCAAAGCATTTCATGCCCATGTGATTTGCAACAATGACTTCAGGAACAGTACTCATCCCTACAGCATCCGAACCTATTATTCTATAATATTTGTATTCGGCAGGAGTTTCAAATGTGGGTCCTTGTGTACCAGCATAAACCCCTTGTTGTAGTTTTATACCATTCTCTGCAGCAATTTCAAAAGCCATATCTATTAATGATTTATCATATGGTTCGTGCATATCAGGAAAACGAGGACCTAAATCCTCATAGTTTTTCCCTCGCAATGGGTTTTCGGGGAACATATTTAAATGGTCGTTAATTACCATTAAATCGCCCACTTCATAATCAGGATTTACACCGCCAGAGGCATTTGAAACGAATAAAGTTTCAATACCTAGAAGTTTCATTACGCGAATAGGAAAAGTTACTTGCTTCATATCATATCCTTCGTAATAATGAAAGCGACCTTTCATTGCGAGGATATCTTTACCACCAAGTTTACCTATAATTAAACAACCACTATGTCCTTCAACTGTAGATATTGGGAAATTTGGTATTTCTTGATATGGTATCGTAATACTATCGGTAATTTGTTCTGCTAAATTACCAAGTCCTGTACCCAAAATGATTCCAACTTTAGGATTTGTGGCAATTCTTGTTTTAAGAAAATCTGCCGTCTCTTTTATTTGTTTTAACATATTTAAAAATTTGGTTTTTAAAGGTTTCTTCGCTATTACATAAAAACTTTACTTGCAGTGGTATTGTGTAAATATCGTTTTTTAGTATTTGTGGTACATTTTTGTCTGAATAAATGCGAGCTGCGTCTTTTTCCGTAACTAAAATTAATTTTTTCTTGCATTTTATGCTTGCATATTTTTTTGCAATACGATTCCAATTCTCTTTTGTGAAAGAGTGATGGTCTGAAAAGCGTATGGTTTCATAATGACCTACTTTTTCAGAAATATATTGATATAAAGGTTCTGGTGATGCCACACCTGTTACTATTAGTATTTGTGCTTGATGTTTTTTTAGAGATTCTATAGAGTAACGTTTTGTAGAATCAAAAATATTATACATCGTTCCGTATTCAAAATATGAGAAAAAGAGTTGTTGTGTAGGAGCGAAGTTTAAATTTTTATCTATAATACGCATCTCTATAGGACGCATGTTTTGTGGACATTTTGTAACAATTAAAATGTCAGCACGATAACGTTCGTTGGCAGGTTCGCGAAGTCGTCCCATTGGTAAAAGAGAGTCGTTGTATATCAAACGATTATAATCAATCAGTAAGATTGATAATCCTGCTTGCACGTATCGATATTGAAATGCATCATCAAGAACAAAAACTTGAGGACTATTTTGCTTCGCGAGAAGATGTTGAATGGCTCTTTCGCGTTTAGCATCTACAGCGACTGATATATCCGAAAATTTTTTCTTGATTTGAAATGGCTCATCTCCAATTTCAATAGCAGTTGATTTACGCGATGCCAAAACAAAACCTTTCGATTTACGTTTATATCCTCGGCTTATAACCCCGACCCTTAAATTCATATCCTTGAGTAAGGAAATAAGATATTCTGTGTGAGGAGTTTTCCCTGTCCCTCCAACTGTAATATTCCCAACTGAAATAATTGGGACATTGAATCTTTTCTCTGGCAAAATGCCAAAATCGAACAACTTATTTCGAACTCTTACTACTAATCCATATAGCAAGGTTAGAGGGAAAAGAAATACTATTTTAAAAAACTTCTTCACTTATTTTATCACAAGGAAATAGGGCATTCGTGCTTGAACGGCATTCCCGTTTATTAATCCGTCAAAATAATTGATGTATTTTGAATAATTAGTTAATGAATGAATTTGCATTTGGCTGCTAGAAAACTCTTCTAAAATTTGTGTTAATAAATCTTTTTTCTCAGGGTAAGAAACAACTTCGTATTCTTCTACTCCAGATTTTTCGATAGCTATAGCTAATGCATCATTTAAGTTCCCAAGTGTGTCAACTAATCCATTTTCCAAAGCTTGCTCGCCTGTCCAAACTCGACCTTCGGCAATAGATTTTATGGCATCTATAGACATTGAACGACCATCTGCACAACGTTTTACAAACAGTTCGTAGCCACGATTTACTTTCCCTTGCATCAAGGAACGCTCTTGTTCAGACATTGGACGAAATAATTCTCCAAAATTACTCATCTCATTAGTTTTCACCCCATCAAAAGAAAGACCTAGTTTGTTGACCAAACCTTGAGCATTTGGTATGAGTCCAAAAATTCCTATTGAGCCAGTGATTGTATTTGGTTGAGCAACAATAGTATCTGCAATACAAGAAATATAATATCCGCCTGATGCAGCATATCCTCCCATTGATACAATTAAAGGTTTGTTTGCTTTGACCTTGTTTAATGCATACCAAATTTGTTCAGATCCAAATGCACTACCACCGGGAGAATTTACACGTAAAACAACAGCTTTTATGTTTTCATCTTTTGCAATAGAACGCAATGTCGCTGAAAGTTTTTCGGAATCAATATTCTCTTCGTTGTTGTTTCCGCTATCTATAGCTCCCGAAGCATATACAACAGCGATTTTGTTTTTTTGATAATCAATGTTTTTTTGTAAATTTTTTAAATCTTTTAGCGAGCAAAATTGTAAATCATCTTCCTCACATTCCATTTTTTGAGCTAACAAAGCATCTACATCCATTTCGTAAACGAGCGAATCTATTAAACCATAATTTACACTTTGTATTGCTTCAGAGAAAGTAATCCCCTTGTCTGCAAATTCATTGATTTTTTCAGTGTTAATTTTTCGGGAATTAGATACTTCAAGTAGAAATTTGTTCCATAATGATTTTGCCATTTCAAAATTTTGTTCACGATTGGCATCACTCATTTTGTTTAGAATGTAGGGTTCTACTGCCGATTTGTAAGTTCCTACTTTTACAACTTGCATTTCAACCCCAACTTTTTCTAATAAGTCCTTAAAGAAAATGGTTTGTATATGATATCCTGTTATTTGAAGAATACCCTCAGGATTCATGTAAACTTTATCGGCAAGCGATGCTATTTGATATGCCGATTGTGAATAATTATCAGCATAAGCAGTAATAAATTTTCCTGTTTCTTTAAAACGAATTAGTGCATCTCTAATTTCAGATATAGAAGCTGGTGGGGCAGAAAGAACACCGCATTTTAAATATATACCTTTAATGTTATTGTCTGTTGAAGCAGTTGCTATTGCATCCAAAATATCGTCCAACCCGATGTATTTAACGTCGTTAGAATTAAATAAACTTGTATAGTTTGAAAGGTCGTTGCTTCGCTCTTGCACTGTGCCATTAAGTTCTATTACAAAAATAGAATTTGGTTTTATTGATACGGATGGGGTACTCATAGAAGTGCCCAAAATGCCTAACACAATAAAAACAAAAATCATTGTAATCAATGCAAATCCGCATATTACGGCTAACATTGTCTTTAAAAAATTTCGCATAAATCTATTTATTTTAATTATTAAACTATGTTGCAATTTGTACTATGTAAAGTAATATCATTCTAAATAAATATCCAAATAAAATAAGAAGTTTTAACAAAAAAATATCATTGTATAAAAAAGATATTTCTACTTTTGAAACAAATAAAATATTATGGATATATTCTTAATTATTTTAGCAGGTATTTTTCTCGTTATAGGGCTATTAGGTGCTGTAATACCTATTTTACCGGGCTTGCCTTTTAGTTACATAGGGCTTTTGCTACTTCATTTTTCTTCAAAAATTGAGTTTACCTTAACCTTTTTAATTGTATGGCTTATTGTGGTAATTGTTTTACAAGTGTTAGATAATGTTTTGCCCGCGTGGGGTGCTAAGTATTTTGGTGGAAGTAAATGGGGCGTATGGGGTAGTTTTGTAGGATTATTTGTGGGTTTGTTTTTTGGACCAATAGGCATTCTTTTGGGATCGTTTTTAGGAGCGGTAGTGGGAGAGTTGATTTATGGGAAACCAATAGAAGAGGCAGCAAGATCAGGATTTGGAACTTTTATAGGTTTTATAGCGAGCACTATTGCAAAACTTATAATAAGCGGTTTATTTATTTTTTATTACATCAAAGAACTTATTAATATCTTATGAAAAAGAAATTTTTATATGTCTTGTTTTTTGTAGGGACAAATATCTCTTTACTCTTTGGACAAAGGTTTATTATGTCCGATGATATTTATTATCAAAAAGGAGATGAAGTGATGGAAGAAAATATAGAAGAAATACTTGATACAAATTATAATATTTTAATCTTAGATCCGCAAGTGTCTTCCTATGAGGAAGGCTTTATAATTTATAAAAATGAAAATGAACAAAATGATACTATCTATATTTTTGATGATTCGGATTTTTATTTAAATCAAACAGAAGAATAAAAAATGGGGATAAACTTTAAAAAAATATTTCTTGCTTATATTTTCGCTATTAGTTTTTTTATAGGTAAATCACAAGAATTGTTTGATGCTCTTAATTTTGCGGAGTTGCCTATTCAGGGGACTGCTCGTTCGATGAGTATGAGTGGAGCGTTTGGTGCGTTAGGAGGTGAACCGACATGTATGATAACAAATCCTGCAGGCTTAGGAATTTATCGTAGTTGTGAAGCAACGCTTACTTTGAATAACAATTTTTCTCAACACAATACTTCTTCGACAAGAAATAGCAATAATCATTTTACGTTAGGTCAGGCGTCGTATGTTCATGCAATATTGCTCAATAAAAAAGTATTAATAGCTTCTAATTTTGCAATTTCGTTTAATAGACTAAAAAACTTTCAAAACAAATATAGCTTGACCAATGAGGCCTCTTCGTCAATAATTAATTATATGGCAAATCAAGCTAATGGTATATCAGAAAATGCATTTCTTGAGACTAACGAACCTTACAATAATTCTCAAATAGGATGGCTTTCGGCGTTGGGTTATGACAACTATTTAATAAACTCTTCAGGATTAAAGCAGTGGGAACCGATGAATAATGCAAAAGTTGCTTCAAACTATAAATATGTAGAAACAGGAGGTATTGATGAATTCAATATCTCTTATGGTGCAAATCTTGCTCATTTGTTTTACTTGGGAGCAAGTGTTGGAGTTCAGACTATTGAAAAATCAGTAACAAGTTTTTATTCCGAAAAATTCCATTCGTTAGATGAAGAAGAATTACAGATGAAAAATAAGGTTGTTTTTTCAGGTGTAGGGTGTAATTTAAAATTAGGCATTATTGCTCGTCCAACATCTTTCCTCCGATTAGGTTTTGCTTATCACACACCAACAGTTTATGTAATTTCTCAACATTCTATTACTGAAATGGAAAGCAGAAATGTTTTAGATGAGAAGGGAAATCGCGTTGATGTTTCATCGTCGACGGGTGAAGGAGTGGACAACTATCAGCTAAAAACGCCGTCTCGTTTCCTTTTTAGTACTGCTTTTATAATCAAAAAGAAAGCACTAGTCGACATCGATTATGAACTTGTAGATTATAGAACGATGCTCTATGCGGATGAATTTTCGACCGAAAATTTTTCAAATGAAAATAGAATTATAAAAAACTTTGCAAAAATAAATCACACTTTGAAAGTAGGCGGTGAATATCGTGTTCTCGATTTTCTTTCGTTACGATTGGGAGGTGCTTTTGCTACTCCTTTGATAGAGCCAAATACAATGAAAACACTTCCCGAAAATTCCATTCGTACCGATTTGGAATCTATTGCTAAATCGTGGTCGTACAATGTTAGTGGAGGAATTGGTTTTAGATGGACTTATTGGGGAATTGATTTGGCATATCAATACAATCAGCAATACGCGACGTTAGCACCTATAGCTGGGGTAAAACCAGTGAACTTAACAAATTCGTATCACAACATTTTATTGACAGGATCTTTTCGTTTCTAAAAATGTAACATAAATGTCATATTTTTTTTGCCTCAAATAGAAATCCATCTTATACCTTTGGCAAAAATAAATATTATTTCTATGGAATTTAGTTTTCTTGACTTTCTGACTCTTGTGGGGTCTTTAGGAATCTTCCTTTTTGGGATGAAAATGATGAGCGAAGCTTTGCAAAAAGCAGCAGGTAACCGGTTAAGAACAATTTTAGCGGCAATGACATCGAACCGCTTTGTTGGAATTCTAACTGGTTTTTTAATTACTGCTATCATTCAATCGTCGTCGGCAACAACGGTGATGGTCGTTAGTTTTGTAAATGCTGGATTGCTTTCTCTTTCGCAAGCTTTTGGTGTGATAATGGGAGCCAACGTTGGTACAACCATTACGGCGTGGATTGTTTCACTGTTTGGATTTAAAGTTGATATTTCAACCCTCGCTATTCCTATAATTGCTTTTTCTGTTCCGCTACTTTTTTCTAAACACAATTCAAGACGCTACATTGGCGAAATTATAATGGGATTTTCGCTTTTGTTTCTTGGTATTGGATTGCTAAAAGAGTCGGTGCCTGATATTAGCCAACATCCTGAAATACTTGAGTTTTTACGTGGTTATACAAGTATGGGATTTGCTTCAGTGCTGCTGTTTTTGTTGGTGGGAACATTGCTTACCATCATCGTGCAATCTTCGAGTGCAACAATGGCTATCACGCTCATTATGTGTAGCCAAGGTTGGATTGATTTTCAGATGGCAGCCGCAATGGTTTTGGGTGAAAACATAGGTACAACCATCACTGCAAACCTTGCTGCGTGGTCGGGCAATATTGCTGCCAAGAGAGCTGCATTTTCTCATCTGCTTTTCAATCTTTTTGGTGTGTTGTGGATGCTGGTTGTGTTTTACCCATTTACCAACTTTATACTTTCACTCGTAGAAAAAATAGGTCCAACGAATCCTAGTGAAGTTTCGGCATTTTCGTTGTCGTTGTTCCATACGATGTTCAATATTTGCAATATTTGTATTCTTGTTTGGTTTAGCAATTATATCGTAAAACTTATTGAAAAAGTGATTAAGAAAAAAGCTGTCCCAGAGGACGAAAAAGATGAAATTTTCCATCTCCAACACATCTCTACGGGATTGCTATCTACGTCGGAACTTTCTCTTCTTCAAGCAAGTAAAGAGATTGCTGTTTACGAAAAACGAACTCACCGAATGCTCGACCAAGTACGCGATTTGCTTTGTGAGGACGAAACCATAGAGTTTACAAAACGCTATAGCAGAATTGAAAAGTACGAAAACATAAGCGACCGTATGGAGATTGAAATTGCCAACTATTTAACCTCTTTGGCAAGTGGGCGATTGAGTACTGAAGGTAAAAAACAAGTGCAAATGAAACTTCGTATTATTTCCGAAATAGAAAGCATAGGCGACTCGTGCTACAACATCGCTCGTATTCTTCAACGCAAACGTGAGCAGGAGGTAAGTTTTACAAAATACATAAGTGAGCAACTTCAATCGATGTTCGAACTTGTGGATAGAGCAATGAACCAAATGGCCGTTTGTTTGGACGAAGAGCATGTTAGCACTTCTGAAATACACAAATCTCAAAATTTAGAAAACGAAATTAATAATCTTCGTAATCAGCTAAAACGACAAAATGTGGAAGATGTTAAAGACGGAAAATATCCTTACGGAGTAAGTACGCTTTATATGGACATTGTAGTAGAATGCGAAAAAATTGGCGATTGTATTATAAACGCTGTAGAAGCCGCTGCCGATTTTAAAATTGAAAAGTAAAAAGAATTTGTTTTCTTGATGTTATGGCAGAGTTTTTCTCTGCCTTTTTGTTTGTTTCAACAAAAGGAAATAACTTTGTAAATAAATTAAAAAACAATGAAAGCAAAATCATTTGTCAAATGGGTAGGCGGTAAAACCCAACTCATTGACCAACTAACGAAAACAACAAAACTATAAATATATACGATTATGACATTAGATGAGCTATACAAGAAGTTGGAATTAACAGATGATTGTCTAATTCGTTTGTCCGAACCAGAGTGGAAGAATAAAGTTTCTTTCCCAAGTCGTATATATCGTTTGTTAGAAACGAACGACTTATTGAAGCAATTGGATGCGTTCTTCTGTTTTGACAATAAGCCTTTAATCTTGTTTTTCAAAGACCCTCAAGATAAACAGGCACTTCATAAAGCAATATGGAATTTTAATGAATCTCCTATTGCTATTATTGTTTCTGACGAGGTGGTAGAGATATTCAATGGTTTTTCTATCAATAAGGAAACAGGATGTCTGTGCGAAATAGCAAAAGAAGATAAGTTAGATGATTTTAGTTATTTTGAGTTGGTTACGGGCAAAACATGGGAAAAATATAAAACAGATATAAGTCATAGAAATAGGGTAGATTATAAATTGTTGGAAAATATTGATGCCGTACAGAAAAAACTAATCGACTTAGGCTTGAATCAAAAAGTAGCCAATGCGTTAATAGGAAAAATCATCTTCATACGCTATCTCATTGATAGAAAAGTCCAACTCCATTTTCAAGATATTCCAAAATTATGGACGAATGAAGATTTGTGCGAGTTGTTACTGAGGAAGGAGCAATATATACAATTTGTAAAGTATTTAGAAGATTCCGAAAAAGGCTTCAATGGTGATTTGTTCCGCATAACCTCTGATGATTATGAGACAATATCACAAGAGGCACTGAATATCATTATATTGCTTTTGCAAGGAGTTGAAATTAAAACGGGACAACTCTCACTATTTAAGTTATACGATTTTTCAATCCTTCCTGTTGAATTTATTAGTAATGTGTATGAAAAATTTATCGGGAAAGAGAATCAGAATGAGGAGGGAGCATATTACACTCCTACTTTTTTAGTGGATTATATAATACAACAAACCATTGGTAAACACTTTGATTCAACACATTCATATGATTGCAAAGTGCTGGATCCTGCTTGTGGTTCGGGTATATTTCTTGTAGAATCATTACGTCGAATTATTGATAAATATATAAAAGAAAATAATGTTCGCGATGAGGATCGAAATTCAGACGGTTTTCGAAAAAAATTGAAGAATCTTGTAAGGCATAATATTTATGGAATTGACAAAGACGAGAGTGCTGTTCAAGTAGCAATATTTTCTATTTATTTAACCTTGTTAGATTATCAAAGTCCTGCGGATATAGGAAATTTCAAATTCCCTAATTTGTTAGGGACAAATTTAATATGTAGTGATACATTCGATACTAGTAATGCCAGTTTGAATAGATTGTTAGAGCAACACATTCAATTTGATTACATCATAGGTAATCCACCATGGATGCGTGGTCGCATACAAAAAGATCATATGGGAAAATCAATTGTACCCCAATATATGCGATACCTAAGATCAACGCAACAATTGAATTTCGTTGGGAATAAGGAAATAGCCCAAGCGTTTGCCTTACGAAGTTTGGATTTTGCTTCAAACAAAACTCAGATTGCATTAATTTTAACTAGTAAGGTGTTGTATAATTTACAAACGAAAAAGTTTCGTCAACATATACTACAAAATTGTTATGTTGATCAAGTATTTGAGTTGGCAGCGGTACGTAGAGAGGTATTTAATAAATCGAATGATAAAGCAACAACTCCTGCTTGCGTGCTCTTTTATCGGAAAGCTACAGAAGTGGTTCCAGAGGATCATTTGATTGAGCATATAGCATTAAAACCTAGTAGATTTTTTTCTATGTTTAAGGTTTTTACTTTAACTCGTAATGATGTCCAATATGTTAGACAAAATTTGCTACTAGAAGATGATTGCTTGTGGAAAGTGTTGGTATATGGTTCTTATTTGGATTATAATTTTATAAAAAAACTCAAATCTCATAAAAGTATTCAAGCACATTTAACTGAGATAGGAGCGACTTGTCATCAAGGGCTAAAGAGAAAAGATGGGAATAAAAGTATAAATACAACGGATCTTATTGGCTGGGATTTTTTAGATTTGTCAAAAGAGATAAAACAATTTTATATATTCCCAGAGCATCAGAAATGGACTCGCCCTTCTGTCGGGTATATTTATCGTACACCTCAGAATACGATAGATTTTTCGATATATACCCCACCAATGCTATTAACAAAAGAAACTGTTAACACAGATTTAGAATCCATTAGTTCTATTTCATCTCAAAAATTATTATTTACAGATAAAATAACATCAATAAAGATAAATGGGAATAATGCCATACAAGAGTATCGAAATATCGCGGGACTAATTAATTCGTCGCTGTTTGCATATTACATATTGCATAGTTCTTCTACCGTAGGTATTATGATTGAACAACAAGTAAATGATCAAGAGAGATTTAGTTTTCCATATCTTGTTTCTAATGAAATTGCAGCAATAATTCAAGAAATTGAAAGTATCTATTTATCAACTCAACATAATGTTTTAAGACAAAATATTGATATAGCAGATTATAAAGCACGTATCAATGCGAAATTATGCGAGTTATTAAAATTAAATACTATTGAGAGGGATTTATTAGATTATGCAACAACGATTATGATACCTATTGTCATGAAACATCGAACTGTAGCATTATTGAATCGCCCCATTGATTTAGATGATAAAGAACATATTTTACAAAACTATGCTAGTGTTTTTGTTAATAGATTCGCTCAAAGTTTCTCTCGCGAAAACCAAGTCTTTCGTGTTAAGATTTATCATACCCCATTGTATATTGGCATGATATTCTCTATTGAGCCTATAGAATCATTGGATGACAAGTCTAATGTATTAATAATAGATGCTAGTAAACAAAAAGGTTTTTGGGAAAAATGTATTGCACTTTCTTCTGAACAAATCACTTATAACTTATTTATACAAAAAGATTTAAGAGGATTCGAAAATGATTGTTTTTATGTTGTAAAACCTAATGAAAAACGATTATGGCATAAGGCTATTGCTCATTTAGATGTTAATGAGTTTGCAAACGCTATGTTAAAAGAGGGAGGGGCGTTATGAAGCAAGATACTCTTAATGCATCCACTTTTGCTGGTTTATCAACATTTAATCGTCAGGAATTATTCTCCGTTTTAGAATGTTGTATTAACATATATAATCAATTCATTGTATGTGGCAATAAAATTTGTAATAAAGAAAACCTAATACGAGATATCTTCTTTGAAAAATTAAATGATGATGACTATCGAAATCAACATCCTTGCTTACAAAATTTTCACTTTGAAAAAGAACCTCAAGAAAATAGTGGCTATTTAGATATTAAAGTCAAAACTTTAAATCCCTATGAAAGTGCCAAATCATATTATATTATAGAATGTAAACGTTTAAATTCAAATAATTTAACAGGAGATGGAGGTTTAAATGCCGAATATATAAAGAATGGTATTTGTCGTTATGTAACTGGATACTATTCTACATATTTCAATTGTAATGTAATGTTTGGTTTTGTTGTAGAATCTGTGAATATTCAAACTGATATTATTGATAAGATAAATAGCATAATCACTAAAGATTACATTAATAAACAACATGTAACAGTCAATACAAATACTATTCAAAAGCTTACATATGAAGATTTCGTAAGTGGTTATCCATATTCTTACATTTCTAAGCACGAACACATGTCTGGAAAGGAAATAGTATTATATCATTTAATCCTTGACTTTTCAAAAAATATTAAATAACGAATAATTCAATACAAAATAAAATGGATAAACATTTAACATTTGAAGGGATAGAGTTCAATATCCCTCTAAATAAATTTATTGCCAAATTGGAAACAAGAGGATTTGTTCTTGAAACACCTCCTTTTGGTAATAAAATGAAGACAGCAGTTATGAAGGGGGGGGACGCAGATTACGACGGAATTTGTGAATTTTTAATTTCTACAAACACCAAAGGAATCGTGAAGAGTATCATTGTCACGGGAGAGGAGCACTATTTGGTTGATAATGTTCTTGCCGATTTTGATTATTTTCAAAAGAAAGCAGAGGAATACAAAAAATATGGGCTACAGTTACTTGATCAGAAGGACGATTACTTTGATGAGGACGATATTGATTCTATTCGAGATGGTAGTTTAGAGAAATTGGTAGCTTTTAAAAGGGAATCTGATAGCTCAAGTGTGATGGTATCTGTGAGAGCAGATAGTGAAGATGATACATTTAATGTTTCAATGTTAATCACCTGCGGAGAAGTAAGTGACAAAGACATTAATATCCAACAAGATGAAATAGAATTTTTAGAGAGCCAAATTCTTCAACGTGAAAGTAATCATTTAGTATTTAATGGTATTGAAATGAGCAGAATTTTGGATGATTTTGTCGAGGAATTAAAGTCTAAAGGATTCCGCGTTAAAAATGAGTCACAATGGATAGAAAATCGTGAAATAGCTACGATGTATGGCCCTTTTATGGGAGAACCAAGCGAACTGTCTTTATGTAGTAATAGCGAAGGAGACATATCGATTATTCTAGTGAGAAAAAAAGAGCGTAAATCATTTGAAGTTGCAAAAGAAGAATTTTATAAATTAATAGATATTTACACTAAAAAATATGGTTCTCCTAGCGAGATGGTAGATGATTTACTATACATGTCAAATCCTATTTCTGCACTAAAAGAAGAAAGTGCAAAGTTAGCTGCTCTCTTTAAGATAGGAGAGTATGGGTCTTCAATATCAATACATGTTAAAATAGAAGAAAATTCTCGCTTCCCATATATCCTTATTTCTTATTTTGACGGATTAAATCAAGATTCATTCGATGATGATATCACAGATGATGTAGATATAGATTTGGATGATATTGATTTAGATGATTATTATGATGATATTTAATTAATGGCTTGGCAATTTAGAAAACGAATTAAGATTGCCCCAGGATTATTTATCAATCTAAGTAAAAGTAGGGTAAGTGCGACCATTGGAACTCGTGGTGCAAGTGTAACTGTGGGTAAGAACGGAACAACACTTAATACTGGTATTCCAGGCACAGGTTTGTATAAAAGGACAAAATTATCATCAAATTCTAAGAAAACATTAAAAAAACACCAAGGTTGTGAAGAAATAAACGAAAGTTTTGAGACTACTATAGAGAATAAACAAACAATGAAAAACTGGGAAAATCCATTCTTGTTAAATGGTAATGTCAATATGTCAGATGATCTTCTCTCTAGATACGAGAGGAGTATCAATCGTATTGGTTATTTCATGGATAAGTATTGTATGGGAAGTGAGTTTATAAATATTGTAAAGTTCTATGTGCCACAAATGGAAAAAACTTATATCCCAGCAATGGTAGCAAGCGATGTTATTACATGTGTTGAAAGAATAGGAAAATCTATCGATGTAACATCAGAGTTAGGTATTCCACTCACATTACTCGCAGCACGCCTTATGCTTCATCGAGAAGTTAAGCGGAACCTATTCTACATAATGGGTGAAGACACCTATGATGGTGCTACAGGATTTATTAATACATCAAAAGAACTTCGGGAATCAGCTACTGGTTTTGAAACATTCTTTATATCTACATTCTTATCTTGTATGAATCAAGAAAGAAAAGAAAAATACTTAGAATTACTTTATGATTTTGCCAATATTGTAATATCATTAGATGCTAACGTAGATCCTAAAGAAGTTGAATTCTTAAATCATATTATAAAACTTAAGAATAGCAATAGTGACAACGAAAATATCGCAGAAAAGAAAGAAACTTTAATCGAAAAAGAAGAAGGTTTTACCCAAACCCAACCGATATTTCAAGATGCAATAAAGGAGTTAGAGACATTAATCGGATTAGATAGTGTTAAAAAAGAGGTACAAACTCTTACTAACTTTATAAGAGTACAGCAAGAACGCTCAAAATGCGGTTTAAAATCTTCTTTTGTTTCTTATCATTGTCTCTTCACTGGTAATCCTGGTACTGGTAAAACAACCGTTGCCCGTATTGTAGCAAGTATATATAAAGATTTAGGTATTCTGAAAAAGGGACATCTAGTAGAGACAGATCGTGCAGGGTTAGTGGGGGAATATGTTGGACATACAGCAGTAAAAACAAACAAAATTATTGATAGTGCTTTAGATGGTGTTTTGTTTATTGATGAAGCTTATTCGTTAATTGGAGGCGGTGAAAACGATTTTGGGAAAGAAGCAATCGCCACCCTATTGAAACGAATGGAAGATAATAGAGATCGCTTAGTAGTTATTCTAGCGGGCTATACTCAGAATATGAAGCAGTTTATCAATTCTAATCCAGGCTTGCAATCCCGTTTTAATAGATATATTGAATTTCCTGATTATTCAAATGAAGAACTTTATCAGATATTTGAATTTAATCTTAGTAAATACGAGTATCATATTACAGATGAAGCACAAAAATCGTTACAACAAATATTTTTGAATGCGGTATCGAATAAGGATAAAAATTTTGGGAATGGTCGTTTTGTAAGAAATGTTTTTGAAAAAATACTTGAATGTCAAGCTAATCGTTTAGCAACAGAACCTAATTTGACCGCAGAACGATTATCTGAAATTACAATAAAAGATTTGCCTTCATCATTATTGGATTCATAGTTCAACGAATAAATTAGAAGGTCGCTTCGAAGCCTACTAACTAAAAACATCTTCCAAGGGCTTTGTTCTTAGATATGGTTGACATTCTCAACAAGGGGACAAATAATGTTAAAGTTCACTAATATTTTCAGCATTTATATTAAATTTGCACCTAAATCAATTTTTTTTATTCAATGAACTACGGATTACTCGATCTATTTACCTTAATCGGTTCGGTAGGACTCTTCCTCTACGGGATGAAACTGATGAGCGAAGGCCTTCAAAAAGCAGCAGGAGACAAGTTAAGAAACATTTTGGCATTGATGACCAACAACCGTATTGTTGGAGCGTTGACAGGTATTCTTATTACTGCATTGGTACAATCGTCATCGGCTACTACGGTGATGATTGTCAGTTTTGTAAACGCAGGTTTGCTCTCGCTAAGTCAGTCCATGGCAGTAATTATGGGAGCCAACGTAGGCACTACGGCAACGGCGTGGATTATCTCGCTATTTGGCTTCAAAGTAAATATTGCGGCGTTTGCAATTCCACTAATTGGTTTTGGAGTCCCATTGCTTTTTAGTAACAAAACCGTTTATAAAAGTTGGGGCGAGTTTCTTATTGGTTTTGCACTTTTGTTCCTCGGACTAGAATACTTAAATGGTTCGGTTCCTGATCTTAAAGCAAATCCAGAGGTTTTCTCCGTACTTCAACGCTACACTACATTTGGTTATGGTTCTATTTTGCTTTTTGCACTCATAGGATTGGTTTTCACCATGATTGTGCAATCCTCTAGTGCTACCGTAGCGTTTGTATTGATTATTTGTAGCAAAGGTTGGGTGTCATTCGAGATAGCAACTGCAATGATTCTCGGTAGTAACATAGGAACATGTATTACACCGCTGATTGCTTCTATCTCAGGTAATATTTGGGCAAAACGTGCCGCTCTTGGGCATTTGCTCTTCAACGTTCTTGGTTCTATTTGGGCATTTGTACTTTATTATCCATTTATGAAACTTATCGTTTGGATATCTACTTCGCTTGCAGGAAGTCCTGAAGCGTTATTAAGTTTTGTAGATAGTACCGACCCTACAATTATCGAGGCTTTGAACAATAAAACATTGGATTTGTCGATTGCTGAAAACCAAGCATTGATGACCAGTTTTACAGATATGCAATACCATGTTTCGTTTGGGTTGTCCATTTTCCATACGGTATTTAACCTGATAAATATCCTCATTATGATTTGGTTTACAAAAACTTACGTTTACATTGTAACCAAACTTACACCACATAAACCAACCGAAGAGGACAAAATTTCTCACTTGAAATTTATCTCAACGGGAATGCTTTCTACAGCTGAGTTGTCTATTCTTCAAGCACATAAAGAAATTATTTTGTTTGCCGAACGTGTGCATAGAATGTTCGGAATGGTAAAAGAACTTTACGATGCTCCACGCGACAACGATGCCGAATTTGTGAAAAAATTCTCTCGCATACAGAAGTATGAAGATATTTGCGACAATATTGAAGTTGAAATAGCAACTTACTTATCGAAAGTGTCGGACGGACGCTTGAGTAACGAAAGTAAGCACGAAATTCAAATGAAAATGCGTATCATTTCAGAGATAGAAAGTGTGGCTGATAGTTGTTACAACTTGGCAAGAACAGTTCAACGTCGCAACAACCTTGAAGCGAAATTTACTGATAGCATCAACGAGAATATCGACTTAATGTTCAAGCTTATAGATGAGGCAATAAGTCAAATGCGAGTAATTTTGGAGTCTTCTACACCGCAGTTCTCCGAAGTTGCAAAAACAAAAAATATTGAAAGCGAAATAAACAATTTCCGCAACCAATTGAAAACACAAAACATCAACGATGTGAACGATGGAAAATACCTTTACGGCACTAGTGTTGTTTATATGGACTTGATTGCAGAATGTGAAAAAATGGGTGACTACATTGTGAATGTAGTTGAAGCAGAAGCGGACACAAAATTGAATTAAGATGACAACTGAACAGGAATTTTTGCAAGCTATAGATGAGTGTCGGAATATTTTTACAAAAAAATTGACTGACTACGGAGCTGCATGGAGAATTATGCGTCCAGAAAGCGTTACCGATCAAATTTTTATAAAAGCTAATCGTATACGAAGTATTGAGCTTAAAGGAGTCTCGATGGTAAACGAGGGCATTAGACCTGAATTAATTGGTATAGTAAATTATGCAATTATAGGCTTGATTCAACTACAATTAGGTTTTTCAGACAAAGATGATAAAACCAAAGATGAGGTTTTGCAAATGTATAATCATTATGCTGAAGAAGCTAAAAATCTAATGTTGGCAAAAAATCATGATTACGATGAAGCTTGGCGAAGTATGCGTCCACAATCGTATACCGATTTAATTTTGATGAAAATATATCGCACAAAAGAGATTGAAAACAATAAAGGGCAAACTCTTATTTCTGAAGGAATAGATGCGAACTATTTTGATATGATAAATTATGCTGTTTTTGGCTTAATTCAAATAAAATAAAAAAATGAGAAAAGCAAAAAAGTCTAATCGAGTAAACATTATTAGTTGGGTGAGCAGATTGCTCCTTGGGTTAACTTTTGTTTTCTCTGGCTTTGTAAAAGCAGTTGACCCACTTGGTACAACTTATAAAATACAAGACTATTTTGCTGCTTTTGGCTCTTTTTTTGAGCAATTCAATTCGGTTGCACTATTTCTTGCAGTTGCACTATTTACACTTGAGTTTGTAATAGGGTTTAACTTATTGTTCAATTTTAAAATTAAATTATCATCTATATTAGCATTGTTGTTTATGCTAATAATGACGCCTTTAACGCTTTATATTGCGTTGGAAGATCCTGTAAAAGATTGTGGGTGTTTTGGTGATGCAATAGTGTTAAGCAATTGGGCAACGTTTGGGAAAAATGTTGTTCTTTTTGTACTAGTAATTGTCTTAGTAGTAACGTTGAAAAAGCATCGTTCAATATGGAGAAATGCTGTTGAATGGGTAGGAGTGGTTATTGCTTTGCTTATTCCAATTAGTATTTCTTTATATTCATATTTCCATTTGCCGATAATCGATTTTAGACCTTATAAGATTGGCGCCGATATTGTGAGAAGTATGGAGGTGCCCGAGGGTGCAAAGTCGGATGTTTACGAAACAACGTTTATTTATGCAAAAGATGGCGTAGAAAAGGAATTTACACTTGCCAATTTTCCTGACGAAAACGATGGTTGGATTTTTATTGAGCAAAAAACTACTTTGATAGAAAAGGGTTACGAACCGCCTATTCACGATTTTTCGATAGTGAACGCAATGGGTGACGATATTACTTATGAGGTTCTTGAAAAAGAAGGGTTTACATTTTTTCTCATCGCCTATGATGTGAATAAAACCGAACATAAGTTTAACGAGAAAATAGCAAGTATCCATCAACTTGCTCAATACGGCAATATAGATTTTTATGCCTTGACAGCTTCTGTTGATGAAGATATTGAAAAGTATAGCGAATTGGCAAATACAACTTACGAATGGTGTAAGATAGACCCCATTACACTCAAAACTATTATTAGAGCTAATCCGGGATTGGTGTTGATAAAAGATGGAATCATAGTTGGCAAATGGAACAGCAGAGATATTCCATCGGCAAAAGAGATGCAAGAAAAATTTTTATTACAAAATAACTAAAGTATAATTGAGTATGAGAAAAAACATTGTAGCAGGTAACTGGAAAATGAATAAAAACCTGCAAGAAGGTGTAGCTTTGGCTACTGAATTGAAAGAAATTGTTTCTAACCCAAATTGCGAAGTGATTATTGGTACTCCATTCATTCACTTGGCTACAGTAAGCGAGTTGCTTAAAGATAGCGTGATTAAAGTTTCTGCTGAAAACTGTGCCGACAAAGTTTCTGGTGCTTACACTGGCGAAGTTTCTGCAGAAATGGTAAAATCAACTGGTGCAGAATATTGCATCCTTGGTCATAGCGAACGTCGTGCTTATTATGGAGAAACTTACGAAATTCTTAAAGAAAAAGTTCAACTTGCTTTGGCTAACGATTTGAAACCTATTTTCTGCATTGGCGAAGTAAAAGAAGAACGCGAAGCAGGCAAACAAAACGAAGTGGTAAAAGCTCAACTTGAAGGTTCTGTATTCAACCTTTCTGCTGAAGATTTCGGAAAAATCGTTTTGGCTTACGAACCAGTTTGGGCTATTGGTACAGGCTTGACTGCAACTCCAGAACAAGCACAAGAAATTCACGCATACATTCGTGGTTTGGTAGCTGAAAAATATGGCAACGAAGTTGCTGACAACTGTACAATTCTTTACGGCGGTAGCTGTAATGCTAAAAACGCAGCAGGTCTTTTCGCAAATCCTGACATCGATGGTGGACTTATCGGTGGAGCTTCACTAAAAGCAGAAGACTTCAAAGCAATTATCGACGCATTCTAAATTTAGAATCTATAAAGAGAAAAGGGAGGAATTTTATAGAGTTCTTCCCTTTTTTTGCTTATTAAGAAAGTGTGATTTTCAATACTCAATTCTTTAAGTTTTAGTATATTTGCATCCTTATAAATCGTGAAATGAAAACCTCATGATAAAAAAGTTTGATTTCTTAATTATCGGAGCAGGAATTGCCGGTATGAGTTATGCACTAAAAGTGGCTCGTGCTAAAAAAGGGAAAATTGCTATTGTTTGTAAAACAACACTTGAGGAGGCTAATACAGCTAAAGCTCAAGGTGGTATTGCTGCAGTAACTGATTTTTCGGTAGATAATTTTGAGAAACATATTCAAGATACGATTGTTGCTGGTGATGGTATAAGCGATCGCGAAGCTGTAGAACAGGTCGTACGCAATGCTCCTGCACAGATAAAGGAATTGGTTGAATGGGGCGTTAATTTTGATAGAAATGCAAATGGAGATTTTGATCTTCATCGAGAAGGGGGGCATTCGGAGTTTCGTATTTTGCATCACGCCGATGATACTGGTGTAGAAATTCAGCGAGGTTTGATGGATGCAGTTCGCCGACATCCTGATATTGAAGTATTTGAGAATCATTTTGCGGTAGAAATTATTACACAACACCATCTTGGACAACGTGTTACACGTCGAACTCCCGATATAGAATGTTTTGGGGCATATATATTAAATCCTGAAAATGGGAAGATAGATACTTATCTTTCGAAGGTAACCTTGATGGCTACAGGCGGAACTGGAGCTGTTTATGCAACAACATCTAACCCCGATATTGCAACAGGCGATGGTATTGCTATGGTTTATAGAGCAAAAGGTACGGTGAAAGATATGGAGTTTGTACAATTTCACCCAACGGTATTGTATAATCCTGCAGAGACACATCCTGCTTTTTTGATTACAGAAGCAATGCGTGGTTATGGTGGTATCTTGCGTTTGCCTTCGGGTGAAGAGTTTATGCAAAAATACGACGAACGTTTGAGTCTTGCTCCTCGTGATATAGTGGCACGTGCTATTGATAATGAAATGAAAATTCATGCATTGGACCACGTATGTCTTGATGTTACGCATAAAGATCCAGAAGAAACTAAACAGCATTTCCCAAATATTTATGCGAAATGTTTGAGTATTGGAATTGATATTACGAAAGATTATATCCCTGTAGTACCAAGTGCTCATTATATGTGTGGAGGTATAAAAGTGGATTTAGATGGGCAATCGAGTATACGACGCCTCTATGCTGTTGGTGAATGTTCGTGTACGGGGTTGCATGGTGGAAATCGTTTGGCAAGTAATTCGTTGATTGAGGCAGTAGTGTATGCCGATGTCGCAGCAAAGCATAGTTTGAGTGTTGTTGATAATTATAAATTTAACGAAAAGGTGCCTGAGTGGAATGATGAAGGAACAATGACAAATGAAGAAAAAATACTTATAGCACAAGATTTGAAAGAGGTGGGGCAAATTATGAGTACTTATGTTGGTATTGTGCGAAGTGATTTGCGTCTTCGTCGAGCTTGGGAGCGTCTTGATTTGCTTTACGAAGAAACTGAAGATTTGTTTAAACGAGTAAAGGCTACAAAAGATATTTGCGAATTGAGAAACATGATAAATGTAGGCTATTTAATTACGCGTCAAGCTCTTGAGCGAAAAGAAAGTTGTGGCTTGCATTATACTATTGATTATCCAAAGAAAACAAAATAAATAATGAAAAGATTTAAACTACTTAACAACATTTTTGGGTGGATTGCATTTGCTGTTGCAGCAACAACATACTTGTTGACTATGGAACCTACAGCAAGTTTTTGGGATTGTGGTGAATTTATTTCGTCGGCGTATCGATTAGAGGTAGGGCATCCACCCGGAGCACCATTTTTTATGCTAACTGCACGTATTTTTACACTTTTTGCATCAGATCCATCAAACGTTGCAATGATGGTGAATGCGATGTCGGCTTTGTGTAGTGCATTTACAATATTGTTTTTGTTTTGGACAATAACGCATCTTGCCCGTAAGCTGATTGTGCAAGGAGATGAAGTTATGACGGTAGGTAAAACTATTGCTATTTTAGGTTCGGGAATGGTTGGAGCTTTGGCGTATACATTTTCGGATACGTTTTGGTTTTCGGCAGTAGAAGCTGAAGTTTATGCATATTCGTCGTTTTTTACTTCTGTTGTATTTTGGTTGATTTTGAAGTGGGAAGATACGGAAGGAACCGTGCGTGACGATCGTTGGTTTGTGCTTATTGCTTATCTTATGGGATTGAGTATAGGCGTCCACCTTTTGAATTTATTGGTAATACCTGCTATAGTTTTGGTTTATTATTTTAAGAAATATACGATTTCTGTAAAAGGTGTAATTTTTGCATTGCTATCTTCTTTTGGTATTTTGGCGTTGGTGCTATATGGATTAATTCCGGGATTTATAAAAATAGCAAGTTGGTTGGAGTTGTTGTGTGTAAACAAACTTGGTTTGTCTTATAATTCTGGACTTTTAGTTTATGTCGTCATTACTTTTGCAGTAATGGCTTGGGCTACTTATGAAACAGCTGTAAACAAAAATCGTATACGTACTTTAGTTTCGTTTTTATTAACTATATTTTTATCAGGAATATTATTTCTTGGAGATACTATTTATTTAGGGTTAATACTGCTAATAGCACTTTCTGTATTTTTGTTCACTTATAAAAATATTAAAGCAAGATTGCTTAATACTATTGTACTCTGTATAATGGTAATGCTTGTTGGCTATTCTTCTTATTCACTTGTTGTAGTACGCTCGTTGGCAAATCCTCCCATGGATCAAAACTCTCCCGAGGATGTTTTCTCGCTACAATATTATTTAAATAGAGAGCAGTATGGCGATCGTCCATTGGTTTACGGACCTGTATATAGTGCTCCAGAAAAATTGATTGTAAAAGACAATTATTGTGTCCCTGTAGAGAAGTTAGGAAGCAATACATGGGTGAAAAAAGAAAAAAAATCAGAACTAGAAAAAGATGAATACATCTGTACAGGAAGAAAACATAAAGGGTACGAAACAGATAGCCGATTTAATATACTATTCCCTCGTATGTATAAGGGACCTGTTGTAAATAATGACCATATTAATGCCTATAAAGAATGGGGAAAGGTACAAGGAAAAGAAATTGTTGTAGATAGATGTGGAAGAGAAGAAAAAATAGTAAAACCAACTTTTACTGAAAATTTACGATTTTTCTTTTCGTATCAATTAAACTTTATGTATTGGCGTTATTTTATGTGGAATTTCTCCGGGCGACAAAATGATATCCAAGGGCATGGAGAAATTGATCATGGTAATTGGATTACAGGTTTTGATTTTATTGATAATCAAATGATTGGTAATCAAAGCAATTTGCCTTCTGAATTGAAAAATAACAAAGGACATAATGTTTATTATATGCTTCCTTTATTGCTTGGTATACTTGGTATATTGTATCAATTGGGTAGAAAAGAAAAATGTAATAAAAGTTTTTGGTTGACTTTTTTCTTGTTCTTCATGACTGGTATTGCTATTGTTATCTATTTAAATCAAACGCCATATCAACCTCGTGAACGTGATTATGCTTATGCAGGTTCGTTTTATGCGTTTTGTATTTGGATAGGTTTAGGAGTTTTAGCCATTATAGAATTGTTAGAAAAGTTAATTAAGAACAAGGCTATTTCTTCATCAATTGCTACTGTAGTTTGTTTATTTGTACCAGCATTGATGGCTGCAGAAAATTGGGATGATCACGATCGCTCGAATCGTACAGCTTGTCGCGATTTTGGTTCTAACTACTTAATGAGTTGTCCTAAAAATGCAATAATTTTCACGAATGGAGATAATGATACTTTCCCATTGTGGTACAATCAGGAGGTAGAAGGCAATCGTACAGATATTCGTGTTTGTAATTTGAGTTATTTACAAGGAAGTTGGTATATAGACCAAATGAAACGTCAAGCTTATGAGTCTGAACCTTTGCCGATTTCGTGGGATCACTCACAATATCGTACAGGCATGTTGGATATGGCTCGTACGTACGATCATCCTCAAGTGAAAAAACTAGAGTTGAAACAAGCTCTTGATTTTGTTAGAAATGAAAAATATATAGGAGAAGATGGTATTGGCAATATCCCTGTAAGACAACTTTATCTACCAATTGATTCAGTAAAAGTGGTGCGAACTGGAACTGTAGCAGAGGAGTTTGCTGATGATATTGTTTCGGAAATGACGATTCCATTGAAAGGAGGGTTGAGTAAGGCTGATTTGATGGTGTTGGAAATGTTGCAAACGAATGAATGGAAACGACCAATTTATTTCGCTGTTACAGTAGGTGAACAATTTTATCCCGATGTAAATAAGTATTTCCAATTGGAAGGTTTAGCGTATAGATTAGTTCCTATTGAAGCTGAAAATCAGCCAAGAGTTAATACTGAAGTTATGTTTGATAATATGATGAATAAATTCCGTTGGGGTGGTGTCAGCAATCCTAAAGTATATATAGATGAAACGCTGTTAAGATTGTGTCGAACTCATCGTTTAATGTTTGCTTATTTGTCTGATGCTTTGATAAAAGAAGGGAAAAACGAAAAAGCTTTGCAAGCATTGGATCGTTGTATGGAGGTGTTCCCAATAGAAAAAATATTAATCGATTATTCTTGTATTTTGCTTGCAAAAAATTATTATCAAATAAATGAAATTGCAAAAGGTGATGCTTTGATGCGTAAAATTGCTAATAATAGTATTGAGAAAATTGAATGGATATTATCGTTGTCGGATAATATGAAAAAAGCAGTTTCGCGAGAAAATGGAATCCAACAAAATCTAGCTATTTTGCAAAATGTTTATTCAGAATGTGATAGCTATAATAAAGATTTGGCAAAGGAAATTTATGATAAGTTCGAAACACTTTATTATAAATTAGCTGACTAGAAATGTTTATCGAACAACCTCCCAAAATATTTAGATGGATTTTTCGTGATGCTATTTGTAAGAAAAGCACTACGGAAAAGGTTGTTTATTTAACCTTCGATGATGGACCTTGTGCGAAAACGACGTCGCATATTTTAGATATACTTGATAGTTATAATGTAAAGGCAACTTTTTTTTGTGTAGGTGAAAACGTGCAACGTAACCCTGAATTGTTTGAAGAAATTAAAAAGCGAGGTCATGCAGTTGGCAATCATACAATGCGTCATGCTAATGGTTTTGCTTATTCTACGGATGAGTACATTCGTTCGGTAGAAGATGCTAATGTGTTGATAGGGAGTTGTTTTTTTCGGCCGCCTTATGGGAGAATTAAACCTACTCAATATAAGCAGTTGAAGAAACGTTATACCATTGTAATGTGGGATGTGATTACGCGAGATTACAATGCAAAGTTGTCGCCAGAGAAAGTTCTTTCTATTGTGAAAAAATATTCTCGAAATGGTTCGGTAATAGTTTTCCATGATTCAATAAAAGCTCAAAAAAATGTATTTGAGGCACTGCCAAAGGCAATTGAATTTTTACAGAGAGAAGGTTATCGTTTTAGAATAATAGAGTAAAAACCGATGGGAGAGAAAGTTCAAATGAGAGTAGTGGGCGTTTCAAGAAGTGCCAATTCGAAGGATTTTTACTGTTTATTGTTGGAGGAGGTGCTAGGAGATAAAAAAATGCCTATTGTTATAGGGCAAAACGAGGCTCAAATGATTGTAGTCTCTGTTGATAAAATAAAAATGATGCGTCCTTTACTCCCTGATGTTTTTATGGAAACTGCAAAAGAAATAAACTTGCAATTGCTAGAAGTGTTTATCTATAAAAAGCAAAATGGAGTTTATTTTACAAAAATTATTTGGCAACTAACTGATACATCGAAAGTGGAAGTGGAAGCTCGTCCTTCTGATGCTATTGCTTTAGCTTTAAGGAGTAATGCCCCAATTTTTATAGAAAAATCAATTTTAGAACAATATGGTGTGTCTCCGTCAAATCAAAATAATCCACAGGTAATAGAGTTGCCGCTTTGCGAAATGACAAAAAATCAATTGAAAATATTGTTGCAAGAAGCAGTAGAAGATGAAAATTATGAACAAGCGGCTATTATTAGAGACTTGTTAAAAACAAAAATATAGCGTAAAGTATGAAGAAAAAAGCTATAGAAGATTTGCAACGTATTTCGGTAGAGACTTTTAAGTCGATGCAGAAAATATCGCTTGTTGTTGTACTTGACAATGTGCGTAGTCTACATAATGTAGGCTCTGTTTTTAGAACTTCAGATGCTTATTTGATTGAAAAAATTTTTCTTTGTGGTATAACAGCAACACCTCCTTCGGCTGAAATACATAAAACAGCATTAGGTGCAGAAGATTCTGTTGATTGGGAATATGTAGAGAATACGTGTGATGTAGTGGCTAATTTAAAAAAGAATGATTATACAATATTTGCCATAGAGCAAGTTGAAAATAGTATTTCTCTAGAAGAAGTTGAACTTAATAAAGAACGTAAATATGCTGTTGTTTTAGGAAACGAAGTAAAAGGGGTTCAGCAGGCGGTAGTTGATATATGCGATGGATGTATAGAATTACCACAATTTGGGACAAAGCATTCGTTGAATGTTTCTGTTACTGCTGGAATAGTAATTTGGGATTTCTTTAAACAATTATATTGAAATAATGGCACGCATAGTAGGCATAGATTTTGGAGAAAAGCGTGTGGGAATTGCTTCTACCGATCCATTGCAGATAATAGCAAATGGAGTAACGACTTTACCACCTAATGAAGCAATTGATTTTCTTAAGAAATTTGTATTAGAAAACGAGGTTGAACTTTTTGTTGTTGGGAAGCCGAAAACATTGAGTAATGAACCTGCAGCTGTTTTAGAAAAGGTGGAAAAATTTGTGGAAGTATTAAAAGCAAAAATTCCAACAATTCCAGTTGAATTTGTCGACGAGCGTTTTACTTCAGTACTAGCTCAACGTACGATGATTGATGGAGGATTAAAGAAGAAAGAAAGGCAAAATAAAGCTTTAGTAGATAAAATTAGTGCAACGATAATTTTACAAACGTATTTAGAATCAAAACGAAATAATAATTTTTAAATATTATGATTTATCCTATTTATATTTATGGGCAACCTGTGTTGCGTAAAGTTGCGGAGGATATTCCGCTTGATTATCCTAACTTGCAAGAATTGATTGATAATATGTATGAAACAATGTTTCGTGCTGATGGTGTGGGTTTAGCTGCCCCTCAAATTGGTCTTGCTATTCGAGTGGTGACAATAGGTCTTGATGCTTTGTCGGAGGATAATCCTGAATTTAAGGGATTTAAGCGAGCATATATCAATCCTCATATAATTGAAACATCTGATGACGAAGTGGCTATGGAGGAGGGTTGTTTGAGTGTGCCGGGGATACATGAAAGTGTAAAACGTCCATCGAAAATTAGAGTCGTTTATTTAGACGAACAACTTCAACCTCACGATGAGTGGGTAGAAGGATTTTTGGCTCGTGTTATGCAGCATGAATTTGATCATTTAGACGGACACGTTTTTGTTGATAGAGTATCGCCTATTAGACGGCAATTGCTTAAGTCAAAGTTGATAAATTTAACAAAAGGTAAGGTCCGTTGTTCGTATAAAACAAAAAGCTGACAAAAAATTTGACTAAAAGCAAAAAAAGTATTTACTTTGCAAACTTTAAAAATAAATTGATATGTATATTTTATTAACTGTGCTTATTGTAATAGCAGCCATTATTTTAGTGTTGCTCGTATTAGTTCAAAATTCAAAAGGTGGAGGTTTGGCTTCTAGTTTTTCGTCATCAAATCAAATAATGGGTGTTTCAAAAACAACAACATTCCTAGAAAAAGCTACTTGGACTTTGATAGCTGTAATTTTGGTTTTAAGTGTATTGGCAACTTCTTTTGCTAATGTTGATAAAAAAGGTGCTGTACAAACATCTGAGTTGACAGAAAAAGTGAAAGTGGAGACACAAGAGCAATCTCCTGTTCAAGAAAATGCAATTCCTCAATTGCCAGTTGCAGAATGATTTTGTTTTGATATTGATAAATAAAAAAGGCGATTCATATGAATCGCCTTTTTTAGTGTTTTTTCAAAATACTAAATCAAGTTGATGAATAAATCTTTCCCTTCTTCAGTAAATTGAACTTTTCCTTCTCTTGCTAACCAACCCAAAGCAGCATATAAATCTTTGTCAGTAAGTTTTGTAGCTTTTTTTAGGGTTTTTACTTCAAGAGAACCATTGTTCAATGCATTCCAAACTAACCCTGCGTTAATACCAATTTTTTCAATCATAATAAAAAATTTAAGTGTTTTAAAAATCGTTACAAAGATACAACAAAAAATACGTTTATTTGTTTAATAGATTATTCAAAATAAACTTTATAGTTTTAAAGACGATGAATATAAAACATTATCTTTGCCATAATTAAAAAATATAATTATGAGTTTGAAGTATAGATTAGTTGTGATGAATTTTCTCCAATTTGCAGTTTGGGGAGCTTATTTGACATCGATGGGCTCGTATCTTGGTCGAGCTGGGTTAGGTGATAATATTGGGGTGTTTTATTCAATACAAGGCGTAGTTTCTATTTTTATGCCTGCACTTATGGGGATTGTGGCTGATCGTTGGGTGCCTGCACAAAAATTACTCGGTATTTGCCATGCTGTTGCAGGTACATTAATGATAGCTGCTGGGTGGTATGGACTAAGTAATGCTGACATTGAATTTAGTGTGTTGTTTTCTCTTTACTCGTTAAGTGTAGCATTCTATATGCCAACCTTGGCACTATCTAATTCGGTAGCTTATACGGCGTTGGATAAGGCTGGGCTCGACACAGTTAATGCATTTCCTCCTATTCGTGTATTTGGTACTATTGGATTCATCTGTTCGATGTGGGCAGTAGATTTATTAGGTTATCAAACAACAGCCGCACAATTTGCAGTTAGTGGTGCTTTGGGGTTGCTATTAGCTGTTTATTCTTTTACATTACCTAAGTGTCCTATTACTCAAAATAGTGGTAAAAAATCTCTTTTTGAGGCTCTTGGCTTGAATGCATTCTCGCTTTTCAAAGAGTATCGTATGGCGGTTTTCTTCGTCTTTTCAATGTTGTTGGGAATGATGTTACAAATTACCAATGGGTATGCTAATCCGTTTATTTCAAGTTTTGGTGCATCTGCTGAATATGTCAATACTTTTGGTGTGCAACATGCTAATATGCTTATCTCATTGAGCCAAATATCTGAAACACTGTGTATTTTGCTTATACCATTTTTCTTACGTCGCTTTGGTATAAAAAATGTGATGCTTATGGCAATGTTTGCTTGGATGCTTCGTTTTGCTTTTTTTGGAATGGGTAATCCTGGTAGTGGTGTATGGCTCTTTATTTTATCGATGATTGTTTATGGTATGGCGTTCGATTTTTTCAATATATCAGGGTCGTTATTTGTTGATAAAGAGGTTAGTACAAATATGCGTTCATCAGCTCAAGGTTTGTTTATGATGATGACTAATGGGTTTGGAGCAACAATTGGTGTACTTGCAGCGCAAACTATTGTTAATCGTTTTTGTCAATATAACGAAACAGGGCATTTGATAGGTGATTGGACGACAGTGTGGTATATATTTGCTGCTTTTGCACTTGCAGTCGCTATTCTTTTTGCTTTGTTGTTTAAGTATAAAACAGCAAAAATTAGATCATAATTTTTAAGGTTAAATATGAAAATTAAACAATTGTTTTATTTGCCTTGGTGGTTTTTTAGAGCACGTTTTCTAGGAAGTAAACGCCCATTACAAACAGTACTTTTTATTAGCGATCATTGTAATCTTCAATGTAAGCATTGTAGTGTATATCAACAAAAGAATCCGCATAATATGACTTTTGATGAGGTACGTCAACATCTTGAGTATTCTTATCGATTGGGTTCTCGTTATGTAGATTTTGAAGGAGGAGAGGTGATGATTTGGCGAGATGGAAATTATCGTGTCAATGATTTGATAGATCTAGCAAAAAAAATAGGTTTCTTTTCTGTAACTATAACTACGAATGCACAATTGCCTTTTGCGGGTTGTAAGGCAGATAGCATTTGGGTTAGCCTTGATGGAATAGGACCTTATCATGAGGAAGTACGTGGAAAAGGAACTTTTGCTCGTTTGGAAGAAAATATTGCGACATGTGGGCATAAACATTTGAGTGTAAATATGGTAGTAAATACACTTAATTATGAAAGTGTTGATGAAACAATAGAGTATACTTGTAAAAATCCTGCTATAGAGATGATATCTATCAATTTCCATACTCCATTTGAAGGAACGGAATATCTAATGATAGATAAGAATTTACGAAATAAAATCATTGATCGTGTTATTGACTATAAGAAGCGTGGTTATCCTATAATGAATTCAATTTCAGGATTGAAGAAGATGAAAAATATGAATTTCAAAAAACGTTGTTGGGTAACAAATTTTATTTATCCAGATGGTTCACGTGGAAATTGTATAGGTGAGGGAACCACGATTTGTAATGATTGTGGATTTTGTATGGCAGGAGAAATGGCTTCTGTATTTAATTTTAGCCTTGACACTATTTTTGCAGGATTAAAACTACGTGGATAAAAAAAGTTTTTAATGGATAAGGTATTAGTTTTTTCTCCATGTTATAGTGAACGTTTTGCCTATGTTTTAGAATGTTTTTCTAGAATATTGGAGTTAGATTTTTGCTATACAAATAGTTTTGAGGATTTTAAAAACGCAGAAGATATTGTTCGTATAAATTATTCTAAAGTTCAGTTTGATAATGTTTTGCAAATATCTCCAATAGATTTATTGTTTGAGCATGATGTTAATTTGCAAACTATTGAATGTAAGGAGTGGAACAAATTACCTTGTTTTTTTATTACAAATTTCGATAATGAAATACCTTTTGATATTTTTGCGGCGACTTTTTATTTAACGACTCGTTATGAGGAGTATACGGCAACGAAAAAAGATGAGCATGGGCGTTTTTGTTGTGAAGATAGCGTTGCTTATCAAAACAAATTTCTGCATAGACCAATTGTTGATTTATGGGCATTTGAGTTGTTAAAAAGAATAAAACCTGACCATGAAATAAAACGAGAATTTGGATTTTTGCCAACTATAGATGTTGATACTTTTTATAAGTATCGCCGAAAGGGTATTTTAGGTTCACTTTTTTTACTTGTAAAGTCATTGTTAGAAAAGGATTTTAAAGGTATAACTGAACGATTGGATGTTATTTTAGGAAAACAAAAGGACCCTTATTTTAACTTTGAGCAGATTGTTGATTTACATCGTGAATTTGATTTTACTCCCTTATTTTTTTTTCATATGGGAGGTAATGGGAGGTTTGATAAAAAGATGTTATTTCCTACAAAATCAAAGTCTTATAAAAGAATAATTTATAAGATTTCGAAAATATCTAATGTTGGGCTTCATCTTTCGTATAAGGCTGCATTTTCGCTAAAACGAATTCGAAAAGAGAAATATAATTTGGAAAAAATAATACGACATCCTATTTCGAAAAATCGTTTTCATTTTTTACGTTTCCGATTGCCTGAAAGTTATCAATTGCTTATAGAGAATGGTATAAAAGAAGATTACTCAATGCTTTATGCTAACGAAATAGGTTTTCGTGCAGGTACGTCATTCCCGTATATGTATTTCGATTTACAAAAAAATAGAAAATTACCTTTAAAAATATATCCTACGGCAATGATGGATGCTACATTGTTAAGAAAAAAAAATGAAGGATTTGAAGATCTTTCTATCTTAACAACAAGTATGTTGAATGACGTAAAGTACACAAAAGGATGTTTTGTTACGCTTTTTCATAATGAACATTTAGTTAAGGAAGAAATTTTATATTTTTATAAGTCATTGCTTAAACAAGTAAATAACACGATTTGATAGAAAATGTATAAATATAACCGAATAGCAATAAAAATTGGAAGTAATGTGCTTACCACGCAGAGTGGAACGTTGGATATTGCTCGTATGAAACAACTTGTGGATCAAATAGCTTATTTTCATAATAAAGGGGTGGAAGTTATTTTGATATCGTCGGGTGCTGTAGCTTCTGGTCGTTCGGAAATAACTCCTCGAAAAAAATTAGATTCGGTAGAAGTACGTCAGTTGTTTTCAGCTATTGGACAAGTAAAACTTATTAATAATTATTATGAACTTTTCCGAGAAAAAGGCATTGTTTGTGGACAAGTCTTGACAACGAAAGAAAGTTTTGGTACGCGTCGGCATTATCTCAATCAAAAGCAATGTATGGAGGTGATGCTTGAAAATGGTGTAATTCCTATTGTGAATGAAAATGACACAATCTCTGTTACAGAATTGATGTTTACAGATAATGACGAACTATCTGGACTCATAGCAACAATGATGGATGTGGATGCCCTTGTTATTCTTAGCAATATAGATGGCATTTTTGATGGGGACCCATCACTTGCAACAACAAAACTTATTCGTGAAGTTAATCCAAATCAAAATTTAGGACAATATATACAACCTACAAAATCTTCTTTCGGTAGAGGTGGTATGCTTACAAAATGTAAAATAGCACGTCAAGTAGCTAAAGAAGGAATCCCAGTGTATATTGCTAATGGTAAAACGGATAGTATATTAGTAGGAATATTTTCGGATACTACAAAAACGTATACAAAATTTTTACCTTGCGAAAAAGAAACTTCAAGTGTGAAGAAATGGATAGCTCATTCGCAAGATTTTGCAAAAGGAAGTATTGTTATAAATCAAGGAGCCAAGAATGCTTTGTATGGCAATGAGGCTCATAGCCTTTTGCCAGTAGGTGTTGTTCGTATTATTGGAGAGTTCCAAAGGCATGATATTGTTACAATTATTGATGAAGATAATCAATCGATAGGAGTAGGTAAGGTTGAGTTTGATCATGAAAAAGCAAGGCTCTTAGCTGGAAAATCCAACCAAAAGCCTTTGATTCACTACAATTATCTTTGTTTGTATTAAAAACTTACTTTTTTTTCAGTTCAGGGTACGAAATACGTACGTGGTAAATGTTTTTTAGTTTGTTTTTTAAAACATTTTTTACTGTTTCAATATGGCGAAACGTTATAGGTGCGTCTTTAAAGGCACCTTCTGCAATTTGATTGTCAATAATCTTTTCTACTAAATTGTCTATAGATTCTTCAGAATGTTCAGCAAGACTTTTAGAAGTTGCTTCGACTGCATCAGCCATCATCACAATAGCTAATTCTTTTGTATTTGGTAAAGGACCTTTGTACGAGAAAGCTTCTTCGTTTATTTCTTTATCTGGATATTTGTTTTTAAATGAGTTGTAGAAAAAACGAGTTTTGCTTTTGCCGTGATGTGTGCGAATAAAATCAATTATTTGTGAAGGAAGATTGTTTTTTTCTGCAATTTTTACACCATCAGCAACGTGAGAAATAATAATTTGTGCTGCGTCTTCGAAATCTTTTTGTGCTAAAGGATTGTTGTTTGCAGTTTGATTCTCTGTAAAAAACATTGGTTTTTCCATTTTCCCAAGGTCGTGGTAAAGAGCACCAGTACGAGTAAGAAGAACGTTGGCATTAATGCTTTTTGCCGCCTCTGTTGCAAGATTTGCAACTTGGAGTGAGTGTTGAAATGTGCCTGGGGCAATTTCTGCAAATCTCATTAATAACTTATTATTAACATTTGAAAGTTCTACCAAAGTTATATCTGATAAAAATCCAAATGTTTTTTCGAAGATAAATATTAAACCATAAGCAAAAAGCAATGAAAAACAACTAATTAGGAAATAAATGTAAGATTCCCATTTGATTTCATAAAAATCACCTTTCAGCATAAGTACACATGCTGTGTACATAACTGCGTAGGATAAGAATATTAAACTTGCTGTTTGTACAAGTTGTGAGCGTTGTGTAAGATTTTTTAATGAAGATACAGCTACCATTCCTGCAGTAATTTGCAATACAATAAATTCTAATGGGAATGGCATAACGTATGACAATAGCAATATGGTAATGATGTGTGTAAACAATGCTGTTCGCGAGTCAAAAAATATGCGAATAATGATAGGTTGAAGAGCAAAGGGTACGATATAAATGCTCCAATTTGTATGAGTTGAAACTAATGATGCTAGAGCCACCATAGATACAATCATAATTTGCATAAAAAATAGATTTTTTGTCAGAGCTGCAATTTTTGGACGGAATAATATTAGGTAGAAAGTAAAAAGTAATAGAATACCGATTACAAAAATTATCTCTCCAAAAATCATGATGTATTCTTTATTTTTAGATAATTTTTGTCTTTCGGAATAGGTTTTAAGCGATGAAAGTATTGTATAGGTAGTTTCGTTTACAACTTCGCCTGGACCAATTATTCGTTCTCCTTTTTGTACAATGCCTTCAGAAATTGAGATGCTAGAAAGTAAATCATCTTTAGCTTTGGCTGATAGAATCTTGTCGTAAGTCATATTTGGAGAAAGAAATCTCCCTAAGTTTAGATTTTTTAAATTGTTGTTCCAAAACAATACAGAATCTAGATATTCGTAAGCCGATTTATTAGTAAAAAAGTTATCAACGGAAATCGTATGAGTTTTAATTCCATCAATAATAAAAACGTTTTTTACTTGCAGTTCGTTTAGTGTTTTTTTGTCTTCTAAACTAATTATACCCCTTTGATATATCTCTTCTATGGCTTTTTTTAGCGGAATCTTCAAGAATGTTTCAATTTTACTGTCGGCACTTATTGCATCGATTTTGTCAGATAAGAGATTATTATTTTTTCTAAAGTATGGGGTGTAAAAATGCATTACACTATCACGCTCCTTGTTTAGTTTTGTCTCCGATTTTAGTATAGGGAAATCGTACGGTGATGTTAGTAATTCGTATTGCCAAGGTCTTCCTTTATCAAATTGATAACGGAATTGCTGTTTTTGTAATAAAAAATAAAAAACTAGAGCTGCAGTAGTAATAAAAATACCTATATGGATAGCATTCTGTAAACTTTTCTTTGTTATCTTCATAAATAAATCATTATTAAATGTGTCAAAGATATAAATAAAAGCCGTGTTTTAGGCATTATTATTTATCAAACAACGATTACTGAAAAAATGTTTCATACTTTTGTATGAAAACTCTCAAAATGGAAGATAAATGAACCGTAAAGAATTTATATTTATTCTCTTCTTTTTGCTTTTGGCATTAGATACAAAATCACAGAAATTTCTTTGGGATGTAGATTTTCGTTTCCAGTTTGACAATCGCGAATATAAAAGTAATTTGACGCATTCGGGAACGCTTTTTGGTGCAAAAATTACACCTGAAATAGGTATTGGATGGGATTATAAAGACAAAGGCGAGAATGCACTTATGCTTGGAGTAGATGTTACTGCCAATTTTGGTGCAAAACTATTTAATCCTATTCCCGAATTGTTGCTATACTATTCGTATCAATCGCCACGATTTAAAGTTTATGCAGGTTTGTTGCCTCGACATAAAATGATAGGCGATTACTCAAATGCATTTTTCAATGATTCTATTTGTTTTTATGATGCTACTATCGAAGGATTACTTCTCAATTATAAAGACCCTTGGGGATATGTTGAATTTGGTTGCGATTGGAATAGCATGTATTCGAAAGAAAATCGTGAGAAATTTATGCTTTTTTCGGCAGGGAGATTCCATTATAAATGGTTTAATATGGGCTATGCTTTCCAGATGTATCACTTTGCAGGAAGTTATTTTGAAAAAGGTGTTATCGACAATCTGCTGTTTAGCCCTTATGTCGGTTTCGATGTTTCAAGTGTTACTCCGTTAGATACTTTATATGTAAAACTTGCTTATTTGCAAGGTTATCAATGGGATCGTAGTCAGGGTTTTGGTGCAAGGCAATATCCAAAGGGAGGACAAATCGACTTTCGAATAGAAAAATGGGGTGTTGGTATTTATGATGCTTTTTATTTTGGCGAAAATCAAATGCCATATTTCGAAAAACATGGGCATAATCTTTATTGGGGCGAAGATTATTATCGTACGAACAGATTCTATAATCGACTTGAGGTTTATTGGCATCCAATAAAAAGCGATGATTTAGATTTGAAGATAAAATCTATTCATCATTTCGAAGGGAAACATTGGGGATGGCAGCAAGTTATAGCATTGGGTGTAAATGTCAATAACGGAATGTTTCAGTCGTTTAAAAATAGTAAAAAATGGTGGAAGAAAGAAAAAGACACTACTAATGAACAATAAAAATAAATTGTTTGCGTTTTATGAGTAAATTAAAAAGAATTGCCTATGATAAAAACTACTTCCTCTACAAAAAAATCAAATAAAAAAGAGAATAAACCCAAAGAATCTACATTGAGAATGATTCTTGAGTTTGCTGCTACTTATCGATTGAAGCATACCGATCTTTTTGATATTGAATATTCATTAAACTAAATTTTTATGACTAAAATAATAGCTCCTTCTTTGCTTTCGGCAAACTTTGCTAATTTGTCCGAAGACGTTGAAATGATCAACAAGAGTGATGCTGAATGGTTGCATCTTGATATTATGGATGGTGTATTTGTCCCAAACATTTCTTTTGGTATTCCTGTCGTGAAAGCAGTTCGTAAGCTTACCGATAAATTTTTGGATACACATTTAATGATTGTAGAACCAGATAAGTATATTGATCAGTTTGCTGCATGTGGTGTAGATATGCTCAATTTGCATTACGAGGCATGTACGCATTTGCATCGGGCTGTTCAGCATATTCATGCTTGTGGTATGAAAGCAGGTGTTACACTTAATCCAAGCACTCCTGTTGCTTTGCTCGAAGATATAGTGTGCGATGTAGATATGGTGTTGCTCATGGCTGTGAATCCGGGATTCGGAGGGCAACCTTTCATAGAAAATACCTACAATAAAGTAACCCAATTAAAAGAACTTCTACTTCGTAAAAACAGCAACGCTCTGATAGAAGTAGATGGAGGCGTAAATCATACGAATGCTCCAAAGTTGTTTGAGGCGGGAGCCGATGTTTTGGTAGCAGGACAATATGTGTTTGGGGCAAAGAACCCGCAAGAGGCAATAAGGAAATTGTTACGATAAATTTGAAAAAAATAGTTATTTTTGACTGAAAATTTAAACATTCTCTGCCTATGAAATAAAACTGCGTATTTTTACGCACATCTTGAAAATATTGGAAAAGCGTTTTAGCTTATTCTTTCTCTCATAAAGTTTAGCGACTAAAAAAGACACGAAAGGATATTCATAAAATGTTCACGCGAAAGCGTGGACTTTTATTCTATCTTGTGTGTCATGGTTACGCTAAACACCTTTGAGAACGAGATATATTAAAAGTACCCACGCTTTTTTATGTGCGTAATTTAGATGCTTGGTACTTCGGAGTAACTTGAAAAGCCGTAAAAGTGAGTAAAGAAGTTTATTAAAATTCATAAAGAATGAAAAAATGTTGGTTATTTGTAATTTTTATATTGTTTATAACTTTTGGAATTTCAGCGCAAGATGTTAGTAGTGAAAATACTCATTTGAAGTTTAAAGGGATAGACATTGCAGGTGATTTATCTTTGATGGTTGAACGCCTTCAAAAAGAAGGTTTTACATTAGTAACTCAAGAAAATATATTTGCTGTAATGGAAGGTGAGTTCGCTAATAAGCAATGTAAACTTTTTGTAGTGGCGACTCCTTCTACTTATGAAGTCTACGAAGTTATAGTAAATTTTGAAAAAACTAATAGTTGGAGCTCGCTGAAGTCTGATTATCTAGAATTTAAAAATCTTTTAAAAGGAAAATACAATACTGAACCGAAGTCAATAGAAAAGTTTGTAAGACCTTATTATGAAGGAGATGGATATGAATTAACAGCATTATCAGTGAATAAATGTGATTATGCTTCAGTTTTCGATCTTGACAATGGTAGCATAATGGTTGGAATATCACCAGAAAAAAGTGTTAATGTCGTATATGAAGATAAAATAGGCAGTTTTATTAATGAACAAGAAGAGAAAGAGATAAGTATAAATGATTTATAATAAAAAGAGCCGTCAAAAGACGGCTCTTTTCTTTTAATTATTTTGTTTCGTTGGGTGAATGTGAAATACTATTACCACAAAATCGAATACAATGAATTTATTGGTGTTAAATATTTTATTAAGAGTTGTTTATTTATAGGTTGGCTATTTTTTTTAGTCGAGAGCCTTTCTAGTATTGCAACAATTGCGATACAAGATGTAATGAAACTGTTTTTATTTGTACAACAAAAATATAGTCGGTTTTTTGTTGAGGTCGGGCAGTGAATTTTTCCAAGCACTTAATGTTTTTGTTTTTATAAACTCGTTTTCGGTAGTAATTTCCGATGCTATACACAACTTTGTAGAAGGTTTACAATTACTAATAAAATCTTGTACAATTTTATTGTTGCGATATGGAGTTTCAATGAAAATTTGTGTTTGGTTTTCGGAGTAAATCCTGCTTTCTAAGGTTTTTAGTCGCTTTGTTCGTTTGTCGTTGTCGATAGGTAAGTATCCTTCAAACGAAAAAGATTGTCCGTTGAAACCTGAAGCCATTAAGGCCAATAAAATAGATGAAGGGCCAACAAGTGGAATTACTCTAATGTTTTTTTGCTGTGCTAATTCTACTACTAATGCACCGGGGTCTGCTACGGCAGGGCAACCTGCTTCTGAGATTATAGCCATATCATTACCTTTCAAAAGAGGTGCTATATATGAACTTATGTTTTGGGGATTGGTATGTTGGTTTAATTCAAAAAAAGTAAGTTTATCAATATCAATATCTTTATTTACTTTTTTAAGGAAACGTCGTGTGGTACGAATGTCTTCTACGATGAAATGTTTGATGTTGTTGATAATTTCATTGTTATGTGTTGGCAGAACATGATTTATGCAAGATTCTCCCAATAGATTTGGAATAAGGTATAGTTTTCCTGTCATTTGTAATGCTGGTTTTCTATTTTGCGTAATTCGATGGTTTGTGTTTGAATACGCTTTTGCATAGTAAGTAATTCTTTTTCTAAAGCAAGAATTTCCCACGATAAATCTTCTTTTTCAGAATTCTCTACACTCGTATATTCTTTGCGTTTAGTTTTTAATTTTGTTTGTAATAAATCGAAGTCACTTTTAAGAATTTGTAGGGCAAGGAAGCGATTTCTTGTTTCATCACTTTTAAAATCATTTAGGCTGTAATAGGTGATTTTAGGATTTATAATGAAGTTTATCCCTGTGTTTTTCTTAGTTTTTTGGTCGCTTTTGCTTGTGCTATCTTCTTTTTTAGAGGTGGTTGCTTTGTGGTATTTTTTTAGTTGTGCATAATCGTAAATAGCACACGAATCTGTTTTAATGATTTCTTTTTCTTTGTTGAAAACGAATTGATATATGGCAACTGAGTCTTTATTTTGGTTACGATCAGTGGCGAAAATACCGATGCCATTTGTTTCGTCGATAGCAAACATATAGTCGTTTGCTGTGGAGTTAAAAGGCATTCCTATGTTTTTTGCAGGAAGGTATTCGTTGGAAATGGGGCTGAATCGTGTCATGTAAATATCGTATCCACCTAACCCTTCTGGTTTGTCTGATGCGAAATACAATGTTATGCCATCAGCCATCATAAATGGATAGCTTTCGTTATAACTTGTGTTGATATTATTGGAGATTGATATAGGGTCGCTCCAGTCGTTTAGTAAAAGATATGAATAAAAAATGTCGAGTTGAGAATTTAACTCGTTACTGAAAAATTTTCGGTCTTTTCGTTCTGTCGTGTATAAAGTTTTTTCATTTGTAGTTTGCTCTATAAATCCTGCTTCGTTTGGAAGTTTATATTTCGACAAAAAATTGTTTTTGTTTACTACAAGTGAGTCTATTATGTAAATAAGTTCAACATGGTTGAGCATTTCTGCTCCTATCGTGCATTGTTTTAACTTTTGTGTTAAATCTGCATCTTCGTTACCTTTTTCTAAAAAGCATTTATATTCATTGGCAGCTTCTGCAAAATGGTATTTTGAAAAATATAAGTCACCCATAAGGCGATGACCTTGGGGGTATTTCTCGTTTGCAATATCGAAAAAATATTTAGCTGAAAAATCTTCTAAATAATAAAGACATTTTGCATAACAAAAATTTAATAAGGCATCTTTTGGTTTTTTCTTTAGAAGTTTTTCGTAAATAACTTTTGCTTCAATATAATCCCCAGTGTTAAACAATACTTCGGCTTCTGCTTTCGTTTGAGCATTTATATTGATACCAAAACCAATAAAGTAAAGAATTATAATATGGATTTTTTTTTTCATCATTTTATAAACTAAAAAAACCGCTTGATTTTTCAGGCGGTTTTTTTGCTATTGAAAAATATATTATTGCAAACGGAATAAGATAGGTAATGTGAAACGGCAGTTTACTGCTTTACCACGTTGTTTCCCTGGCGTCCATTTTGGCATACTTTGAACAACTCGGATAGCTTCACGGTCAAGGCTAGGGTCAATACCACGAGCAACAACAATATCTTTTATTGTACCATCTTTCCATACTGTAAATTGGCAAACCACACGTCCTTGAATGTTGTTTTCAGCAGCAATGCTTGGATATTTAATGTTGTTTGCTAAATATTCCATTAAGGCTTGACGGCCACCAGGGAATTCTGGCATATTTTCTACAACTTGGAATACGACATTTTCTTCAGGGTCTTCTTCTTCCACTTGTACAGGAACAGCGATAATCTCTTGTACTTTTTTGTCGTCATCTTCCGTAGAGAAATCGATAGACTCTGTCTCTTTATCGTCTTCAACAATCTCAATTTCCTCTATAACTTCAGGAGCTGGAGGTGGAGGAGGTGGAGGTGTTTCTTCTTGGAATGTTTGTTCAATTTCTTCTTCAAATACTAAAGCTTCATCAATGCTTGTGTCTTCGTACTTGGTTACTTCTTTTTGTGTCCATTCAAAACCCACATACATTAGAGCTAAAGCAAGAACAAGTCCTAGAAGAACAAAAGTTAATTTTTTGTTTTCTAGATCAACCTTCGGTGATTTTTTTGAATATATACTCATAATCTTGAAATTATTATTTTTTACTATCAAATTTTGGCAAATATACTATAATTTTTTTGAAACAGTTTCTATTAAACAATCTTTTTTGTTTTTTTATGAATGTGTTATTTTCTTCAAAGCTAGTTGTTAACTTTGCAGTGTTAAAATAAGTGTTTTATGGCAATTTTTTATGCTCCCGAAATTTTAAATACACCTTTGCTCCCAGAAGAAGAATCGTTGCATTGTTGCAAAGTGTTACGTTTAAAAGAGGGAGAAATGATATCTATAATTGATGGTGTAGGAGGTTTCTTTTCTGCTCGAATAGTGGTATCGCATCCAAAACGAACGGAAGTTGAGATACTTGATAAGAAGTTTTACCCTAAGAAATCATTTGGAATACATATTGCAATTGCTCCTACTAAAAATATGGATAGGATGGAGTGGTTTTTAGAAAAGGCAACGGAGATAGGTGTTGACGAGATAACGCCTTTGTTGTGTTCGCATTCGGAGCGTAAGCAAGTAAACGCAGAACGAATGTTGAAGATTTTGGTATCAGCCACGAAGCAATCAAAAAATATGTTTTTGCCACGTTTGAATCCATTATGTCCTTTCGAAGAATTTGTTATGAAAGCACAAGCGGAAGGCAAATTTATAGCACATTGTGTCGATACGGATAAAAAGTCGCTTTTAAATAATTGTCCCAAAAACAAAAATGTGATTGTTTTAATAGGTCCAGAAGGTGATTTTTCTGATGTAGAAATTGCTTTGGCTTTGTCGAAGGGTTTCACGCCTGTAACGCTGGGTGATAGCCGTCTGCGGACAGAAACGGCTGGAGTTGTTGCTTGTCATATAGCAAATCTAGTACAACAACTATAAACTTAGAAAAGGGTTGGATGATTTTCTTCTAATTGTTTTAAGATGCTTGTCATTAGTGTTTCACGAATGAAGCGCGATTGGTTTTTGATGCGATATTTTTCAATATGACGATTAAATGCTTTCATTTCTTCGTCATTAAAAAGAAAACTAATGCGGTGAGTTCTATGCAAAGCGACTCGTTTTGAAGGTTGTATAGTTTTCTTTTTTTGTTTTTTCATTAAGGTAGATTTTATTTTACAAAAAGTCTAATTTCTTCCCATACTTCAGATTGAATTGTAGTCCCTATTGTTTGAATAACTTTACTAGCAACAAACGAACCAATTTCTCCGCATCGTTGTAAATCTAAATTGTTTGCGATACCATATAAAAATCCAGAAGCATAAAGGTCGCCAGCACCTGTTGTATCTATAGCTTTCACAATAGGAGTTTCGACTCTAAATGTTTCTTTCCCTTTTTGAATAAAAGAGCCTTCTTTGCCTACCTTGACGATAGCAATTTCGCATAAGTCGGCAATTTCTTGAAGAGCTTCTTCTGCTGCTTTTCCTGTGAAAGCAATGGCTTCTTCCTCATTTGCAAAAGCAAAATCAATATAGTTTGCCATTAAGTGACGAAGGAAATCTCGATTGGTTTCTACAATATTGTAACTTGCAAGGTCTAATGAAACCTTTAACTCTGCTTCTTTGGCTAATCGAACTGCCTTTTCAATTAATTCGTGATTTTGAACTAAATAACCTTCTATATGAAAAATATCAAATCCTTTGAATTGTTCGATGTTGATGTCGTCTGGTGTAAGTTCGCTTGCTGCTCCAAGGTGTGTACACATTGTACGTTCGCTGTCGGGGGAAATGAGGGCTATACAACAACCTGAATGCTGTTTAGAATATAACATTTGTGTTTTTACGCCAAGATGTTCTATTTCTTTTTTGAAAAATTTTCCGATTTCGTCATTCCCTATCTTTCCTATAAATCCAGTTTGTAGTCCGAGATTAGATAATCCACGTATGGTATTAGCAACAGATCCTCCTGTTACCATTTTTTTTTCTAGATTAGAAGTGTTATTGTTGATTTCAGACATTTTTTCTTTGTCGATAAGTTGCATGCTACCTTTGGGTAATTGCAATTTTGTTAGAGTTTTGTCGGACTCTATAATCGTTAAAATATCAACTAACGCGTTCCCTAAACCAAGAATTTTTTTTGTCATGTTTGTTTTTTCTTAATAAAAAAAGCCGCTCAATTGAGCGACTTGGCTCTTCAGGTAGGACTTGAACCTACGACCCTCTGATTAACAGTCAGATGCTCTAACCGACTGAGCTACTGAAGAATAGGATGTTTGTTTTTTGTTGCTCTTCAGGTAGGACTTGAACCTACGACCCTCTGATTAACAGTCAGATGCTCTAACCGACTGAGCTACTGAAGAAGAAACTTTCTTTTAGAAAAGTGTTGCAAAAGTAATGCCTAATTTTTAAATATGCAATTTTTCAACAGAAATATTTTTAATTATCTTTGTTTCAGTTTGTAAAAAAGACATTTATGAAAGTGAAAAATATCAAATTAACAATGCATATGCTATGTCCTATAGCAGGAGCGTTGTTAGTATCAAGTTGTTCGGGGGAAGAAAAAAAACCTAAAAATATTGTATTTATAATGACTGATGACCATTCGTATCAAACAATAAGTGCGTATGGTGATTCGTATATTAATACGCCAAATATAGATAGAATAGGAAATGAGGGGGTGATTTTTACAAATAGTTTTGTGGCTAATTCAATTAGTGGTCCAAGTCGTGCATGTGCTATTACTGGAAAGCATAGCCATAAAAATGGTTATATGAACAATATAGATTGTACGTTTGATGGTACTCAACAAACATTTCCAAAGCTTTTGCAGCAAGCGGGCTATGAAACCGCTTTAATTGGTAAGTGGCATTTGATTTCAGAACCAACGGGTTTTGATTATTGGAATATACTTATAGGTCAAGGTGATTACTATAATCCGTTTTTTATCGAAAATGGAGAACAAAAACAAGTTGAAGGTTACGCAACAACTATAACAACCGATATTGCTTTGGATTGGTTGGAACATAAACGCGATAAGAATAAACCTTTTTGTTTGATGTTACACCACAAAGCACCACATCGTACATGGATGCCAGAGTTGTGTGATTTGGGTTCGTTTGACTCCGTAAAATTGGAATTGCCTGCCAACTTTTTTGATAAATATGAGGGGCGTTTTGCAGCTTCTGCACAAGAGATGGGTATTTTTAAGGATATGGATTTGGTTTACGATCTTAAAATGGCAGATAAAGAAAATGAAATTCATTCGTCATATTTAGAAAAATGGGGGCGAAAGCTTTACGAACAAGATTTTACACCGGAACAGAAAACTCTTTGGGATGCTTATTACGATCCAATTATTGCAGATTTTAAGTCGAAAAAACTTGAAGGCGAGGACTTGGCAGTGTGGAAGTATGAACGCTATATGCGTGATTATTTGAGCGTGATTAAGTCTGTTGATAGAAATGTGGGGCGTGTGATGGATTATTTAGAAAAGAATGGTTTGCTGGAAAATACGCTTGTGGTGTATGTCTCTGATCAGGGATTTTATATGGGTGAGCATGGTTGGTTTGATAAACGTTTTATGTACGAAGAGTCGTTTAGAACTCCGCTTTTGATGCGTTTACCAAATGGGAAAAAGGGAAAAGTAGACGCATTGGTACAAAATATAGATTATGCTCCAACTTTTTTAGAACTTGCTGGGGTTGATGTCCCCGATGATATTCAAGGAGTTTCTTTGTTGCCAATTTTAGAAGGGAAAATAGACGATTTGGAAAGAAAGTCTTTGTATTATCATTTTTATGAATATCCATCGGAGCATTCTGTTAAAAGACATTACGGAATACGGACTTCACGTTATAAATTGGTACATTTCTATAACGATATTGATGAGTGGGAGCTTTATGATTTGCAAAAAGACCCATCAGAAATGAATAATATCTATGATGAAAACTTGCCGTTGGTTGATTCGTTGAAAAACGAGTTGCGTCTTTTGCAAGAAGCGTATGATGATTCGATAAGATTTTCTTATTGAAATGTGTTATTTGTTTTTTTTAACGATAAAATTTTAGAGCTTTTGTTGAACAAATTTTATATTTGTGTTGTTTTATTTACAAAACTTTAAAATTTAATATGTATGAAAACTAAAAAAATGAAAACATTTATGGCGTGTTTGTTACTGCCATTTTCATTGATGGCTTGTGAACGCGAAATGGTGATTCCAAGTTCGGAAGTCCCTGTGGAAATTAAAAACTTTGTAACTGAGCATTTTCAAAATGATCCTATTTTGCAATCAATAAAAGATTATGTTGGATTAGAATTGACATACGATCTTTTACTGAAATCGATGACAAAGTTGGAATTTAATCGTAAAAAAGAGGTGGTGAAAATCGAGGCACCAGTAGGAGGTAGTTTACCTAATAGTGTAATCAATCAAAGTATTTTGGATTATGTTTTAAAAAATTATCCTACATCAAGAATTACTGAATGGGCGTGGGACAAAGAGGGGACAAGAAAATATCAAGATGTGGAATTGGATGATGGTCGTATCGATTTAATTTTTGATGCAAATGGTATCTTTTATAGAATAGATGACTGATTTTTTTACGATAAAAAAATAATTGAACGCTTGCAATGATTTGTAAGCGTTTTTTTGTGATGAACTGCCACTTAAAAGTAGTAATTTTGCATTTGTAAAAGAGAATGTTGTGGAATATCAGTTAATATCGGAATATCAACCTACGGGCGACCAACCTGAAGCAATTCGTCAGTTAGTAGATGGTTTTGCTCGTGGTGTTCATTATCAAACTTTGCTTGGGGTTACTGGCTCTGGAAAAACTTTTACAGCAGCAAATGTTATTGCTCAAATAGGGAAACCGACTTTGGTGTTGAGTCATAATAAAACGTTGGCGGCACAACTTTATACGGAGTTAAAAGGTTTTTTCCCTAATAATGCTGTGGAATACTTTGTTTCGTATTATGACTATTATCAACCAGAAGCATATATCCCGCATACCGATACTTATATCGAGAAAGATTTAGCTATAAATGCAGAAATTGAGAAATTACGTTTGTCAGCTACTTCGGCTTTGTTGTCGGGGCGTAGCGATGTTGTTGTAGTTTCGTCGGTGTCGTGTCTTTATGGAATAGGAAATCCTGCTGATTTTTATAAAAATAGAATAGCGGTGCGTGTAGGACAGCTACTTGCTCGCGATGTTTATTTACGGATGTTGGTAGATAATCAGTATGTTCGTAATGATGTGGCGTTGAATCGCGGAAATTTTCGTGTAAAAGGTGATACTGTCGATTTGTTTTTGGCTTATGCAGATTATATACTTCGGATTTCTTTTTGGGGTGACGAAGTGGAAAGCATAGAAGCGGTAGACCCTATCACCGCAAGGGTTTTTGAACGATATGATGATTTTTTTATCTATCCTGCAAATATATTTGTGCCAAATAGGGATCGAATGCAAATAGCAATTAGGGCTATACAAGATGATTTGATGTTACGTATAGAAGAATTGCGTGAAATGGGCAAACCTTACGAAGCAAAGCGTTTGGAGGAGCGCGTAAATTATGATTTGGAAATGATTCGCGAATTGGGTTATTGTTCTGGTGTAGAAAATTATTCTCGTTATTTTGATGGAAGAACTCCGGGCGAACGACCTTTTTGTTTGTTAGATTATTTCCCCGACGATTTTTTGGTTGTTATAGATGAGAGCCATGTAACCATTCCTCAAATAAAAGCAATGTATGGAGGAGATGCTGCTCGTAAAAGGAACTTGGTCGATTATGGTTTTCGTTTACCAGCAGCAGTAGACAATCGTCCGTTGCGATTCGATGAGTTTGAACAATTGGTGGAAAATGTAATTTATATAAGTGCAACTCCTGCCGAATATGAATTAGAAAAGTCCGAGGGCGTTGTTGTTGAACAATTGATTCGACCTACTGGGTTGCTCGATCCTATTATAGAAGTTCGTCCAAGTTTAAATCAGATAGATGATTTGCTCGAAGAGATAAATGTGTGTGCTAAACGCGATGAACGTGTTTTAGTAACTACGCTTACTAAACGAATGGCAGAAGAACTGACGAATTATTTGCTAAAAGCAGGAGTCCGCTGTACGTATATTCATTCAGATGTAGAAACGTTGGATCGTGTGCAGATAATGGACGATTTGCGTAATGGTTTGTACGATGTACTAATAGGCGTTAATCTTTTGCGTGAGGGATTGGATTTACCTCAAGTTTCGTTAGTGGCAATATTGGATGCAGACAAAGAAGGTTTCTTGCGTTCGCATCGTGCTTTGACGCAAACGGTGGGACGTGCTGCTCGTCATCTAAATGGTAAGGCTATTATGTATGCCGATAACATTACCGATAGCATGAAGCGAACTATTGACGAAACGAATCGACGTCGCGAAAAACAATTGAATTATAACGAGAAGCATAATATAGTACCTCAAGCTATTAAGAAAAACTTTGTGTCGTTGCTTGGGAAAAAACAAGACGTTAATGTTACTAAAAACTCCGAGAAGGATAGTGAAATTTTAGTAGAATCGATTGACCAATATAAGTCGTTGAGCGATCTTGATAGGGCAATAGTACGAACAAGAAAGTTGATGCAAGCGGCAGCAAAAAAAATGGAGTTTATAGAAGCGGCTCAATACCGCGACCAATTGAAAAAGTTAGAAGAATTGAAGCAAACAGGAAATTTTTAAACGATGAAAATCAATTTAATAAACATAGGCGATGAGTTGCTCATTGGGCAAGTAGTGAACACGAATGCTTCTTGGATGTCGGCTTATTTGAACGAGAACGGAATGCGAGTTTGTCGAGTTTTTACCATTGCCGACAATGCTGATGAAATAAAAAATGCCCTGCAGCAGGCTATGTCAACTGCCGATGCGGTAATCATTACTGGCGGACTTGGGCCAACTAAAGACGATATTACCAAACATACGTTGTGTCAATTTTTCTCCTCGCAATTGGTGTTGCACGAGCCTTCGCTCGACAATGTGCGTAGCATTTTCAAAAAACGCAATTTCCCGATGACGCCACTCAACGAGGCACAGGCTCTTGTGCCGGAGTGTTGCCGAGTGTTGCTCAATAAATGGGGAACTGCTCCGGGAATGTGGTTCGAAACGGATGGTAAGGTTGTGGTTTCGCTTCCGGGCGTACCTTTCGAAATGCAAGGATTGATGCGTGAAGAGGTTGTCCCGTTGTTGCTCAAGAAGTTTGCTGTTGAAAGTATCTATCATAAAAATGTTTTGACTTTTGGTATTGGCGAATCTTTTTTGTCTGACAAAATTGAGCAGTGGGAACTCGCTTTGCCCGAGAATATTCGTCTTGCCTATTTGCCAAAAGATGGCGTTGTTCGTTTGCGGTTGAGTGCTTTTGGGAGTGATTCTGTGAAACTTCAGCAGCAAGTGGCATGTGAGGTGGAAAAGTTGCGTGCTTTGGTGGGAGAATATATTTTCGGTTACGACGACGATACGCTTGAGTCGGTTGTGGGGAAACTGCTTTCCGAGCAAGGAATGACACTTGCCACGGCCGAGAGCTGTACAGGAGGAACTATTGCCCAACTGCTGACGAGCGTGTCTGGCGCATCGGCTTACTACATGGGTGGCGTGGTGGCGTATGCCAACGAGGCAAAGGAGCAACTCCTCGGAGTGAAACACGCTACGCTTGAGCAACACGGTGCAGTAAGCCGGCAGACGGCCGAAGAGATGGCACTTGGTGCAAAACGCCGTTTTGCTACCGACTGTGCCATTGCTACTACGGGCATAGCAGGCCCAACGGGTGGAACAGAAGATAAACCCGTAGGTACGGTGTGGATAGCAGTGGCTACGCCAAGCGGTGTGGAGGCGCAATGTTTTTCGTTTGGCGATGATAGATCGAAAAATGTGATGCGAGCCTCTTACCAAGCTCTGCGATGGTTGCAAGTGAAACTTGGGTAAGGAAAAGATTTGATGAATATAATCTTTTTCCTATTTTTGCTGATGTTCTGAAAAGGAACAAAAAGACATACTAAAAAAAGCATTTTGCTTTATTTCTTTCTATCTGAAAGTTTGGCGACTAAAAGGCTACGAAAGAATAATGTTAAATGCTCACGTTTTGGCGTGGGCTTGACTTATTTCGTGTAGCAAGGTTATGCCAAACACCTCAGATAGCGGGAAACAGTTGAGTTTCACGCTTTTTTTTTGTGTCAATAAGTGAGATTTTATTGTTTAATTTTTAAAATTTATTTTTTTATGAAGAAAAACCGATTTTTATTCGTAGCAATGCTTTTTGCAGCATTGAGTTTGGGATTCGCATCGTGCGACAATAAAGGTAACGAACCTGAAGACCCACAAGGTGAACAAAACAGCTCAACGGAAAACAATGGCGGAGAAGAAACACCTGTAACATTTACACTTACTTTGCTTTCTTCTAACGAAGCAATGGGAACAGTAACCGAGGGTGGCACTTACGAAAAAGACACAGAGGTAATAATAGAAGCTACTGCGAAGAAAGAGGCTTGTGTGTTTGTGAAATGGAGCGATGGGAATACCGAAAATCCTCGTATGCTTACGATGACAGAAAACTTAACGCTTACAGCAGAGTTTGATTATGCTTATGTAGATTTAGGTTTAAGTGTAAAATGGGCAAAATGTAATGTTGGAGCAGATAGTGTTCATCATTTTGGAGGTTATTATGCTTGGGGAGAGGTTGAAGAAAAAGACGATTATGCTTGGAGTACTTATTTTGACACTACAGATGGTGGTAGTACTTTCTTGAAATATAACAATGAAAGTGGAAAAACTACACTTGACAAAGAAGATGATGCAGCTGCGGTAAATATGGGTGAGTTTTGGCGTATGCCAACGAATGAAGAATTAGAAGAACTTAAAAATCAATGTGTTTGGACAGAAAAAATACTTAATGGAATTAAAGGTTTCGAGGTAACTGCTTCTAATGGGAATAGTATTTTTATGCCATCTGCTGGCTATGGAGTAGGAACGGGAGTATATGATTTTAATGCATTTGGACGTTATTGGTCTTCAGAACTAAAATTAAGTCATAGTGGTGATGCTGCTTATGGTTTAGATTTTGGTGATGGTTATTATTGGAATGGAGATTATCGTTGGCATGGTCGTTGTGTACGTGCAGTTTGTGAATAAAAATAATATGGTTCTATAAAAAAGCAGAATGCTCATGGGTTCGGGGCGTTCTGTTTTTTTTGTATATGCGTGTTCGGGGTTATTTTTATATCTTTGTGAGCATAGAATCGAAATGAGAATATGAAAATAGCCGATATAGAATTTCCGCATCAGCCACTTTTTTTGGCACCTATGGAAGATGTAACCGATCCTGCGTTTCGTTTGTTGTGCAAGCGTTTTGGTGCAGATATGGTTTATACGGAATTCGTCTCCGCAGATGCACTTATACGCAATGTGAAGCGTACGGAGCAGAAGCTTACGTTGAATGCCGAAGAACGCCCCGTTGCTATACAAATATATGGCAAAGATGCAGAAACAATGGCCGAGGCGGCTCGCATTGCAGAAAGTGTAAAACCTGATATTATTGATATAAATTTTGGCTGTCCTGTAAAAAAAGTGGCGGGCAAGGGTGCTGGGGCAGGTTTGTTGCGCGATGTTCCTAGAATGATAGAAATAACATCGGCTGTTGTAAAAGCTGTAAACACGCCTGTCACGGTAAAAACTCGCTTGGGTTGGGATGCTGATAATAAGATTATAGTTTCGTTGGCGGAGCAATTGCAAGATTGTGGCATTGCGGCACTCACTATTCACGGTCGCACCCGAGCTCAAATGTATACGGGCGAAGCCGATTGGAGCTTGATAGGCGAGGTTAAAAATAATCCTCGCATAAAGATTCCAATAATAGGCAATGGCGACGTTACGACGCCCGAACGAGCTAAAGAGTGTTTCGAGCGATATGGTGTAGATGCCGTCATGATTGGGCGTGGAAGTATAGGTCGCCCATGGATTTTTGAGGAGATTAAGCATTTTCTTGCTACGGGCTGTCATGCAGAGCCTCATACATTTGCATGGCAAAAAGAGTTGCTCAAAACGCATATTCTTAAAAATATAGAGTGGCTTTCCGACGAACGACGAGGCATTGTTCACTCTCGTCGGCATTTGGCTGTAACGCCAACGTTTAAAGGCATTGCTGGCTTTAAGCAAACACGTATAGCAATGCTTCGTGCCGAAACGCTGAAAGATTTGTTTGAAATAATAGATGGCGTAGAAATATAGGCAGATGTTTCGAGTGCGAGTGTTAGAAATATTGCGTAATCTGTTCGACTTGGTATTCCCAAATCAATGTGTGATTTGTGGTGAGAATCTGCAACCTACGGAGCAAGTTTTGTGTTTGAAATGTTTATACAAAATTCCTCGTACAAATTACCATTTATTGCCTGATAATGTACTCGAAAAACGCTTTTGGGGTAAGGCAGATATAGGACGTGCAACGGCATTTTTTTTCTTTCAAAAAGGCTCGCCATATAGGCATCTTTTGCATTTGCTTAAATATAGCAAACGCACGGATGTGGGCGAAGTTGTTGGACGTTACGCAGCAATGGATTTGTTGGAGGCGGAGGCATTCCGCGAGTTTGACTATATAGTGCCAGTGCCATTGCACCCGAATAAGTTGCGAAAGCGAGGATACAATCAAAGCGAATGTATTGCTGAAGGGTTGTCGGCGGTGCTAAAAATTCCTGTTGAGAAGAAAACGTTGTTTCGTGCAATAGAAAATCCTACACAAACGAAAAAATCAGTTTACGAACGTTGGGAAAATACGAATGGAATATTTGATGTGGAAAATGTTGAAACGTTTGAGGGAAAGCACGTTTTGCTTGTTGATGATGTTTTAACCACAGGTTCAACATTGATTGCGTGCGTACAAGCGTTGAAAAAATCAAATTGTAGGGTATCGATTTTTACATTGGCATCTGCTTAAAATATGCAATTGCTGTTTTTTATATCGTGTTTGGTTTTGTTGCTTTATGTGGCAATGATAATTGCTTTTTGGGTGGGATGGCAACGAATTCCAAATTTTATGCCCGAAAAAAAACTTAAACAAACACCGAGGGTTTCTTTGGTAGTTTGTTGTCGCAACGAAGAACAAAATTTGCCATCGCTGTTGGCATCTATTTCGTCGCAATCTTATAAAAATTTTGAGGTAGTTTTTGCTAATGATCATTCTACGGACCAAACTGCTGATTTGTTGGCAGAATACGCAAAACAACATCGGGATGTGAGGGTGTTTGTCCCACAAAAGATAGGGAAGAAAAATGCTTTTCGAGAGGCTATTGATGGTGTTTCGGGAGAATTGATTTGTTGTACAGATGCCGATTGTTTGTTGAGCGAGAAGCATATAGAAACGTTTGTCGATTATTACAATTCTACGCATGCTGATATGATTTTGGGAGGTGTGCGTATGTGTTATGAATCATCTATGTTTGAGGCGTTACAAGCGTTGGAGTTTCTCTCGCTTCAAGCATCTACAGTTGGAGCGGTGGGCTTAGGTTGTCCTATCATGTGTAATGGTGCTAATGTAGCATTTACAAGGGCGGCGTGGAAAAACGCAAAAGAAAAACTTTGTATGAAAACACCTTCTGGCGATGATGAATTTTTGCTTTTTGCGTTAAAAGAAATGGGGGGCAATATTCGATTTATTAAAAATGAGAAAACTGTTGTGATGACAAATGTTTGCTCAACTTTGAAAGAATTTTTTCATCAGCGTAGCCGTTGGACTTCGAAAAGTTTGTATTATACCGATATGCAAACTATTGTTGTTGCTTTATTAGTATTTTTTTCTGTGTTAGTAATTTTGCTGTGGGGAATATGTTCTTGTTTTTCGGTTAAGGCATTTTATATTTTTTTGTTGTTTTTCTTTGTAAAGTTTGCTGTTGATACGTTTTTTATGTACAAAACGTTATCATTTTTTGCTGAACGAAAGTTGTGTAGATTTACTTTTTTACTTTCGTTGTTGTATCCTGTTTATGTTGTTTCGTCGCTGTTTGGAGGTTTTTTTGCTCGTAAAATGTGGAAAAATAGGATTTTTCGTTAACTCTTTCTGAAGAGTTTTTTATCTTTGTTTGTAGAAAATAAAATCAATGCGACGTGTTTCGTAAATCTATTTTATTAGTACTTTTTTTGAATATTTTTTCTTGTTTATCTGCTCAAAATTATATGTTTTGGGTGGCTTTTACTGATAAGAAAAATTCGCCTTATTCGGTGGACTATCCTTTAGATTTTTTGTCGGAACGCTCTTTGCAGCGTCGCATAAGGCAAGGTTTTGAACTTGATGAGAGCGATTTGCCTGTAAATCCTAATTATGTTGATTCTTTAAAGCTGTTAGGTGCTACTATTGTTGGAACAAGCCGTTGGCTCAATGGTGCAACGATAAGTTTGGAAGATACTATTGATGTTATTCCAAAAATAAGAGAATTGTCATGTGTCGCTTTACTTCAACTGACTAAAAAATATAGTTCTTCTCGTGTTTTTCGTAATAAAATGCCGATGTTAAGGCATTCGGAAGAATTTGTTGATTCTGCTTTTCGGCAAAATAGTTTTCATAGGTTGGATGCTTTGCATAAATTGGGGTATAAGGGTGATGGAATTCATGTCGCAATATTGGATGCGGGATTTGCAAATGTGGATAGGTTGTCTGCTTTTGATTCTCTGCGCGTGTTTAATCGCTTGCTTGGAGTTCGTGACTTCGTAGATGCTTCGTCGGATGTGTATAGACAGCATGCTCACGGACTTGCGGTGCTTTCTACGATGGCGGCAAATGTTCCTAATGTAATGGTAGGAGCAGCACCTCAAGCTTCTTATTGGTTGCTTCGTACGGAAGATGATGCTACTGAATCGCTGCTTGAATTGGATAATTGGGTTCGTGCAATTGAGTTTGCTGATAGTGTCGGTGTTGATGTTGTAAATTCTTCGTTAGGGTATTCTACGTTTGACGATTCTAATATGAATTTCTCGTATGAAGATATGAATGGTCGAACTGCTCGTATTTCCATTGCAGCAACTATGGCTGCAAGAAAAGGTATGTTGGTAGTAAATAGTGCTGGCAACGATGGTAGTAATTCGTGGCATTATATATCGGCACCTGCCGATGCAGATAGTATAGTTACGGTTGGTGGTGTGGGGTATTCAGGGATGCATTGCTCATTTAGTTCCTATGGACCTACATCTGATAATAGAATAAAGCCTACGGTTTGTAGTATAGCCTACGATGCTTATGTTATGGGTACGGCAGGGAATATTTATGGAAGTGTTGGGACTTCGTTTGCATCTCCTATTATAGCAGGGGCAGTGGCTTGTCTTTGGCAGGCTTTGCCAAATTTAACTAATATGCAGATAATAGATTTGCTAAAGGCTAATTCGTCTCAGTTTGAAAATCCTGATAATAAGCTTGGTTATGGTATCCCTGATTTTTACAAAACTTATAATAGTGTTATCTCAAAAATAGAAGATATAGAGAATGTGGAAATTGTGGTTTCTCCAAATCCGTTTTCTGCTATGTTGCGGTTTTTTTTACCTAAAAAAGCAGTAGTTTCTATTTATGATTTAATGGGGAATTGTGTCTTTTTATCGGATATGGTTGAGGATGTTCAGATAGATGCAAGTGATTGGAAAAGTGGTGTTTATCTGCTTTGTATAAAAAGCGAAACCGAATGTTTTGTTAAAAAAATAATAAAGAAGTGATAATGTCTTCTATTTCCTTGTTAGAGTTGAATTTGAGGGTTAAAGAGTGGGTGAAGAATTCACTCTCAATACCGCTTTGGGTTCATGCAGAAATAAATGAAATACATGAGAATGCAAGTGGAATTTGCTATTTGGAATTGGTAGAAAAAGGTGCAGATGAGTTTATAGTGGCTAAGCAAAAAGCAATAATTTGGGCTTCTAATTATAGGATGTTAAAACCTTATTTTGAGTCTGTAACGCAAATATCATTGCAAGAGGGGATAAAAATTTCAGTGTTGTGTAGAGTTGAATTTCATGAGCTTTATGGGATGAGTTTGGTGATAACTGATATAGACCCAGCTTATACTTTAGGCGATGTGGCTTTGCGTAAGCAAATTATTATAGAGCGGTTGATGGCAGATGGAGTTTGGGATATGAATAAAGAACTCCCCTTGCCAAAAGTCCCACAACGTATCGCAATTATATCTTCGGCTACAGCGGCAGGCTATGGTGATTTTTTGCATCAGTTGAAAAATAATAAATATGGCTATGGTTTTTCTGTACAGTTATTCTCTGCAATAATGCAAGGAAATCAGGTGGAAACATCTGTTGTTGCAGCTTTTGATGAAATATATGAAAGTATAGATCAATACGATGTTGTTGTTTTAATAAGAGGAGGTGGTGCTACATCGGATTTGGCAAGTTTTGATTCGTATAAATTAGCATCGCATTTGGCTCAATTCCCTTTGCCGGTAATTTGTGGTATTGGGCATCAGCGTGATAATACAATATTGGATATGATTGCAAATACGCGAGTAAATACGCCTACAGCAGCTGCTGATTTTTTGATTGAAAGAATACATTTGTTTGAGTTGGGAATGGACGATTTGTTGCAGCAAATTATAAATATAGGGTCCGAAAAGATAAATTTGGAGCGATTATCTTTGTTAAATGCTATTAGTACGTTGTCGGTTTCTGCAAAATATAATTTGTTAAATCAGAGAGTTGCATTTGATGATATTTATGCAAAATTGCAATTGATGTTGAAAATGAAAATTAAAAATGAAGAAACATTTTTGGCTCAAACAAGAAAAATTTTAGATGCAAATTCTCCTGAAAATGTTTTAAAGAAAGGATACGCGTTGATTTTAAAAGACGATAACTACATTGCTAATTCAACTGATTTACGATCGGATGATAGTATTAAAATTGTTTTTAACGATGGAATAAAAAAAGCTTTAATCGAATAATAAAATTAGAAATTATGAAAAAGAAGATGACTTATGATGAAGCAAAATTGCACTTAGAATCTATATTGAACGATTTACAAGAAAATCAATTAGGTGTAGATGAACTTTCTGTTAGAATAAAAGAAGCGGTGGAGTTGGTTGATTTTTGTAAAAAAAAGCTTCATTCGGTGGAAAGTGAAGTAGAGAAAGTTCTTAAAAAAACTGATAATTGAACTTGTTTTTTACGAGAAAAATGATTGTGGATTTCGATTAAAATTGTAAATTTGTCCGTTTAAAGTAAAAAAAGAATTTTATAAAATGGCAGAAGAAAAAAAACTAAATGCGGTCGAAAATTATGGTGCTAGCAATATTCAAGTTTTAGAAGGTTTAGAAGCGGTGCGTAAGCGTCCTGCAATGTATATTGGGGATATTAGCGAAAAAGGTTTGCATCATTTGGTTTATGAGGTGGTAGATAACTCTATTGACGAGGCACTTGCTGGTTATTGTAATACGATTGATGTAACAATTCACAAAGATAATTCAATTTCGGTTAAAGATAATGGTCGTGGTATTCCTGTGGATATGCACGAAAAAGAAGGTCGTTCGGCTCTTGAGGTGGTAATGACTGTGCTTCACGCAGGTGGTAAATTTGACAAAGGCAGTTACAAAGTGTCTGGAGGTTTGCATGGTGTGGGTGTGAGTTGTGTGAATGCTCTTTCTACAAAACTTCACGTAGAAGTGGCTCGTGAAGGTAAATTGCATATGCAAGAATATATGCGTGGAAATCCTGTGGAATCAGTAAAAGTTATAGGTGATGCTGATTATACAGGAACAAAAGTAACTTTTTGGCCAGATGCTGAAATCTTTACTGAAACTATTTACAAATATTCTACCCTGGCGGCTCGTTTGCGAGAATTGGCTTATTTGAATGCTGGAATTCGCTTGTCGTTAACTGACGAACGTTTGGCGGAAGGACAACAAGAACCAAAACACGAGGAGTTTTATTCAGAATTTGGTTTGGTGGAGTTTGTGAAATATTTGGATAATACGAGAGAAAAACTTATTCCAGATGTTATTCATATCGAAACCGAAAAAGCAGGAATTCCTGTTGAAGTGGCGATGACTTACAATACTTCGTACAACGAAAACTTGCATTCGTATGTAAACAATATCAATACGCACGAAGGTGGTACACATTTGGCAGGTTTTCGTGCAGGTTTGACTCGTACGTTGAAAAAATATGCCGAAGAAAATAAATTGCTCGAAAAAGCAAAAGTAGAGATTGACCCTAATGACTTCCGTGAGGGTTTGACTGCAGTGATTTCGGTGAAAGTAGCAGAACCACAATTCGAAGGACAAACAAAAACAAAACTTGGTAATAGCGAGGTTTCTGGTGTTGTACAAGTTGCAATAAATGAAACACTTTCTGCTTATTTGGAAGAACATCCAAAAGAAGCTAAGATGATTGTTGATAAAGTTGTGTTGGCGGCACAAGCTCGTATTGCAGCTCGCAAAGCTCGTGATTTGGTACAACGCAAATCGCCAATGGGAGGCGGTGGCCTCCCTGGAAAATTATCCGATTGTTCATTGCGCGATCCTTCGAAATGTGAATTGTTCCTTGTGGAGGGTGACTCTGCAGGAGGTTCGGCAAAGCAAGGTCGTGACTCTAAATTCCAAGCAATTCTTCCGCTTCGAGGAAAAATTTTGAACGTAGAGAAAGCAATGCATCACAAAGTGCTAGAGAGCGAAACTATTCGAAACATTTACACTGCACTTGGTGTAACCATTGGGACAGAAGAAGATCCGATGGCTTTGAATATTTCAAAACTTCGTTATCATAAAGTGATAATTATGACCGATGCCGACGTGGATGGTAGTCACATTGCAACATTGCTTTTGACATTCTTCTTCCGTCACATGCGTCCTTTGATTGAGGAAGGACACGTGTTTATTGCAACTCCGCCACTTTATTTGTGTACAAAAGGTAAAGTGAAAGAGTACTGTTGGAACGATGAACAACGATTGGCATTTATTAGTAAATATGGTAATGGTAGCGAGCAAGGTATTCATTCACAACGCTATAAAGGTCTTGGAGAAATGAATCCTGAGCAACTTCGTGAAACAACGCTTTCGCCAGAAGGTAGGGTGTTGAAGCAAGTAACTATCGAAAATGCGGCCGAGGCAGATAGAATATTCTCAATGCTTATGGGCGATGAAGTTGAACCTCGCCGTGTGTTTATCGAAGAAAATGCAACTTACGCTAATATAGACGCTTAATAGAATGAATATCGCTGTATTTTGTGCCTCAAGTGACCTTGTGTCCGACCAGTTTAAACTTCAAGCAAGAAGTTTGGGCATTTGGATTGCTCAAAACGAGCATACGTTAGTGTATGGTGGAGCAACGGGTGGATTGATGGATGCTGTAGCACAAGCGGTACGCGAAGAAGGTGGTTACATAGTTGGTATAGTGCCTCAAAATGTGATTGATAAAGGGCGGAAGTCGGATATTTGCGATGAGTTGCTTTGTGTTGATACACTAGCGGAACGAAAGGAGTTACTAAAGGACTATTCTGATGTTTGTGTGGTGTTGCCGGGTGGATTTGGTACTTTTGACGAAATGTTTGATACGATATCGTCAGCAATGCTTGGTTACAACGAATTGCAAGTAATTCTTGTAAACGTTGATGGCTATTACGATGGCATTTTGCAACAAATACGCCGAATGAAAGAAGAACAACTTGGATACGTTAGAACTTCGTATTTGCATGTTTGTAATTCGGTAGAGGAATGTATCGATTTTATAAAAGAGAAAGAATAACAAAACTAAAATTTTATATAGATGAATCTTTTTTGGAAAAAACTATCAGGAAAAATTAAGAGTACTTCAAAGTATGAAAAAGACCAAAAGACTCTTATGGAAAAGTTTGTTCGCTATTCGAAAATAGAAAAGTCGAAAGAGTTGGCAGAATATAAAATGTTGTTTGATGTTGTTCAATCTGCTGAATTTAAGGAGAAAAAAAATACACTTTTGTATAGAAAATATAAAGATACTTCGTACTATCGTAACCTTAAAAAGTTTGAAAAATTGCAGGCAAACAAAAAGTTGCAAATGTATTTTGAACATTTAGATGACGATTTGTTGCAAGAATTTTTGGCGTTTAAGTCGACCGATGAGTATGAATTGTTAGGAAAGAAAAAAGAGGTAAAAAAATCGGAAAAATTACAAACTTATAAACGTTTCGAAAAATCAAAAATCTATAAAAATTATGTTCGTTTTCATAATACTTATATAGTCGACGATTTCTTGAAAATAAAAGAAGAAGTTTCTACTGACAATTTTAAAGCTGAAAATGAATTTTGGGCAGATAAAAATCGTTGGCAAACAACGCCAGAATACGAAACGGAGCAGCGTTTTACAACATTAGCAAACAATCCTGATATTGTTTTCTATGAAAGCATTGATGCAGTGATTTTTGATGAAATAAAAAATCTTCAGTTGGTTTTTGAAGATAATTTTGATGGAAATACTATTTTGGACGAAAATTGGGAATATGGTTTCCGTTACCCAAGTTATAAATTAATGTCCAACCATTCTTTTGTGAATGAGCGTCAAGCAAATAATAGTGGTAAGAATGTAAACGCTACAAATGGTTGTTTGGCTATTCATACGAAAAAAGAGACTGTAAAAGCGTCGGCTTGGGATGCTTCGAAGGGTTTTGTTGAAAAGGAATTTAATTATACTTCCGACGTTTTGCATTCGAAAGAATTTAAGCAAAAAGGTGGCGTGTTCTCTGCTAAAATCCGTTGTACAGGCAAATTGCATCACGCATTTTGGCTATCGGGAGAAAGTCGTAAAAATCATGTCAATGTGTTCCATTTTAATGGTAAACACATTACGATGGGAAATGCTACGGCAGAGGGTTTTTTCGATCAAGTAGAGTTGTCGGGTTTGTGTACATCTTCTTATTATGTGTATACGCTTGAGTGGAGTAAGAATGAGTTGATTTGGTATGTAAATAATTACGAAGTATATCGTACGCAAAACAATGTCCCACAAGAAGAATTGTTTTTAACATTTAATTCGTTTATAGCCGAGAGTCAAAAACCATCGACAGGTGTGTTTGAAGTTGATTGGCTGAAAGTGTTTGTCAGAAAATGACATTGCCTTTAGTAGAAAAAATAAACATTGCCGATTGTTTCGCCATTGGTGGAAACGGTCGGTTTGTTCTTTTGGCAGGTCCGTGTGTGATTGAGGACGAAAAAACTACGCTCACAACAGCCGAATCGCTAAAACGTATTTGTGAACGTTTGGGTTTGAACTTGGTGTTCAAGTCGTCGTTCGATAAGGCTAATCGCTCGTCGTTGTCGTCGGCTCGGGGTGTTGGTCTTGAGCAGGGTTTGAAGGTTTTGCAGCGAGTGAAAACGGAGTTCGATTTGCCCATAGTTACCGATGTTCATGAAGCGTGGCAATGTGGCGAAGTGGCCGAAGTGGCCGATGTTGTGCAAATTCCTGCGTTTTTGGCTCGGCAGACCGATTTACTCGTGGCTGCAGCTCGTACCAATAGGGTGGTGAATGTAAAGAAAGGGCAGTTTATGGCCCCTTGGGATATGAAAAACGTGGTGGAAAAAATACGTTCGGTGGGTAACGACAAAGTGTTGCTCTGCGAGCGAGGCACTACGTTTGGTTACAACAATTTGGTGGTGGATATGACCGGACTTTTGGATATGCGTTCGTTAGGAGTGCCTGTGGTGTTCGATGCTACGCATTCGGTGCAGAAACCTTCTGGGCAGGGCGATTGCTCGGGAGGAAATCGTGCGGCGATACCTTATCTGCTGCGTGCTGCGGTGGCTGTGGGTGTTGATGCCGTTTTTGCAGAAGTCCATCCAAACCCCGACAAAGCCTTTTCTGATGCGGCAAGCCAATTGCCTTTAGCTTCGCTCGAAGAGGTGCTTAAGCCAGCTATTGAAATTGATAGTTTGGTAAAAGGCTTGTGATTTTACCTATTCCCTTTTGCTCGGTTGTGTGTTTTGCATAGCATTTGACAATTGCTGATATCTGTTGCTCCGCCTTTGCTCCAAGCTGTAACGTGGTCGGCATCCATATCTTTTAATTCCCAAATTTTTGTTCGGTTATTATCGTTGCCGAGTGCACAAAGTGGGCAGTTGGACTCACCATTTTCTTTGGCTTTTGTAGTTTGAGTTTTGTAAATACTTTTCTTTGTGGCTTCGTCGAATACACGTACATCTAACAACTTGGTTTCTTTGCATCCGCCAAGAATGTATTCAAAAATACCTTTTCTGTTTTTTACGTAAGGGTCGGCGTAGAGTTCCTGCACTTTTTCGTTTACATCAGTTGGGTTGTATGGCGTTTTGTGATAGGTTTCGTAAAGTCGTCCCCATTCCAAACCTCTCATTTCGTTTTCTACGCATTCAAAAACGTTTGAAATCCAATCGAGTACGCTGTTGAAATACATTTCTACTTCTTGAATGTTGTTATCGTAGCGATGTGTATTCATATAGCCACCAATGTCGCCACGGCTTACCCAATCCAATGCACGTTCCCAAAAATCTTGCCTATTGGCAACTCCTGCTATGTAAGCACTCCATTTTTGTGTAAGTGGATTTTGGCTATTGCTGAATTTCTCTTTGCCGAGTGTAACAAACGGACCCGAAAATACGGCATTAAGCAACTCTTGGTTGTTTAGCGGAATACCGGCGATGTTGATGGTGCGAAACCACTCTTTTATTTCGCTTTCGGTGCCATCGCATTCGTAAATGAGCAAACGTGTTTCGAGTATTTTCTGTTGCATATCTTCGGCTAATCCAGAGAATTTACGTGGAATGCCGTTTTCGTCTTGAATAGCAAACTTTCCCGTAACATAGCGACCAAGGCTCGTAATGCGTTGTTGTCCGTCGAGCACTTCGAACTTGTTGTCGGCAACTTTGTTGAAATAAATCAGACCAAGCGGATAACCTTTTAGTACCGAATCTATTACAGCTACATCACGTTTGCCGTCGGCATAGATGTAGTTGCGTTGGTATTCGGGCTGAATGGTGAGCGTGCCTGAAAGTCCAAAAAGTCCTTTCCCTTCAAACTCATTGTACACAAACCCTTTACAAATTTCTCTTACGGTTATATCTGTTCTTAATGTCGTTTTCATAGATTATTGTTTTTTACGAATAAAAATGCGTGCATAAGTTGTTTTACCATTTATTGCAGGTCTTGCATCACCTTCTTTTAGTCTTGGAATACCAACTATAATTGGATCGTAACCAGCAGAAGATTCCATTCCTACTATCTCAAATTGTTCGGGGCAATATTTGTCCAGAAACGAAATCGGTATGCCCATTACGCCCTCGTAGTCGGCTGGAATGGTGTCGGTGTATGGTACCTCGATGGCGTCGTAGTTGTCGTATTTTTGATACGCTTTGCCTTTGATTTCTTTGTGTTTGCTGAACTTGATGTTGTCTGCCATTGTCATTAGTTGCAAAGGTTGATGACGCCGGCCGTGTTCGAGATTTGTAAACCAACAACAGTTCCTAAATTTTACGAGTCCTGTGTTTTCGTCGTATACACCTTCTGCATATTTTGTTGTAAGTTCAATAGTTTTAAAATATGCATTGCTAGCGTGAAATCCATTTCCTAACCACATTTTGTTTTCTTTTATTAAAGGAAAGACTTCTTTGTAGGTAATGGCATTCATATTGCCGATAATTACAAATTTTTTGTCGGCTTGCACAATCCACGTCAAAAATTCGCGAAAGAGCGAAAAAGGCGGATTGGTAACAATGATGTCGGCTTCGTTGCGTAATGCGGTAACTTCTTCACTGCGGAAGTCGCCGTCGCCTTCGAGGTATTGCCACTTCAAGTCGTCGATGTCGATGCGTCCGTTGGCGTTTGTGTCTCGGTCGAGTACGAAAATTTTACCGCAAATGCGACTTCTTTCGGCATTGTAGATCGGATTTTCGGTTTCGAAAAGCGTTGGTTGCCAGTTGGTTTTGTAGTTTTTGCTTTCTACGGCGTAGCTTGTGCTTATGAGTTTTTTCAGTCCGAGTTCTTCGAAGTTTTGAGCAAAATAGCGTGTGAAGTTGCTCCATTCGGGGTCGTCGCACGGCAAAAGAATGGTTTTACCACGAAATACGTCGGGGTTGTATTCCAAATAGGCATTTATCTCTTTTTCGATGTCGTGATATTGCGTATAAAACTCATCGTTTTTCGCATTTTTTGCTTTCGTTAAATTGCTGTTTGCCATAGACTTTCTTTTGTTTTTAGTTTTGTCTTGGCAATAAAAAAGCGAGACTTCGTAAATTACTCGTCCCGCAGTTCTAGGCTCTGGATTGCCTTCTATTGTGAGACAAGCAACCCAGAAGCCACGCCGCATATAAACACACTTCGCCCAAAGCGATGAATGTATAAATACACATACGCAGACATCTATCGTTGCTATGCCTTGACAATAGATTATTGAATTTTCCAGATTCAGAACTGCCAAGAACAAAGCGTCAATAAACGCTGTTATTAAAAAATGTCTGCAAAACCTATAAAAAGAGGTCTTGCCGTTGCAAAAGTACGTAAATAATTACGAAAGCGAATTTTTGAGATACGCTTTTTTGCTATCCTCTTGTAAGTAAATAGTGCCTTTTGATAGAATTTTGTATTTTTGTGCTATAAAAGGCATTGAATGAAAGTAACGATTTTACAACGCGATATAGTGTGGGCCGATGCAAAAACAAATGTAGCTCGTGCCGATGCAGCCATCGATAAAAATTTTGGAGCAGACCTCTATGTGTTGCCCGAGATGTTTTCTACGGGGTTTTGTGTTCAGCCCGAGGGTATTGCCGAAAGTGCCGATAGCGATACGTTGCAATGGATGAAAAAAAAATCGGCCGAAACAAATGCTGCTATAGCAGGAAGTGTGGCGGTGGATCAAGATGGCAAATTCTACAATCGATTCTATTTTGTAAAACCCGACGGCTCGGTAACATTCTACGACAAGAAACACCTCTTCACATACGGAGGCGAACATAAACGCTTTACTGCAGGCGACCGACGTGTAATCGTCGAATGGAAAGGGGTGAGAATTTTGCTTGAGGTGTGCTATGATTTGCGTTTCCCAATCTGGTCACGCAACCGTGGCGACTACGACATGATTCTCTATGTGGCAAGTTGGCCAACACCTCGTGTGAGTGCGTGGAGTGCACTATTGGTGGCTCGTGCAATAGAAAATCAATGCTATGTGGCAGGAGTAAATCGCGTAGGAACTGACCCCACATGTGAGTATTGTGGTGGCAGTGTAATTATCGACCCATACGGCAAAACGATTGCTGCGTGTGAGATGAACGTGGAGTGTGAAGCATCAGCCGAGGTTGATATGCCAATATTAGAGGCTTTCCGTGAAAAATTCCCAGCACTCAACGATGCTGATATATAATTAGCAGAAAATAAAAACAATATAAAATATATGATAGAACGTAAACTTTTATTGGGCGATGAAGCGATAGCATTAGGTGCTGTGCATGCAGGTATCAGTGGCGTATATGCTTACCCAGGTACTCCATCGACCGAAATTACCGAATATATCCAAACTAACGCACCCGAAGTGCGTAGCCGTTGGTGTACCAACGAAAAAACTGCCATGGAGGCAGCGTTAGGAATGTCGTATGCCGGTAAACGTGCGCTTGTGTGTATGAAACACGTAGGTATGAACGTTGCAGCCGATGCATTTGTCAACTCGGGCATCACAGGAGTGAATGGCGGATTGGTAGTGCTTGCAGCCGACGACCCCTCAATGCATTCATCGCAAAACGAGCAAGACTCTCGCTTCTATGGCAAATTCACTATGATTCCTATCCTCGAGCCTTCAACCCAGCAAGAGGCTTATGAGATGATGCGATATGCCTACGAACTTTCGGAACAGTTGCGCCTCCCTGTGTTGATGCGCATCGTTACACGCTTGGCTCACTCTCGCACAGGCGTGGTGGTGAAGGAGGCTGTTGCACAAAAAATGCTCAACCCTGATAATGAACGCACTCATTGGGTGTTGCTCCCAGGTAATGCACGTCGTCAATATACAGCGTTGGTTGAAAAACAACCTCAACTATTGGCAAGTGCCGAAGCATCGCCATTTAACAAGAAAGTGGCTGTTGAAGGTAAAGCAAAACTAGGTGTTGTGGCATGTGGTATCGCTTATAATTATGTGATGGAAAACAATCCTCAACAACTTGGCGTAAAGGTGTTGAAGGTTTCGCAATATCCTATCCCCGAAGAATCAATCAAAGCATTAGCACAAGAGTGTGATGCAATACTTGTTGCCGAAGATGGTCAACCATTGGTTGAAGAGCAAGTGAAGGGGTTGCTTGGTGCTGACTATGTATTAAAAGGCCGATTGACTGGCGACCTACCTCGCACTGGCGAGTTGACTCCCGACTGCGTGGGTGCAGCTCTTGGCGTAACAGTGTCACAAGCATTTGGTGCACCACAAAACGTGATGCCACGTCCACCTGCATTGTGTCAAGGTTGTGGCCACCGCGATGTATATGACGCACTCAACAAAGTAGCTGCCGAATATGCCGACGCACGCATCTTTGGCGACATTGGTTGCTACACCCTTGGAGCATTACCTCCATTTCGTGCAATCGATAGTTGTGTGGACATGGGTGCATCAATCACAATGGCAAAAGGTGCTGCTGATGCAGGTGTTCACCCAGCGATTGCAATCATCGGCGACTCAACATTTACCCATTCGGGCATGACAGGTCTTCTCGATGCAATCAACGATAATGCAAATATCACAATCGTGATTTCCGACAACCTCACTACTGCAATGACAGGTGGTCAAGACTCGGCAGGTACAAACAAATTTGAAGCAATCTGTCTTGGACTTGGTGTTGACCCCGATCACGTGAAAGTTGTAGTTCCATTACCCAAAAATATGGAAGAAATCACACGCATCATTCGTGAAGAGATAGAATATAATGGTGTGTCGGTAATCATTCCTCGTCGTGAATGTATCCAAACACTCAGTCGCAAACTCCGTCAAAAAAAGGCTTAACAATGAAAAAAGATATCATATTAGCAGGTGTGGGAGGTCAAGGAATCCTCACCATTGCAACAATCATAGGCGATGCTGCCGCAGTGGCAGGTTTGAGTTTGAAACAAGCCGAAGTGCATGGCATGAGTCAACGTGGCGGTGATGTGCAATCTAACCTCCGTCTTTCAACCGACGAGATTTATTCCGACCTCATCAAAGAGGGCGAGGCCGACCTCATTATCTCAATGGAACCAATGGAAGCGTTGCGTTATGTAACTTACCTCAATAACGAGGGTTGGGTAGCAACATCGTCGCACCCATTCAAAAATATTCCTAACTACCCTGATGAGGCTACATTGATGCAAGAGCTCAATGCATTGCCCCACGTGGCGGTTCTCCCCATCGAAGATGTTGCTAAAGAGAACAATATGCCTAAAAGTGCCAACGTGATTTTGCTTGGCATGGCGGCTCGTTATATTGAAATTCTCACTCCTGAACAATTGCGCGAAAGTATTGGTCGTGTGTTTGCTTCAAAGGGTGCGAAAATTGTGGAAATGAACCAACAAGCATTTGACTTGGGGTTGAATGCCGTGAAATAAACCGATACTACGATGAAAATTTTCAGTGAAGAGTTGGTTGAAAAGGCAGTGAAAGAACTTCACATTGCCGACCTTTCAAAAGCGACCATTGGCGAGGTGCTACTCGTGGCTCAATATCTTGAAAAAGAGACCGGCATACCATTTATTCGCATGGATCAAGGTTCGCCAGGGTTGCCCGTAAATCAACTTGGCGTTGAAGCCGAAAAAGCTGCGCTTGACCGTGGTGTGGGTTCGCAATATCCCGCAGCAGCAGGTGTGCCCGAATTGAAATATGAGGCAGCGCGTTTCGTAAAAGCATTTCTCAATGTCGATATCTCGGCACGCGCATGTGTCCCCACAGTGGGGAGCGTAGCAGGATCGTATGGTTCATTTATCGCTTGTACACAACGCACTCCCGGCAAAAACAAAGTATTGTTTATTGACCCAGGATTCCCTATCCAAAAATCGCAATTACGCATCATTGGTGCCGATTGGGTAGAGTTTGATATCTACAACTATCGTGGAGAGGCGTTACGCGAAAAATTGGAAAGCATGTTGAGCAGTGGCAATATTGCTGCTATTGTTTACTCTAATCCCAACAATCCCGCATGGATTTGTCTCGAAGACTCTGAATTGAAAATTATTGGCGAACTTGCCACAAAATATGATGTAATTGTGATGGAAGACTTGGCATATTTCTGCATGGACTTCCGTAGCGATATGGGGCATCCGTTTGAACCACCATATCCACCCACAGTGGCACATTATACCGACAATTACATCATCATGCTCTCGTCGTCGAAGATATTTAGTTATGCCGGTCAACGCATGGCATTGACTTGCATTAGCGACAAACTTTTCGACCGCCAATTCCCCGCATTGGCCGAGCGTTATAAAGATGCAGGCGTGTTTGGACAAACACTCATTGCCTCAATCCTATATATGATTACATCGGGCTGCACAGCCTCAACTCAATATGCCTACGCCGAAATGTTACGACTTTCAAGCGATGGCAAAATCAATTTCGTTGAAGACACTCGCGAATATGCTCGCCGTGCCGAAAAGATGAAAAAAATCTTTACCGACAACGGCTTCCATATCATCTACGACCACGATGTTACACAACAAGTGGGCGATGGATTCTTCTTCACTATTGGCTATGGCGACATGAGTGGTGGCGACCTCTTGAAAGAGTTGCTTTACTATGGAGTGAGCAGTATCTCGCTCTCTACAACAGGTAGCGACCAACAAGGTGTGCGAGCTTGTACATCGCGCATGTGCGATGACCTTTATGATGTAATGGCCGAACGCATGAAAGCCTTTAAAGAGGATCACCCATTAAATTAATTGACTAACATAATACAACTAAATATACCATGATTTGGAATCCTAATAAAGAATGTATGAGTCGCGACGAGATGCACGCATTGCAAAGTCGCCGACTTCAAAAATTGGTAACGTATGTGTATCACAACGTACCCTTCTATCGTAATAAAATGCAAGCGATGGACCTTTCTCCCGAGGATATTAAAACCATCGACGATATAGTGAAATTGCCTTTTACAACAAAGCAAGACCTTCGCGACAACTACCCTTATGGCTTGCAAGCTGCGCCACCCTCTGAAATTGTGCGTGTGCATGCATCGTCGGGCACAACAGGTAATCCCACAATCGTAGGCTATACTCGTAAGGACTTGGCAGTGTGGTCGGAGGTTATGGCTCGCTGTTTGACTGCCTATGGTGTAACTCGCGATGACACCTTCTCGGTGAGCTACGGCTATGGTTTGTTCACTGGTGGTCTTGGTGCTCACTACGGAGTGGAAAATCTCGGAGCAACAGTTGTACCTACATCAACAGGTAACACTGAAAAACATATCCGACTCATTCGCGACTTAAAAATCTCGGGTATTGCTTGTACTCCATCTTACGCCCTCTACCTTGCTGAGACACTCGACAAGATGGGATTGACAAAAGATGATATCAACCTTCGCATTGGTGCATTTGGCGCAGAGCCTTGGACCGAAAATATGCGCAAAGAAATAGAAGAACGTTTGGGCTTGAAAGGATATAATATTTATGGTTTGAGCGAAATTATGGGTCCTGGCGTTTCGTATGAATGTCAAGAGCAAAACGGCTCTCATATTTGTGAAGACCACTTCTTCCCCGAAATCATTGACCCTGAAACATTAGAGCAACTCCCTTACGGCACACAAGGTGAATTGGTGTTCACTACACTCACCAAAGAGGGTATGCCAGTGCTTCGTTATCGCACAAAAGACCTTTGTACGCTTATGGAAGGAACATGTGCTTGTGGTCGCACAGCAGTGTGCATGGGACGCATCATGGGACGTAGCGACGACATGCTCATCATTCGTGGTATCAACGTATTCCCATCACAAGTGGAAAGCGTTATCCTCGAAATGCCCGAATTCGAACCTCAATACATGCTTGTTGTTGATCGCGTGAACAATCTCGACACTTTACAAGTTCAAGTAGAAGTACGCAAAGACTTCTTCAGTGGCGATGTGGGTAGCATGTTGGCAATGAAGAAACGCCTTGCCGACAAACTCAAAAGCGTGCTTTCAATCAGTGCCGATGTGCGCTTGATGGAGCCAAATAGCATCGAGCGTAGCCAAGGCAAGAGCAAGCACGTGATAGACAAACGCAAACTCTAACCACTAAAACACAAGATATTATGACAATCAAACAGCTATCAATTTTCCTTGAAAATAAGACAGGTCGCATCAACGACCTCACAAAGATATTAGGTAAATATGACATCAACATGCACGCATTCAGCATGGCCGAAACAACCGACTTCGGAATCTTGCGTCTCATTGTGTCAGATGTGGAACGTGCAGTAGAGGTGTTGCGCGAAGAGAACTTCGCCGTGATGTTGACCGATGTAGTGTGCATCAGTTGTCCCAACGTGGCAGGATCACTCTCTGAAATCCTCGACCACTTAGCACAAAACGACATCTTCATCGAATACATGTACGCCTTCGCCGACGGCGACAAAGCCAACGTAGTAATCCACCCCAACGACCTCGACAAATGCGTCGCCGAACTCCAAAAATGCCAATGCAACATCAATAAGTTGTAAAAATTGATACATATCACATAACCGAGGGGGCAAAATTTTGCTCCCTCGGTTATATTTAGACATTAGTTCTCAAATAAGTTCTTTTGAAACTTGTATTTTATTCAATCTCAGTTTTTACTACATTTTGCCATTCTAAATGAGCGCCACAACATGCATTAACTAATTTTCTAAAAGGATTTGGGCCATTAGATGTTATCCTAAATGATTGTGCATTTATAACCAGTTCGTCTATTTTTTGCGATTCTAAACATTTCTGAAAAAAGTTTTTATAAACTTCTATCGCACTATCTTCATTACTATCTAATATAAATTGAAATGTAACTGATTCAACCCTTGGAGCTTCGTATTGATTATAGTATGTTAATGGTTCAAAACATGGACCTCCTTGAGAATATATCAAAAATGTTATACCTCCATAAAATTCAAATGATAATTGTTTTCCTTTGAGGTTTATATTTTGATATTTAGAATTAGAAACACTCCACCCCTTTTCAATTGCACATTTCAGACACCAATCAATCTCATTTGAAATCCTTTCTGCTTGCTCTTTTGCAAATTTTTCATTGCAACAAGTAACATCGATTTCAAGTGAAATAATTGGATAATCGAATTCACTCATTCGGCTAGGAAGTTCGGACGGAATTGCGATTGAAAAATTTGGTGCATTCATACTCATCCTATTCAAATTTATATTTGATATATTTTATGTTCACGATTTAATATATCTTATTGCTCCTCTAGATGGGAATGGATAATCAACAACGCTCTTATTTAGATATAAATTATTCCCCTCAATATCATTTATTATACCTTCGATTTGATATCTTGATGTTTTATAAAGTTCTCCATTTTCATCGTGAGTCGCTAATTCCCATTTTGTTGTAGGCTTAATTACCAATCGTACGATTCCTTTATATACTCCTAGCACATAATCCACATTATCTGCTATTTTTTTATTTAAATGCCAATATTTTCTCGTTGATTCATACAAGTTTGGTCGAACATATACACCTTTACTATTTTTTTGATTATATGTTTGATTTAAATTTACCATTAACAGAGTATGACCTGGCTTTAATACTAATTTTTGACATCTATACAATTGAATGATTTCATTGGTAGTTTTTATTCCTTCATTCCATTGATGATGACCTGCCACTATATTTGTTAGGAGAGTAGATGTATTAAACTTTGAATATGTTAATAAATCGATGATTGTTGATTCTATATTATACGCTTCTCTCTCCGAATCAAGCCCATGTCTAATTATATAATATTCTACATTTAATCCTATCGATAATATTTCTCGTATTTTATCCAATTTTAGTGTCTTGTCATCGCAAGATATTGCATCTTTTGCATGTTCAAAAACTCGATTCCCTTGCCCTTTCCCCACATAAAATATACAATTATCTCGTGGGTCAACTAAACAATAAACATAATATTTTAATGCATCTATTTCTGCTTGTTCAAAATTTGTATTCATGTATTTATGCAATTGTATCTATAATCACAAAGTTATAAAAGTTCAGATGAAAAATACAAAAAATAGTGCGAAATCATCAAAATGGCTTTTCCCTTGCGCAAGAAGGAAATTACCTAATGATATATTAGATATAGTAGGTCGTTTTGACGCTAGATGTAGAAGAAATTTGCGAGTTACTTCTTTCCTCGATTTATTACGTAGATGCCGGTGGTGGCGAGGAGGGCGGCGATGAGGTATTTCCAATAAAAAGGTTCATTAAGGCACAAACATGAAGTTAATGCACCAACAATGGGAATAAGCGAGTTGAATATAGCAACTTTTCCTACCGGATTGCAACTTAGCAATTTGTTGTAAAGTGTAAATCCTAGTGCAGAAATACATATTAAAAGAGTTAATATTATTATTCCGTTAAAGGTAATAACAGATAAGGTCCCTCCGAAAAGTATTCCTGGAATAATCAGCATAATACCTCCAATGGCGAGACTATAACCTGTCCCGACAAAAATATCTATACGTTGAGAAAGTCCACGTGTCATTAGCCCTGCAAAAGCAGAACAAAGGGCATTGAGTATAATCATACCATCACCCATAAATGTAAAATTACTATTTGTTCCATTTTCGATATTAAGTGCTATGATACCACTAAAACCTATAGTACATCCTATGATTTTTTGAAATGTTAGTCGGTCGCTTTTAAAAAGTGCACAAGCAAGTAAAACTAGTATAAATGTACCCGACGAGTTAAGGATTGCTGCTCTCGCTCCTTCGCTATGAGATAGTCCTATGTAAAAAAACGTATAGTGAAAGGTGGTGTTAATCAAAGCAAATGTTATTATATATAGCCATCCAAGGTGGTTCTTTGTGTTAAAACTTCGGTGCGACGTACGTGCAATAGTAAGAATAATAAGTCCTGATATAGTAAAACGAATACCTGCAAAGAGCATTTTGCTACTTGTCATTTCTTGCGTGATAGCAAATTCCTTGAAACCAAGTTTGATAAGAGGGTATGCCCATCCCCACGCAGTAGCGGCGATAATCGCAAATAGCATTACCCATATTGGTTGCTGAAATATGTTTGTTGGTAGTGTTTTTTTCATGCAAATTCTTCTGCAAAGTTACTCTTTTTTATGTGTATGTTTTATGAGGTGTTTTAGAAATGTTTTGTACTTTGAAAAAAAAAAGTTAATTTTGCCCCGCTTTTCGAGAAAAAGCAATTTAGGTATAATTATTAAAAACATAAAAAGATGGCAACAAAAATCAGATTGCAAAGACACGGGCGTAAAGGGTATGCCTATTACCACATCGTAATTGCCGATTCGAGAGCGCCTCGTGATGGTAAATTCGTGGAAAAACTTGGTTCGTACAATCCTAACACTAATCCTGCAACAGTAGAATTGAACTTCGAACGTGCATTGTATTGGTTACAATCAGGAGCACAACCAACAGACACTACACGTAACATCCTTTCTCATGAAGGTGTTTTGTTGAAAAAGCACTTGCTAGAAGGAGTTAAAAAAGGAGCTTTTGATGCAGCAGAAGCAGAAAAACGTTTTGACGCATGGAAAGCATCAAAAGTGTCAACTGTACAAAAAGCAAAAGATCAAGTCGCAGCACAAAAAGCTGATGATGAGAAAAAACGCTTGGAAGCAGAAGTAGAAAAACGTAAAGCAAAAGAAGCTGAATTGGCAAAGAAAAAAGCAGAAGCTTTAGCTGCAGAAGAAGCAGCAGCTCGCGAAGCTATTGAAGCTGAAAAAGCAGAAGAAACAACAGAGTCTACAGAAGCATAAGCAGATTTTGTTAAGTAAGACAAGGCTCGAAATTTTATTTCGAGCTTTTTTGTTTTTGCAAAAAGTTTGAAATATTTTTGTGGGATTAGCAAAAAAATGGAGAAGTTGCTTAATATATCAATTGTAGTTTATGAAAAAATTCCTCAAGGTCTTTTTTTGTTAATTGATGTTTTTGTCCGAGAAAAAAATGTAAATAAAATATTTATAATAGATAATTCAAAATGTAGAAATGCAAAATTAGACCTTCCTTGTGTGGAGTATATTTTTAATAATGGTAAAAATCTTGGGTATGGGAAGGCTCATAATATTGCATTGAGAAAAACATTAGAAGAAAATATTCCTTTTCATTTAGTAGTTAATCCTGATGTGATGGTGGATGAGATGGTGTTGTCGAAACTATTAGAGAAAATGTCTGCAGATGAAAGTGTTGGTTTGTTAATGCCCAAAGTAGTTTCGCCTGATGGACAAATTCAGTATTTGTGTAAATTATTGCCGACACCTTTTGATTTGTTTTTGCGTCGTTTTTGTTTTGGGTATTATGCAAAAAAAAGACAATTCTATTTTGAAATGCATTTTGCAGATTATGAAAAGGAAATGCAAGTGCCTTATCTTTCTGGGTGTTTTATGTTTATGCGTACAGATGTGTTGAGAAAAGTGGGATTGTTTGATGAGCGATTTTTTCTTTATCCAGAAGATGTTGATTTATCGCGAAGAATGTTTCTGTATACGAAAAATTTGTATTACCCTAGTGTGAAAATTGTGCATCAACACGCTAGAGATTCTTATAAAAGTGTAAGATTATTATCTTTGCATATTTGGAATATGTGCAAATATTTTTGTAAGTGGGGTTGGTTTTTTGATAAAAATAGACGAGATATAAATCGTCGTATTCTTTCTAAATATTTTAAATGATATTACTATGAATTTAGATGTAAAACAAATACTTAGTGCAACGGTTGTTTTGTTTGCTATTATTGATATTTTAGGTGCGATACCAATTATTTTGAATATTCGTAAAAAAGGAATAAAGATAAATTCGTTGGTTGTAAGTACTTTTGCATTAGTTATTTTAATGCTGTTTTTGTTTTTTGGAGATTTTATTTTACAACTATTTAATGTAGATATAGAATCGTTTGCGGTAGCTGGTTCGTTGGTGATTTTTGTATTTGCGTTAGAAATGTTGTTGGATATTGAAATTTTTAGAAATAATGGTCCTGCTGGTAGTGCATCATTTATTCCTATCGCATTTCCTTTAGTGGCTGGCCCAGGCTCGTTTACGACATTGCTTTCGTTGCGTGCAGAATATTATGTTGAAAATATAGTAATAGCTTTAGTTTTGAACTTATTGTTTGTTTATTTAGTGTTGAGTTTTACTTCAAAAATAGAAAAAGCTATAGGAGAATCGGGTATTTATGTGTTGCGAAAATTTTTTGGAATAATTCTACTTGCAATAGCTGTTAAATTGTTTGTTACGAATATTGGTCATTTGATTTGATTATGATAGATCAGCTAACAATAGCAAGGATAATGGATGCGGCACAAATAAAAGAGGTCGTATCAGAATTTGTTTCGTTAAAGCAGCGTGGGGCAAACTATATTGGATTGTGTCCTTTTCATAATGAGAAAACTGGCTCGTTTACGGTATCTCCGTCAAAGGGGATTTTTAAATGTTTTGGATGTGGCGAAGGTGGAAACTCGGTTCATTTTATTATGAAGCATGAGCAGTTGACGTATGTTGAAGCACTGAAATATTTAGCAAAAAAATATCATATTGAAATAGAAGAACGCGATTTGTCTGCTACGGAACAGCAACAACAAAGTGATCGCGAAAGTATGTTTGCTTTAAATAGTTTTGCCCAAAAATACTTTTCAGATATTTTGCATAATCATGTTGATGGTAAGGCTATTGCTATGGCTTATTTTCAAGAAAGGGGGTTTTCGGATGTTATTATTAAAAAATTTCATTTGGGTTATTGCCTTAATGAACAAGATGCGATGACAAATGAAGCCTTAAGAAATGGCTATAAAAAAGAATTCTTGCAAAAAACGGGATTGTCTTATTTTGGAGAAAATAATAGAGTTGTCGATAGTTTTAGAGGAAGAGTTATTTTTCCTTGGCATTCGTTGAGTGGTAAGGTTATCGCTTTTGGCGGACGTGTATTGGATTCGAGAACAAAAGGTGTTAATCAAAAATATAAGAATTCACCCGAATCGGAAATCTTTAAGAAAGGGAATGAACTTTATGGTATTTTTCAAGCAAAAAATGCTATTGTTCGTGAGAAATGTGTATACATGGTCGAAGGGTACACAGATGTAATTTCTATGCATCAATGTGGAATAGAAAATGTAGTGGCAAATTCAGGAACAGCACTTGATTCTGCTCAAATACGTTTGTTACATCGTTTGACTTCAAATATTACATTGCTTTATGATGGAGATGGAGCAGGTATTCATGCAGCATTGCGAGGAATAGATATGCTTTTGTCAGAAGGGATGAACGTGAAGGTTTTGCTTTTGCCTGATGGTGAAGACCCTGATAGTTTTGCAAGGAATCATTCGGCTGCAGATTTTGTTGATTTTATTAAAACAAATCAAACAGATTTTATGCGTTTTAAAGCAAACTTACTTTTGCGTGAGGCAAAAAATGACCCTTTGAAAAAAGCAACTGCAATTACCGATGTATTAGGTTCTATTGCTTTGATACAAAATATGATATTGGTGTCGGAGTATATCAAGTTATGTTCAGAACTTTTTGAGAAATCAGAGGAAATTCTTTATTCTGAATTAAATAAAATTAAGGCAAAAGCAAATCCAAATAATTTTGTAGAAAAGGAGATTCCTGTTTCTCAGGGATCAATGCCTTTGTTGTCAATTGATTCTGATTTGGATACGGCAGAAAAAGATATTTTAAAGTTTGTGTTGCAATATGGCGATGAGAAGGTCTTATTGAGAAATTTTTCGGAGGATTGTGTTGAAGTAAAAATTTGGGAATATGTGTTAGATGAATTAAGAAATGATGGCTTGGGCTTTGAAAATCAATTACACGAATTGTTTTTAAAAGATTTAGAATTACATAAATCGGATGCCACATTTTCAGTATCTTCTTTTTTTGTCTCACATCAAAATCCGAATATTAGTTTGTTGGCTGCGGAGTTATTGACAGAGAAATATCAGTTAAGTAAAATTTTTTCAAAAAATGAAGCACTAGAAAAAAACTTACAATCGATGACTTCTGCAGCAAAAAGAAGAATAGAGGAACTGAAGAAACAAGAGGAAGAACGAAGAAAGATTTGGTTGATAAATGCTGTTACAAACTCTATAAATGAATATAAAAAAGCGATTGTTTCTTTAAAAATTAAAGAATTGGAGCGTGTTTTAAGAGATAATTCAACTGAAGACATTGTAGCGGTAATGAAAGAGCATGCTCGATTGAGTGAAATAAAAAGAATGTTGGCATCAGCTCTTGGTCAAGTTGTTATAAAATAAAGATTATGCTTTTTGAAGGAATTGTTTTTGGACCTATAAAAAGTCGTCGGTTAGGTGTTTCGTTGGGAATTAATTTGTTGCCACCAAATAGTAAAATATGCTCATTTGATTGCTTATATTGTGAGTGTGGTTTTAATTTTTCGAGTACTGAAAAATACCCAAGTTTTCAAGATGTGGTTGTTGCAATAGAACAGCGTTTACTTTTGATGAAAAATAATGAAGAGCATCTTGATGTTATTACATTTGCGGGGAATGGGGAACCTACCTTGCATCCTGATTTTGAACAAATAATAGATGCAACCATTACGTTAAGAGATACTTATTTCCCAAATGTTAAAATAAGTGTTTTGTCGAATGCAACAAGAATTTCAGACGAAGCCGTTTTTAGAGCATTGAATAGGTTAGATAATAATATTTTAAAATTAGATTCGGCAATTGATTCTACATTAAAAGTTATAAATCAACCTATAGATAAACATTTTTCGGTGGACGAACTTGTTAAAAAAATGTCACTTTTTAATGGAAATTTTATTATTCAAACCTTATTTTTTAAGGGGATATACAAAGGCGTTTCGTTTGATAATACGACAGATGGTGAGGTTGATGCTTGGATTGCTGTTTTACAAAAGCTTCGTCCAAAACAAGTAATGGTTTATTCGTTGGATAGAAAAACTCCAGTTGAGCATTTGGAACGTCCAGACAATGCGACTTTGTATTTAATAGCAAAGCGTGTAGAGGCATTGGGTATTAATGTTTCTGTTACGGAATAAATAATGTGTACAGAAAAATTAGAGCAAGTTATAGCTCAAATACAGGGAGATCGGGTTTTAGTGGCTCCTTTGGATTGGGGACTAGGGCATGCAACACGTTGTGTGCCGATTATAAAAAGTCTTTTAAATCATCAAAAGAAGGTTTTTTTAGCGGGAAGTGGAAATTCTTTTTCTTTCTTAAAAAAAGAATTTCCAAAACTTGAGTGCGTAGAACTACCTTCGATGTCTGTTCTTTATTCTAAAAAAGGCTCTTTGATAGGTGCAATGATAAAACAATTGCCTTATTTTATTTTTCAAATATTCAAGGAGCATTTTCTTTTGAAGCGTATAGTATGTAGATACGATATTCAGACTGTAATTTCTGATAATCGATTTGGTTTGTGGTGTCAATCTGTAGAAAGCATCTATATAACGCATCAAATAATGGTAAAAATGCCAAGAGGATTTCGTTTTCTTGAGCGTGCGGCTTATGGATTGCATAAATTTTTTATTTCGCGTTATAATTCGTGTTGGATTCCTGATGTTGAGGGGGAGGATAATCTTTCGGGTGATTTATCGCGTAAATATACTTTGCCGAAGAATGCTATTTTTATAGGATGGCTTTCGCGTTTTAGTTCTTTTAATTTTATAGAGTCTTCTCCTTATAAGGTTCTGGCATTAATTTCTGGTCCGGAACCTCAACGTTCTATTTTTGAGAAAGAGATGCTAATAAAAATGAAAAATATTAGTGAACGATGTTTGCTTATAAGAGGACTCCCTTTTTCAAACTCAACTTCTATTTTAGAAAATGTCCATATTGTTTCTCATCTTGATACAAAAACATTGCAATTTTTATTGCATAAGACACCTATTATTTATTGTAGGTCGGGGTATTCGACGTTGATGGATTTGGCAGTATTGAAAAGAAGGGCGGTGTTGCTACCTACCCCGGGTCAAACTGAACAAGAATATTTAGCATCTTATAATAAGAGAATGTGTTTAGATGAATTGGACGCGTTGAAGAGTATTTTGAATAAAAAAGGTGAAGATAATTTTGTGATGTTAAAATGATTTTCTAATTTTGCCGTCCAATTAAGAAATTTTAAATAAAAATAAAAAATAAAACCGTTATGATTATTGTTCCTGTAAAAGAAGGTGAAAACATTGAAAAAGCATTGAAAAAATTCAAACGTAAATTTGAAAAAACTGGAGTTGTAAAAGAACTTCGCAATCGTCAAGCTTTTAAAAAACCTTCTGTTGTAAAACGTGAACAGAAAATACATGCTGTTTACGTGCAACAACTTCAACAAACAGAAGAATAAAAGAACAGAATATTTTTTTATTCCGTTTTTTTATTTTATTTTCGTTGCAGATAATTGCCGTTAGATATGATAAACGCATTTCTGCAATATTTACAGTATGAGAAAAATTTTTCTTCTCATACTTTTTTGTCGTATCGTAACGATTTGATTTCGTTTAGGGATTATGTAATATCTCAAAAGACGTCGTTTGACGTAAATGAGATTGATGCTATAATTATTCGAGGCTGGATTCTGTTTTTACTTGAAAGTGGACAATCGTCTCGAACTGTCAATAGAAAACTTTCTGCAATTAAATCTTTTTATCGTTTTTTGAATCTTAAGGATTATTGTAAATCGAATCCTACAAGGAATGTTGTTGCTCCAAAAATCAAGAAAAGTTTACCTTTGTTTTTTAAAGAAAATGAATTAGAACTTGCGATAGATTTGTTTGATGGCACTGATTTTAAGAGTAAAATGTCTCGTTTGATAATAGATTTGTTTTATCAGACAGGAATAAGGTGCTCAGAGTTAATAAACCTCAAGGATTCAGATTTGAATTTTTTTAATAACACAATTACTGTTGTTGGGAAAAGAAATAAACAAAGAATCGTTCCGATAGGAAATGATTTGAAAAATACAATAAAAGACTATATTCTTTTTAGAGATAACTCTGTATCAAAAGAATGTTCATTTTTATTTGTTACAGAGAAGGGGAAACAACTTTATTCAAAATATGTTTATATATTAGTGCATTCGACAATGCGTGCTGTAAGTACACTTGAGAAATGTAGCCCGCATGTATTAAGGCATACGTTTGCTACCGTTCTTTTAAATCGAGAGGTTGATATTGATGTCGTAAAAACAGCATTGGGGCATGCAAGTCTTTCGGCGACGGAAATTTATACGCATACGACTTTTGAGCAGTTACAATTAATTTATAAACAAGCTCATCCTCGAGCATTAAAAAAATGAGATTTATGGGAATAAAAATTTCAGCGATTAATTTTAAGATTACAGAAAAGTTGGAGTCTTATGTAGAAAAGAAAGTGAATAAATTGGGTAAGTTTGTTGATTCAGTAGTTTCTTTAGAAGTGTTTCTGAAAGTTGTTAAATTTGAGTCGACGGAAAACAAGGAGGCTGAAATTAAGATAAAGGTACCCGGGGTAAGTTTTTTTGTGGAAAAGACATGTGATTCTTTTGAAGAAGCTATAGATAAGGCTGTTGAAGCTATGGAAAAACAATTGAAAAAGTATAAGGAGTCGCATTAATTTGATCTTTCTTGCAATAGTTTTTGAAAAAAAACAAATATTTGTTGCGTGTAAAAAAATAAATTTCTACATTTGCAACCCATTTTGGTATCATTGTGATATTGAAAAGGAATGCCTCTTTAGCTCAGTTGGCCAGAGCACGTGATTTGTAATCTCGGGGTCGTTGGTTCGAATCCGACAAGAGGCTCAAAAGGAAAAGGGCAGTTACCAGAGTGGCCAAATGGGGCTGACTGTAACTCAGCTGGCTTTCGCCTTCGGTGGTTCGAATCCATCACTGCCCACATTTCTTTTTTTTTGCGGAAATAGCTCAGTTGATAGAGCACTAGCCTTCCAAGCTGGGGGTCGCGGGTTTGAGTCCCGTTTTCCGCTCAATGCTGTTATAGCTCAGCGGTAGAGCACTTCCTTGGTAAGGAAGAGGTCACGAGTTCAAGTCTCGTTAACAGCTCATTTGTGATTTGTTTTTAGTAGAAAGAGTTTATATATTTATTCATCATTGTTAAAAAATAAAATTATGGCAAAAGAAAAATTTGACAGATCGAAACCGCATGTTAACATCGGTACTATTGGTCACGTAGACCACGGTAAAACAACTTTGACTGCTGCAATTACTACTGTGTTGGCTAAGAAAGGTTTCTCAGAAATGCGTTCGTTCGACTCAATTGACAACGCACCAGAAGAAAAAGAACGTGGTATTACAATTAATACTTCGCATGTTGAGTATCAAACAGAAAATCGTCACTATGCACACGTAGACTGTCCAGGTCACGCTGACTATGTTAAAAACATGGTTACTGGTGCTGCTCAAATGGATGGTGCTATCATTGTAGTTGCTGCAACTGATGGTCCTATGCCTCAAACTCGTGAGCATATCCTTTTAGCTCGTCAGGTAAATGTTCCTCGTTTGGTTGTGTTTATGAATAAATGCGATATGGTTGATGATGCTGAAATGTTGGAATTGGTAGAAATGGAAATGCGTGAATTGTTGGCATTTTATGAATTTGATGGAGATAATACTCCTATTATTCAAGGTTCAGCTCTTGGTGCATTGAATGGAGAAGCACAATGGGAAGAAAAGGTAATGGAATTGATGTCTGCTGTTGATAGTTGGATTGAATTGCCACAACGTGCAGTTGATAAACCATTCTTGATGCCAATTGAAGACGTGTTCTCGATTACAGGTCGTGGTACAGTTGCAACTGGTCGTATCGAAACAGGTATTGTAAAAGTTGGTGATGAAGTTCAAATTATCGGTTTAGGTGCAGAAGGTAAAAAATCTGTTGTAACTGGTGTTGAAATGTTCCGTAAGCTTCTTGATGAAGGTGAAGCAGGTGATAATGTAGGTTTGTTGCTTCGTGGTATTGATAAAGACGAAATCAAACGTGGTATGGTTATCACTCACCCAGGAACAGTTACTCCTCACTCTGAATTCAAAGCATCTGTGTATATTTTGAAAAAAGAAGAAGGTGGTCGTCATACTCCATTCCATAATAAATATCGTCCTCAATTCTATATCCGTACTTTGGATGTTACTGGTGAAATTACATTGCCAGAAGGACGCGAAATGGTAATGCCAGGTGACAACTTGGAAATTATGGTAAAATTGATTTATCCAGTAGCTTGTAGTGAAGGTCTTCGTTTTGCTATTCGAGAAGGTGGACGTACTGTAGGTTCTGGTCAAATCACAGCATTGATTGACTAATAAAATGAGAATCGTCGAGTTTCTCGGCGATTTTTTACGGGTTTAGCTCAGTTGGTAGAGCACTGGTCTCCAAAACCAGGTGTCGGGAGTTCGAGTCTCTCAACCCGTGCAAAATCTATTTGTTGAAAAGATGAAAATTGTTAACTACTTCAAAGAATCTTATTCGGAACTGATTCATAAAGTATCTTGGCCTACTCTAAAGGAGTTGACCAATAGTGCAGTTATTGTTTTAGTCGCTTCCCTTTTAATTGCATTGGTGGTTTGGGTGATGGATATTAGTTTCGAGACTATTATGAAGTTTGTTTATGAAGCTTTAATTTAGAAGGAGATTGAAAATGGCTGAGACAACAAAGAAGTGGTATGTTATGCGTGCCATTAGCGGAAAAGAGAATAAGGTAAAAGAGTATATCGATTCTGAAATTCGAAATACCGACCTTGCTCGTTATGTATCTCAAGTTTTGATCCCTACAGAAAAGGTTTATCAAATTAGTAATGGTAAAAAGGTTATAAAAGAGAGAAGTTATTTGCCAGGTTATGTTTTAGTAGAGGCAGATTTGAATGGTGAGGTGCAACATCACTTAAGAAATGTTCCTAATGTATTAGGTTTTTTAGGTGCAACAGGCTCGTCTGTTCCTACTCCGCTACGACAATCAGAGGTAAATCGTATTCTAGGTTCTGTTGATGAATTGAATGGGATGGATGATGATTTGAACGTTCACTATATAGTTGGTGAGTCGGTAAAAGTGATTGTTGGTCCTTTTAGTGGTTTTTCTGGAATTATAGAAGAAGTTAACTCTGAAAAGAAAAAACTTAAGGTAATGGTTAAAATTTTCGGAAGAAAAACTCCTCTTGAGTTGAATTTTATGCAAGTAGAAAAAGAGTGATTTTTGGTTACGCATTTATCACGGTATTTTAATTAAATGTAAAAAGTAAAATTATGGCTAAAGAAATTGCTGGACAAATCAAGTTACAGATTAAAGGCGGTGCAGCAAATCCATCACCACCAGTGGGACCTGCTCTAGGTTCTAAAGGTATTAATATTATGGATTTTTGCAAGCAATTTAATGCCAGAACCCAAGACAAAGCAGGTAAAGTTTTGCCTGTGATTATCACGTATTATGTTGATAAGTCTTTTGATTTTGTCGTTAAAACTCCACCTGTTGCAATTCAATTGTTAGAAGTTGCTAAAGTTAAAGGTGGTTCGGCAGAGCCGAATCGTAAAAAGGTTGCAGAAATAACTTGGGAACAAGTGAAACAAATTGCAACAGACAAAATGGTAGATTTAAATTGTTTTACTGTTGAAGCTGCTATGAAAATGGTAGCAGGAACAGCAAGAAGTATGGGTATTGCTGTTAAAGGCGAATTTCCAGTTAATAATTAATTAAAAACTTCAATTGAATTATGGGTAAACTTACAAAAAATCAAAAGTTAGCTTTAGAAAAGGTTGAAGCTGGAAAAGCTTATTCGTTAAAAGAGGCTGCTCAATTAGTAAAAGATACAACTACAACTAAATTTGATGCGTCTGTTGATATAGATGTACGTTTAGGTGTGGATCCTCGTAAAGCAAATCAAATGGTACGTGGAGTTGTATCGTTGCCAAATGGAACGGGAAAACAAGTTAGGGTTCTCGCATTGTGTACTCCTGATAAAGAGGCTGAAGCAAAAGCTGCTGGAGCTGATTATGTCGGACTCGATGAATATATCGAGAAAATTAAAGGTGGTTGGACAGATGTTGATGTTATTATTACAATGCCAGCTATCATGGGTAAAATAGGTGCTTTAGGACGTGTTTTGGGACCTCGTGGACTTATGCCAAATCCAAAAAGTGGTACAGTAACAATGGAGGTAGGAAAAGCCGTTACAGAAGTTAAGCAAGGTAAAATTGATTTTAAAGTTGATAAAACGGGTATTGTTCATACATCTATAGGAAAAGTCTCTTTTTCGGTTGATCAAATTGCTGAAAATGCAAAAGCTTTCATGTCGACAATAATAAAATTGAAACCTGCTTCAGCGAAAGGTACTTATGTGAAAAGTGTATATCTTTCTAGTACGATGGGTCCTGGAATTAAGATTGATACAAAAGCAATTGAAGAAAATTAAAATTAAACGGACTGAGGTATGAAAAAAGAAGAAAAAGGTGCGATAATTGCACAGTTAACAGAAACGCTTGGAGCATATTCTCATTTTTATTTAACAGATATTGAGGGATTAAATTCTCAACAAACAAGTGATTTAAGAAGAGCTTGCAATAAAGAAGGTATAAAACTTCTAGTTGTAAAAAATACATTGCTTCAAAAGGCGTTAGAAGCTATTGATACAGATTTTAGTCCGATTTATGGCGTATTAAAAAATAATACTACATTAATGTTTTCTAATACAGGAAATGCTCCTGCTAAATTAATTAAGAATTTTAGCAAGAAAGCTCAAAAACCAGTATTGAAAGCTGCTTATGTAGAAGAAAGTTTTTATGTAGGTCAAGATCAATTAGATGTATTAGTAAGCATCAAGAGCAAAAATGAACTTATTGCAGACGTTATTGCATTGTTGCAATCTCCTGCTAAAAATGTTGTATCCGCACTCCAATCGGGAGGAAATAAATTACATGGTGTTTTAAAAACACTATCAGAGAGATAAACTAAAGAATAAAAATAACCAATAAAAAATAAAAATCATGGCAGATTTAAAAGTCTTTGCAGAACAATTAGTTAATTTAACAGTTAAAGAAGTTAATGAATTAGCTGAAATCTTGAAAAATGAATATGGTATTGAGCCTGCAGCTGCTGCTGTTGCTGTTGCTGCTCCTGCTGCTGGTGAAGCAGCTGCTGTTGAAGAAAAAACATCTTTTGATGTAGTTTTGAAATCAGCTGGAGCAAACAAATTAGCAATCGTTAAGCTTGTAAAAGAATTGACAGGTCTTGGTTTGAAAGAAGCTAAAGACATGGTAGATGCAGCTCCTTCTACAATTAAAGAAGGTGTAGCTAAAGATGAAGCTGAATCACTTAAAAAACAACTTACTGAAGCAGGAGCTGAAGTTGAACTTAAATAAGCTTTTCTCCTGATTTTCAGGTTGATATGGTTTGGGATCCCGTGTGTGCGGGACTCTAAACCTTTTTATGTATAGATAAAATTAAGTTCAATTAAAAATCTTATCCAATGGCTTCAAATATTGATAACCAAAGAGTTAACTTTGCTTCCATCAAGAACTCATTAGAATATCCTGATTTTCTTGATGTCCAATTGAAATCTTTTAGAGATTTCTTCCAATTAGATACAGCCCCCGAAAAAAGAAAAAATGAGGGGATGTATAGAGTATTTTCAGAAAATTTTCCAATTGAAGATACACGCAATAACTTTAGACTTGAATTTTTAGATTATTATATAGATCCTCCCCGTTATACAATAGAGGAATGTATAGAAAGGGGATTAACTTATAGTGTTCCTTTAAAAGCACGGTTGAAATTAGAATGTACCGATCCAGAACATGAGGATTTTGATACTGTAATTCAAGACGTGTTTTTAGGACCAATTCCTTATATGACCGAAAAAGGTACATTTGTAATTAATGGTGCTGAACGTGTTATTGTATCTCAATTACATCGTTCACCTGGTGTATTCTTTGGTCAAAGTATGCATGCTAATGGAACGAAACTTTATTCGGCACGTATAATTCCTTTTAAAGGTTCTTGGATCGAATTTGCAACAGACATTAATAATGTTATGTATGCATACATTGATCGTAAGAAAAAATTACCTGTAACTACGCTTTTGCGTGCAATAGGTTATGAAAATGACCGTGATATTTTAGAAATATTTGGTTTAGCAGAAGAAGTTAAAGTTAATAAAACAAATCTTAAAAAAGCCATTGGTCGAAAGCTTGCTGCACGTGTATTAACTGTATGGAATGAGGATTTGGTGGATGAAGATACTGGTGAGGTTGTTACAATTGAACGTATTAACATCCTTGTTGATCGTGAAACGATACTTGAAGCAGATCATATTGATTCGATACTTGAATCTGGTGTAGAAACTATTTTGTTACACAAAGAGAGTGAAAATATGAGTGATTATAGTATTATTTATAACACTCTGCAAAAGGATCCAAGTAATTCTGAAAAAGAAGCTGTTTGGTATATATATCGTCAATTGAGAAATGCTGATCCAGCAGATGACTCAACTGCTCGTGAAATGATAAATAGTTTGTTCTTCTCTGAAAAAAGATATGATTTAGGAGAAGTTGGTCGTTTCCGAATTAATAGAAAGTTAGGTTTATCTACAGAAATGAATGTAGGTGTACTAACTAAAGAAGATATAATTGAAATCATTAAATACCTAATCGAATTGATTAACTCAAAAGCTGAGGTTGATGATATTGACCATTTGAGTAATCGTCGTGTTAGAACAGGTGGTGAGCAATTATATAATCAATTTGGAATTGGTTTGGCACGAATGGCACGTACTATTCGTGAAAGAATGAATGTGCGTGATAACGAGGTGTTTACTCCTATTGATTTGATAAATGCAAATGCAATTTCATCTGTTATCAATTCATTCTTTGGGACAAATGCTTTGTCTCAATTTATGGATCAAACCAATCCATTGGCAGAAATCACTCATAAACGTCGTTTATCGGCTTTAGGTCCTGGAGGTTTGTCTCGTGAACGTGCAGGTTTTGAAGTACGTGACGTACACTATACTCACTATGGTCGTTTGTGTCCAATTGAAACACCAGAAGGACCAAATATTGGTTTGATTTCTTCATTGTGTGTATATGCAAAAATTAATGATTTAGGTTTTATTGAAACACCTTATCGTAAAGTTGCAGAGGGAAAAGTTGATTTAACTACTGAAGGAGTTACATATTTAACAGCAGAGGAAGAAACTGGTAAAATTATAGCTCAAGGTAATGCACCTTTGGATGAAAGTGGTAAATTTATTTTATCTCGTGTAAAAACACGTCAGGACGCAGATTATCCTGTAGTTGCACCTTCGCAAGTAGAATTAATGGATGTTGCCCCTCAACAAATTGCATCAATTGCTGCAGCTTTAATTCCATGTTTGGAGCACGATGATGCAAACCGTGCGTTGATGGGTTCAAACATGATGCGTCAAGCAGTTCCTATTTTACGTCCAGAGGCTCCTATCGTTGGTACTGGTATTGAGGGAAAAATGATAAAAGACTCTCGTACACAAATAATGGCAGAAAGATCTGGTGTTGTTGATTTTGTTGATGCTCAAAGAATTGTCATTAATTATGATCAAACTGATGATGAAAGATTTGTTTCATTTGATGATTCTAAAAAAGAATATTTATTACCAAAATTCCAACGAACCAATCAAGATACAACAATAGATTTACGTCCTATAGTAAAAAAAGGACAACGAGTTGAGGCTGGTGATATTTTGACAGAAGGTTATGCTACTCAAAATGGAGAACTAGCTCTAGGTCGAAATCTTAAAGTTGCGTTTATTCCTTGGAAAGGTTATAATTATGAGGATGCTATTGTATTGAATGAACGTATCGTTCGTGAAGATATCTTTACTTCTGTACATGTGAGTGAATATTCGTTAGAAGTTCGAGAAACAAAACGTGGTCTTGAAGAATTAACTTCTGATATTCCAAATGTAAGCGAAGAAGCAACTAAAAATCTAGACGAAAATGGTATTATTCGTATTGGAGCTTATGTAGAGCCAGGAGATATTTTGATTGGCAAAATCACGCCTAAAGGAGAATCTGATCCTTCTCCAGAAGAAAAATTGTTGAGAGCAATATTTGGTGATAAGGCTGGTGATGTGAAAGATGCTTCATTGAAAGCGACACCATCGTTGTCGGGTGTGGTTATTGGTAAAAATCTTTATTCAAAAGCAATAAAAGATCGTAAAGCGAAAAATGCTGATAAGGCTTTAATTCCTCAATTAGAAGAAGAATTCAACAAGGAAGTTGCTAAATTAAAATCTTTATTAGTTGAAAAATTACTTGTTCTAACAAGTGGAAAAACTTCTCAAGGAGTAAAAGATTCTTTAGGTGCTTTTGTGGTTCCTAAAGGAACAAAATTCACTCAAAAAATTTTAAATGAGATTGATTATATCAGCGTTCAACTTGTAAAATGGACAGCCGATGCTGCTAAAAACGAGTTAATACGTGAAGTAATACTTAATTATATAAGAAAATATAAGGAAGCTGACGCTCGTTTAAAACGTAAGAAATTTAACTTGACAATTGGAGATGAACTTCCATCAGGAATTGTACAATTAGCAAGAGTATATATTGCTAAAAAACGTAAAATCCGTGTTGGTGATAAAATGGCAGGGCGTCATGGAAATAAAGGTATTGTTTCTAAAATTGTTCGTCAAGAAGATATGCCTTTCCTTGAAGATGGAACTCCTGTAGATATTTGTTTGAATCCGTTAGGTGTGCCTTCTCGTATGAACTTAGGACAAATTTTTGAAACTGTTCTAGGTTGGGCAGGAAAAGAGTTAGGAGTAAAATTTGCAACTCCAATTTTCGATGGAGTTACATTAGAGGATTTGAATGAGTGGACTGAAAAAGCAGGTGTCCCTAATTATGGAAAAACTTATTTGTATGATGGAGGAACAGGTGTTCGTTTTGACCAACCAGCTACAGTAGGTGTTATTTATATGTTGAAATTAGGACACATGGTTGATGACAAAATGCATGCTCGTTCAATAGGTCCTTATTCTCTTATAACGCAACAACCATTAGGTGGTAAAGCTCAATTTGGAGGTCAACGTTTTGGTGAAATGGAGGTTTGGGCTCTTGAAGCTTTTGGTGCTTCACATATTTTACAAGAAATCTTAACAGTGAAATCTGATGATGTTATGGGACGTGCAAGAACTTATGAAGCAATTGTTAAGGGAGACAATATGCCTACACCTGGAATCCCAGAATCGTTGAATGTGTTGTTGCATGAATTAAAAGGATTAGGATTGAAAATAGATTTTGATTAATTTGGTTTTCGTTGAAATTAAAAAGATAAAAGACTATGGCTTTTAAAAAAGATAATAAGATAAAAAATAACTTCAAGAAGATTACAATTGGTTTAGCTTCTCCTGAAGAAATATTAGAATCTTCGTATGGTGAAGTTTTAAAACCAGAAACTATCAATTATCGTACGTATAAACCTGAACGAGATGGTTTGTTTTGCGAAAGAATTTTTGGTCCTATAAAGGATTATGAATGTCATTGTGGTAAATACAAACGAATTCGTTATAAAGGAATTGTATGTGATCGATGTGGTGTTGAAGTTACAGAGAAGAAAGTCCGTCGCGAACGTGCAGGACACATTCAGCTTGTGGTTCCAATCGCTCATATTTGGTATTTCCGTTCTTTACCAAACAAAATGGGATATTTACTTGGAATGCCAAGTAAAAAGTTGGATAATATTATTTATTATGAAAAATATGTTATTATTCAACCTGGTATTTTAGAAGGAAAAGAAGGTATTGCAGTGGGAGAAACATTAACTGAAGAAGAATACCTTGATTTAATTGATACTTTACCAAAAGAAAATCAGTATTTAGACGATTCTGATCCTAATAAGTTTATCGCAAAAATGGGTGCTGAAGCTGTTTGTGATTTGCTTGCAAGATTGGATTTGGATACACTTTCTTACGAGTTGAGAAATGAAGCTAATGTTTCAAACTCTCAACAGCGTAAAAATGAAGCATTAAAAAGACTTCAAGTTGTAGAGTCTTTCCGTGCTGCCAAAAACAATAAACCTGAATGGATGGTAATGAAGGTAATTCCTGTTATTCCACCAGAATTACGTCCTTTGGTACCTCTTGATGGAGGTCGTTTTGCAACATCAGATTTAAATGACTTATATCGTCGAGTGATTATTCGTAACAATCGTTTGAAACGATTGATTGAGATAAAAGCTCCTGAAGTCATTTTGCGTAATGAAAAACGTATGTTGCAAGAGGCTGTGGATTCGTTGTTTGACAATTCCCGAAAAGCAAGTGCAATGAAAACGGATTCTAATCGTCCTTTAAAATCGTTATCTGATTCATTAAAAGGTAAACAAGGTCGTTTCCGTCAAAACTTACTTGGTAAACGTGTCGATTATTCTGCTCGTTCGGTAATTGTTGTTGGTCCAGAGCTTAAAATGCATGAATGTGGATTGCCAAAAGGTATGGCTGTGGAATTGTATAAACCATTCATCATTCGTAAGTTAATAGAACGTGGTATTGTAAAAACTGTAAAATCAGCAAAGAAAATTGTTGATAGAAAAGATGCTGTCGTTTGGGATATTTTGGAATTGGTAATGAAAGGTCATCCAGTATTATTAAACCGTGCTCCGACTTTGCATAGATTGGGTATTCAGGCTTTCCAACCAAAATTGATTGAAGGAAAAGCTATTCAATTGCATCCATTGTCTTGTACTGCGTTTAATGCTGACTTTGATGGTGACCAAATGGCTGTACATTTGCCATTAGGAAACGAAGCTATTTTGGAAGCTCAATTATTGATGTTAGCTTCTCATAATATTTTGAATCCAGCAAATGGAGCTCCTATTACTATCCCTTCGCAAGATATGGTGCTTGGTCTTTACTATATTACTAAACCAAGAGAAGGCGTTAAGGGTGAAGGTTTGAATTTCTATTCTCCGGAAGAAGTTGAGATTGCTTATAATGAAGGTAAAGTAGATATTCATGCAAATATTACAGTAAAGGTTGATGACGTAGTTGAAGGACAAAGAGTTTCTCGCACAATAAAAACTACTGTTGGACGTGTGTTTGTTAACAGATATGTTCCAGAAGAAGTAGGTTTTATCAATGAGTTGTTGTCAAAAAAATCTTTACGAGGTATCATTAGTCGTGTAATTGAATCTTGTGGTGTTGCTAAAACAGCAAAATTCTTGGATGATATCAAAGATTTAGGTTACAAAATGGCATTTCAAGGAGGTTTGTCGTTTAACCTTGGCGATGTTATTATTCCTGAAGAAAAAGCAGAATTAGTTAAAAAAGGTTATGAGGATGTTGAAGAAATTATGAATAACTATAACATGGGATTCATTACCTACAACGAACGTTATAACCAAATAATTGATACGTGGACTCGTGTAAATGATAGTTTAGGAAAGATCTTGATAAATCATTTGTCAAGTGATAATCAAGGGTTTAATGCTGTTTACATGATGTTGGATTCTGGTGCTCGTGGTTCTAAGGAACAAATCCGTCAGTTGTCTGGTATGCGTGGCTTGATGGCAAAACCAACAAAATCTACAGAAGGTGGTCAAATTATTGAAAATCCTATTCTTGCTAACTTTAAGGAAGGTTTGTCTGTGTTAGAGTACTTTATTTCAACTCACGGTGCTCGTAAAGGTTTGGCCGATACTGCTTTGAAAACTGCGGACGCTGGATATTTAACTCGTCGTTTGGTTGACGTTTCTCATGATGTTATAATTACAGAAAAAGATTGTGGTACATTAAGAGGTTTAGTTGCTACTGAAGTGAAAAATAATGAAGATGTAGTTGCTTCTCTTTATGAAAGAATTCTAGGCCGCGTTTCTGTTCACGATGTAATTCATCCTTCAACTGGTGAGGTAATTGTAAAATCTGGTGAAGAAATTGTTGAAGCTGCAGCAAAGAAAATACAAGAATCTCCTATTGAGCGAGTTGAAATACGTTCCGTATTGACATGTGAATCAAAACATGGCGTTTGTGCTAAATGTTATGGACGAAATTTGGCTACTGGACGAATGGTAAACAAAGGAGAAGCTGTGGGTGTTATTGCTGCACAATCTATTGGTGAGCCAGGAACACAGTTGACTTTGCGTACGTTCCACGTCGGAGGTATTGCATCAAATATTGCAACTGAATCAAGTATCGTTTCACGTTATGATGGAACTATTGAAATTGACGAATTGAAGGTTATTCCATCACAAGAATCTGATGAATATAAAATTGTTATTGGTCGTTTAGCTGAAATGAAAATAATCGACCCTGTAACAGGAATTGCATTATCAACACAAAATATACCTTATGGTTCTAAATTGTTTGTTGAGAGTGGTTCTCAAATCAAAAAAGGAACAAAGATTTGTGAATGGGATCCTTTTAATGCAGTTATTATTTCTGAAAATGATGGTAAAATTGAATTTGAATCTGTAATTGAAAATGTTACTTATAAAGTTGAAACAGACGAAACTACAGGTTTAAAAGAAAAGATTATCATTGAATCTAAAGATAAAAATAAATTACCTGCTGTACATATTTTAGATGCTGAAGGAGAAGTATTGCGAGTATACAACTTACCTGTAGGAGCTCATCTTGTAGTAGAAGAAGGTAATGAAATAAAAGCAGGTGATTTATTGATAAAAATACCTCGTGCTGTAGGTAAAGCTGGTGATATTACAGGTGGTTTGCCGCGTGTTACTGAACTTTTCGAAGCAAGAAATCCATCAAATCCTGCGGTCGTATCAGAAATTGATGGTGAAGTTACTTTTGGAAAAATTAAGAGAGGTAATCGTGAAATTGTTATTACATCTCGTACAGGTGAGGTTTGTAAACATTTAGTACCATTGTCAAAACAAATTTTGGTACAAGAAAATGATTACGTTCGTGCTGGTACAGCTTTGTCTGATGGAGCAATAACACCTTCAGATATCTTATCAATAAAAGGACCTACTGCTGTCCAAGATTACATTGTAAATGAAGTTCAAGATGTATATCGTTTGCAAGGTGTAAAAATTAATGATAAGCATTTTGAGGTTATTGTTCGTCAAATGATGCGCAAAGTTCAAATTGAAGATCCAGGAGATACTCGATTCTTAGAAAAACAACTTGTTAATAAAAATGAGTTTAATGATGAGAATGATCGTATTTGGGGTAAAAAAGTTGTAGTAGATGCTGGCGATTCTGAAAATTTGAAACCTGGTCAAATTGTTACAACAAGAAAATTACGCGATGAAAACAGTATGTTGAAACGTAAAGATATGCGTTTGGTAGAAGCTCGTGAAGCTAATCCTGCTATTTCGAGTCAGGTGTTGCAAGGAATAACACGTGCCGCATTACAAACAACAAGCTTTATGTCTGCGGCATCTTTCCAAGAGACTACAAAAGTGCTTAACGAAGCAGCAATAAATGGTCGAGTTGATAATTTGGAAGGAATGAAAGAAAATGTTATTTGTGGACATTTGATTCCTGCAGGAACTGGTATGCGTGATTTCAATAAGTTGATTGTAGCTTCGAAAGAAGATTACGAAAGAGCTCTTCTTGAAGAAGAAAATAATAATTAGAAAAGAGATGCCCTTATTATTTGCTAAATTTTAATCTTTTTTAGCAAATAATAGGGTGTTTTTTATGTTTTAAACAAAACAATATTTATATTTGCCATCAAATATTTGGATAAATAAATCAAAATGCGTTCGATTTTTAGATATTGGGTTGTACTTTTAGTAGTATTTATCTTTCTTCCTACATCTGTTTCAAAAGCACAAATGTTGCTTTTAGCAAAAGAACATACAGGGCAAATAGTTGTTGGTCCTGGTTTTTTTAGTTCTGATGCGGGACGTGATGGAGTGTTTCAGTTCTATAATCCTAGAATTTCGGTAGGATTTAATTATTCTTATCGTATGCATGACCGATGGGGTATAAAATTAGGTGCTAGTTATGGAGTATATGGAGAGAAAGATGGTAATTGGCGTCCTCATCGTGGTTGGGAAGTTTCTACTCAATTAGTTGATTTAACAGCAGCGGTACAATTTTATATTTTAAAAAGAAATGTTTCAGGAACTCGTCCTGATTTTTATGTTGCACTTGGGGTTGGAGGTTTAGCTAGTATTAAACCTAAAGTTACTCAACCTAATTATGAACTAGGGATGACTCTTTTGCCAGATGTTAATATAACAAAACAAGAGGCTATTGATAAATGGAACGAAACGCATACTGATAAGCGTAAACTTTCTTCAAGAGAAAATCCAAATGATATTATTCGATATGATAAAGATGTATTAATAGCACCAACATTCCCACTCTCAATAGGAGCTACTTGGGGTATTGGCAAGCGTTTTTTACTTGGTGTTGATTATACTATTCGTATATCTACAAATGATTATTTGGATAATTTGAATCCTATAGGTTCTTGGTATCCTGATATGTATTCTTCTTTGAGTTTCTCTGTAGGATATATTTTGAAGACGGATTGTTATACTTGTTATTCAGCTTTGTCTAAAGCTAAATTTAGAAAAACAAAAGCATCTTCTGGATATTGGTTTTAATAGGAGTAAATTGTTTTGTAAAAAACTGCTTTAAGAGCAGTTTTTTTATTTTGTATGAAAGAGAATGATTTTAAGTTGCTTGGGAGTTTTTTGCAGGAATCTTTAAAAGATTTTGGCATAGAAAAAAAACTTGAAGAAACAAAAGTTCTTCAGGCTTGGAATGCTTTGTTTGGAGTTTCTATGGAGAAGTATATGAATAAAGTTTTTGTGAAAAATAGGACTCTTTTTGTAGAAATAACATCTTCTGTTCTTAAACAAAATCTGCTTTACCAAAAAGACCTGCTAATAGAAAAAATAAATCAGCATATTGGTGGTGATTTATTATTAGATATACATTTTATTTAGTTTTTGTATTTTATTTATCTTTGTATAAACCTATTTTAAATGAGTAGAATTTATTATATACTATTGCTTTCTGTAATTTTTATTAGCTGTAAAGATGTTGATCCTTGGGATGAGGGCGAGTCAAAATTGCCTTATCCTACTTATCCTGAAATACCAGAGAGAGTATCAAATGAAAATTATATATATACAACTCATCATGCTGTATTAAATGATAGAGAGGTTCGAAATTTTACACTTTGTTTTGATAAAACGAAGTACGCAGCTTGTTGGGTAGCATACCCTTTGCATAGATGTTATAGAGGAAGTGTTGGGCGTACGTACGAAAGTTCTGAAGTATGGCCTAAAGACCCAACAATTAATGCAGAGCAAGCAATTGGTAAGGGTGGTTATAATGGATATACACGTGGACATCAGATTCCTTCTGCTGACAGAACTGCAACTCAGGATTTAAACAAGCAAACTTTTTATATGTCAAATATGACTCCTCAAGCTTATGATTTTAATAGCGGAGTTTGGCTAGATCTTGAAAATAGAGTACGAGAATATATGTGTAATGATACTATTTATGTAGTTACGGGAGCTCATTGGGAAACGGCGACAAAAAAAGCAGGAAAGTATCCTATCCCAACCCATTATTATAAAGTTTTATTACGAACTCGCACAGGAAATTCTAAGAAAACGGTGTTCGCTTCATCTGCTGAAGAGTTGAAATGTATAGGATTTTGGCTTTCTCATAGTACGGCAGAGAAAGGAAACCTAAAGTCATACTGTAAATCAGTAGCCGAAATAGAACAACTTACAGGATTTACATTTTTCCCTGATGTGAATGTGGATAAAACTCAATGCGTCCCTGCTGATTGGGGATTTTAATATCCCAGTATCTTTAGCATTGATTTGTAACTTTGCTCTTTAGCAAAGAGTTTTGTCGTGTAATCCCCATTTTCGTCGATGTCTACAAGAACTAATTTTGGAGCAGGAAGCAAGCAATGTTGGATTCCTCCAAATCCACTAAGTGATTCTTGATATGCACCCATGTTGAAAAATCCTACATATTGAGTTTCTTCTGATTGTTTGATTTTTGGTAAAAATATCGCATTAGAATGGATATCTGCATTGTAGAAATCTTCGCTATCACAAGTTAATCCTCCTAAATGGACGCGTTCATACTCTAGATTCCAATTGTTTATTGCTAAAAATATGTAGCGTTGATTGATAGCCCATGAGTCAGGAAGAGTTGTCATAAACGAGCTGTCAATCATATTCCATAGTTCTCGGTCGTTTTGTTGTTTTTGGTTGACGATAGAATAAAGCATTGCACCACTTTCTCCAACTGTAAATGTGCCAAATTCTGTAAAAATGTTAGGCTCTTGCACATTGTGTTGTTGGCAAATATTTTTTATTTGAGCTACAATTTCTTCTGCCATATATTCGTAGTCATATTCAAAGTCGAGATGTGCTTTGATAGGGAAACCTCCACCAATGTTTAACGAATCAAGTTCAGGGCATATTTTCTTTAATTCACAATAAAGGTTTACTGCTTTGTTTAGTTCGTTCCAATAGTAAGATGTGTCCTTTATCCCTGTATTTATAAAGAAATGTAGCATCTTTAGATTAATGTTCGGATTGTGTTGGATTTTGCTTTTGTAGTAAGCAATAACATTGTTTTGTCCGATACCTAAGCGAGATGTATAGAATGTAAACTTTGGTTCTTCTTCGGTTGCTATACGGATCCCTACGTTGAATTTTAGATTTGGGTCTGATGTGAGTAAATCTAATTCAAAAATATTATCAAGAATAGGAATTACATTTTGGAAGCCTTTTCTTATTAAATTTTGAATGTTTTCTGCGTATTGAGGTCTTTTAAATCCGTTGCAGATAATGTATTTGTCTTTTTTTAACAGCCCTGATTCGTAAAGAGATTCAACAATGTTAATGTCGAAAGCAGAAGAAATTTCGATTTGAGCATCGTGTTTTAAAACTTCTTCCATAATAAAAGAAAAGTGAGAACTTTTTGTGCAGTATGCGTAGTTGTATTCAGCGTTATAGTCAACTTTTGCCATTGCTACGTTGAACATTCTTCGTGCACGTTGAATGTTTTGACCAATACGTGGTAAAAAAGATAGGCGTAGTGGAGTCCCGTATTGTTTAATGATTTCCATTAGAGGAATACCAAACCATGTTAATTCGCCATCAACTACAGAAAATTCGTTTGTAGGGAAATCGAACGATTGCTCAATTAAATCAATGTACTTGTTTTTCACTTTTCTTAAAAATTTAAGTGTTTTACATTCTGTTTATTTTAGAAATCCAAGTGAGATGGATTTTTTATTTTTTACAAAAGTAATTAATTTTTGAATAAGTATGTTGTTTTGAGTTCGAAAAACAAAGTTGTGTGGATTTGTATAAAAAAATAAGATTACTTGCTTATGAAGTAATCTTATATAAAGAGTTGATGTAGAAACGTTTTATCTATAGTCTTTTAGCTGACTTTGAAGTATTTTTCGAGCTAGGAATATACGACTTTTAACTGTTCCTAAAGGTAAGTTTAACTTTTTTGCAATTTCTTCGTATTTATAACCATCAACAAACATAGAAAAAGGTAATCGTTGTGCTTTAGGTAATTCGGATATAGCTTTTTCAACTTCGTTGAGTGAGTATAAACTGTCGGTATAGATAAATGAGTTGCTTTCAAGTGATTCTTTTATGTCATACAAATCGCCAAACCGACCATCGATAATTGTTTGAGAAACCATTTGCTTGCGATATTGGTTGATAAATACATTTCGCATAATAGTAAAAACCCAACCTTTTAAATTTGTGTTCTCGGCAAATTTTTCTTTGTTTGTTAATGCTTTTACGAAAGTTTCTTGCGTGAGATCTTTTGCATCATCTTTGTTCATAGTGAGCGAATACGCAAAGTTTAGCATTTGGTTTTGAATTCCTAAAAGTTTGGCAGCAAAACCTTTTTCTTTTTTAATGTTAGTTTTCATAATAGTTTTTAAAAAGTTATAGATTTTCTATAACAAATTGCTTGCCAATTCTGACAGTTCGCTGCGTTCTCCTTTAATTAAATTAACATGAGCAAAAATATCTTGACCTTTCATACGGTCTATCATATACACAAGTCCGTTTGATTGCATATCCAAATAGGGCGAATCTATTTGATAAATGTCGCCACAGAATACTATTTTTGTGCCTTCGCCTGCACGAGTTATTATTGTTTTTATTTCGTGTGGAGTAAGGTTTTGTGCTTCGTCTATTATAAAATAGGTGTCGCTCAAACTTCGTCCTCTTATAAATGCGAGGGCTTCTATAATAAGATTGCCATCTTTTTGAAGTTGTTCTATTACCCTTATTTCGGCACCTTGATACGATAAGTTTTTTTTGATGACATTCAAATTGTCAAATAATGGTTGCATGTAGGGTGCAACTTTGTCTTGTGCGTCGCCGGGTAGTGCTCCTATGTCTTTGTTAGCCAATGCAACAATCGGACGAGCAAGAAGAATTTGGTTGTAGAGCTCGTGTTGTTGTAGTGCAGCTGCAAGTGCAAGTAGCGTTTTCCCTGTACCAGCACGCCCTGTTACTGCTACAAGTTTTACGTTTTCGTCTAAAAGCACATTCAGTGCAAAGGTTTGCTCGGCGTTGCGAGGCTCTATGCCGAAAGCTCGTGTTTTGTCTATTTTTTCGACACGTTGCGTAGTGGCTACGTAGCGTGCCAAGGCACTAGCACGATTGCTTTTTAGCACAAAGCATTCGTTTGGCTCTACGTCCGAACAAAACGGAAATTCGCTAATGTCAATGCCTTCGTGCGAACTATAAAGTTGATCTATTTGTTCAGGTGCAATGTCGTCGAAAACAGCGTTTGAGCGTTCGAATATGTCTATGTTGGTTACCTTGTCCGTTATATAATCTTCGGCCATGATGCCAAGCGAACGAGCTTTCATTCGTAGATTGACATCTTTGGTTACTAATATTGTTTTTTCGTCGGGGAGGCGTTTGCTCAACGTTAGTGTAGCTCCGAGTATAAGGTGGTCTGGTATTTTTGTGGTAAAAACATCTTCCAATTCTTTTGGGAACTCGTTTTTGGTAATGATGAATAAGCGACCTTTTGTTTCGCCAAGGCTGACGCCATTTTTAAATAGGTTGTCGTCGGCCATGAGGTCAAGCTCGCGAGCAAATTGTCGGGCATTGAAGTTGATTTGTTCGTTGCCTTTTTTGAATTTGTCGAGTTCTTCGAGTACAACGATAGGAATGTAAATGTCGTTTTCCTCAAAATTTTCTAAACATTTGTAGTCGTGAAGAATGACATTAGTGTCGAGTACGAAATTCTTTTTAGTTCCCATAATTTGTAATTTTTAGTGTGCAGAAAATTAGCGAAAAAATCTTTCCGATGTTCTCCGTGATAACATTTTTTTATTTTTTTGTGCCTGCTATTAAAATTCTATCTTTGCAATTGGTTTTGGTAGGCAAAAAACCAACCCAAAGCCACGACATATTTTTTTGATTATAGCGTTTGCTATTGTTCATTCTGACGTTGAAATGTGGAAGTTTAAACAGAAGGAGACACGAACAGTTGCAAGCGTCCGTGATGTGCATCGCGGGCGTCTTCTTGTGTTTTCTTCGGGCATCTTCCACAGCCTCAACGTTGAGCAAGTTTACACTCGCGTTTTTTGTTTATGGAAGCCGAAATACACATAGGGCAACTCATTCGAGACGAACTCCGCCGACAAGGGCGTGGAGCCACATGGTTTGCTGCACAAATCTGCTGCGAACGTACTAATGTTTATACCATTTTCAAGCGAAAAAGCATTGATACCGAACTGCTTCTACGTATATCGCAAGTGCTCGACCATGACTTTTTCCGCCACTACACTGCAAGGCTTTAACCCACCGACAGACTGTCGAAAATATTTCGACATAATATCGAATCTTATTCGACACCATTTACAAAGCCACACTAATCTTTCACGATAATCTTGAGACCATAATTCATTTAAATTTTTTACTTTTTTTAAACCGATGGGTCGATGGGATATAACAGACAAAAAGTATCATGAAAAAATTTTTAGTTGTAATGTGTGTCATTTTTGGATTAACAATTAATGCAAATGCGGCAAAACCTTCATATCTTAAAGATAAATTCGTATGTGCAAAAGAGGGATTTTTCTATACTGATACTATTCCTAATATTGTTATTCCTGATTCTTTAACTTTTTCAGACAGAAAGGGAACCTATTACTACATAGGTTATCAATGGGCTTCTCTTTTTAAAGAGATTCATAGTATGGGTGCTAGTATAACTAATAATACTAGTAGTAATACAATAACGTCATTTGAGGAATTCACTCTTGATAATTATTACGTAAAGAGATTATATTATATATATGCATGGAAGTTTAATGAAAATACGACCTTTTTTATAGCAAGAAGATGGAATGGTGAAAAATGGGAAAATTCTATAATGATAGAGAATCCTCATAAGCAACTCTACCATAATCGTACTGTAAATAATTATAATCGTTATTTTTATGATTATAGGGTAAAATATCAATATATGATACTAGATGAAATCCATGATACACGTCCTGTTTTGGGTATGTCTAACACTAATATTTATTATCCTTTTATAAATTTTTAAATATAGTGAAAATGAAATATTATCATGGGACAAGTGCTGGAGCTATAGCGTCAATGCTACCAGGGAAAATTGATACTACATATGGTAATGGCGGTGAGCTTGGGCTTGGATTCTATATCGGTAGTTCTCTATGGAGAGCATTCTCTTGGGGTTGGATGAGAGCTAAAACTAATTGTCAAGTTGTCGAATTTACTTTAGATGAAGTTCAATTTTTAAACCTTAATCTACTTTGTAAAAATAGGCAATCTACCCTTGCAAGTTTTTATAACATAAAGCAAAGTGGGAATTATCAGAAAATATATAATGTAGATGCTATTTGGGCTCCTCTTGTAGGGCAAAATATTCAAAATACTTATCAAATTAAGTTTGAAAAAAATGGTGAAAATTATATTAATAGTCAACCTTATAATATTTTGACACTATGAAATTGAAACATAAAGTAGTATATGCTATTTTCCCTACGACAAAAAAGTCTTTATACACTACTAATTACGAAAGTGAAAACACTTTTAATTTTCTCTATTTTGCTTTTATTAGAGAAGAAGATTTGCCAAATATATTGACAATAAAAGCTGTAAAGGATTCAGCAGAAATAGATGTCCCATTAGTATTAATGTCTAAACATTTCTATCGTGCAGAAGTTGAAGATATTGGTATATTTTATTTTAGTGTAGATAATACAAAGGACGTTTTTGTAGAGGAAAATGGAGATAAGTTATCACTGCTCACTCCTATAAACGAAGATTTTTTTGAATCTGCATGTAGAAATCACCGATTTTTCTTTATAGGGAATAAAGGATAATATATCATTTAGAAACCGTAACAAAAAGGTACACATGTGTACCTTTTTTATTGATTTATGGCGTTAGAATCACGCATAGTTATGCAATCCACCTAGCGAATTCTATAAATATAAAAACTAATCGGTCCACAAGTTTGTGGTCCACAAGTTTGTGTACCAAGTTTTTTTTACATACTTTTGTAGCAGTAAAGTATAGAAAAACTGCACTATGGATAAACCTTTTAAATATGGTATGTCTGTTGATAATGAGCATTTTACAGACAGAAAAGAGGAGACAAAACGGCTTAAGAGAAACTTCGAGAGTGGCGTAAATGTTATTCTTATTTCTCCTCGAAGAATGGGAAAAACATCGCTTGTTAAGCGTGTAAAATCGGAGATAAACAACGACAAAATAAAAGTTGTTTTGATGGATATATACGATTGCCGAAGCGAATATGAGTTCTACAATCGGTTTGCAGAAACTATTCTAAAGCAAACAGCTCAGCGAGTGGATTTAATAATGGAAAATATTAAGAAATTTTTGGTTCGCTTGACACCAAAAGTTTCGTTTGGCACCGACCCTTATGCCGAATTTTCGGTTTCGCTGGGCATTACGCCAAAGAATTATTCTCCCGAAGAGATTCTCTCTTTGCCCGAAGAGATTGCCAAAGAACAGGGTATACAAATTGTAGTTTGCATCGACGAATTTCAGCAAATAGGAGAATTGCAAGATTCGCTCACAATACAAAAACGGCTACGTGGCATTTGGCAACATCAGAAAAATGTATCGTATTGCTTATTTGGCAGTAAAAAGCATTTGATGACAAATTTATTTCAAAACAAGCGTATGCCTTTTTATCAGTTTGGCGAGGTGATGGAACTTATGCCTATTGCTACGGCTGATTGGGTAACGTACATTCAAAGCCGATTTGTTGAGGTTGGGATGACAATATCGGAAAGTTTTGCCGAAAGAATTTGTAATACGGTGAGGAATCACTCTTCGTACGTGCAACAATTGGCATGGAACGTAATGGTGGAAACTGATAAAGAAGTAGATGAGGAGAGTTTTCAAAATGGCTATCGTGCGTTGTTGGCTCAATCGTCAAGTTTTTTTCAGGAACAAATTCGTACATTGAGTAGTTATCAGCTAAACTTTATTCGTGCGTTGTGTAGCGGTATTCACAAAAACTTTGGCGGCAAAGCAGTTATGGAACAATTTAGATTTGGTTCAAAATCGAATATTGCTCGAGTAAAAACATCGTTGATAGAAAAAGAGTTAATCGAAGAAAACGGCAAAGGCGAACTTGTGTTGTCAGATTATATCTTTCAGCAATGGTTTGAGAATGAATATATGTAGAATTCTTTTAAACAAAAAAAGCACAAGCCTTTCGGTTTGTGCTTTTTTGTTGGTTATGCGTTACGCAAATTAAAAGTTTTTCTTCATCACTTCGAAGTGTGCTTGTGGATGAGCACATGCAGGGCATAATTCAGGAGCAGCAGTGCCTTCGTAGATAAAACCGCAGTTGCGGCATTGCCATACGGTAGTTTCGTCTTTTTTGAAAACTGTTCCGTTTTCGATGTTTTTCACGAAAGCAAGATAGCGTTCTTCGTGTCCTTTTTCAGCTACAGCAATGTTGCGATACATAAGTGCAATTTCTGGGAAACCTTCTGCTTCAGCCACGTCTGCAAAATGTGGGTAAGCATCAGCCCACTCTTCGTGTTCGCCCATAGCAGCAGCTTTAAGGTTTTCGATAGTAGTGCCAATTACACCAGCAGGGAAACAAGCTTTTACTTCAACTTCGCCACCTTCGAGAAATTTAAACATGCGTTTTGCATGCTCTTTTTCTTGGTCGGCAGTTTCTGCAAAAATAGCTGCCATTTGTTCGTATCCTTCTTTTTTTGCTACGCTAGCAAAGTAAGTATAACGCATACGTGCTTGCGATTCGCCTGCAAACGATTGCATAAGATTTTTTTCGGTTTGTGTTCCTTTGATACTCATAATTTTAGTTTTTTAGTTAGTTAATATTAAATGAAATGTTTCTAGTCCCGTTTTTGTTTTCCGAAATACAGACTTTTAAACAATTGTCTGGTAAAATGTCTTCCACTTTTTCCGACCATTCCATTAGACAAAATTCGTTGCTGTTCCAATATTCGTCGATACCAAAGTCAAAAGCCTCTTCGGCATTTTTTAGTCTATAAAAATCGAAATGATAAATTTTGTTTCCATCGGCGTAGTCGTATTCGTTGACGATAGAAAAAGTAGGGCTATTTACAATGTCGTTGGTGCCAAGCACTTCGCAAATAGCTTTTGTAAAAGTTGTTTTACCAACGCCCATAGCTCCAAAAAAAGCAATGATACGACGTTCACCAATTATTTCAAGAAAGTCTTTGGCTGCTCTGTGTATATCGTCTATATTTTGTATTGTAATAGTTTGTTGCATTGCTTGTGCGTTTTTGCAAAAATAAAAAAAAGTTTACAGATACGTTTCTTTGCATATATTTTATTTGTGTTTGTAGCAAACGGATATTCATTGTAATTTTGTGGAGAATGAATGCTTTGACAGAAAAATTTGTAGAAGAACATGCTTCGGACAATCTTGATCGTTTGTTGCTGAATGCCTCTAAATATCCTGATGTAGATGTTGCTTGGGCTGTGCATCAGATAGATGCTCGGCGTAGAATGGGTGCGAAGTTGCCCTCGTGGGTAGAAAATACTAAACTGCGTTTCCCCATTCGTTTGTCGATGGAGCAATGCTCGTCGGAGCGTACGGCAGTGTATAAATCTACGCTTTGTGAGGGTGAAGTTATGGCAGACTTGACAGGAGGCTTTGGTGTGGATTGTTATTTTATAGGGCAAAAATTTCGCAAGGTTTTTTATGTAGAAGAAAATGACGCATTGTGTACGTTAGCTCGTCATAATTTTTCAGTTTTAGGTTTTTCTACGGTTGAGGTTTGTGCTCTTTCTGCCGAAAAGTTTTTAGAGAATTCAGCTGTTGTCGATATGTTTTATTTAGACCCTGCTCGTCGCGATTCGGTTGGGCGTAAAGTGGTGGCGTTGTCCGATTGTAGTCCTGATGTTACTGCGTTGGCAGCGTTATTAAAGCAAAAGTCGCGGAGTTTGCTTTTGAAGCTTTCGCCTATGCTGGATATCGCCTCTGTGTTACGTCAATTTCCTTGTACGCAGCAGGTTCATATTGTGTCTGTAGATGGTGAGTGCAAGGAGCTTTTGTTTTTAATAAAATGGGATAAAGAACGTGAAACGCAATTCTTAGCAGTGGATTTGCAAAGAGATCAGCAGCAAATGTTTTCATTCGCAATAACCGAAGAGCAAAACGCTATATGCGAATATGCTGATGAAGTTTTGGCTTATTTGTACGAACCAAATGCATCGGTATTGAAGTCTGGGGCGTTTCGTCTGTTAGCACAGCGTTTTGACTTAAAAAAGTTGCATAAAAATACCCATCTTTATACTTCAAATATTTTTGTGGAAGGTTTCCCGGGTAGAGTTTTTAAGGTGGATAAGTATGGTAATTTTTCGAAAAAAAACTTGAATGTAATGTTGGGTGATTTGAAACAGGCAAATATCTCTGTTCGCAATTTCCCTGATTCTGTAGATGTGCTTCGCAAGCGATTGAAATTAAAAGAAGGTGGTGATGATTTTTTGTTTGCTTGCACGAATGCCAATGATGAAAAATTGCTCATCCGATGCAAAAGATGTATGTCGCTATCTTAAAATTCGTAACTTTACAAAGTTTTTGGCATACTGCTTGTAAATAGGGGCATTATATTCAGTGCTTTTAATAATAAGTAGTTTATTATCAGGTTGGTAGCTAAATGGCGGAATGCTTTTGTTTGCTTTGCGGCTGTCATTTTGGCGTAATTTAAATAGAAATATGAATAAATCGTTAGAAGAAATATTGATGGAAGGTGTTGCGGATTCTCAAGCAGAATTTATACCTGTGGTTACAGACGAAGAAGATGTGTTGGTGACGGAGTCGAATGATGGTGACGAATTACCGTTAATTCCGTTGCGGAATATGGTGTTGTTTCCGGGAGTTGTATTGCCTGTTTCGGTTGGTCGTACTAAAACGTTACGATTAATTCGTTCTGCTTTTAACAATAATGAAGAAATATTGGTAGCAACACAAAAGGATGCACGAAAGGAAGAACCTGAGTTGAATGATTTGTATGAAACGGGAACTATTGCTAAAATTATTCGTATTTTAGAAATGCCCGATAATACTACAACGGTAATTTTACAAGGGAAAAAGCGTGCAGATATTTTAGAACTGACAAAGACGACTCCTTTTTTGCATGCAAAGGTGCAAATGCGTGATGATATACTTCCAGATGCAGAAAACGAAATTTTTCGGGCACTAGTAGAGGCGGTAAAAGATGTCGCTTTAAAAATTGTTAAACTGGGAGTTGTCCCTTCGGAAGCAACATTTGCTGTTCGGAATATAGAACCACCAAGAATTTTAGTGAATTTTATTTGTACGAATTTTAGCTTAAAGGTTGTTGATAAAGTAAAATTACTTTTGATTGACGATTTAGCACAACGCGGGACGATACTTTTGGATTTATTAACAAAAGAACTTCAACTTCTTGAGATTAAGGCTAATATCCAATCGAAAGCACGTTCTGGAATTGATCAACAGCAACGCGAGTTTTTCTTGCAACAGCAAATGAAAACAATACAAGATGAGTTGGGGGGTGGCGATGTTGAGCAAGAGTTAGATGAATTTCGCGAACGAGCAAAAGCAAAAAAATGGGATGAAAGAGTTCGAAAAGTTTTTGAAAAAGAGTTGCGTCGTTTGGAACGAACAAATCCACATTCCCCTGATTATTCTGTACAATTGAACTATGTTGAAACGATATTGAACTTGCCTTGGAATGAATATACAGAAGATAATTTTGATTTGAAGCGTGCTCAAAAGGTTCTTGATAAAGATCATTTTGGATTGGACGACATCAAGGATAGAATTTTGGAACATTTGGCAGTTTTGAAATTGCAAAAGAAATTTAAGTCGCCAATTATTTGCCTTTATGGCCCTCCTGGTGTTGGAAAAACTTCTTTAGGAAAGTCTATAGCAGATACTTTAAATAGAAAATATGCACGAATATCGTTGGGTGGTTTGCAAGATGAAGCCGAAATTAGAGGGCATCGACGAACTTATATTGGTGCATTACCGGGGCGTATTATCCAAAATATAAAAAAAGTAGCTTCGTCAAATCCTGTTTTTGTTCTTGATGAGATAGATAAAGTAAATAGAGATTTTAAAGGAGATCCTGCTTCTGCCTTGCTTGAGGTGCTTGACCCTGAACAAAACTCGGCATTTCACGATAACTATTTAGACTTGGATTACGATTTGTCCAATGTGTTATTTATTGCAACTGCAAATAATTTGTCAGGAATAAGTAAACCATTGCTTGATAGAATGGAGTTGATAGAAGTAACGGGATATGTTGTAGAAGAAAAAATCGAAATCGCACAAAAGCATTTAGTGCCAAAACAATTGGATGCTCATGGTTTGAAGAAATCGGATTTGTCTTTGTCAAAAACGGTGATTCGCGATTTGATAGAATCTTATACACGCGAATCTGGAGTTAGAGAGTTGGATAGAGTTATAGCTAAGGTTGTTCGTAAGATTGCAAAAAAAGTTGCAATGGAAGAGTTGTATAAACGAACTTTGTCCGTGAAGGATGTACGTGATTTGATAGGAATACCTCGTTATTCTAAAGATAAATATCAAGGTAACGAATATGTAGGTGTTGTTACAGGAATAGCATGGACAAGCGTAGGCGGTGAGATTTTGTTTATTGAAGCAAGTTTAAGTAAGGGTAAAGAGAAAAAGCTAACTTTAACTGGTAATTTAGGTGATGTTATGAAGGAATCTGCAGTGTTAGCTTTAGAATATATAAAGTCGCATGCTGCGGAACTCGGTGTAAATGAAGATGATATAAACGAACATAATGTTCATATACATGTGCCTGAAGGAGCAATACCTAAAGACGGCCCGTCGGCAGGTATAACGATGGTGACAGCATTGGTTTCTGCTTTGAAAAAATGTCGTGTACGTAAGGGTATAGCTATGACTGGCGAAATTACACTCCGTGGAAAGGTTTTGCCTGTGGGTGGCATACGAGAAAAAATTTTGGCTGCCAAACGTGCAGGTATTACTGAAATTGTATTGTGTGAAGATAATAAAAAAGATATCGATGAAATAAAGCAAGATTATCTAAAAGGTGTTGTATTTCATTATGTAAAAGATATTAAAGACGTTCTTCAAGTCGCTTTAGAAAAATAAAGGAGGAAGTTTTATGAGAAAAACGAATTTTTTAATTGTTGTTTCTGCGTTGTTTATTGCGTTTGGGTGTTCTAAAGAAGAGGTTGAATCTCCAAAGTTAGAGTTGTGGTATAAATCTCCTGCAAAAATTTGGGAAGAGTCCTTGCCTCTCGGTAATGGCCGTTTAGGAGCAATGCCGACAGGGGGAGTATATAGCGAAAATATTGTTTTAAATGATATTACAATGTGGTCGGGAAGTTTTGATAGCTTACAACAAAATCCGAACGCTCAAAAATATTTACCTAAAATAAAAAGTCTATTGCTCGAAGGAAAAAATAAACAAGCACAAGATTTAGTTTATAAACATTTCCTCTGTGGAGGTAAGGGTTCTGGTTCGGGTTCCGGTGCGGACGTTCCTTATGGCTCATATCAAATATTGGGAAATTTAAGGTTAAATTATCATTTTCAAGGAGATTCGTTGTTGAAGTATCGTAGAGGGCTGGTTTTGGATAATGCAACAGCTTATACTTCTTTTGTCTTAGGAAATACGAGTTATTCTAGGGAATATTTTGTGTCGCATTCCGAGGATGTTATTGTTATAAAATTGTCTGCAAATAAAAAAGGAAAGATTAGTTTTGATGCGACATTAAATCGTCCTCGTCAATCAAAAACTTATGTTGATGGTGATGCTCTTTGCATGGAGGGTATGTTGAGTAGCGGGCAAGAAAATGTAGAAGGAGTTCGCTATCGGACAAAATTGAGAGTCGTTCAAATAGGAGGTCAACAAACGTTGGAAAATAATAAAGTTGTTGTGGAAGAAGCTGATGAAGCTTACTTGTTTGTTTCTTCGTCGACGAATATGTTGGATAAGGAATTTGAGTTAACTGTTGAAAATTTATTACAAGAAGCTGCAGCATTGCCATACGATGATTTGAAAAAACGTCATACTTCTGTTTATAAGGAGAAATTTGATAGAGTACATTTTTCGCTAGGAGAAAATCGAAATGGATTACCGACAGATGAACGTTTAAATAATTTTCAAATAGACAACGATCCTTCTTTTATAGCTTTATATTTTCAATATGGTCGTTATTTGATGATATGCGGAACACGAGAAAATACATTGCCTCTAAATTTGCAAGGTTTGTGGGCAAATACAATAAATACACCTTGGAATGGCGATTATCATCTAAATATAAACGTTCAGATGAACTATTGGCCTGTAGAGATTGCTAATCTTTCCGAATTACACAATCCGTTAATTGATTATATAAAACGACTGTCAGTAGCAGGAGAAGAAACTGCAGAGACTTTTTATGGTGCAGAAGGTTGGGTAGCTCATGTGATTTCAAATCCTTGGTTGTTTACGGCACCGGGTGAAGATGCTAAATGGGGATCGACTAATACAGGAGGTGCTTGGCTTTGTGAACATTTATGGGAACATTATGCATTTTCTTTAGATGAGGTGTATTTGCAAACGGTTTATCCTGTTATGAAAGGTGCTGCGAAGTTTTATCTCTCGAGTATGATGCAAGAAAAAGATAGTGGATGGTTGGTAACTGCTCCTTCTTCGTCTCCTGAAAATAGTTTTTACATGCCTCGCTCAAAGGAATGTGTGCAGATATGTATGGGGCCAACAATGGATGTTCAAATTGTGAGTGAATTGTTTAGTAATACAAAGGCAGCGGCTAAAATATTAAATGTTGATACCGCTTTTGTAAATACATTGGATAGTACTTTGGCTTTGATGCCTCCGATGCAAATAAGCAAAAACGGTTATTTGCAAGAATGGCTAAAAGATTATGAAGAAGTAGAAGTAACTCATAGGCATATTTCTCATTTATATGGGTTGTATCCAAGTAATCAAATATCTATAACAAAAACCCCTAAACTTGCCGAAGCTGCAAAGGTTACATTGAATCGTCGTGGTGATGCAGGTACTGGTTGGTCGCGTGCATGGAAAATAAACTTTTGGGCTCGTCTGCACGATGGAGAGCGTTCTTACTCTTTGCTTAAAAGTTTGTTGACTCCAGCTGTATCAAAAGAAAAAAAATATCATGATGGAGGAACTTATCCTAATCTTTTCTGCTCTCATCCTCCATTTCAAATAGATGGTAACTTTGGGGGAATTGCAGGTGTTGCTGAAATGTTAGTGCAAAGTCAAGAGGGTTTTGTTGAGTTGTTGCCGGCAATACCAGCGTCTTGGAAAGTGGGCGAATTTAAGGGACTTTGTGTGAGAGGTGGAGCTGTGCTTGATGTAGCATGGAATACTACGGCATTAGTGGTTTCTGTTGCTTCGAATGTTAAAAATAGTAGTTTGAAAATAAAAAAGCCAGAAGGCTTTAAGCGTTATTCGATGCATAAAGGTGGCGTAACCATTGCTATTAATAAAGATGTAGATATGATAGATGTGCCTGTATCGAAAGGTGAACGTGTAGTAATAACTTGTGAAAAATAAAATGTTATGGCAGAATCAACTTTGTTGCAAAAGTTAGAAGGTATACAGCATAAATTTGAAGAAGTTTCTACGCTCATAACCGACCCGTCGGTGATTTCGGATATGAAGCGTTATGTGCGTTTAAATAAGGAGTATCGTGAATTGGAGCAAATTATTGAAGCAAAAAAGATTTACGAGCAAAAGATAAAAGCGTATACAGAAGCAAAGATGTTGCTAGAAACGGAATCGGATGACGAATTGCTTGAAATGGCAAAAATGGAAGTGGCTGAAATTGAGCCAACATTGGCTGATATGGAAGAACAAATAAAGTTGCTTTTGATACCTTCTGATCCCGAGGATAATAAAAATGCTATTGTAGAGATTCGTGGCGGTACTGGTGGCGACGAAGCAGCAATTTTTGCAGGAGATTTGTTTAAGATGTATGCGAAGTATTGTGAGTCGAAGCGTTGGAATGTACAGATTACAAGTTTTAACGAGGGTACAGCAGGAGGATATAAAGAAATAGTTTTTTCGGTATCGGGCGATAATGTTTATGGTACATTGAAGTATGAATCTGGCGTACATCGTGTACAGCGTGTCCCTGCAACTGAAACGCAAGGACGCGTGCATACGTCGGCTTCAACTGTAGCGGTGTTGCCTGAGGCAGATGAGTTTGATGTCGAAATTAATGAAGGTGAAATAAAGTGGGATACGTTTCGTTCTGGTGGTGCTGGAGGACAAAATGTTAATAAAGTGGAATCGGGAGTGCGTTTGAGGTATGTTTGGCGAAATCCAAATACTGGAGTGTCAGAAGAAATTTTGATAGAATGTACAGAGACGCGCGACCAACCTAAAAATAAAGAACGTGCTTTGGCACGATTGCGAACAAAGATTTACGACATGGAACATCAAAAATATGTTGATGATATTGCAGCTCGTCGTAAAACAATGGTTTCTACAGGAGATCGTTCGGCTAAAATTCGTACATATAACTATCCTCAAGGTCGTATTACAGATCATCGTATAAATTATACGGAATACAATTTATCTGCTTTTATGAATGGAGAAATACAAGGTGTGATAGATCAGTTGATAATTGCAGAAAATGCGGAACGTTTAAAAGAAAGTGAATTATGATGTTAGAGAAAGGTCTTTTTTTTGAACAACAAAAAATCGTAGAAGTGTCGGATACGGCTTTAGCTGTAGGTTCGGGTTCGTTGCCGGTATTTGCTACTCCTGTTATGATTACTTTTATGGAGAACACTGCAACAAAAGTTATAGCTTCGTGTTTGAATGAAGGTGAAACTTCTGTTGGAACATCGATAGATGTAAAACATCTAAAGGCAACTGTAGTAGGCGGACTTGTGTTTTGTAAAGCGACTCTTATAGAAGTTGCTGATAGGAAGTTAATTTTTGAAATAATAGTTGAAAATTCACAAAAAGAAGTAGTAGGAACAGCTTCTCATACACGTTTTTTAGTAGATGAAAAACGCTTTTTGAGCAAAATAAGTTAATTTTTTTGTGTATTTACAAAATATTTGTATTTTTGCATTCGCTTTTGCGCACGTGGCGTAATTGGTAGCCGCGCTAGACTTAGGATCTAGTGCCGAGAGGCGTGGGGGTTCGAGTCCCTTCGTGCGCACAATTAAGAAGAAAGGTATTCGCCAAGCGAATGCTTTTCTTTTCTAAAAAAGAAATGATATTTAGAAGGGTTTGTTTGATAAAAATAATTATCTTTGCACCCTTGAATTTAATTTTGAGAAATATATAAAAAATATAAGTCATGAAAAGAACATTTCAACCATCGAACAGAAAAAGAAAAAATAAACATGGTTTTAGAGAAAGAATGTCAACTGCAAATGGACGTAGAGTTTTGGCAAATCGTAGAGCTCACGGACGTAAAAAATTGACAGTTTCTGATGAATATTGCCAAAAAGCGTAAATCTTTTTCGTATAGATAAATTAAAAAGTAAAGGTTAGCCTTTACTTTTTTTGTTTGTAAAAGAATTGTATTTTTGTGATTGAGTTATTTTCTTAATGACAAATATTTGTTTATAACTTATGATTGCAATTTGGAATCTTTTAAGAAGTAAATTTTTTTGGAAAAACATAGGAGTGGCTGTTTTAGTTGTTGCATTGTTGTTGTTGGGAGTATATTTCTCCCTTAGGAATTTAACACGCCATGGAGAGCAAATTGAGGTTCCAAGTTTGATAGGGTTGTACGAAGAAGAGGCTCGTATGTTTTTAGAACAAAGAGGAATTGCGGTAGAAGTGATAGATTCTGTTCAAGTGCGAGGTTACAAACCCGGTGAAATTGTAGAACAAAATCCGGAAGCACATACATTTGTAAAAAAAGGCAGAAGGATTTACCTTACCTTAAATGCTCGAAATCCACGTGTTTTGCCTCTCCCTGATTTGAAAGACGTTTCGTATCGCCAAGCAAAGGCAATGTTGGAATCTGTAGGTTTTATTGTAGAAAATGTAATTTATGCTCCTTCTGAATTTCCCGGTTTAGTGCAAAATGTACAATATCAAGGTGTGGTGGTAGATGCGGGAACTCGATTACCTGATGGCTCAAAGGTGGATTTGGTAGTGGGTCAAACTGCAGATGGTGGAGACTTGCAGCGTGTTCCTTCGTTTGTAATGCTTACTTATGCCGAAGCACAACGTATTCTTACCGAAGCAGGTTTTGTGTTAGGGGCGGTAGTTTGCGATGAAACAATTTTGTCCGAGACTGATAGAAACGAAGCTTTTGTTTGTAAGCAGGAACCAAAACTAGATGAATGGATAAATAAAGGAAAGCGTATTGATTTGTGGTTGACAAAGGATCTTGAGAAAATCAATAGCGACAATGTACAACAAACCGAAGAGGAGATCTTTTTTTAAATAAAATTCATGCAGAAATGATGGATGCTTCGGATAACGATAAATTTTACGAATTAGAAACTGAACAATACGAACATCAGCGTTTTGTTGTAGACAAGGGGCAAACGTTACAACGAATCGATAAGTATTTGGTAGATAGAATGGCTGGTGTTTCTCGTAATCGTATTCAAGAGGCAGCTGAGGCGAGTTCTATTTTAGTGAATGGCAAGGCTGTAAAATCGAACTATCGCGTTAAACCTTATGATGTGATAAGCATCATGCTTAATTATCCAAAGAGTGATTATACAATTGTTCCTCAAGATATTCCGCTTGATGTGGTTTACGAAGACGACGATTTGTTGGTAGTGAACAAGCAGCCGGGTTTGGTCGTTCATCCCGGGTTTGGAAACTTTGAGGGAACGCTGTTGAATGCTGTTGCTTGGCATTTGCGTGAGAATCCATCTTTTGACGCTAACGACCCTTGTGTGGGGCTTGTGCATCGTATTGATAAAGATACTTCTGGTTTGCTTTTGATAGCAAAAACCGATGATGCAAAAACGAAGTTAGGATTACAATTTTTTAATAAAACTACAGAACGAACCTATAATGCTCTTGTATGGGGCGTTTTGAAAAATGATGAGGGTACGATTCGTGGTGCTTTGGCTCGCGATACACATGATCGTATGCAGTTTGCTGTTTTCGACGAAAACGAAAATCCAAATGCAAAGCCTGCAGTTACGCATTATCGTGTATTGGAGCGGTTTGCATACGCAACTTTGGTGGAGTGCAAACTCGAGACAGGTCGTACGCATCAAATACGTGTACACATGAAGCACATTGGGCATACGCTTTTTAATGACGAACGCTACGGGGGGAGCGAAGTACTCAAAGGCGTGCGTACGTCGAAATACAAGCAGTTTGTTTTGAATTGTTTTGAGGTGTGTCCTCGGCAAGCACTGCATGCCAAAACGCTTGGCTTTGAGCATCCAACGACGGGTGAGTGGATGCAATTTGATAGTGCATTGCCTGACGATATACAGGCGTTGCTCGAAAAATGGCGACGCTATGCAGTGAATACAAATGAATAAAAAACAGAATATGAAATAAAAGTTTAATAAATATAGCATTTGCTAACTATTCGGTAAAACATTCTGAAACCTGAGAAATTTTAGAAATAAAAACAGTACCAAGAATAAGTCGGTCAAATGTCTGCGTTTTTACGTGGGCTTGGCTTATCTGGTATTGTAGGCAATCTCAGGGCCTCAGAATGTGGATAACAAGTCCACATTTTTTTTGTGCCTGAAAAATAGAGAAAGTCTGCAAAGACCGATAAGTGGCATTTGGTAAAAAACGCAAAAATCTATGGAAGAACCACACATCGGGCAACTTATTCGCCAAGAGCTGCGCCGACAAGCAAAAACCAATCGATGGTTTGCCGAGCAAATAAATGTAAATCCTCGTACGGTAAACAAAATTTTTCAGAAAAGTGTGATTGATACGCGTCAACTTTTGCTGATATCGCGTTGTTTGAAGGTAGATTTCTTTCGCTTCTATTCTAACTTCCTAAAATAGCATTTGCCTATTGTGGGCAATTGCCCAAATGTGGCAATAAAACTTTTCTTGTTTTAGAAAGGTGTAGGGTATTTTTGTCTTATTGTTAAATGTTAAAATTTAAAAATTATGGATAAACAAAAAATTGACATGTTTCTTGCTCAAAATGGTGATAAACTTCCTAAAGAAAAAATTATGGTAATGCAAGATGCATTAGCTGCTTTGGATGATTCAAAAAGCATTTTTGTGCAATCGATTGAGTTTAAAGATCCAACAACGGTTTTAATTATTTCTATTCTTTTGGGATCTTTGGGTATCGATCGCTTTATGTTGGGTCAAGTAGGTCTTGGTATCGTTAAACTTCTTACCTGCAGTGGTTTCTACATTTGGTGGATTATTGATATGGTGAATGCACAAGATCTTGCACGTAAATACAACTATAAGAAGTTGCAAGAAGCCTTGATGATGCAGGGAATCACTATCTATTAATTATGGCTAACAATTCTTATAATATAGCACTATTGCATTTGAGAAAATACTTCTCAAATATTGATTTTATGAATATTTCTAAAAGATTATCTAATGCTGATAGTGAAATATTATGGAGAGTACAATCTTTGTCTTATAAAGACCCAACCATAACACTTATCCTAAATTTAACTTTAGGATTTGGAGCCGGTGCATTTTATGTGGGAAAGATAGAGTATGCTGTTACACAGTTAATTTGTTATTTAATATTAATTCCACTTTGCGTCATAGTGGAATTTAGTGATAGCGTTGGTGTAGCATTGCTTTTTTGCATATTGACATTTGTAATACTTGGATTATTCATAGCAAGTGTCATCAATGCTCGAAAGTGGACATTTGAATATAATTATAAAAAGTTTGCAGAAATTTGCCCAACGCTATAAGTCATTTTTAGTGGTTATCACAACATTGGGATTGGTACTTTTGGTGCTCCTATTTATAGACCAAATACCAGTCCCATTTGGTTGTCCCTTTAAAATTATCACTGGCATTCCATGCCCTGGATGTGGAGGTATTCGAGCAACACAATTTTTGCTAAAAGGTGAAATAGTGCAAGCTTTATATATAAATCCATTGTCGTGTTTTTTCTGCTTGTTTTGTGCAGTTATTCCCTTTTGGACTTTTTACGATTGCTATAAAAATAAGCAGACTTTAAAAATGTTTCTAACAACAAAATGGTCTAACGCAACCCTAATTATTATAGGAATAATCCTACTTGCAAATTGGATTTGGAATATCATAAAAGGGTTATAAAACCTAATCGGATTATAAATTACTAAAAAACAAAATTTATGAAACAAGAACTTATTTCTAATTTTCTTATTAAAAATTCTGGAAAATTTACGGCAGAGCAGACTATTGAAATTCAAAAACTACTACAGACTACAAAAGATGATGCTTTCCCTATTTTAATGACGTATAAAGCACCTAGTAGTTTTTGGAAGAAATTTTTGGTTGTATTTTCAATGTTGTTTGGTATTATTTTTTTTGTTTATTTAGTGTGGAATATATGTCAAATATTATTATATTTATATTATGATTATGGAGAGTTAACAAAACTTACTTTTTATTTTTTTATTCCTAATCCCATTACCATTATCTCAGGTTTAGTTTTTTTTTCTACAATTATCCCGAGTATAAAGTGGTATAAAAGTGGAAAATTGAAAACGCGAAAGAGAAGAATGTATGAAGAGTATTTAAAGATTATCAATGCTTATCAGGTAAGTTGAGTTTCTTTTTCTTGTTGTTTTTTGTGCTTTGTATAAAGCGAGTAGGATTTTATGCAAAATGAATTATTCGATTTGCATAATTTGGAAAGAATAATAAAAAATCGAATATATGGTGTTTTTTAATCATCTTTTTTGAACATACGATATTCTATTCTCTGTTTTTAGTGTTTGTGTAGGGTAAGCCGAAAGATTTTATAATTTTGTGGAGAAAAACGGAAATTATAGAATCAAGATATGAAACCAATAGTAGCAATAGTAGCAGGAGGCGACTCTTCGGAGTGGCAAGTGTCTTTGCGTAGTGCCGCAGGATTGAATGAGTTTATTGATAGCGAACGTTATCAAAAATACTTGGTAACCATCGTAGGAACAACGTGGCAAGTGGAGTTGCCAAGCGGTGAAAAATGCCCAATTGACAAAAACGATTTTTCGTTTGTGAAGAATGGCGAAAAGGTGAAGTTTGACTTCGCATATATTACGATTCATGGTACTCCGGGCGAGAATGGTATTTTGCAAGGATATTTCGATTTAATTGGTTTGCCTTATTCGTGCTGTGGTGTGTTGGCAGCCTCGCTTACTTTTGATAAATATCCTTGTAATCAATATTTGAAATCGTTCGGAGTAAATGTTGCGGATTCGGTGTGGTTGCATCGTGGCGATGTGGTAGATGTCGCTAAAATTGTAGAACAAGTAGGGTTGCCTTGTTTTGTAAAGCCATGCGATGGCGGAAGTAGTTTTGGTGTAACCAAAGTGAAAACAACGGACGAGTTGCCATTGGCTGTAGAAAAAGCGTTTGCAGAAGGTAATGAAGTGATGGTAGAAGCATTGATGACTGGTACAGAAGTAACATGCGGAATGTATCGTACGCGTGAAAAAGAGGTGGTTTTCCCAATTACAGAGGTAGTAACATCAAATGAATTTTTCGACTATGATGCGAAATACAATGGTCAAGTAGAAGAAATAACACCAGCTCGTTTGCCTGACGAATGGACGAAAAATATTCAAAATCAAACTCGCAAAATTTATTCTGCTCTTAACGCAAAAGGTATAATTCGTGTAGATTATATTGTAGAATCGTCAGGAAAAATAAATCTTTTGGAGGTAAACACTACGCCGGGAATGACGGTAACAAGTTTTATCCCTCAACAAGTTCGTGCCGCAGGTCTCGACATTAGTGATGTGATGAGTGATATTATCGAAAATGAATTGCGATGAAAACCTTGTCGGAAATTTTGCAAATAGTAGCTCAAGCAGTTGAGTCATTAGATTGGAATCGAACTCCACGTGAGTTGTACGAACCTATCGATTATACGTTAGCATTGGGCGGTAAACGTGTGCGTCCGGCACTTTCGTTGATGGCAGCAGATATGTATAATGCCGATTTGCAGGAAGTTATACCAGCGGCTTTGGCTTTGGAGGTGTTCCATAATTTTACACTTTTGCACGATGATGTGATGGATAAAGCTCCTTTGCGTCGTGGTCGTGCTACTGTGCACGAAAAGTGGAGCGAAAATACAGCAATACTTTCGGGCGATGTTATGTCAATAGAAGCTTATCGCTTGTTGGCGGGCGTTCCTGAAAAGAATTTGAAGCAAGTGCTTGATATTTTTACTCAAATGGCAATAGAAATTTGTGAAGGTCAGCAAAAGGATATGAATTTTGAGCAACAACAATCAGTTTCAAAAAGTGATTATATAGAAATGATTCGTTTGAAGACGGCAGTTTTGTTGGCTTCGTCTTTGAAAATAGGAGCGTTGATAGCTGGTGCATCTACTTCCGATTGCGAATTGCTGTACGAATTTGGTATAAATTTAGGTTTGGCATTTCAGTTACAAGACGATTATCTTGATGTTTATGGTAACGAAAAAACATTTGGTAAAGCCATTGGAGGCGATATACTTTGCAATAAAAAAACTTATATGATGCTTTCTGCAATAGAAGTTGCAAAAGGAGAGGATGCTTTGTTGCTTAACAAATGGATAGAAAGCAAACCAAGTGCTGAAAAAATTAAAGCTATAACACAACTTTATACGCAGCTACATATTGATGAAATTTGTAGAGAACGTATTGATTTTTATCATAAGAAAGCAGTAGAAAATCTTGAAAATTTGAGTGTCTCTGTTGAAAAATTGCAACCACTTAAAAAATTGATGGTTAAATTAATGCACCGCGAAGAGTAAAATACAATATTTTTGTATACCTTTGTTCGCATTGATTTAAGAAATATGCCTTATCGTCGTTTACCAAATACAGATAAAGCTCGTTTGAAAGCTTTGAAGATGGCCGTTGAGGAGTCTGAAAAACAGGAACTTAACGCAGCTCCTATTTCTTATAAATTGTTGCACGAAGCAAAAACAATTTATGGCGTATTTGAGAATACGGTGTTGCAATACAATCAGACGTTTGAGAGCCAAGTTTCTGCCAATAAAAAATATCAGCAGATAATAAAAAATGTGCGTTTGTATATATCGCATTTTATTCAGGTGCTAAATTTAGCGGTAATTCGTGGAGAAATAAAGGTAGAAAACAAACGTTTTTATAAGTTGGATCCTAATGATTATACCGTTCCCGATTTGACATCGGAGGCTGCGTTGATGGAGTGGGGTAAAAATATTATCGACGGAGAGAACGAACGCACGCGTAATGGTGGTATTCCAGTTTATAATCCTACAATCGTAAAAGTAAAGGTTCATTACGATATTTTTAAGGAATACAAAAATAGTCAGAAATTATTTCAAGAGAGCACCTCACGAAATCAGGATCATGTGGCATCGATGCGTGCCGAAGTTGATAAAATTATTCTTGAAATATGGAATCAAGTAGAGGCTTCGTTTGCTTCAGAATCTTCTGCATACAAACGCTTAAAAGCATGTCAGCGTTTTGGTGTCGTTTATTATTATCGGAAAGGGGAGCAAATTTTAGTTGAAGATGGAGAATAAGAATAGAGCTCAATTTTCGAGTAAATTTGCTGTGGTTGCTGCTGCAGCTGGCTCGGCTGTAGGTTTGGGGAATATATGGCGTTTCCCCTACGAACTTGGTTCAAATGGCGGTTTTGCATTCTTGTTGATTTATTTGCTTTTTGTTTTTGTACTTGGAATGCCAGTTATGCTTTCGGAATTGGTTATTGGTCGTCGTTCGCAAGCAAATGCGTCGGGAGCTTTTCGTGTGTTGAGGCCTAATAGTCGTTGGCATTTGGTAGGACTTTTAGGTGTGATTACTGCATTCATTATTTTGAGTTTTTATTTTGTTGTTGCAGGATGGAGTTTAGAGTATGTTTTTCAGGCAGTTGCTAATAATTTTGTAGGTAAAGCTCCTAGCGATTTGTCGCAGGTATTTACCGATTTTACGACAGAAGCGGTTCGACCATTGTTTTGGACTATAGTTTTTGTTTTTATCACTGCTTTTGTAGTACTTGCTGGCGTACAAAAAGGTATTGAAAAGATTTCAAAAATTTTAATGCCATTGCTTTTTGTTATCATTCTAATTTTATGCTTTCGATCGCTTACTTTGCCTAGAGCTGAAGAGGGTGTGAAATTTTTGTTTAAACCTGATTTTTCGAAAATAACATCTACGGTTGTATTGAGTGCATTGGGGCAAGCATTTTTCTCGTTGAGTGTAGGTATGAGCTGCTTGATAACGTATGCTTCCTATGTGAGTAAAAAAAATAATTTAGTGCATACCGCTTTTGAGATTACAACTTTAGATACGTTGGTGTCTGTATTGGCTTCGGTGGCTATATTCCCTGCTGTATTTTCTTTGGGAATAGATCCGTCAAAAGGCCCTGAACTTGTATTTATAACGCTTCCAAATGTTTTTACGCAAATACCAGGAGGATATTTTTGGGCTATTTTGTTCTTTTTGCTTTTGGCAGTAGCTGCATTGACTTCTACCATATCTTTACTTGAAGTGATAACAGCTTATGTTACCGAAGAGTTTAAATTGAAACGCAAGACAGTGATTCTATTGTCGGTTGGTGTTTTGATAATTTCGAGTGGGTTGAGTTCGCTTTCGTTAGGAGTGTGGAGCAATTTGCAATTGTTTGGAATGTCTTTGTTTGACTTTTTTGATTATTTTTCTTCTAAAATATTATTACCGACAGGTGGGCTTCTAATCTCAATATTTATAGGTTGGTTTTATAAGCGAAAAGATACGTTTGACGAGTTGAGTAATGGAGGAAAATTGGCTGTGCCACTTTTTAATATCTATTTCTTTTTGTTGCGTTATATAGTACCTATTGCAATAGCGTTGATTTTTATAAATGAATTAGGATTAAATAAATAAGTTATAACTAATAAAAATGTTTTGCCTATGATATAAATCGTGTGATTTTGATACACAAATCTTGAAAATATTGGAAATTGCGTTATAGCTAATCTTGAGTTTTCGAAAACTGGACACTTTTGAAGATTCTACCAAGATGAAAGCAATGTTAATATCCACGTGTTTAGCGTGGGCTTTTGTCGTTAATTTAGGTAGAATAGGTTGTCCAGAAATCCTCGAAAACTCAAATGAAGCGGTGAAGTGCCTCGCTTTTTTTATTTGTGTATTTTTTCAAGGAAATGGCACAACGGAGAATTCTGAAAAGCCGATTAAAAAGTGAGTAAGAATAAAATTTAATATTTATAAAAAATGAAAAATATATTTAAAACTTTAGCAATAATATTAGTAGTAAGTATGATAATATTTAGTTGTGATAACAAGAATGGCAACGAACCTGATGATCCAACAAATAAAGAACTCTCTGTTAATTCTGAAAATTTACAAGGGAGCTGGATTTTAACAAATTGGGTTTGTAGTGATGGAACGGATATGTCTTATACTTTAGGTAAAAAAATATCTTTTTTTGAAGATGGAACAATGTATATGCCTACGGAAGAATGGGAAGATTTAATGCCTATTTATAATCAATGGGCGTATAGTTCCGTTAATAAAAATTTGATATTTTCTGCAGAAGGAGAAGAATCTATGGTTTACTTAGTTAAATCTTTTACAGAAAAAGTATTAGTACTTGAGTATACTGCAGGCATATCGCATATTCTTACTTTTGAAAGACAATAACTTGAATTTTTATAATCATTTATGTAGAGTCCCTTTTTTTATAAGGGACTTTTTTGTTGAAAAGATTTGTTGTTTTTGAAATAATATTCAAAAAAATGACTATTTTTGCAGCTGTTTATTGATAAATATTCAAAAAAGTGAAAAAAAAATTATTGAGGCTTGATTTTATAAAACAAATGGTAGCCTCACACGAAATAGAACTACAAGAGGATTTGTTGAATTTGTTGCTTGAAAATGGTTTTGTAGCAACGCAAGCTACACTTTCGCGTGACTTAAAAGAGTTGAAAATAGCGAAAATGCCTAATAGTGAAGGACGATATTGTTATCGCTTGCATCGAAATTTAGATGTTAAGGTTGCTAAAAATCAAACAGTTCATATAGACGGAAGTGTTTCTCTCGTTTTTTCTCAAAATATAGCAGTGTTACATACAAAGCCGGGGTATGCAAGTGTAATTGCGGCAAATATTGATGCATGTGAAGATGACTTTGGTGTGTTAGGTACAATAGCTGGTGATGATACTGTGATGATAGTTATGGGAGAGGGTGTTGAGCGTGAGGTGTTTGCTCAAAAATTAGGGAGTTTGATTTCTGACTTGGTTTATTCGTTGTAGAAATGGAAGATTCACAAATAGAGATATTGGTGGCTGATTTGAGCCACGAGAAATATATCGACAGTATATTAAAAACTATAGAAGATTCTTCGAAAGTGCGTGGTACGGGTATTGCTAAACGTACGCACGAATATGTATTGCAAAAAATGAAAGAAGGCAAAGCTATTATAGCCTTGTGTGATGATGAGTTTGCAGGATTTTGCTATATAGAAAGTTGGGGTGAAAAAAAATACGTTGCTAATTCGGGTTTGATTGTAAATCCGAAATTTAGGGGTATGGGCTTGGCAAAACGTATAAAGAAATTCTCGTTTGATTTGTCGAGAAAGCGTTTCCCTAATGCCAAACTTTTTGGTTTAACATCGGGTGCAGCGGTTATGAAAATAAATACAGAATTGGGTTATATTCCGGTAACCTTTGCTGATTTGACGGATGACGAAGATTTTTGGAAAGGTTGTGAAGGTTGTGTTAATGCTGATGTATTGCACCGAACAGGGCGACGTTATTGTATCTGTACAGCTATGTTGTTTGATCCCAACGATAAGCGATGCCAATGGTTGCAACGTTGTAATGAAGAGTTAGAAAATGAATAAAAACAAAAATAAATGAAAGAAAAAGTATTATTAGCTTTTAGCGGAGGTTTGGATACCTCGTTTTGTGTAAAATATTTGTCGGAAGACAAAGGTTACGAAGTATATACTGCAATTGCTAACACAGGAGGATTTAGTGCTGAAGAGTTGGTACAAATAGAAGAACGAGCATACCAACTTGGAGCAAAAAAACATTATACGCTTGATGTTACCAATGAGTATTACGAAAAAAGCATTAAATATATGGTGTTTGGAAATGTGCTTCGCAACGGAACATACCCAATTTCAGTAAGTTCGGAGCGTATTTTTCAAGCAATGGCAATTATCAATTGTGCAAAAGAAATTGGTGCCGACTATGTTGCCCACGGAAGTACAGGTGCAGGTAACGACCAAGTGCGTTTTGACTTGACGTTTGAAATTCTTGCTCCTGAAATCAAGATTCTAACTCCTACACGCGATATGGTTTTAACTCGCGAGTACGAAATTGATTATTTGAAAAAGCATGGTTTCGAAGCAGATTTCAAAAAAATGGAATATAGTATAAATGCTGGACTTTGGGGGACATCTATCGGAGGAAAAGAGACATTGAAATCGAATTTGACTCTGCCAGAAAATGCTTATCCAAAACAAGTAAAAAAACAAGAGGAAGAAGAAATCTCTATCTCGTTTGAAAAAGGAGAAATTGTAGCAGTAAATGGAGAAAAATTCTCTGACAAAATTGCGGCTATAAACAAAGTAGAAGAACTAGGTTCGGCGTTTGGTATTGGACGCGACATGCATATTGGCGACACAATTATTGGTATCAAAGGTCGTGTTGGCTTTGAAGCAGCAGGAGCTTTGCTTATAATCAATGCACACAAAATGCTAGAAAAACACACACTTACCAAATGGCAACAATATTGGAAAGATCAGCTTGGAACTTGGTACGGAATGTTCCTTCATGAGGCGCAATACCTTGAACCAGTGATGCGCGATATTGAAAAATTCCTTGAAAACTCACAACAAAATGTAACCGGAACAGTTATAATCAAACTTCGTCCTTATAGCTATACGTTGGTTGGAGTTGAGAGTGATTTCGATTTGATGAAAACCGATTTTGGTGAATACGGAGAAGTAAATAAAGCGTGGACTTCTGATGATGTAAAAGGATTTACAAAAATTCTTGGCAATCAGATGAAGATTTATCACAACGTTCAAAATCGTAATAAAAAGTAATAGAAGGTAAAATCTTTTTAAAAAAAGTAAAAAAGATTTATTTTTGTATCACTATTGCCATTTTAGCTCAGTTGGTAGAGCAACGCATTCGTAATGCGTAGGTCTGGGGTTCGAGTCCCCAAAATGGCTCATTTTTTGTAATTTTGTGGCGAGGTGAAAAGTTTACCTTGCTTTTTTTATGTATAAAAAAACAAAAGCTATAGTGCTATATGCTACGAAATATCCGAAGGGATATATTGTGCATTTTTATACGAGAGAGTTTGGTCGTTTGTCATGTGTGATAAATGATGTGAAATCTCGACATTCACCATTTCGTAAAGTTTTTCTTCAGCCATTTTCGTTGGTTGAAGTTGTGTTTTCTATAGATTCTAATAATAAATTGCCCCGCTTGCGAGAGAGCGCTTCTTCTTGTGTTTATTCTTCTATCCCTTACGATTTTTGCAAGAATACGGTTGCAATGTTTTTGGCTGAATTTTTATCGAAAGTTTTACGAGAAGAGCAATCGGATGCCGTTTTGTTTGATTTTGTAGAGTCGTCGCTTTTATTTTTTGATACAGAAAATATTTCTTTGGCGAATTTTCATATTGTGTTTTTACTGCAGTTAACTTACTTGCTAGGTATTGCACCGAATTTAGAAAATAGTAATCGGGCATATTTTGATATGTTGGAGTCGCGTTTTACTGCAAATAAACCTTTACACAATTATTTTTTAGAGGAATCGGAGAAGTTTGCTTTGTTGCAACTTATGAGGATGAATTATCGAAATATGGGAAAATTCTCTTTTTCGCATACCGATCGAGTAAAAATCTTAGTTCGGATAATTGAATATTATCAAATACATTTAGGAAATTTTGGAACGTTACGATCGCTAGAAGTCTTACAAGAAGTATTTTCTTGATTTACTCAAAGTTAAATGTAAGAATAAACATTTGAGATGTGAGTTTAGATAAAGAATGGTTGTAACGTTTCATATCAGGATCTTGGTATTCGATACCTCGCTTTTCTAAAGGTTCTAAAAGATTGTTAAATCCAATTGCAAATCGTAGTTCGGGTGCAAATCGGAAAAATGGGAAATATATTGTACATCCTGCTCCGAAATCAACAAAATAGTCGAACATATTAAGAACAACAGGCATTCGTTTGTCGCGATAGCAATCGAACGCTACACCACCGCCAGCTATTAAATAGGGTTTATAGTCGTGTATTCGAAATGCACTGTATTTAATATAAAGCGGAATTGTGATGATAGCAGATTTTACACTTGTACGAAAACGCTCACCATCTGTAGGATTTAAGTAAGAAAGTGTTCTGTCGCCAAAATGCAATGCTGGGTTTAGGCGGAGATTGAAATAATCGTTCAAACGTAAGTCGCTGATAAGGGCAACTGAAAAACCTGGCATAATAGAAGAAACGTCGGCTTCGTACGTTTTCCCATCAATAGCAATCTTGCTTGGAGTTACATTGAAGTCAAGAAAGTTTAGCCCCAAAGAAAAACCAAAATGAAAACGTTTGTAGTCTGCGTATGGTAGATTTTGTGCTGTTGCGTTATAAAACAGCACACAAAGGTTTAAGAATAGAAAGATTTTAATCTTTTTCATGCAGTAAATTACATCACGTCGTTTTAATAAAAACGAAATCGATGTTTTTTTATTGTAATAATGATTTTGAAAAAAACTTTTACAAAGTAACCAAAAAAAAATGAAAAAGTTTGTGGGCATAATAAAAACCTATAACTTTGCCTAAAAATTATACTAACTAAAAACTTTAAAAAAATGGCTTACGTAATTACAGAAGATTGTATCGCATGCGGTACTTGTATTAGTGAATGTCCTGTTGAAGCGATTACTGAAGGTGATATCTACAAAATTGATGCAGATGCTTGTACAGAATGTGGCACATGTGCTTCAGTTTGTCCTTCGGAAGCAATTCAGTTGGAGAAGTAATCTCAAAAAGATTTTGATAAAAGCGACCCAGAGGGTCGCTTTTTTGTTTTTTATGCTTTCATATTTCTTTTTATTTTTAATAAATTGTGAAGAAATCATGATATTAAAGTAGCAAAATGTCAGATAAGTGTGCTTGTTTTTATCAAAATGTTAAAATGTTACGTATTTTAACAAAACTTTGGTATTTTTAAAGATTATTTGTATTTTTGTCGCCATTTCTGTAAATATCCTGAAAAGTTTGTTTTCAGGAATGATATAAAGAATTTTAATATTGTTTAATAAATAATTGAGTTTATGAAAAGAAAACTGTTAATGTTTCTTGCCTGTTCGTTGATAGGAATAGGCTCGATGGTTGCTCAAGACAAAAAGGTGACTGGTAAAGTTGTCGATGGTAATGGGGAACCAATTATCGGTGCTACAGTGTTGGTAACCGAAAGTGCCAATGTTGGTACAATTACAGACGTAGATGGTCTATTTGAATTGATGGTTCCATCTTCAGCAAAAACGCTTACTGTTTCTTTTATAGGAATGGAAAGACGTGTGGTAGATGTTGCTTCAAATGTAACAGTAACATTGTTGCCTGCTGCTGAAGAGTTGGACGAAGTGATGGTAGTCGCTTTCGGTACAACTACTAAAAAATCGTTTACTGGATCGGCTTCTGTAGTAAAAAGTGATGAGTTGACTAAGCGTCAAAGTTCAAACATTACAAACTCGTTGGCTGGTCAAGTGGCTGGTGTTCAAGGTTTGTCTTCAAACGGTGCTCCTGGTTCTGGTTCTTCTATCCGTATTCGTGGTATCGGTTCTATGTACGCAAGCAACGCACCTCTTTACGTAGTAGATGGTATTCCTTATGATGGTGATATTTCTACAATTAGTAATTCGGATATTGAATCTGTTACTGTATTGAAAGATGCTGCTTCAAATGCTTTGTATGGTGCTCGTGGTGCAAATGGTGTAATCATGATTACTACAAAACGTGGAAAAACAAAAGATGCAAAAATTTCTGTTGATGCAAAATGGGGTAGCAACTCACGTGCAGTTCCTACATATAATGTAATGACAGACCCTGGAATGTACTACGAAACATTCTATCAAGCATTGTATAATAGCCAATATTTGAACTTCAAAGGTGCTTATGCATCAAATGAATATGCTAACAAAAACTTGTTAGATGCAAACAATGGTGGTTTGGGTTATCAAGTTTATAGCGTTCCTGCTGGTCAACGTTTAGTTGGTGTTAATGGTCGCTTGAATCCAAATGCAACCTTGGGTTATGTAAACAATGGATTTACTTATACTCCAGACAATTGGTTTGATGAATTGTTTAACTACAACAACTTCCGTCAAGAATACAATGTAAACGTTAGTGGTTCGAATGATAAATTGACTTACTATGCTTCTGCTACATATTTAGAAGATAGTGGTATTATCGAAAACTCTGACTTCAAACGTTTTACAAGTCGTGCTTCGGTTGATTATCAAGCTAAAAAATGGTTGAAAATAGGTACAAACATGTCGTATGCTAACTATAGCCAACGTTATCCAGGAGAACAAACTTCTTCAGCGTCTAGCGGTAACTTGTTCTATGTAAGTACTTATATGGCTCCTATCTATCCATTGTATGTACGCGATGCAGCTGGAAATATTATGAAAGATGCAAACGGATTTACAGTGTATGATTATGGAGATGGTCGTGTAAATGGTCTTATCCGTCCATTTATGAACCAATCGAACCCAGCTTCTGCTATTGCGTTGGATAAGAGCCAATACAATGTTGACTTGTTCTCTGGTAAATGGTATGCTACAGTAGAATTCTACAAAGGTTTGAAAGCTACTGCTAACATCGGTTTGAACATGAACAACACTCGCTATGCTTATACACAAAACCCATACTACGGACAATTTGCTGCTATGGGTGGTGCTGCTGGTGTTTCTACACAACGTTTCTTGAGTTTGAACCAACAATATTTGTTGACTTATGCAAACAAATTTGCAGGTGCTCACAATGTCGACCTTTTGGTTGGTTACGAAGCTTATCGCTACAAAACTCAAACTTTGAGTGGTTACAAACAAAAACTTTATACTCCTGACATTGCCGAAGTAAACAATGCTATTTTGCAACCTTCTACAAGTTCATCTTCAGGTTCTTATGCTACAATGGGTATTTTGGCACAAGCTAAATACGACTATGATTCTCGTTACTATGTATCGGCATCGTATCGTCGTGATGCTTCTTCTGTATTTGCTCCAGAACATCGTTGGGGTAACTTCTGGTCGGTAGGTTTGGCTTGGGACATCAACAATGAAAGTTTCCTTGATGTTGAGCAAATCAACCTTTTGAAACTTAAAGTGAGCTACGGTGCTCAAGGTAACGACGCTCTTGGTACGCTTTATGCTTATACTGACCAATACGAAGTAACTGAAAATAACGGTAACTTTGCAACTACTCTTGCTTACAAAGGTAATCGCGATTTGACTTGGGAAACTTCGTACAACTTCAATGCTGGTATCGACTTTGCATTCTTCGACGATCGTTTGAGTGGTACTATCGAAGGTTTCCGCCGTCGTACAAAAGACATGTTGTATTACAAACCAGTGCCTTCTTCTTTAGGTTATTCTTCATTGCCTGTAAATGTTGGTTCGCTTTCTAATGCAGGTTTGGATATAGAATTGCACGGTGAAGTAATCAAAACAAAAGAAATTTCTTGGAAACTTTATGCTAACATGACTTACTACAAAAACCGCATTTTGAAATTGGATGAAGAACTTGGCGGTGAATGGATTTCTGGTAGCAATATGTACAAAGAAGGTGAGTCTATGTACAACCTTTACATCCGTAAATATGCAGGTGTAGATCCTTTGACTGGTTCTGCTTTATATTACAAAGATGTAACTGATGCAAATGGTGAAGTTATCGGACAAACAACTACTGATGTTTGGGCTTCTGCTACACAATACGAAACTGGCGACATTTTGCCAAAAGTATATGGTGGTTTTGGTACTACATTGGATGTTTATGGTGTTGACCTTTCGGTAGCATTTGCTTATCAATTGGGTGGTCGCATCATCGACTATACTTATTCTGATTTGATGCATTCAGGTTCTAGCTCTTCTGCTGGTAAAAACTGGCACATCGACATTTTAGATGCTTGGACTCCTGAAAATACAAATACTAATGTTCCTCGTTTAAATTCAAATGATACTTATACAACTTATATGTCTGATCGTTGGTTGGTTAGTTCAAATTATTTGAGTTTGCAAAACATTACATTGGGTTACTCTTTACCATCAAAATGGGTGAAGAAAATGAAGATGGAAAAATTCCGTATTTATGCTGTAGCAGACAATGTTGCTTTGTTCTCTGCACGTAAGGGGCTCGATCCACGTCAAGGTTATGCTTCATCTGAAGCTGCTTATTATTCACCAATTCGCTCTATTTCAGGTGGACTTAGCATAACTTTCTAAAATTTGAGGTTTTTAAATAAGAAAAAAAGAATATAAGATATGAAAACAGTAAGTAAAATTTTAGTTTTGGTGTTTGGGGTACTCTTTTTTGCAAGTTGTACCGACTTGAACACTTTCCCTGAAGGGGCAACAAAAACTGAAGCTCAAAAACAAGCAGCAATCGAAAATAATGCTGAATTGTTGGCAGCAGACGTTTCTGCTATCTATGCTACAATGATAGAACTTTACGCAGGTCTTGGTGAAAGCAATGGATACCACAGCGACTTTGGTTATTCAGCTCTTTCTATCATTATGGATGCTAACGGACAAGACGTAACCTGTCCAAATATTGGTTATAACTGGTTTAGCTCATCATACAATTTCTCTGGTCGTGTTTACACTTCTGCAGAATGTTTGATGACTTGGAAAATTTATTATAAAATTATCCGTGCTGCAAACTCAGTTTTGGGTGTAGCTCCAGCTGATGCGGAAGACGAAACTCTTAAAGCTTATCGTGGACAAGCTTTGGCTGCTCGTGCGTTTGCTTATTTCAACATGGCTCAACTTTATCAGTTTACATACAAAGGCAACGAAAATAAACTTTGCGTGCCTATCGTAACTGAAAGCATGGAAGCTGACAAACAATCGAACAACCCACGTGCTACAGTACAACAAGTTTACGATTTGATTGTAAAAGATTTGAACGAAGCACTTCCTTTGCTTGAAAACTTTAAACGTTCTGACAAGAGCATGATCAACCAAGCGGTAGCTTATGGTTTGCGTGCAAGAGTAAACCTTGTAATGCAAAATTGGGCTGATGCCGCTGCCGATGCTGCAAAAGCTTTGGAAATTTCGGGTGCTGAGCCTTATACTTTGGCAGAAGTTTCAAAACCTACGTTTACTTCGGCTGAAGCAAAATCTGTGCTTTGGGCTAATATCATTACAGAAACAAACGATATCGTACTTACAGGTATTATCAACTGGCCATCGCACTTGAGCTCTTTGTTTGCTGATGGTTATACAGGTGTAGGTGCTTACAAAAGCATTAGCGTATTGCTTTACGATAAAATTTCTGATACTGACGTGCGTAAAGGTTGGTGGTTGAACGAAGATTTCGATTCTCCATTGATTTCTAGCGACATCTACAACGATTGGAAAAAAGAATATGCTGAAGCTTGCGGCTATCTTGGAAACGTAAAATTCGGTGTTTATCAAGACAATATGATTAACCTTGTTGCTGCTTCGGACTGGATTTTGATGCGTGCAGAAGAAATGTTGTTTATCCAAGCAGAAGGTTTGGCTATGAGCGGTAAACCAGCTGAAGGTAAAGCTATCATCGACAATTTTGTTCGTGCAAATCGCGATGCTTCTTATTCGGGTGCTCCTGCTGAAGCAAAAGCTTTGCAAAACGAAATTTGGATGCAACGTCGTATCGAACTTTGGGGTGAAGGACACTCTTTCTTCGACCTTATGCGTTTAGAAAAACCTATCGTTCGTAAAGAAAACGGAGTTTCATCTTTCCCTGACGCTTGGCAATTCAATGTGCCTGCTAAGTCGCCTATCTTGTTGTATTTGATTCCTAAATCGGAAATCGAAGCTAACCAAGGTATCGATGAAAGCCAAAACAACCCAACTGTTAATCCTCCAGTTGCTTAATTTGTTTGACAATTAAAAAAATATAAGAATATGAAAACTAAGAAATTATTAATAGCTCTTCTTGCGGTAACAGCTACTTTGTTTACCGCTTGTAAAGAAAATATACCTGAAAGAGGTGATTCTCCTCTTGACGAAAATGCAGGTTGCTATATCTACGACAATACTTCTGACGTCGTGATTAAACCAGCAGATGGAGGTAAATATTTGATGACCATTGGTGGACAAACTGATACTGTTGAAACTAAAGTTTTCAACGTATTGGTAGGTCGTAACTATGCGGAAACTGCTGATAGCTTCGAATTGGTAGTTGTTGACGAAAAGGGTGGTTTTATGTTTGATCCTATAGTTCGTTTCGACAAAGGCGAAGTAGTTGATACTATTGCTGTGGAAGTGCTTCTTGACTTTGGTAACACTGCGGAACTCGAGTTGACTGTTCCAGAAGAAAAAACTTCTATGTACTCTGCTTCTTCTAAAACAATCAAAGTAGAGGTTGACTACACTTGGTTGCCAAGAGGTAAAGCAGAAGTAGTAGATTATTTCTTGGAAGGAAGTACAGTTGTTGCTGTAGAAAAAGCAAAAGAAGCTACAGATAGTTTATTCCGTTTGACAAATGTTTTTGAAGAAATTGCTAAAGCTGCATATCCTGATGACTATAAAGAGTTTACTACACCAAATGTTCATTTTAAATTTATTCTTGATGAAGATTATAATTTGGTTTCTTTGGTTGGAAATGGTGGTGCATTGGGTCCTAAACATTATTCTACGTCAGGTTGGTTAGCAGGTCCTTTAGCAGGAGGTATTGGTGAGTTCGAATATGCTTATTCAAGTGCTGCTATGTCTGTTTATGGTGGTGCGTTTGCAAATGATGCAAATGAATATCAATTATCTACTGTAATTTTTCATGGTGGTGGTACTGGTTACTATTTTACTATGGAATGGAAATGGACAGACGGCTATCCTGGAAAATTAACCAATCCATCGGAAGGTGAAGGCGAATTAACCGAACTAGCATTTACAAATTGTACGCATGCTGTAGTAGCAGATGCAGTAGAAGAAGTTACTGACGAAGTGCTTGGTCTTTCTATCACTCACGATGTACACAACTTGAGCTTTACAGCTGCAGGCGTAGATATGAACTTGGTGTTGGTAGGTGATTCTTTGGGTGGAACGTTCAAAATCGAATCAAACCCTGGCACTGAAGGTAAAGCTGAAGCTGGCTACTTCGATGGTACAAATATGAACGGATGCTATGTAGACGTTGCGTTTACAAAATACTATATGACAAAAGGTAACGTACAAGTAGACGTAGCTGAAGATGGAGTTACTTATACTATAACTGTAGATGCAGAAAGTGCATCGGGCGTAGAAGTTAAAGCTTCGTTTACAGGAACTTTGACTGCAGCATCGCCTGCTCCAGGAAGAAAAAGTGTAAAAATGATAAATCTATAAAAATAATCGACTATGAAAAAAATGTTGAAAAATACTTATCTGTTGGTTTTAGCAGTTGCACTTACATTCGTAGCGTGTAAAGATGCTGAACCAGTAGTAGATACAGCAGGAAAAGATGATATGGCTGCTGCACGCGAAACGTTGACCGTTGCCGATGCATACTATCATGGTGATGTATATGCAACAGGCGGTGGATCGTACAAAATAACACTTACTTTGCTTTCGGAAGGTATGGGCTTTACATACGATGCTGACGACGAAGACAATCTTTTCGATGGATTTTCGGGTACAGGTTATGCTTTCGAAATTCAATTCAACTCTGAATTCGAAGATTCTATTGCTCCGGGAGTCTACACTGCCGACACAATGGACTTCAACCAAGAGTATTGGATGTGCGACCTTTTGACTTACAACCCTGAAAATACTTATTTGACAGTAGTAAACAGCGGTAGTAATGTGAAAAACGTACTTGACGGAAACGTTACAATTGATGTTAAAGTATCAGGTGATATCTACACTATTACTATCGATGGTAAAAATGCTATCGATATGCCTGTGAAAGGTACTTACGTAGGTAAAATCAATACTCGTGATATTTACTTCTATCGTGAGCCTGAAACAGTTGCAAATCCTACAAAAGAAGTAGAGGTTAAAACTGTATCTTACACTGCTGACGAAGATAATAAAGCAAACTATGCTTATTATGCGGCTAGTGGATATGGTAGTTACTTCCAAAGTACTCACTATATCAATATAGAAGGCGAGGATGGTGAAAATATTAAATTAGTAGTTTCTGGTGGTAATTTAGAATGGACAAGCCTCGCTTCTGGCGACTATGCACTTCGTGATGGTCAGTGGGATTTGGAAATGCAAGATGATGGTGGCAATTGGGTAATCGACCCTGATAAAGATTACCGTACAGATGGTGCATTCTATGGTTCATTTATGATTTACAATGACGAAGTTTATTACTTGTCAGGTAGTGCAACAATAGAATTTGATGGCACAATAGTTACTGCACTTTCATTGAATGCTATTTCTGCAGTGTCAGGTATGGAAGTAACTATAGACTATACTAAGGCTACAGAATAATTAAATTTTTGTTTTCATAATTGTAAAAAGCGGGAGCGTGCTTTATAGAAAGTACGCTCCTTTTTGTAAAAAAAATGTTGCAGGATTTACGTATCACAGACGATGGCTCGCATACGATTTATAATAGTGAGGTAGGCGAATGCTATCATTCGGTACATGGAGCAGTAGTAGAGTCGGAGCATGTATTCGTTAAGAGTGGCTTTTGTGAAATATCGAAACCGTATGTTACGGTATTTGAGGTTGGTTTTGGCACAGGTTTAAATGCTTTGCTAACATTTGAGTATGCATTACGCCAAGGTAAAAGTGTACGTTATATCACCACCGAACTTTACCCACTTTGCTCTGATATCTATAAGGCATTGAACTATGGCTCTACGTCGCTTGAGCGGGAGCATTTTTTATGCTTACATGCAGCCCAGTGGGAGCAAGAAGTGTTTATTAACCCCAACTTTTCGCTTAAGAAACAAAAAGTGGATTTTACAAAAATGGTATTGAATGAGCCTATTGATTTGGTTTATTTTGATGCTTTTTCGCCCGAAAAACAACCTGAAATGTGGTCTGAAGAACAATTTGCAAAACTTTATGAGCAAATGAACGATGGTGGTGTATTGGTTACCTATTGTGCCAAGGGAGTTGTTCGTCGTACATTGCAAGCTGTTGGTTTCAAAGTAGAGCGTATACAAGGTCCAGTTGGTGGTAAGCGTGAAATACTCCGGGCACGTAAATAAATTCTTTGTATCTTTGTTTGATAAAAAACATAAAATATGACTACTTACGAAAGTAAAATACAAATGCTGAATTGCGATGCCGAAACGGCATACAAACAACTTTCTGATTTAAGAAATTTGGAAAAATTTAAAGATTTGGTTCCGCAAGACAAATTGCAAGATTTGGAGTTCGAAGAAGATGTATGTCGTTTTTCGGTAGCTCCAGTTGGTCGTGTAGGCTTAAAGATAATAGACCGTGAGCCACCAAAAACAATTAAATTTGGAGCAGAAAATTCTCCTGTTTCCTTTAATCTTTGGATTCAACTTGTACAGAAAGAGATTGGCTCAAAAATGAAAATAACGCTGAAAGCAGATTTGCCATTGATGATAAAAACAATGATTGGCAGTAAGTTGCAAGATATGGTAGATAAAATGGCGGAAGCTATTTCACAAGCATTAAATAAGTAACAAATATGGCTCAAAAACTTTGGGATAAAGGAATCTCTGTAAACGAAGAGGTGGAACGCTTTACTGTAGGTCGCGATCAAGAAATGGATATTTTTCTTGCTCCATACGATGTGCTAGGCTCTATGGCACATATAACTATGCTCGAAAGTATTGGCTTGCTTTCGGCTGACGAATTAAAATTGTTGTTGGAAGAGTTGCGTTCTATTTATGCGTTGACTCGTTCTGGATGGTTTCAAATAGAAGAAGGTGTCGAAGATGTGCACTCGCAAGTAGAGTTGATGTTAACGCGTCGCTTGGGCGATGTTGGAAAAAAAATACATAGCGGTCGCTCCCGCAACGATCAGGTGTTGGTTGATTTAAAATTGTTTACGCGCACGAAAATTCGTGAGACTGTAGAAAACGTTGTAGCTCTTTTCGATATACTTATAGCTCAAAGCGAACGCTACAAAGAGGTACTTTTGCCGGGTTATACGCATTTGCAAGTAGCAATGCCTTCGTCGTTTGGATTGTGGTTTGGTGCTTATGCCGAAAGTTTGACTGATGATTTGCAAGTGTTGTTAGCAGCTTATAAAATTACAAATAGAAATCCGTTGGGTTCGGCAGCTGGTTATGGCTCATCATTCCCGCTCAATCGGCAAATGACAACGGACTTGTTAGGTTTCGATTCAATGGATTACAATGTAGTATATGCACAAATGGGGCGTGGAAAAATGGAGCGTGTGGTGTCGTCGGCATTGGCATCTATTGCGGCAACGCTTTCAAAGTTGGCTTTTGATGCATGTATGTTTACAAGCCAAAATTTCGGTTTTATAAAATTGGCTCCTCAATACACAACAGGATCGAGCATAATGCCGCACAAAAAGAATCCCGATGTGTTTGAACTTACTCGCTCAAAATGTAATAAACTGCAAGCCATACCTCAACAGATAACCATGATAACAAATAATTTGCCATCGGGTTATTATCGCGATTTACAAATCATAAAAGAGGTTTTTATCCCAATGTTTGACGAATTGAACGATTGTTTGAAAATGGTTGCTCGAATGATGAGTGAAGTAAAGATAAATACTCAAATAATGAGTGATAATCGTTACGACCCGATATTTAGTGTGGAAAAAGTGAACGAGTTGGTGTTGGAAGGAGTGCCATTTCGTGATGCTTACAAACAAGTCGGGCAAGCAATAGAGGCAGGAAATTTCATCCCTAACAAAAATATTTGTCATACGCACGAGGGAAGTATCGGCAATTTGTGTAACGATAAAATCGTAGCATTAACACAAAGTATTGTGGCTGAATTCAATTTTAAAAAAGTACAAAATGCTGAAAATGAGTTGTTGTTAACAACTACACAAAGCGAATAGATTAAGCGAATGCAAACACCAAAGTTCTTTTTAAAAATAAAATCTTCAATAGAAAATTTTCTGCACAACGAAGAATTGAAAAGGAAGTTGTATACGATTATTTTCGAAGCTGACACAAAGGCAGGAAAGCGTTTCGATGTATTGCTGATGGTGTTTATATTGCTTAGTGTATTGGTGGTGGTTGTAGAGAGTTTAGAGGTTGTCGCAAATCGCTTTAAACTTGTTTTTCAGGTGTTTGAGTATGTGTTTACTGGATTTTTTACAATAGAATATCTTGTGCGTATTTATTGTTCGCCCAAACCTAAGAAATATATTTTTAGTTTTTTTGGAATCGTCGATTTAATATCGACATTACCTATGTATTTGGGCTTTTTGTTTCAAGGAGCAAGGTATTTTATCATATTCCGTACATTTAGATTGATACGAGTTTTTCGTGTGTTTAAGCTTTTTACGTTTATATCCGAAGGACATTTGCTTTTGAAGTCGTTGTATGAAAGTAGCCGCAAGATAATCGTATTTTTCCTTTTCGTAATAATATTGGTTGTATCAATAGGTACGCTTATGTATATGATAGAAGGAACTACCCCAAATACACAATTTACTGATATCCCTACGAGTATATATTGGGCAATAGTAACGATGACAACTGTAGGTTATGGCGATATAACTCCAGTAACAACAATTGGGAGGGCATTGTCGGCTTTTGTTATGTTGCTTGGTTATACGATTATAGCTGTGCCAACAGGTATAGTTTCGGCAGAGATGGTAAAAGGTTATAAAAAACAAGCACAAAAAAAATGTGTCCATTGCGGAAAGTCAGGACACGAGGCTGATGCGTCGTTTTGTAAATATTGCGGCGAAAGTCTAAACGATTTATAATTTACTTTTAGCAAAGAAAACGGAACCAACAATCATTGGTAGGCAATAGTTGATAATCCAAATTGTGATGCCAGCGGTGGCAATCCCTATTAAATTTTCTGAAAATGCTCCAATGAAAAGTATTGAATATGAACCTCTAATAGCCGCTTCGGAAAGTGCAATAGAAGGTGTAAAGGTTACGAATAGATAATTAGTTGCAATACTAATAATGGCTTCTGTTATGGTTAAATCAATTCCAAAAAAAGATAAAACAAGAAAGAATTGCAAACAAAAAACCGTGTAACGAAGAAATGAAAATAAAAATATTTTGAATAAATTTTTTTGAGAAAAACTTCTAATACTTAGTAATGTCTCTTCGATTTTTTTTTGTTTGATAGCAATTTTTAAAAAGTATTTTGATACGATTGGTAGTAAAAAATAGACAGAGAGAAGAAGTATACCGAAAAAAAAGAATACCCAAAGTGTTTTCCCTACTAGTAATTCAAACTCCTTTTCGTGGGTAAAAAAAATAAAGGCAGATGGCAGTCCGCAAATTAAAATAACTAAAGTTTGTGCTAAAGAACCGACAAAGCCAAGTGCAATACTTGGTACTTTGTTTTTGTTGCTTATATAAACTACACGTCCGGGATATTCTCCTATCCTGTTAGGAGTGAAAAATCCAACAGTAATACCCGATAAAATAGATTTGAATGCAGTAAAAGTGGAAATTTTTTCTAGGTTACTTAATATTACTTTCCATTTAATAGATTCTAAAAACCAATTTAGAGGTAATAAAAAAATAGCTAATATCAACCAAGAAAACTGCTGAAAATTCACCGATTGCCATTGGGCAAAAAAACTTTTATACTCGTTGAAAGTCGTAAGTTTATATAATAGAAATCCATAGGCTAGTACAAGGATGCACCATTTTAGTATATTGTAGGTTTGTTTTGAAATACTCATGATTTGAACGTAAAGTTCTTTTGTGAAAAATAACTAAAAAGAACAGTAAATAATGTTGTGAGCATTTTTGATGGAGTTGGGAAAAAACCGCAAACCTCAACAAATAGTTTTAAACATACGTAGTTGATAAGAATACACCCGAAGACAACGAGTGCATATCGAAAAAATTGAACTTTGCTAACAATGGACGATCCCCTAAAACTAATATATTTTGATAGAAGGAATCCTGTAATAAAAGTGATAGGAAATGTGATAAACATAGTACCTATATGTGGTGTAAATGCAATTATTTTAAAATCTACTACTTGTTCGTTTACTACAAAATGGAAAACAATAAAGTAAAGAACCCAATCAAGCACCATATTGCTTACGCCACAAACGCCATATCGAAAAATATTGATGGGAATAATTTTTTTGAAGGGAGGGTAAAAAAAATCAATGAGGCTAATAATGCTTTGTTGTATTTTCTTGAAAAAGTTGTGCACGTTTTTTTTCTTTAATTTGGAAGAATGGTGTATTCTTTTTACTTTTGCTTGATTTTAGGGCAAAGTTAACCTTTTTATTTAAAAATGTTTTTAGATTTTGTCCTATTTGTTAAACGAATAACTAAAGAAAATGGACGATCCGGCAGGTAAGCAATTTTATGAAAGAAGTAAGAGCCAAAAAGTATTTAGGGCAGCACTTCCTGCGAGATTTGGACATTGCCCAACGAATAGCCGACAGTCTTGTATTTGACGGCCAAATGCCCGTACTCGAAATTGGCCCGGGTATGGGAGTTCTTACCCAATATCTTCTAAAAAATCCTGATATAGATTTAACGGCTGTAGAGATTGATAAAGAATCGGTTGTCTATTTGCAAAAGTATTTCCCAATGCTTAAATTGATTGAAGCCGACTTTCTGAAAATGGATTTATCGGTTTATTTTCAATCTTCGTTTTGTATTATCGGTAATTATCCTTACAATATATCGAGCCAGATATTTTTCAAATTATTAGAATATCGCGACAAAGTGCCGTGCCTTTCGGGTATGGTGCAAAAAGAGGTTGCTGAACGAATTGCCTCGAAACCGGGTTGTAAAGCTTATGGTATATTAAGTGTCTTATTGCAGGCTTATTATGATGTAGAATATTTGTTTACAGTGTCCGAACATGTTTTTGACCCTCCGCCCAAGGTCAAATCGGCTGTTTTTCGCCTAACTCGTAACAAAACAAAATCTCTTGGTTGTGACGAAGTTTTGTTTAAAACGGTGGTAAAAACAGCCTTCAATCAGCGACGAAAAACTATGCGAAATTCGTTGCGTTCTTTGGTAAATAACAATACGGAATTGCTAAAAGATGCAATTTTTGATAAAAGACCGGAACAATTGAGTGTAGCAGAATTCGTAGAATTAACAAATCTGATTGTTTTACAGAAAAAAAGCAACTAACGATGTCGGAATTTAAATTGTTTTATAGAGAAAATGGGCGTTTAAGAATCTCTAAAGATATACAAACATTAAAAAGCGTTCAAAAGGAAGATATTTTGTGGATAGACCTTAACGATGTTGAGGTAGAAGTGGAGAGTGAATTGGAGCAATTCTTGAAAATTTATATTCAAGAAGAGGAAGAAATGGAAGAAATTGAGATAAGTTCTCGCTATATTCAAACCGAAGATAGTATGGTAGCAAATTCTCATTTTTTGCTTGATAATTATTCTGTAGAGGCTGTTTCTTTTATTGTGAAAAGTAGTATTTTGGTTTCGGTGCGCGATGCTCAATTGAAATCATTTGATGAGACATTACGAAAAATTTTCGCTAACCAACGCAATTTTCCAACTGGCTATCATGTTCTTGTAGCATTATTTGAAACACGAGTTGAATATGATGCAGATATGATAGAAGATGTAACTGATGAGGTTAGTGCTTTAAGTAAGCGAATAACTTCTATTGAGTCTCCTGATGAAGATTTGCTTTTGGAAATCAAAAACTTACAAGAAAAAATTATGGTGTTGCGTCAGAATATAATAGACAAGCAGCGTATTATTTCTAATATGATAAAATGTGAATTGATACCCGAAGAGTTACGTTCACGTTTATCAGTAATTATAAAAGACGTAAATTCACTTTTTGAATATACACGTTTTGGTGTAGACCGGCTTGATTACTTGCAAGATACATTTCTTGGTTTGGTTAATATTCAACAAAATAAAATCATAAAAATATTTACAGTGGTTTCTGTTATATTTCTTCCGCCAACACTTATAGCCAGTATGTACGGAATGAATTTTGATTTTATGCCTGAATTACATTGGCGATATGGTTATCTATTTGCGATATTTTTGATGATAGCTTTCGCTTCGGCCATTCTACTAGTATTTAAGAAGAAAAGGTGGCTTTGATGGACAAAGAATCTGTTCTAAAAAAATACCACGCTTATTTAGTTCTTGAAAAATCATTGTCGCCTAATACGGTAGAAGCGTATGAACGAGATATTTTGTATTTTTTAAATTATCTTGACGACGCACATTTGGATTTTCTTACTATTGAGCGGATTCATTTATCAGATTTTATGGTAGAATTATGTGAGATGGGCTTGCAAGCTCGTTCTCAAGCTCGTATTGTGTCTGGAATAAAATCTTTTTATCGATTTTTGTTGTACGATGAGTGTATAAAAAATGATCCGACCGAAATGCTTGAAGTTCCTGAAATCGGATTTCGCTTGCCTGAGGTTTTAACTGTGGAGGAAATAGACCAAATTGTATGTGCTATTGATTTATCGAAACCTGAAGGTCATCGAAATAGGGCAATTATTGAAACACTTTACGGATCAGGGTTACGAGTTTCTGAGTTGGTCGGTTTGAAGATATCGAATATTTATTTTGAACAAAAATATATGAAAGTTGAAGGAAAAGGAAGTAAGCAACGGCTTGTACCTATTTCCGACGAAGCTGAAAAACAAATTAAGTTGTGGATGTTAAATAGAACCTTACTCCCTATAAAACGAGGCGAAGAGGATTATCTTTTTCTTAATAGAAGAGGAGGGCACTTAACTCGAGTTATGATTTTTACGATTATTAAACGGTTGGCTGCAGAAGTTGGTATAAAAAAAAATATAAGTCCTCATACATTTCGGCATTCGTTTGCTACGCATTTGCTTGAAAATGGAGCAAATCTTCGTGCTATACAACAATTATTAGGACACGAAAGTATTATGACTACCGAAATCTATACACACGTAGATGTAAAATTACTTCGTAAAGAAATAATTTCTAAACATCCTCGAAATAACGTCTAAAATTTAGATTCTTTATTCTTTCTTTTTCTTGTGTGTATAAATTCCTATACCTAGTAGAATAATCAATAAAATGGAGCTTGCTTTAGCTATATTATTCCCTATTTTGAATGATTGAGGCTCAAATTTAAAGATGATTTCATGGCTTCCAGCAGGAATTACCATAGCTCGAAGCAAGTAGTTTGCTCGGAAATATTCTGCTTTTTCTCCATCTATATACACATTCCACCCTTTGTCGTAGAAAATTTCTGAGAATACAGCAATTTGTTCGGTTAATGCTTCTGATTTATAAATTAGTTTGTTCGGTTCATAAATCTCAATATTGATTTTAGCTGTGGAGTCTATTGTAATTTTTGAAAGTTTTTGTGCTGATTTCTCATCAATAATGGCGGTAGTTTTTAAATTCTCAACACCTAGAGCAAGCATTTCTTCATCAGCATTTGCTACAACTTTATAATTGTCTACTATCCAAGCTGCACCATTTGCGTGTGGGTTGAATATTGGTTGTGCGTCTTTGTTGTAAATTAGATAACGCATATTTAGCATATTTAAAATATTCATCTGTTTTAAGTTGTCTACGATGTCATTTATTGTAGTTGCATTAGCAAGTGTTCCTTGTATTTCTTTAGCAAGATAAACATCTACAATTTCTTGGTATCGACGTAATTTCGCCGCGTGATATCCTCCTATATTTTTGTGAAAATAGGCTGGAGATGCATCGTTAAATATATCTACCGTAGCGTCAAGAACGCGGAAATATTCATTGTCTTTAAGGATATATTTGTCGGCAACGGAAGGTTTTTTAAGGTTGTTTATGTTTTTGTATTCAAAGTTCTCGTGGTTAAAATAGCGAAGACAAATTGGGAGCATATCAGCCATTATTAAAACTGCTAACAATGTGTAGAGAACTCTATTTTTTATTTTTCCTAGCGAATAAAAATATAAAACTGCAAAGACGAGAATTATAAATGTAAAAGAGCGAAAAGCATCGTTTTTTAGCATATTTGCTCTGTCTAACGTGAGTGTCTCTTGTAGAAATGCATATTCGCCTTGAAATTGAGATTTGTCCAAAGGCGAAATAAAATCACCCGCTATAGTAGGAATTAAAGTGAATAAAAGACAAATTCCCCCGGTTATGCTTGCTGCGATGATGAGCGATTTTTGTTTTCGTTCTTTATTGACTTCGTTGCTTAATAGTTCTTTTAATGCTAAAATAGATATTAGTGCTACACAAAATCCTGTGGCTACTAATGTCATCGATACGGTTCTAAATTTGTTATACATAGGAATGTAGTCGATGAAGAACTCTGTTAAAGGCATAAAATTACGCCCCCATGATAATAATAAGGTAAGAATGATAGCTGAAATAAGCCACCATTTTATACGATTGTTTAAAAGTATTGTTCCTACAACGAAAAGAAATATTACGATTGCACCAAAATAAACAGGTCCGGCTGTGAAAGGTTGGTTACCCCAATAGAGTGGAAGTTTGAATTGTTGCATTGTTTGTGAAATATTCTTAACTCCTCTTTCTTGTAGTTCTTTTGCAGTTTCAGATTTATCAGAAAGTGTACCTACGCTTGCTCCTCCTTTGAAGTTTGGGATGAGAAGAGTCATCGTTTCGTCAATGCCATAGCTCCATTGTGTAATATAGTTTTTGTCTAAACCTTGTTGTTTGCCAGCTTCAGTTATTGTTAATCCATTACTTTTCCCACGCATGGTGTATTGGCTGTATTCGTATGTTGTAAGTAACATTGTGGCGTTCATCCCAATAGCAATGATAGCCGCTAGGCAAAGTAGTCCAAATGTTTGAAAAAATGGTTTAATTGTTTTTTCTTTTATACTATAGATGAATTCAGAGATCCCGAAGAATAATAATATGAATAAGGTGTAATAGAGAATTTGTACATGGTTACTTTTTATGGCTAAAGACAAGAATACTGCTGTGAGTAATGCTCCCCAAAATTTATTTCTCCGAAAAGCCAAATATATACTACCAATTAATGGTGCCATATAAGCAATAGCAACAACTTTTGTAGCATGGCCGGCTGCAATGATTATAAAATTATAGGAAGCAAATGTAAATGCAAAACTACCTATTACAGAGAGCCATTTGTTTATGCCAAAGCAAAGCAGAGCAATATAAAAACAAGTCAAATACAGGAAAATGAAAAAAACACTTGTGGGGAGTTGTTGAAGTAAATCTTGAGCATAGCCTAGCAAATTATAGTTTTTAGGCATTGTAATTTGATAAGTTGGCATACCGCCAAACATGCTATTTGTCCAAAGTGTTGGTGTGTCGTGCGTTTCATTAAAATCTCTTGCTTCTTTTGCTGAATAAGCCCAACTTTCTCCGTCGTGTCCAAGCAGTGTTTTGCCTTCAAATACAGGAGTGCAATAGAAAAATGCAATAACTAAAAATGTCGTTATAATACCAACGTGTGTTAAAATTTTTTTCCAATTAAATTTCATAATGTTATTTGTAAAAGTTATGCTCGAAAGCTCCAAATTCGGGTTTCTTTAAAATAATTCTGCTCCAAAATGCACGTAGAAATCCTGTGCCATATCCTATTAATTGTACAAATGATGCTGCAACCGCAATAGCTCCTATTTTTAAGTTTTTATGTTGTATAGAGGCATCAATAAAAATCAAAAAAGCGTAAGCTAAAGGAACGAATATTAGCCATTTGAAGAAAACTGATCCAATTATTGAAAGTAGTACACCGAGTGTAAATATAGTTGGTAGCAAATGCACGATTTTTAATGATTTTGGATGACGCTTGTAAAGATTGATTCGAGCAATGCCAGAGTTGTGTACTTGCTTGAAAAATTTTTTTAAGTCAGTTCTTCTTTTGTGGTAAACCCATGCTTGAGGTATAAGTTGGCATGTGTAACCAGAGTTAAAAATTCGTATGCTCAAATCTATATCTTCGCCAAAACGCATAGAAGAGAAACCTCCTAAATGTTCAAACACCTCTTTTCTGATGCCAAAGTTAAAACTACGTGGATAAAACTTATCTAATTTTGCTTTACCACCGCGGATGCCACCAGTAGTGAAAAATGAAGTCATTGAATAACTAATAGCTTTTTGTGTATTTGAGAATAAAGGATGAGCACAATCTGGGCCACCAAAAGCATCTAATTTTACTGTTTGTAATGTTTTTTCTATAGTTTCTATATAGTGTGGGGGAACAATACAATCTGAGTCCAATATTAAAAGATATTCCCCAGAACTTTTTTCTGCTGCAAAATTACGCGTCAGCCCGGGACCTGAATTTGTTTTGTAAAAATAATGTATAGAAAGTTTATCGTTAAATTTAGAAACCATTCCGTCACAGGTTATTTCCGAACCATCGTCAACAACAATTACCTCAAACGTTTTTATAGTTTGTTGTGTTAAGCTTTCAAGTAATTCGTCTACTTCGTTTGGACGATTAAAGACGGGAATAATAATGGAGAAAAACATTCTATTCAAAATTTCTATTCTACAAAATTACGCTTTGTGTTTTAACCCGCAAAGTTTTTCGTTTTTTATAAGTGAGATTCTTCGTATTTTTGTGAAAAACGAAGAAAATATGAAAAATCTGCTAATATTTGCAAGTTTGATATTATTGCTTTCGTGCTCGGAGAGAGATAGTGTTGTGGATTATGTAAATCCATTTATTGGAACGGATTACACGGGGAATACTTATCCGGGTGCACAGGTGCCTTTTGGAATGGTACAATTAAGTCCTGATAATGGACTGCCTGGATGGGATAGAATAGCTGGTTATTTTTATCCTGATAGTACGATAGCGGGATTTAGTCATACTCATTTGCAAGGTACGGGAGCAGGCGATTTGTACGACATATCTTTTATGCCTGTTACAAAACCGTGGAACGAAGCAGATATGCCATTAGGTATTCACTCAAAATTTTCTCATTCTGAAGAGTCGGCTTCGGCTGGGTATTATCAGGTTTTACTTTCTGATTATAAAATAAATGTAGAATTGACGGCAACACATCGAGTTGGTATTCAGCGATATACTTTCCCCGAAGCCGAATCTGCCGTTTTTTTGAATCTTACAAAAGCTATGAATTGGGATAAGACTGAGGATTCGAATATTGAGGTTTTGGACTCTGTAACGATATGTGGTTATCGATATTCTTCTGGTTGGGCTAAAGATCAGCGTCTGTTTTTTGTTACGCGTTTTTCACGTCCGTTTGGGAGTGTTAAATTAGATACTATACAAATCCTTAATGGTAAAAAAATAAACGCAAAAGGGTGTATTGCTCAATTTGATTTTAGAACGACTCAAGGGGAACAACTTGTGTTGAAAACTGCACTTTCGGGAGTGAGTGTAGAAAATGCTATGAAGAATTTAGAAAAAGAAGCTCCTCATTTTGATTTTGATAAGTATCGTGCAGATGCAGAAAACTTGTGGAGTGATGAACTTGGAAAAGTAGAAATAAAAGGTGGAAACGAGGATGAAAAGATATGTTTTTATACTGCACTCTATCATTCGTTTATGGCACCTACGTTGTTTTCTGATGTAGATAGTTCGTATTTTGGAGTGGATAAAAACGTGCATTCCAACGCAGATTTTGAAAATTATTCTACGTTTTCACTTTGGGATACTTATCGTGCAGCTCATCCGCTTCACACTATTTTGCAAATGCAACGCACTAACGATATGGTGAAGTCTATGTTCGCTCATTACGAGCAATTTGGACGTTTGCCTATTTGGAATTTTTACGGAAACGAAACGGATATGATGATTGGTTATCACGCTGTTCCTGTGATTGTTGATGCTTATTTGAAAGGCATTGGTGATTTCTCTGCTGATGAGGTTTTTGAGGCTTGTTGTGTTTCTGCTAATATGGATGATTATAGAGGTATTGGTTTGTATAAAAAATTAGGTTATGTACCGTACGATGTAGAAGATGTTTATAATAGTGATAATTGGTCTTTGTCGCGAACACTCGAATATGCTTTTGATGATTATTGTATTGCATTGATGGCAAGGGATATGGGCAAATATTCGCTTGCTGATGAATTTTTAAAACGATCGGAAAATTATAAGAATCTTTATAATCCGATAACATCATTTATGCAACCACGCAATAAAAACGGCGATTTTCAGCCCGATTTTAACCCCGATGATTATACACCTCATATTTGTGAAAGTAATGCGTGGCATTATTTTTGGTCGGTGCAACACGATATTGACGGATTGATAAAACTTGTGGGAGAAAAACGTTTCGTGCAGAAACTTGATAGCATGTTTGCGTATAATCCATCGGTGGAAGCAGACTTGCCGATTTTTAGTACGGGTATGATAGGGCAATATGCTCACGGCAATGAGCCAAGCCATCATGTGGCGTATCTTTATAATGCGATTCGCAAACCTTGGGAAACGCAGCGATTGGTTACTCGTATAATGAAAGAGTTTTACAAAAACTCACCCGATGGTTTGTGTGGAAACGAAGATTGCGGACAGATGTCGGCGTGGTATGTCTTTAGTGCAATGGGTTTTTATCCTGTCAATCCTGTGAGTCAACGCTACGAGATAGGAATGCCTTTGTTTGACGATGTAAAATTACATTTAGAGAATGGCAAAACTTTTGAGATTTCTGTGAAAAATCGCTCGGAAAAGAATTGTTATATCGAGCAAGTGCGAGTAAATGGCGAGGATTATCATTGTTTTTACTTGACGCACGAGCAGATAATGCAGGGAGCAAAGGTAGAATTCATTTTAGGCGATGAGCCTATCTGCTGGTATTAAAAAGGGCGGACTTATGCCCGCCCTAAATGTTTGATTATTGTTTAGTTCTAACTAACCTTAATTTTCCGCCAGCACTACAGTACTGGTAAGGTGTTCCTCCACAACTTGAGCAAATACATCCCCGAGGGTTCCCACATCTATTACATTTATAAAGATATAAATACGCTTTATCACCATTTTGGTATTTGTATTGATAAGTTAAATTTAACTTATCAATAAATAGCTCCATTATAGTATATTCATCGTCTGTTGGTATTCTCCAATCATTATATCCGAGGTATTTGGAGTTATTTAAATTTTTTATTATTGTTTTCGCAGTACTTCCTGACATAAAATCAAAATCTTCAGGTGCAACATATATATTCGCTGCATCAAGTAGGATAGGAGAGTTTGATTTTGGTTTAGGTTTTTCAATATAAACAGGTTTTTCAATGTATACAGGTTTCTCTACAACACGTTCTATGACTTTTGTTTGTTGTTGAGGTTTGTTGTTTTGTTGGATTATGATATTCTGTGCCGATAAACATAATCCCATTGTAGTTAAACAAACTACTAAAAATAATTTTTTCATGTTTTTATCCCTGATTCGTGTCGGGCGCAACCTTTAAATTATTAATAAATAAAAATAAAAAAAGCGGATTTCATTATCCACTCTCAAGGTTTACCACAACCATGCCTCAAATAACAAAATCCGCATAACGCATCTTTTGCTATTCTTGAGGCTGCTTTTTGTGGTAATTTAGAGAGTTAGAATATTAGCAAATGCTTATAATATGTTTGTCAAAAAAAGTTACATCATTTTCTGTTTTTTTAGTTTTATGTTCAACAATTGTGTTTAAAAATCATTTATGATGCAAATATAATGAATTAATAAATAGTTTTATCTGTTTTGTTATCCCAATATCGAAAAGCTTCGATAGCTTTTTCGGGCATTTTTTGAATGATTTGAATTTTCCGGTCTTCTTTTTTTAAGTCTAGTTCGTCGTATATAAAGGAGTCGTCGAACCCAATAGTAGCAGCATCTGTTTTTGTATTGCCATAGTATATACGGTCGATGTGTGCCCAATAGATAGCCCCTAAGCACATAGGGCAGGGCTCGCACGAAGTGTAAATTTCACAACCAGACAAATCGTACGAACCAAGTTTTTTTGCGGCTTTCCTTATTGCCATTACTTCTGCATGTGCAGTTGGGTCGTTGTTGCATGTGACACGATTTGCTCCAGTAGCAATAATTTCCCCCTCTTTTACGATAACAGCACCAAAAGGTCCTCCGCCTTTGTCTATGTTTTTGATAGATAGCGAAATGGCTCGCTTCATAAATTTTTTATCGTACATACTATTATATTTTTATGAAAATTTTATTTCTGTAAAGTAGTAATAATATTCCAAAAACAATGCCAACTTGAGTCAATTCTATTAATGCAAAGTAATATTGTCCTAGAAATTGTTCAGTTCCATAAAATATGGAATGACCGATAGAGCGGAAGTTTATAGTTTCGTACAAAACATATGCAACAATAGAATTCATACCGTAAATTTTAAGCCATGAAAATAGTTTAATCCATTTTTTTATGTCAACCATATAGTAAAACAATGCCATTAGTAGAAAACAAATACCACCACTAAAAAGTGTCATCGAACTTGTCCACAAACGTTTTATAATTGGATGGTAAGGGCTGATTATAAGTCCAATAATAACTAACGAAATCCCTATTGCAGTTAGTGTTTTTAATTTGTTTTTTGATGTATAGGAACTTTTTAATAGTATACCAGCAAAAGTACCTAGCATAACAGTTACGCAGAAATTTAAACTGCTTAAAATCCAAGTGTAAGTATAATCCTTTGAAAATGTCCATTGTCCATTATTCCATATAACACCATCTTTAAAGTAAGTGAGTACAGAATTGTCTATTTGGCAAGCGATATTGCCTAGCGGCGAATAGTCGTTGTTGCCAAAAGTCGCAAAAACAATCCAATAACTAGAAAGAAAAGTTGTGGCAAGAATGATTTGCCAATGAGTTTTTAGAAATAGATAGCAAATCGTAGCTATTAAATAACCTACAGCAATAGCTTGTAGAGTATTAGAAAATATTCTAAATTTTTGTATATCAAACGCCAAGAGATTGCCTTGTACAATCCATCCTAATAGAAATAGAAGAAAGAAACGCTTGGTGATTTTTATCCATAGTTGTGAATCTTTTTTTGTTGTTTTGTTACGATATTTTGCAAAAGCAAAAGGAATTGTAATGCCAGACATAAAAAGAAAAAGAGGCATAACAATGTCCCAAAAGTGAAAGCCTTGCCATGTGGCGTGGTCGAGTTGTGTTTTTAGCAAATGTCCAAACCAAGTTTGTGGAGTTTCGCATAAACGCCATAAGATAGGCTGTAGCCCAACTAATAAAAAAAGGTCAAATCCTCGTAATATGTCTAAAGAGTTTAAACGCTCTGCTTTTTGTTTCATAAAGTGAAATTTTTATACAAATGTACAAATTCCAAAATCAAAGCAGAAATAAAAAACGGCATTTAAATGCCGTTTTAAAAATAGTTAGTTTTATTTCAAATTGTGTAAAATGTGTCCCATTCGTTCTTTCTTCGTTTGTAAATAGCGTTCGTTATAACTGTTTGGTTTTGTTTCGATAGGTACAATTTCAGTTATTTCTAATCCATAAGCCTCTAGACCTACTCGTTTTACGGGATTGTTTGTGAGTAGTCGCATTTTGCTTACGTTTAATAAATTAAGTATTTGTGCACCTACGCCATAATTACGCTGATCTGGATCGTAGCCGAGATGTATGTTTGCATCAACAGTGTCAAAGCCTTGTTCTTGTAGTTTGTAAGCTGCAATTTTTGCCATAAGTCCTATGCCACGTCCTTCTTGGTTGAGATACAAAATAATTCCTTTACCCGCTTTTTCTACCTCTTGCATTGCCTTGTGAAGTTGCTCGCCACAATCACATCTTGATGAACCAAAAATGTCACCGGTCATACACGATGAGTGAACTCTAATAAGGATAGGTTCGTCTTTGTCCCATGTGCCTTTAATGAGAGCTATATGTTCAAGACCGTTTGATTTTTGGCGAAAAGGTATTAATCTAAAATGTCCGTATTCTGTAGGCATATCTACTTCTTCGCCTTTCTCTACAAGTGTTTCTTGTTTTAGGCGATAGGCAATCAAATCGCGGATAGTTACAATGCGTAAATTATGTTCTTTTGCAAAAACTTTGAGTTGTGGCATACGAGCCATTGTGCCATCTTCATTAAGTATTTCAATAAGACATGCTGCAGGTTTTAACCCCGCCAATCGTGCAAAGTCAATTGCAGCTTCTGTATGACCAGCTCTTGCAAGAACGCCTTTGTCTTGTGCATAAAGGGGATTGATGTGCCCGGGGCGACCAAAAGCTTTGGGAGATATATTCTCGTCAGCCAAGGCTCTAATTGTAGCTGCTCTGTCGTGGCAACTTACACCTGTAGAACAACCTTCTATAAGGTCTATGGTAACGGTAAAAGGAGTTCCTAATATACTTGTGTTTTCTTGAACTTGATGTTGTAATTCAAGCTGTTTGCAACGCTCCATTGTGATTGGTGCACAAAGGACTCCGCGTCCATAGCGTAGCATAAAGTTGACATGTTCGGGAGTAACAAACTCTGCTGCCATAATTAAATCGCCTTCGTTTTCACGATCTTCATCATCAACGACAACAAGGAATTTACCTTCTTTAAAATCCTTTATTGCATCTTCTATTATTGAGAAATTTTCCATGTATAATATTTTTAATTTTTTTTAATTCTTTTTTTGCTTTTTCAAATCGAATAATCCAATTTTCTGTGTTGAAAAGTTCTGAGTCGTTAGCTGCTTTATAAGTCAAAAATATTCCCAAGGGGAGTAATACGATAGAACTAAACCACATGCCAAACCATACACTCCAAATACTTTCAGTTGCCATTTTTTTCCCCATATTATCAATTATATAATATATGATAAAAAGAATAACGGAGATAACAACAGGAACACCAAGTCCACCTTTTCTAATAATAGCTCCAAGCGGAGAACCTATAAAAAAGAAAATGATACAAGCGAAAGAGAGTGTAAATTTTTTGTACCATTCTACCGAATGTCTTGTAATAAATCTTTGATTTTCAGATATAATAGAGTTGTTGTATTTTGTTTCGTTGAGGAATATCTCTACACTATTAATGGCTTTTTTTGTTGCTCGCTCCATTTTGTTTTTTGAGAGGCTATAAAAAAGTGTATCGTGGTTGTAGTTTGTGTTTACTAAAAGACTAGAATCTACAAGTAAATCACGATCTATATTTTTTAAATAAGTCTTTGTCTCTATTTTTTTACAATATTCGTTTATTAAAGAGTCTTTGGCAATTTTCGCAGAATCTATATCATTTTCTAAACGAACAATGTTTTTACTGACATGCTGTCCTTGCATTAGAGATTCATCCATTCTATTGAAGTTGGAATCGAAGTCAATAAGAATTTCTTTCTTTTTAAATGATTCTCTTCGGTAGGGTACATTGCCTTTGTCTGATAGTGTTTGTTTCTTTAAATTTTCAAAAGATTCTCCATCGAAAAGGATAAAAACAAGATTTTTTTTGTCCTCTGTTGAAAGTATTTTTGCCGAGTCGGCAGTCATTACTGTTGCGTTGTTGAATCCATTTGAAAAATCATAAATCATCACATTCTTTAGAAGCTTTTTTTTATGATCTTTTGAACGAACATAAATATTAAAGCCATTTATTTGAGAGTAAAATTCACCAGTTGGAATTTCCAATTCGGGTGATTTATGTCGTAGTGAAAATATTAATGTCCAAAGTTTTTGTTGAGCAATTGGTAATACATTGTTTGAAAAGAAAAAGGCTCCCACTGAAAAAAATACAATGAGAAAAAGCAATGGTGCCATAATTCTAAAAAGTGAAATCCCTGCAGATTTTAGTGCTAGGAGTTCAAGTTTTTCTCCGAAACTACCAAATGTCATTAGTGATGCTAGCAAAATAGCAAGTGGTAATGACATAGGAACAAGTGTAATTGAGGAATAAAAAAAGAATTCGGATAGAAGAGAAATACTGAGTCCTTTTCCTACCAAATCGTCAATATTCATCCATAAAAATTGCATGATGAAAACAAACAAGCAGATAAAGAATACAGCAAAGAATACAGTAATAAAATTCTTGATAATGTATAAATCAATTTTTTTTATTCGTAGCATTCTGTTTTTCCTTTTTTAATAAAAAATTTTTTGCAAAAATAACGAGATTATTCGTTATTAACGAATCTATTTTGATGAAACTTAATTTATATAAATAAGCGAAGATTTTAGAATGCTCTCACAGTATTAGAGTCGAATAGTATTACTGAACTCACTTCTAAAGAGAGTGAAACTTTTTAAGATATACCTTAGTATAAGGCAATGTTGTTGAAATTTTTGTATTTTCGTGGCGTTTTTAGATATAATTACAAAATTATGAAAAGAAGATTTTTTGTTTCAGTGCTTTTAACTTTTGGGGCCCTTTTATCAATGAAGCCTTGTACTAATTTTTTAATTGGTAAAAATGCTTCTGTAGATGGTTCAACCATGGTGTCTTATTCTGCTGATTCTTATATGCTTTATGGTGCATTATATCACTATCCTGTGGCTGATTACGATAAGGATGCAACTCTCTCTGTGTATGAATGGGATACCGGAAAATATATGGGCGAAATTGCTCAAGCTGCTCACACTTATAATGTGGTAGGGAATATGAACGAGCATCAGTTATGTATTGCAGAGACGACCTTTGGTGGGCGTGAAGAGTTGGTAGATACTACTGCAATTCTAGATTATGGTAGTTTGATTTATATAACATTGCAACGTGCAAAAACAGCTCGTGAAGCTATTGAAGTAATGACGACATTAGTGCAGGAGTATGGATTTGCAAGTTCAGGAGAGTCTTTTTCTATTGCGGACCCTAATGAAGTTTGGATTCTTGAAATGATAGGAAAAGGTGTTGAACTTAAGAAGGATCGAAAAGGGAATTGGGTAAATAAAAATAAAGGTGCTGTTTGGGTTGCTGTTAGAGTACCTGATGATTGCATTTCGGCACATGCTAATCAAGCTCGAATAACAACGATAGATTTTTCGGATAAAGAAAATGTGCTGTATGCACCAGATGTAATTTCTTTTGCGAAAAAACAAGGTTATTTTAGTGGAGCAGAAAAGGATTTTAGTTTTTCGGATGTTTATAACCCTTTAGATTTTGGTGGTATTCGCTTTTGTGAGGCTCGAGTGTGGGCTTTTTTTAGAAAAATTTCACCGGAAATAGATAAATATATTTCTTACATAAAAGGAGAAACTAAAGAGAGAATGCCTCTTTGGGTAAAACCTCAAAAAAAAGTTTCGTGTGAATTTATAAAAGAATGTATGCGTGATCATTATGAAGGTACGGAGTTGGATATGACAACAGGTTTGGGAGCTGGATGTTCTTTTTCTCCTTTTAGAAAAAGTCCGCTAACTTGGATGGTTGATAGTGTTGAATACTTTCACGAACGCCCGATTGCAACGCAACAAACTGGTTTTTCTTTTGTAGGACAAATGAGAGGATGGTTGCCAAATCCTATAGGTGGAATTTTGTGGTTTGGTGTTGATGATGCAACATTTAATGTTTATGTTCCGATGTATTGTAGTATAACGAAAGTGCCTTGGTGTTTCGATATTAACAATGGTTCGTTGTTGGATTTTTCGTGGACTTCAGCTTTTTGGATTTACAATTGGGTAGCAAATATGGCATATCCAAATTATTCGGAAATGTCATTAGATATTCGTGCAGAGCAAGATTCTTGGGCAAAACGCTTTGATTTGCTTGTACAAGAGGCTGATGCTGCCGCTTTAAAAATTTTTGCTGGTGATAAAGGATTGGCAATAAATTATTTGACAGAGTTCTCAAATAATCAAGCGGAAGAATCTACTTTATCGCATAAAAAAATGGGTGAATACTTAATGGTAAAGTATTTAGATGGAGTTTTAAAAGTGGAAAAGGATAAAAAGTTTACAAAAAACGATAAAAATATTCCACCAACTGTTGTACGACCTGGATATACTGAAAGTTATAACAGGAATATTGTAAATGAAAATAAAGAGCGTTTTCGCTATAAATCGCAAGAAGAATTGAAAAATAGAAAATAATAATAAGTTTATGAATGCAAATGAATTTAAAAGTTACGCTACCAAACATTTGAACATGAATAGTTTGGCGTTAGAAAAGTATATGAATTTTGTGTCGGCATCGCATGGCGGTGGCTACATTTCTCCATCGATTTTGGAGGAGCGTCAGTTGAATGTTACTCAAATGGACGTTTTTTCTCGATTGATGATGGACCGGATTATCTTTTTAGGTTCGCCAATTGACGACTATGTGGCAAACGTTATTCAAGCGCAGTTGCTTTTCTTGGATTCGTCTGATCCAGGAAAAGATATTTCGATATACTTAAATACTCCTGGAGGCTCGGTTTATGCAGGTTTGGGCATTTATGACACGATGCAATACATACAAAGCGATGTTGCAACCATTTGTACCGGAATGGCAGCTTCGATGGGTGCGGTTTTGCTTGTTGCAGGCGAAAAAGGGAAACGTTCTGCTTTGAAGCATTCGCGCGTGATGATTCATCAACCGCTTGGTGGCGTCAATGGTCAGGCTTCCGATATCGAAATCACCGCTCGTGAAATTTTGAAATTGAAAAAAGAACTTTATCAGATTATAGCAGATCATTCGGGAAATACGTATGAACGTATAGAGAAAGATTCGGATCGTGACTATTGGATGACTTCGCAAGAAGCGTTGGAATATGGAATGATTGATGATTTGCTGGTTCGCGATAAGAAATAAACAATGGCAAAGAAAAAAGATAATAGTGGTTTGACTTGTTGTCTTTGCGGTCGTTCGGATTCTCAAGTGATTTTGCTTACAGGATTGAATGGACATGTTTGTACCGAGTGTGTGGAAATGGCACATGAGATGATAAAAACATCTTTGCGCACACAAACGAGCGACAACTTGGACTTGAAAAAAGAAAAGTTTCCAAAGCCGATAGAGATAAAGGCGTTTTTGGATCAATATGTAATAGGTCAAGACGAGGCTAAAAAATATCTTTCGGTTTCTGTTTACAATCATTATAAGCGACTTTTGCAAGTGAATGACGATAATGATGTTGAAATTGAAAAATCGAACATCATTTTGGTTGGTTCAACGGGAACGGGAAAAACCTTGTTGGCAAAAACTATTGCAAGATTTTTGAACGTGCCTTTTACAATTGTGGATGCTACGGTGCTGACCGAAGCTGGTTACGTTGGGGAGGATATTGAAAGTATTTTAACTCGATTGTTGCAAGTTTCGGATTATGATGTAAAGAAAGCCGAGCGTGGAATTGTGTTTATTGACGAAATTGACAAAATTGCCCGAAAAGGCGACAATCCGTCTATTACTCGCGATGTTTCTGGCGAAGGCGTGCAACAAGGTTTGCTAAAACTGCTAGAAGGCTCTGTGGTAAATGTTCCTCCACAAGGCGGACGCAAGCATCCTGATCAAAAAATGATTGCTGTAGATACCAAAAACATACTTTTTATTTGCGGAGGAGCGTTTGATGGTATTGAACGAAAAATAGCTCAACGACTTAATACTAAAGTGGTTGGTTATGGCGCTTCTCAAAAAAGTGCTCACGTCGATAAGGAAAAAATGATTCAATATATTTCGCCTCAAGATTTGAAAAGCTTTGGCTTGATTCCTGAAATTATTGGTCGTTTGCCGATTTTGACTTATTTGAATCCTTTGGATAGAAGTGCTTTAAGAAACATTCTTACTGAACCTAAAAATTCTATTATCAAGCAATATATTAAGTTGTTCAAAATGGATGGTGTGGAGCTTTCGTTTGCTGACGAAGTACTTGATTTTATTGTGGATAAGTCAATTGAATTCAAACTTGGGGCACGTGGATTACGTTCTATAGTAGAAACGATAATGATGGATCTAATGTTCGAAATTCCTTCAACAGAAAATAAAACACTGAAGGTGGAACTTGATTACGCTAGAGAACGAGTTAATAAAATGAACCATTCGGCTTGATGAATTTATTTTTCCAAATAAAAAGTTTACTGACATATCGTTTCAAATCTCGTCATAGGAAAGGATTTGGAATTCACTCTCCATTTGTTTTTCATTTGTTAAACTATGTAATTTTCGAGAAAAATCCTTTTTATGCCTATGCTCAAATAGAGCAAGTGCGTAAAAGTTTATTGAAAGACGGAACAATTGTGGAACTAACCGATTTTGGAACGGGCAATAAAAGCGAAAGCTCGGTTGCAAACATTGCTTCCAAATCATTGGAAAGTGCAAAATTTGGTCAATTGTTATTTCGTTTGGTTAATTTTTTTCAACCACATAACATTTTAGAATTGGGTACTTCACTTGGAGTTTCTACAATGTATTTAGCAAAACCATCTTCTACCGCTAAAGTGGTTACTATGGAAGGGAGTAGGTCGCTTTGTGATATTGCGGAGAGAAATTTCAAGAATGCAGACGTTGATAATGTAGAAGTGGTTTGTGGAAATATAAATGAAAGTCTAGGTGATGTTGTCGCGAAATTTTCCAAACTTGATTTTGTTTATTTTGATGCGAATCATACAAGAGAGGCAACGTTGAAATATTTTGAGTTATGTTTGCAAAAGGCTCATGAAGACGCCATTTTTGTGTTTGATGATATTCATTATTCTGCAGAAATGGAGTCCGCTTGGAATGAAATAAAAAAACGAAGTGATGTTCGTTTATCAATTGATTTGTATCATTTTGGTTTGGTGTTTTTTAATACGGATTTACCAAAACAGCATTATATTGTAGCTTTTTAGAATGAAAATTTATACGAAAACAGGTGATAATGGTGAAACTTCGTTGGTCGGAGGAGTACGGGTTTCAAAAAGTGATATTCGTTTAGAGGCATATGGAACAATTGATGAGTTGAATTCCTTTTTAGGTCTTTTGCGTTCTGAAGTTCAAGATGAAAAGTATCAGCATTTTATTTTTAAAATTCAAAATGATTTGTTTACTATTGGTGGATATTTGGCTACTGATACGACATTAACTCCTTTGCATGCATCATTGCAGCTTGATGAAAAAGAAGTGTATCTTATTGAAGAAGCAATAGATGATATATCTAAACAACTACCACCATTGAAAAATTTTGTTATTCCGGGTAAATCTCGAATTTCGGCTCTTTGTCATGTTTGTCGTTCTGTTGCGAGGCGTGCGGAGCGTAATATTTATATTTTAGAAAACACAGTTCCTATTTCTTTTGTGGTAAAAAAATATATGAACAGATTGTCTGATTATTTGTTTGTTTTGGCTCGCTTGATGGAATTTTAATTATTTTTAGAAAAAAAAACGTAAAAAAGATAGTTTAACAAAATTTTTTTATCTTTGCGATTAAATAAGTAGAAAGATTTTTAAAGGTTTATTATGTATTGGACTTTAGAATTAGCTTCAAAATTGGAAGATGCTCCATGGCCAGCAACAAAAGATGAGTTGATTGATTACGCAATGCGTTCTGGGGCTCCATTAGAAGTAATAGAGAATCTTCAAGAAATAGAAGATGAAGGTGATATTTATTCAAGTATTGAAGATATTTGGCCTGATTATCCAAGTAAGGAAGATTTCTTCTTTAACGAAGAAGAGTATTAATTAATTTATATAAAGTATACTATTATTTGAATATTTACGTTTGTATTGTAAAAATAAGATGATAGTGCTTTGAGAATATTAAGAAACGTTTTTAAGCTGTTGGCAATAGGAGTATTGCTGAGTTCTCCAGTGTTAGTTTATGCACAATTTGATGCACAGGTAACACAATTCATGTTTAATGTACAAGGATATAATCCTGCAGCAATTGGAGGACAACAGATGATGAAAGTTTTTGGGATGCAACGTTTGCAATGGGTGGGATTAAAGAACGCTCCATCTACAACAGATTTTTTTGTAGATGTACCATTTAAAATAAAAAAAACTTATCACGCTGTTGGAATTCATTTTCAAAATGATGCTTTTGGATTATTTGTTAATCAACGAGTTTGTTTCGCATATGCGTATAAACAGAAAATAGGAGAAGGCTTTTTAAGTATTGGAACAAGTTTGGGTTTCGCAAATATGACTATCAAAGGTGATAGTGTGTATATCCCATCTGGAGGTTCTTATCATAACCAGAGTGATTTAGAAATTCCAAAATCAAAAGAATCTGATATCGGTTTTGATATGGATTTAGGGGTTTATTATTCTCATCCCAATTTTGATATTGGATTTTCTGTTTTACATTTGACAGAACCTATAATAAGGTGGGGAGAAAACTCTGAATTTTATTTGTCGAGAATGTATTTGCTTTCTGGAGGATATAAATTTAAATTGCCAAATCCAAATTATACAATTAAACCATCGTTGTTGGTGAAAACAGATTTTGCTAGTTGGCAAATGGATGTTAATTTGTTAATGGAGTATAAGATGAAATTTTGGTGGGGAATTTCTTATAGAATACAAGATGCCGTTAGTTTATTAGCAGGATTACGTGTTTTGAATGGTTTAATGATTGGATATTCATATGATTTGCCGACATCTAAAATTATAATGTCGAGTTCAGGGTCTCACGAATTGTTCCTTTCTTATGAATTTAAACTTGATATAGAAAAGAAAAATAGTAAATATAAGAGTGTTAGAATTTTGTGATTTTTTAATTATAATAATATAAACTATGAGAAAACAATTGTTTGTTTCTGCATCTATTGCAATAGCTCTTTTGATTGTTGGTTGTTCTCAGCCAAAGGGTGAGTTGGTTGGGGTTTATCAAAAATCATGGTCTGAAACAGCACCTTACGGAATGACATTTGTTAAAAAAGGTTCATTTGTGATGGGACCAAATGATCAGTCGGCAACATGGGCTATTCAAACTCAACCAAAAACAGTTTCAGTTGATGCATTTTGGATGGATGAAACTGAAATTACAAATGGAGAATATCGTCAGTTTGTACATTGGGTGAGAGACTCTGTTTTAATGAGAAAATTGGGTGCTATTGATCCTCAAACTTATTTTATGCCAGGAACTGAAGATGATTCAATTCCAGTTTTAAATTGGAAAGCTAAAATACCTTGGGGGGCAAGTAAAAAAGATCCTAAGTTTGAAGAAGTTGCTACAATTATAGATAGTATGTTTTATGAAGAAGATCATGGTTTGGATGCTTCAAAATTAGTTTATCAATATACTTATCGAAATTATGATCAAATTAATAAGCGTGCAAATGAATTTGATCCTCGTACAAATGGATATCGTTTAAATGCAAAGGTGCGAGTTGATAATGCGTATATTGATGAAAATGGACGTATTGTTAATGAAACAAATATTAAACCTTTGGATAGCAGAAAAGTATTTTTCTCAAGACGAATTATAAATATTTATCCAGATACAATCTGCTGGGGTAGAGATTTCTCTTTTGCTTATAATGAACCTTATGTAAAGTTGTATTTTTCTCATCCAGGTTATGGCGAATATCCGGTGGTAGGGGTGTCTTGGGAACAAGCTGTAGCTTTTTGTGATTGGAGAACTCGTTTGTATGGTTCAATACCTGGTCGTCAACAGATTCATGATTATAGACTTCCTACTGAATCGGAATGGGAATATGCAGCACGTGGAGGAAGAAATGTCGCTCTTTACCCATGGGGAGGAAATTATATTAGAACTAAAAAAGGTTGTTTCTTAGCAAACTTTAAACCATTAAGAGGTAATTATACTGTAGATGGCTCGTTGTTAACAGCTCGTGTAGGTACTTATGCTCCAAATGATTTTGGGTTGTTTGATATGGCTGGTAATGTGGCTGAATGGACATCATCTGCTTATCATTCTTCAGCAAACACGTTCTTGAGTGATTTAAATCCAAGTTATGAATATAATGCAAAAGAAACAGACCCTGATAAATTGAAGCAAAAGGTGATACGTGGTGGATCTTGGAAAGATATTGGTGTGTATCTTCAATGTGGGGTTCGCTCTTACGAATATCAATATGAAAGACGTTCTTATATAGGATTCCGTTGTGTGAGAAGTTATATTGGAGATTAAGAAATATTTGATTTGTAAATTAATTACTAAAAATAGAGAAAAATGTCAAAAGTGTCTAAAGAAAGCAAAACAGGCAAAGAAAAACAAAGTTTCATAGATTGGTGGAATGAAAGTGAAGCTGTGAAGCTTTGGGTTGGTCGAGTTTATTCGATTGGTGCTGCAGTTGTAATTGTAGGTGCGTTGTTTAAGATTATGCACTTCCCTGGAGCTGGACCTATGCTTTGTATAGGAATGGGAACTGAAACTATTTTGTTCCTTATTGGATGTCTTGACAAACCACATGAAGTATATCATTGGGATAAAGTATTCCCTCAATTTAGAAAAGGTGGAGAACATTCGGAAGCAGTTTCAGGAATTTCAGCTATGCCATCATCATCTCCTCAAGTATTAAGTGATGAAGATGCAAAGAAACTTTCAGATGGAGTAAATTCAGTAGTAAAAACTGCTGAAAAATTAGCTTCGCTATCTGATATTGTAGGTTCAGTAGATGCATTAAAGAAGAGTATGGATAATGCTTCTGTAGAAACTGATAAATATGTACAATCTCAAACGGTGTTAAGTGTCTCTAGTGAAAAGTTGTCTTCTGCATACAATGGAATTTCTAATGATATGGAAAAAGTTGTAGCTCAAACAAAAGATTATTTAGCACGTGTAGAGTCTGTCAATAAGAATCTTGAGGCTATCAATGGGGTATATGAACTACAACTAAATGAGGTAAGAAGTCAAATAGATGTAGTTTCTTCTCAAAATGAGGGCTTGAAAAAGGTTAACGTATCTATTAATAATGTAAATGATAATGTGGCACAATTAAAGGCATTGTTAGATGCGGTATTGCTTGAAGAACAAAACTTTAACAAAGGTGTACAAGATTTAAATACTAAAGTTTCTAATTTGAATAGTATTTACGGAAACATGTTAAATGCGTTGAGTTAATTGTTTCAATTAGGAATTTAGGAATATAAAAAGTTATGAGTGGAGCAGCTAATTGTCCGGAAACTCCGAGACAGAAGATGATAGGTATGATGTATTTGGTGTTAACTGCAATGTTGGCATTGAATGTTTCTGCGGACATCTTGAATGGTTTTACATTAGTTAATAAAAGTATTTCACAATCTATAGTCGCTACTACTGAACGGAATAGAATTGTCTATTCAGAGTTACAGGTGATGAAGGAAATCAATCCTGCGAAGGTTGGACCTTGGTTAGAAGAGGCTCTAGAGGTTAAAGCAAAGGCTGATAGTGTTTTTGATTATTTGCAATGCTTTAAGGAGAATATTGTAAAACTTGCTGATGGAGAAAACGCTGATGTTGATAATATTCAGTCAAAAGATAATTTGGATGTTGGAGCTCAATATGCAATTCTTGAAGGCAATGGAATTACTTTGGAAAAAAATGTAGCTTCATTTCGAGAATTTTTGTGTGCAAAAGTTTCAAACGATTCATCTAAAGTAAAAGAATTTGATCAGATGTTTTCTACTTCACCTTCATTTACTACTGATGGCGAAGAAGTCCCTTGGCAGAATTCTATATTTGAACATATGCCATTGGTGGCATCAGTAACAATGTTATCGAAACTACAATCAGATGTTCGTTTAGCAGAGTTGGAAGTTATTTCTCATTTGAAATTACAAACAGATGCAGGAGATTTTCGTGTAAACAAATTGGGTGCTTTTGTTGCGACTGTGTCTGATTATATGATGACAGGTGAAACTTATAATGCTACAATATTTTTATCGGCGGTGGATTCTACAAAATCTCCTTTATATTATGTAAATGGGAAGAAATTAGATTCTGATGTGTATTCTTTGCAATGTAATACGCCTGGAGTATTTGAGTATACTGGAGAGATTCTTTTACCTACAAACGACGGAGATACTACAAGATTCCCATTTTCTCGTACTTATACTGTAGGTGAACCTAGTGCTACTATAGCCAACGAGGATATGAATGTAGTTTATCGTGGGTTCGAGAATCGTTTGAATATTGCTGTTCCTGGAGTTTCTTCGGATAATTTAGTAGTAGAAGCAAAAGGAGCACCAATGGTTAAGCCTACGGGAAAAGAGAAAGCTTGGATTTGTCGTCCTACATCATCTGCTAATGTAGAATTGACAGTATATGCAATGACAGATGCAGGCAAAAAGAAGATGGGAAGTCATATTTTTAGAACATTACGTTTACCTAACCCTAGTGCATTTTTGGTATATACAGACAAACAAGGAGAAACATACTTGTGTCCTTCTACAGACAAGCAACCATCTAGAAATGATTTGTTACGTTCTCAACGAGTATTAGCACAGTATGCTGATGGGTTGTTGAAAGCAAACTTTACAGTTACAGGATTTACTATTTATGCTCAAGATGCAACTGGTGGTGTAACTCCAGTATCTTCGAACACAGATAAAATTACACCTTCACAAATGACAGTCATAAAAGGGAAAAAACGTGGAAGTCGTTTAGTAATAGAAGATATTCGTGCAAAAGGTCCAGATGGTGTTGTTCGTGAATTGTCTCCAATAAGTATAGCAGTTAATTAAAAATATATAGATATGAAAAAAATAGGTTTTTTTATTGTATTATCGGTGCTTTGTTTTAGCAGTGTGTTAGCACAAAACCCATTTTCTCGTTTAGATTATAATAGTAATCAACCAGTATTGTTTGATTCTTTAGGAAATCTTTCGGATACAGCTCGAGTAGAAAGAATTGAATCAAAAATAGCTCCAATTACAAAAAATCCTCGTGTTGATGATGTGGTTTGGAGTAAAGTGATTCTTCGTATAATAGATTTAACTGATAAACAAAATTATCCATTGTATTTTCCATTGCCAAAGGATAGTATGGCTTCTGATTTGAATTTATTTACATTGATGTATACAAAAGTTTTGTCAAAAGAGTTGTTGGCTTATCAAGATACTGTAAATCTTTCTGAAGATGCTCGTATTGTTCCTTTGTTTACAAAAGAAAATATTTGTGATCCAGTTTACTTCTTAAAATCGCAAGAATCTTTTAAATATTATGTAAATGAAGATAATGGAAAAGTTACCTTAGATCATTTCACTCTTTCAACATTGAGTGCAGGTGTTACAAAGTACTTGTTACAAGAAGTTTGGTTTTTTGATAAAAATTCTTCTTCTTTTGATAGTAAAGTTATCGCGATTTGCCCTATTTATTTTGACACACAAACAGAGAGAGCATCTAACTTATTCTGGGTTCCTTTTGATAACTTGAGAGTGTACATGTCGCAAGAAGCTATCAATGCTACAAGTCGTAATAATGCTGAATTAATGACTTTTGATGATTTCTTTGCACAAAGAGAGTATACTAGTTATTTGTTCTACGATCAAAATGTTTATGATAGAACTTTGCAAAAGTATATTATAAATAAGGAAGAGGCAAAAAGAGAACAGGCTCGTATAGAAGCTGAAATTTTGAATTTTGAACAAGATTTATGGGAGTATTAATTTCTAATAAATAAATTAAAAAAGGGAGAAATTAATTCTCCCTTTTTTTAATTTGCCCATCCTTCACGATCTAAATTTCTGTAATTAATAGCTTCTGCTATATGTTTTGATTTTATATGTTCTGATTCTTCCATATCGGCTATTGTTCGTGCAACTTTAAGAATTTTGTCATAAGCTCTTGCAGACAGATGTAATTTCTCCATGGCAATTTTAAGTAATTTGTTGCTTTCATTATCTAGAACAGCGTACTGCCTTAATAAAGAAGAACTCATTTGTGCATTGCAGTGAACATTGTTGATCTCTTTAAAACGTTCTTCTTGAATTTTTCTAGTTCTTATAACTCTATCTCTAATCGTTGAACTTTTTTCTGTTTTTGTATTTGTGGTTAATTTTTCAAAGGGTACAGGAACTATTTCAATGTGGATGTCAATTCTATCTAATAAAGGTCCTGAAATTTTATTTAAATATTTTTGTATACTTCCAGCAGAACATACGCATTCTTTTTCAGGATGATTATAGTATCCGCAAGGGCATGGGTTCATTGCTGCTACTAGCATAAAACTTGCAGGATAATCTATAGAGAATTTTGCTCTAGAAATAGAAATCTTACGATCTTCGAGCGGTTGTCTTAATACTTCTAGGACGCTCCTTTTAAATTCTGGTAGCTCGTCAAGGAAAAGAACTCCATTGTGTGCCAACGAAATCTCGCCAGGTTGAGGGAAATTCCCTCCTCCTACTAGTGCTACATCAGAGATAGTATGATGAGGATTTCTAAAAGTTCTTTTAGACATTAACGATGTTTTATTGTCTATTTTCCCCGCTACAGAATGAATTTTTGTGGTTTCGAGAGCTTCTTGCAATGTGAAGGGTGGTAAAATTGTTGGTAATCTTTTTGCCATCATAGATTTTCCAGCACCTGGAGGCCCTATCATTATAATATTATGTCCTCCACTTGCCGCAATTTCTAATGCACGTTTTACATTTTCTTGTCCTTTAACATCTGAAAAATCATTTTCAAATAAATCGAAAGTTGTGAAGAATTCATCTCTAGTATTAACAATCGTTTTTTCAATATCCTTTTCTCCGTTAAGAAAGTCAATTACTTCCATAATGTTCTCTGCTCCATGAATGTCTAAATTGTTAACAACAGCTGCTTCTCTACTATTTTCTTTTGGCAATATAAAACCTTTGTATCCTAACTCTCTTGCTTTAATAGCAATTGGTAAAACTCCTTTAATTGGTTTAAGTGTCCCGTCAAGAGAGAGTTCTCCCATGATTAAATATTCAGATAATAAGTCGGATTTTAATGATTCATTGGCAGCCAACATCCCAATAGCCAATGGAAGATCGTAAGCTGCTCCCTCTTTTTTTATGTCCGCAGGAGCCATATTGATAACAACTTGTGTACGAGGAATTTTTATGTTGTTGTATTGTAAGGCTGATATAATTCGTTCGTGACTTTCTTTTACTGCATTATCTGGGAGTCCAACTAAAAAGAACTTTATTCCTTTTGAAATATTTACTTCAATGGTAATAATTGTTGCCGAAATGCCTTGTACAGCTGCACCAAATACTTTTACTAACATATATTTTTTCTGCTAAAATAGTGAATAATATTAAAAATATGGTTGATTTTATACTTTTCAAACTATAGTTTTATAACATATTATTTTCTTTTATTTTTCGTGAGAAAAATGTTTGCGATTTCTATTTTCTTTTTAATTTTGCTTAATAAATAAGGTATTCAAAAAGATAAAAGATGGCAAAAGAAGATTTCCTTATTAACGAACTGAAAAGGTATTTTGGCTTTGATACGTTTAAAGGTCAACAAAAAGAAATCATAGCAAATGTATTAAATGGGAAAGATACATTTGTACTTATGCCGACAGGGGGTGGAAAATCTCTTTGTTATCAATTGCCATCACTGTTGATGGAGGGTACTGCTATTGTAATATCTCCTCTCATTGCTTTGATGAAGAATCAAGTAGATTCCTTAAGAAATTTTAGTGAAGAGGATCATGTTACTCATTTTTTAAATTCATCATTGTCAACGCAGGCTGTTGAGCAAGTAAAAGATGATGTTTTATCAGGAAAAACAAAGTTACTATATGTAGCTCCTGAAACATTGACGAAAGCAGATAATATTGATTTTTTGAAACGTGTAAAAATCTCATTTTATGCTGTAGACGAAGCACATTGTATATCGGAGTGGGGACATGATTTTCGCCCAGAATATCGGCGAATAAAACCGATAATTGCAGAAATTGGATTAGCACCTATTATCGCTCTTACTGCTACAGCAACACCAAAGGTGCAACATGATATACAGAAAAATTTAGGAATGGATTGTCCTACGATTTTTAAATCGTCGTTTAATCGTCCAAATCTTTATTATGAGGTTCGTCCGAAAACGAAAAATGTAGAAAAGGATATTATCCGTTTTATAAGAAATAATTCAGGAAAATCTGGGATTATATATTGTTTAAGTAGAAAAAAAGTAGAGGAACTTGCTGAAGTTCTGCAAGCAAATGGAATTCCTGCTTTACCATATCATGCAGGAATGGAATCGGCGACAAGATCTTATAATCAGGATGCATTTCTAATGGAAAAAGTAGACGTTGTGGTTGCTACCATTGCGTTTGGAATGGGAATTGATAAGCCTGATGTACGTTTTGTTATACATTATGATATTCCTAAAAGTTTAGAAGGCTACTACCAAGAAACAGGCAGGGCCGGACGCGATGGTGGAGAAGGTCAGTGTATAACTTTTTACAAAAATAGTGATTTGCAAAAGCTCGAAAAGTTTATGCAAGGGAAACCTGTAGCAGAGCAAGAAATAGGTCGTCAGCTTTTATTGGAAACAGCTGCTTATGCAGAGTCATCTGTTTGTCGTAGAAAATTATTACTCCATTATTTTGGAGAGGAATATATAGAAGATAATTGTGGAAATTGTGATAATTGTTTAAATCCTAAAAAACAAGTGGAAGCTAAAGAATTACTTTGTACAGTATTGGAAACAATATTGTTAGTGAAAGAGAAATTTAAAACAGAAGTGATAGTAGATTTATTGTGTGGTAAAGAGACTGCGGAAATTAAATCTTATAAACTCGATGAATTAGATGTGTTTGACACAGTTTCTGGTGAAGAAAAGACATTGTTACCAGCAGTTATTCGTCAAGCAATGATAGCAGGATATATATCAAAGGATATTGAAACTTATGGAGTATTAAAACTTACAAAAGCAGGTATAGCTTATATGAAAAATCCAACTTCTTTTAAAATTACAGAAAATAACGATTTTGAAGAAGAAAGTGATGATACTCCAATAGTTAGAGGAGGAGCAGCATGTGCAATAGATCCAGGATTGTTTTCTATGCTAAAGGATTTGCGTAAAAAGATGTCTAAATCTTTAGAATTGCCTCCTTTTGTTATATTTCAAGATCCATCGTTGGAGGCAATGGCTACAACTTATCCAATTACAATAGAAGAATTGCAAAATATCCCAGGTGTAGGGGTGGGGAAAGCAAAACGATATGGTGAAGAATTTTTAAAATTGATAAAGAAACACGTGTCGGAAAATGATATTGAACGTCCTGAAGACTTACGAGTAAGAACGGTAGCAAATAAATCAAAATTAAAAATTTCAATAATTCAAGCAATTGATAGAAAGGTTGCTTTAGATGATTTGGCAGAACGTGAGGGAATTGATTTTGATGTACTTTTGAATGAAATTGAAGCTATTGTTTATTCTGGTACAAAAATAAATATTGATTATTTTTTAGATCAAATTATGGATGATGACCATAAACAAGAGATATTTGATTATTTTAAAGAAGAAGCAGAAACCGACGATGTAGCTTCAGCTTTGGAGGTGTTGGGAGAAAATGATTTTTCAGAAGAGGAAGTGCGTTTGGTTAGAATTAAATTTTATTCGGAAATGGGTAATTAATAAAATTTGATATAAATAAAAAAGGGATGTTTAAACATCCCTTTTTTATTAAGCCCATTATTCTATTAAGTTTTTATTATTAAGAATGAATCTTTTGTAATAAGATATAATGAGTGTGGTAGCAGGTAATGCGATAATCATTCCGACAATCCCAAATAGTGACCCCCATATAGATAAAGAAAGTAGTATAATGGCAGGATTTAATCCCATTGCCTTACCCATAATTTTAGGGACTAAAAAAAGGTCTTGTATACATTGAACTATTATAAGAACAATAAGAATATAGAGAAGTATCCACCAAAAATTTTGTTGTGTTTCCATCGCTTTCAGTAATCCTAGAAAAATTACGGGAATGATTCCTATGGTTTGTAAGTATGGTACTAAATTTAAAAAACCAATAAAAAGTCCCATTGTAATAGCTAAAGGTAAGTTTATGATACTAAAGCCAATAGCAAATAGAATGCCAACTAGAAGAGCTATAGTCGCTTGTCCGCGAAAATATTTGTTCATTCCTGTTTCTATATCAGAAATAAGTCCTTCAACGAAATTCTTGTATTTATTAGGGATAATATTTATAAATCCTGCAGAAATTTTTTCGTAATCAATAAGGATAAATATGACGTATAATAAGGTTATTCCACCTACCAAAACACCTACAATAAATTGCCAAGTGTTAGATATGAGAGAAAAAAACTGAGGAGTTATTTTATCGAGTAGATTGTTAAGGTTTTCCCATGTTATAATATTTTGGAAGTTGATATTTTCTAAATTGTTTATCATCCATTGATAGAAAATAGATTCAGAAATATTTGAACTTTTTATTTCTTGAATGTATTTTACTACCAAAACTCCCATTCGAGAAAATTCGTTAACTATTGATGGAATTAATAAAAATGCACAGCCAATTCCTATTACAAAAACTAGTAGTAGTGTAGTTATTATAGATAGCAAGCGACTCTTTAGTTTACACTTGTATTGAAAGAATTTTACAGTTGGATATAGAAGGTAAGCAATAAGCCAACCAATAAAAAATGGGAGTAATACGTTGCTAAGTGTATTTAGCAACCATAATATTGCGATAGCAATAGATAGGCCAATAATAATACGTATTATACGATCAAAGGTGTATGTTTTCATAGTTTAAATTTATGGTTCCATCTACAAAAATAAAAAAAATGCGTAACTTTTTTAAGAAACGCATTTCCTAGAATTAGAGAACAGAAATTTTATACTGTTTGTTCAATGTTCCAAACAAAAGCACGAACTCCAATCTCTTTATTACGAAGATCTAATTTTTTTATAGCAGAAAGAAGTGAAGAAATATTTTCTTCTGGAACGATAGTTATCACGGCAGAATTCATTTCTGGCCAAGTGTGTGTTCCTCTTCGAGGTTCTCCTGTCTTTGTACCACGTCCTTGTACTTGTTCAAAAAATGTAAATCCTCTAATCCCTAGTTCGTCAAGCATAAATTCTATACGTTCGGTATTAGCTTGGTTGAATACGATAAAAACTGATTTCATATATATGTGTTTTTGAAAATAGGAGGTTAAACTATTTGTTTAACACTCCCAAAATTTATTTTATTGATTTATAGTATTTGTAGAATCTTCAGGTTCGTCATTTTCGTTTATTTGCATGAAGATGAAGTTTTTACGATTTTCAGCTTCTTTGTCTCTATCGCCGTGGCGACTTGTTATTGCATAAAGTATTGGAACAATAATCAATGTTACAAGAGTTGAAATTAAAAGACCTCCAATAACTACAATACCAAGAGGTTGCCACATTTCAGAACCTTCTGATTGGCTGAATGCCATCGGTACCATACCTAAAATTGTAGTAAAAGCGGTCATTAATACTGGTCGAAGGCGTGATTGTCCAGAAAGAGCAATAGCTTCGTTTAATTCGTAACCGCGTTCTCGCATTAAGTTTGTATAATCAACAAGAACAATACCATTTTTTACTACAATACCAATCAATAAAACGACTCCAAGGGCCCCTATCATATCTAACGATACGCCTGTTATGAACAATGCCCATATTACGCCGGGTATCGCCATTACGGCAGATGACATAATAATGAGAGGTTTCATGAAATCTTCGAATTGAGATGCCATAACGATGTATACAAGTAAGACAATCAAAGCTAATAGCATTCCCATATCGGCAAATGTTTCTTGCTGATCTTCGTAAGTACCACCGACAACAACGTTTACACCTTGAGGGATTTCTGTTTGAGAAATAACTTCTTGAATAGAAGTAGCCAATTCTCCAAGAGAAACGCCTTCTGGAGTAACAGATACTGTTACAATACGTTGACGAGATTTACGTTTGATTTCAGGAGGACACCAATATTCTTCAACTTTAGCTAATTCGTTTAGTTTTACACGTTGTCCCATAGCATCAACAAGAGTAAAGTCTTTGATATCTGTCATACTATCGCGATATTTTTCAGCAAGACGTACAATTATATCATATTCTTCACCATCTTCTTTTAAGAAGCCAGCAGTAAATCCATTTACTCGGTTACGAACATACATAGATACTGCAGAAGTACTAAGCCCATGGCGTGCAAGTTTTTCTTTGTCAAATATAATTTGAAGTTCGGCACGGTCTTCTTCACGATCGATGTCTATATCGCGAGCACCAGCTATATCTTTAAATTTGTTTTTTAAATTTTCAGCTAAGAGATTAGTGGTGTTGAAATCGTAACCATAAATTTCTACAGCTACATTATTTGATGAACCGCCCCCCATACCACTTGCTGTAGAAACCGTATAGTTTATAACTTCTGGCGATTGATTTAATACCTCACGTATCGATTCTGCTATTTGCCAAATAGTACGTTTACGTTCCCATTTTTTAGGACAACGTATGGTCATCGAAATTTTATTATTGGTAGAAGATGTGAATAATGCACTGATACCACCTTCGTCGTCAGAACCAACAGAGGTTGAAATTAGTATGACCTCGGGTGCAACTTCCATGATTTTTTGCTCAAGAAAACGTGCCATTTTTATTGATTCTTCAACTCGAGTGCCGCGTTGTAGTTCAATAGTAACACTCATACGTCCGTTGTCTTGTTGAGCCATAAAATCGGTTCCTATTTTTCCAGTAAGTGCAGGAATTAGAGATACCCCAAAGAATAATAAAATTCCTATGATAGTGATAATTTTATGATTTAAACACCAGCGAAGTGCGTTTGCATAAACATAGTCAACTTTGTCAAGGAAGCCTACTACATATTTTTGATACCAACCTTTATGTTGTTCTTCTTTAATAAGATGTCCGTTTTCGTCAACTTTTACTTTGCGTGCTTTAAGAAGTTTAGAGCAAAGCATAGGCGTTAAAGTGATAGCAACTAAAGTTGATACAGAACATACAATTGTTACAATCCAACCTAATTCTTTAAATAAAATACCAGCTTGCCCTCCAATCATTGTTAATGGAACGAAAACAGCTACAATAACCAATGTAGTAGCAATAACTGATACCCACACTTCATTAGTAGCATAGATAGAAGCTTCACGAGGGTTAGAACCACGTTCAATGTGTTTAGTAATATTTTCTAATACCACGATGGCATCATCTACAACCATACCGATAGCCACATTGAGCGAACAAAGTGAAATGATGTTAAGCGAACTATCTGTTAGTAATAAGTAGATAAATGCAACTAATAATGAAATTGGTATTGTTACTGAAATAATTAGGGCTGCACGCCATTTTCCTAGGAAGAATAATACTACTAAAACTACGAACAAAAGTGCATATCCAACAGATTCTATCAATCCGTTAATTGCATTTTGAATTTCTGTTGATGAGTCGTAGATGTTTTGTATTTTAATATCAGGAGGTAATGTCTTTTGAATGCGAGTCAATTCTTTTCTTACATCGCGAGCAATTTGTACCGTGTTTGCACCAGACTGTTTCATAACGATTAAACGAACCCCATCTCTACCGTTTATTTTTTCATCTAGAGTTATATCTTTAATCGTGTCACGTACTTCTGCTAAATCTCTTACGTATACTTGTTTGCCTGTATTTGAGGTTGTTACAACAATATTGTTTATTTCGCTACTTTCTACGTATTCACTTTGAACGCGTAGTTGATATTGTTCTTTCCCCATTTTTACTGAACCTGATGCAAGGTTTAAGTTGTTGGTGCTTACAGCATTTCCTACTTGTTCTACCGACAACCCATATGCGTCAAGTTTTTGAGGGTCAAGGTCTATATAAACATATCGTTTTGGGGCTCCTCCTAATGATAAGTTCCCAATTCCATCAATACGATTTAGGACGTTAATAACTTGATCTTCAAGAATTTTTTCAAGTCCAGGATAACTTTTGTCTGCCGTAATTGCATATTGCATAATCGGCATTGAAGATGTGTTAAATTTGAAAATTAAGGGACGACTGACGCCATCAGGTAAATTGTCGTAAATCATGTCTATGGAAGAACGAATGTCGTTGACTGCTTCGTCGAGGTCATATCCCCATTCAAATTCAAGAGTAACAAGAGAAAGGTTGTCTTTACTTGTTGATGTAATTTCTTTTAACCCTTCTACAGAGTTAAGGCTGTTTTCTAATAATTTACTTACGTTGGTTTCAATTTCAGAACTGTTAGCTCCTGCATATGTTGTCATTACTGATATGTATGGAGGCTCCATTTCTGGAAATTGATCAATTGGTAATCGCATGTACGAAAACACCCCTAATATCATTACGGCAACAAATATCAAAGCCGTAGTGATAGGACTATTAATTGACGATTTGTATATACTCATAATTTAATATGTTTAGATAAGTATATTAATTATTCTACTATGTTTAATTTAACACCATCTACCAAGCGAGCTTGACCAATAACGATAAGTTCGTCGCCTGGTTTTATTTCGTCTGATATGATTTCTACTTGGTCATCAAAACGTTGGCCGAGTGTTACTGATACATATTTAGCAACACCATTATTGTTTATATAAACATAACGATTGTCAGCACCTTGAAGTTTTAATACTGCTTGGTAAGGTACTACAATTACATCTTCTTGACCGAGGAATAGCTTTGCATTTACATACATACCAGGGCGAAGCATATCATTACCGTTAGGAATTTTTACTTTGATAGTGAAAGTATGCGATGCAGGGTCTATTGTAGGGAATACTCGTTCTACAGTTGCAGCAAATACTTGATTTTGTCCATAAATTTCAGAACGGATATCAAGTTTCATACCTGCTTTTACCATTGGGAAAAAGCGTTCTGGTACTGCAATTTCTGCTTTAAGAGTTGAAATTTGAGTAAGAACTAAAATAGGTTGTCCTCCGTAAAGTTCTCCATCTTCATAGTTTTTAGCTGCAATGACTCCGTCAAAGGGAGCTTTTACATAAGTGTTTTTCTCTAAAAAGTCAATATTTTCAGCAGTTTGGTCGTACGAGAGTTTTAGTTGGTCGTATGCTTGTTGTGTTGCACTACCTGTTTTTAATAATGCTTCTACGCGTGAAAGTTCTACGCCTAGATTTGCATATGTAAGTTTTGAGGTTTTGTATTGTAATTCGTCCATACGTACAAGGTTGTCTCCTTTTCTTACTTTAGCTCCTTCTTCTACGTAGATGTGTTCGATTTTACCTGTTACGGATGGAGCAACATTTTGAGTTTCGTAACCTTGTAAAGTTGCACTAAGCAATACTTCGCGAGTAATTGTAGTAGTCTCCATTTTTTTTACTTTTACTCGTTCGATACGTTCTTCGGATGCAAGATTTTCTTTCGAATTATCTTTTTTGCCACAAGAGGTAAAGGTTGTAAAAGCTATCAAAGAGATAGTAATGATGTAATTTAAATTTTTCATATTTGTATTTTTATCAGTTATTTATTCAAAAGTTTTTTTAATTCAATTTGTGCATTAACAAGGTTGAGAATCGCTTGAATATAATCACTTTGAGCAGTAAGTAATGTCATACTTGCGTTTGTTAGTTCGAGTGAAGATGCGTGTCCATATTCAAATTTGTTTGAGGTACTTTCAAAAACTCGTTGTGAAACATCGATATTTAATTTTTGAGTATCGAAATCTTCGTAAGCTGAAGAAAGGTTGTAGCGTAGTTGTTTGTGTTGTACTAATAGCCCATCTCGAGCATCAGCTAAAGAATTTTCAGCAACTTGTCTAGCTAATTTTTTTTCTGTGATGCTCACAGCACGTTTCCCACTTGACCACAATGGAATAGAAAGTTGTAGCCCGACAACACCCATCGATTGTTCCATAGCTGCTTCTCCCGAAAAGTATTTATTAGGAGCTGTATATTGATAAAAAGCACTTAACGTAGGTACATACGCCATACCTGCCATTATCACATTTTGTTTAGCCATTTTTACATTTTTTTCTGCTAATTGGTAACTGTAGTTGTTGTTTAAATTAAAATCGGTACTTAAAAGGTTTAGAGCTTCTTCTACATTTAACACATTGTCAAGTTCATCTGTCAAAACCAGTTTTACATCTGCCCCAACAGCTAGTTGTAATGCAAGAGCATTGTAAATCATTTCTAAAGAACGTTTCGTAGAATTGATAGCACTTCGCATACTAGCTTGTTGTACTTTGATTTGATCGGCAGAAGTTTGTTCTGTAACACCTGCTACAACCGAATTGTTTGTAATTTCATACAATTTGTCGAGTTCTATTAAACTTTTATCTAATAGATCAACTGTTTTTTTCATAGCAAGAGCGGTGATATAGTATGTTTCTACATTCGAAACGATGTCAAGCTCGCTATTAAGCTTGTTGATATTTTGCATTTCAATAGCTGTATTATTAATAAGTGCTCCCATTACTAATTGTCCATTAATAGCAATTGATGCACTGACACCTAAAGAACCTGCTAAATTTTCAATATCACGTTCCATTTTCATGCCTTCCCCCATAGCAAATTTCATTTTTCCGTCGGTGTAGTTAAGTCCTAACGACATGTCCGCTTGTGGTAGCATAGATGCAATGGTTTGCCAACGAGCTGCGTATGCTTGACGCACAGAAAGTTCTGCATTTTGTAATGTGCGATTGTTCTCAAGAGCATAATCGCGAGCTTCTTCTAAAGATAAACGTAACTCATTTGTTTGAGCCGTAATTGTCAGGCATAATAAAGAGCTACATAATAATCCTAAAAATCTTTTTTTCATAATTTTTATAATTCTATATGTTTCTTTTGTAAATAATAGTTCATTCCGTTATTGTTACACAACATATGTACCAATATATCTAATATGTAATCTACACGTTGAGCAGTGTTCATCGATAGCTTTATTAAGTCTTTTAATGTGTTAGGCATTAAATTTGAAATTAAAATAGCAGTCGCTTCTACATTTAAATCGTTTCTGAATATATTTTGTTCAATACCTTTATGTAGCATTAGGGCAGTGTACTTATATTCAATTTCTTTTACTTCTTTTTTATGCTTATTCCATATTTCAGGATAAAACTTTTCTAAATCATACCCAAAAGCTATATGATTTTCTATTGGGTGTTGTCGTAATTTTTTTACGTTTTGCATAAGCATATCTAAAATATTGCAATCGTGTTCTATAACAGTGCGATAATCTTTAATTCTTTTTTGACGCATCGCTTCCAATAACTCTAATACTAAATCATCTTTTTGTTTAAAGATGGTGTAAAATGTTTTTTTTGAAATATGCAACTCGTTGCAAATATCGTCGATACTTACACTTCTAATACCCACTTTAAAGAAAAGTTCGCCTGCTACTTTAAGTATTTTTGTTTTTAAACACATTATAGACAATATTGTTGCAAAGGTAGATTATGTGTTTTATATAATAAAGTTAAAATATTATAAAGAATTTTGTTCTTGTGTTTATATAAAATGTTTGTAATTAGTGTTTTAATGGAAACTTGAATAAAAGTAAAGTTTTTTAGTTTTTTTAACAGAATAAAATAAAACGATCGAAAGATCGTTTTATTTTATGTAATTCAAAAAATTAAGCTTCTTTGTTTGTGTGCTTATTTTTGTTTGGACGTGGACGTCTTTCACGAGGTTCTGGCTCAATATAATCAGCAGGTTTTTCTTTCAAGGCTTTTGCAGAAAGTTTAAATTTTCCTGTTTTTGAGTCAATGTCAAGTAATTTTACCTCTATTACATCGTTTTCTTTAAGATTGGTTTCTTCGATACTACTGAAATGTTTCCAATCTATTTCTGAAATATGTAATAATCCTTCTTTCCCTGGCATAAATTCTACAAATACACCATAAGGCATAATCGATTTGATATTTGCTTGGTATACGTTTCCTATTTCAGGAATAACAACAATATTTTTTATTTTAGAAAGAGCAGCATCGATAGAATCTTTATTGTTTGCTGCAATTTCAACAATTCCTTTTTCGTCAACTTCTTCGATAGAAATTACTGTATTTGTATCGGCTTGTATGCTTTGGATGATTTTTCCGCCAGGGCCAATTACTGCACCGATGAATTCTTTAGGAATTTCCAATGTGACAATTCGGGGAGCGTGTGGTTTGATGTCCGCACGAGGTTCTGGCAGAGTTTCTTGGATTTTTCCTAAAATATGCATACGTCCTTCGTATGCTTGTTGAAGAGCTTTTTCGAGGATTTCGTATGAAAGTCCATCAACTTTAATATCCATTTGAGTTGCTGTAATACCATCTTTTGTTCCTGTAACTTTAAAGTCCATATCGCCAAGGTGATCTTCATCGCCAAGGATGTCGCTAAGCACAGCAAAGTTTGTTCCTTTATTTTCTGAAATAAGTCCCATTGCGATACCAGAAACTGGTTTTTTAATAGGTACTCCGGCGTCCATTAATGCAAGTGTTCCTGCACAAACTGTTGCCATAGATGACGAACCATTTGATTCTAAAATGTCAGAAACTACTCGGATTGCGTATGGGTAATCAGTTGGTACCATATTCTTTAAAGCACGACAAGCTAAATTGCCATGACCAATTTCGCGGCGTCCAACTCCTCTTTGAGCACGTGCTTCGCCTGTAGAGAATGGAGGAAAATTGTAGTGTAACAAGAAACGATCATTACCTTGAATCAAAGCTTCGTCTACTATTTTTTCATCTTGTTTTGTGCCTAAAGTTACTGTACATAACGATTGTGTTTCGCCACGAGTAAAAATAGAAGAACCATGAGGACCAGGTAGGTAATCAACCTCTGACCATATTGGTCGAATTTCATTCGTTTTACGACCATCAAGACGCTTCCCTTCGTCGAGAATAGAGCGACGCATTGCTTCTTTTTCTACATCATGATAGTATTTGTCAATTAAAGCCTCTTTCTCTTCTAATTCTTCGTCGCTAAAAGTGGCTTTGTATTCTGCTTTTACAGCTTCGAAAGCCTCTGCTCTGGCATGTTTGTTAGCGTTGCAAGATGCGGCAACGGCATAAACTTTATCGTAAGTTTTTTCGCGAACGTCTTTGCGGAGTTCTTCGTCGTTCTCTTCGTGACAGTAAGCACGTTTTTCTGTTTTTCCAACAGCTTCCATTAATTCTAATTGTGCTTGACATTGAGGTTTGATAGCTTCGTGTGCAGCTTTGATGGCTTCGAGCATTTCTGCTTCCGAAACTTCTTTCATCTCGCCTTCAACCATCATTATGTTGTCAAGAGTTGCTGCAACCATTAATTCTATATCAGCTTTTTCTAATTGTTCAAAAGTTGGGTTGATGACCATTTCGCTATTTACACGTGCAACTCGAACTTCAGAGATAGGGCCTTCGAATGGAATGTCCGAAACTGCTAATGCTGCAGAAGCTGCTAGTCCTGCGATGCAATCAGGCATATCAACACCGTCAGCGGAATAAAGTGTAACGTTTACGAATGTTTCTGCGTGATAGTCAGAAGGGAAAAGCGGACGTAAAGCACGATCAATCAAACGAGCAATCAAAATTTCATAATCTGAAGCTCTACCTTCGCGACGAGTGAATCCTCCGGGGAAGCGTCCGTTTGAAGCAAATTTTTCTTTATACTCTACTGTTAATGGCATAAAATCTGTACCAGGAACAGCGTTTTTAGCAGAGCAAACAGTTGCCAAAAGCATAGTTTTGCCCATTGTTACCATTACGGCACCATCAGCTTGTTTAGCTAGTTTGCCTGTTTCGATTGTAATGGTACGTCCATCACCCATTGTGATGGTTTTTGTAACTACATTCATACAAAAAATATTAAAAATTATAAACTCTAAAAATCGTGCAAAGATACCCTTTTTTATTCATTAAATAAGATGTTTTGTTAAATAAAAAATCAATTGGCGAATAAATTTGTTTTTTGCCACCGAAATAAATAAAAAATGGTTGGCGTTGTAAAAAAAAACAGTAATTTTGGCGTCTTAAAAAACTAAAATATCTTTTAAATATGAAGAAATATAATTTTAATGCGGGACCTTCTATTTTGCCAGAATTTACAATAGAAAACACTGCAAATGCGATACGTAATTTTAACGACTCTAATCTTTCGTTAATGGAAATAAGCCATCGTTCGAAAGATTTTCAAGCTGTAATGGATGAGGCTGAAGCGTTGTTTAAAGAAATATTAGAGATACCTGCAGGATATTCGGTGTTGTTTTTAGGTGGTGGTGCTAGTTTGCAATTTTGTATGGTGCCATATAACTTGTTGGAAAAGAAAGCAGCTTATTTAAATACAGGAACATGGGCAAATAAAGCTTTGAAAGAAGCTAAAATTTTTGGTGAAGCGGTAGAGGTTGCTTCTTCGAAAGATGCAAATTTTTCGTATATACCTAAAAATTATGAAATCCCTACGGATGCAGATTATTTTCACATAACAACTAATAATACGATATTTGGAACTGAGATTCGTAAGGATATTGATTCTCCTGTACCTTTGGTTGCAGATATGTCGTCAGATATTTTTTCTAGACCAATAGATGTATCAAAATATGGCTTGATTTATGGTGGTGCACAAAAAAATCTTGCTCCTGCAGGTGTTGCTTTTGTTATAGTTAAAGATGAATTATTGGGAAAGGTTTCTCGCCAAATACCTACAATGCTTGACTATCGTACACACATAGCGAATGGCTCGATGTTTAATACGCCTCCTTGTGTGCCTATTTTTGCGGCATTGCAAACTCTTAAATGGCTTAAACAATTGGGTGGTTTGCAAAAAATGGAACAAAAAAATATTGAAAAAGCAGATTTGTTGTATAACGAAATCGACAGAAACCGTTTGTTTAAAGGCACAGCAGCAACTGAAGATCGTTCTATTATGAATGTTTGTTTTGTAATGAATGATGAGTACAAAGATTTAGAAGCAGACTTTTTGCAGTATGCTGTTTCGCAAGGAATGGTTGGTATAAAAGGGCATCGTTCGGTAGGAGGATTTAGAGCTTCTATTTATAATGCAATGCCAATGGAAAGTGTTCAAGCATTGGTTGATTGTATGAAAAAATTCGAAAGCAATCTATAATTAAATTTTGATTGAGAAATGAAAGTTTTAGTAGCAACAGAAAAACCATTTGCAAAGGCAACCGTAGAGGGAATGAAATCTATCGCTGAAAAAGCAGGTTTAGATTTTTTCCTATTGGAAAAGTATAGCGATAAAAGCGAATTGTGCGATGCTGTGGCGGATGCCGATGCGTTGATAGTTCGTTCGGATAAAGTAACAAAAGAGGTTGTAGATTGTGCAAAGCAATTGAAAATAGTTGTACGTGCAGGTGCTGGTTTTGATAATTTAGATTTGGCGGCGTGTTCAGAACGAGGTATTGTTGCGATGAATACACCGGGGCAAAACTCAAATGCCGTTGCAGAATTGGCATTGGGAATGATGGTTTATATCTCTCGTAATTCTTTTTGTCAAGGAACTGGGTCTGAATTGAAAGGTAAAAATCTTGGTATTCAGGCTTATGGCAATGTTGGGCGATTGGTTGCAAAAATTGCTCAAGGTTTTGGAATGAATGTTTATGCGTTTGATCCTTTTGTACCTGCGGAATCGATAGAGAAAGATGGCGTAAAGGTGTTGTCGTCTTTAGACGATTTGTATTCTACTTGCCAATTTGTTTCGTTGCATATACCAGCAAACGAACATACAAAAAAATCTATTGGTTACGATTTGTTGACAAAAATGCCTCAAGGAGGATGTTTGGTAAATACTGCACGAAAAGAGGTGATAGATGAAGATGGTTTGATAAAAGCTTTGGAAGAGCGTACAGATTTGAAGTATGTTACAGATATAGCTGCTGCAGCACAAGACGTTTTGAATGAAAAATTTGCTGGGCGTGTATTTGCTACACCTAAAAAAATGGGTGCAGAAACAGCTGAAGCAAATACGAATGCTGGTTTTGCTGCTGTAAATCAAATAATAGATTTCTTTGAAACAGGAAATACAAAATTTCAAGTAAATAAATAATTTGTAAAAAAGTTTTTTGCTTTTAAATTATTTGTTGTATCTTTGCATCGCTTTTGAGAGAAAGCGGTGTTCTTTTGGAGAGATGGCAGAGTGGTCGATTGCGGCGGTCTTGAAAACCGTTGAACTGAGAGGTTCCGGGGGTTCGAATCCCTCTCTCTCCGCAGAAAAAGAGGCTTAAGTATAACTTAAGCCTCTTTTTGTTTTTTGCCACTTCACCAAATATTTATTCCCATATATCTCTCAAAATCTTCCAATCGTCAGAGTATATATCGTCGTTGTAGTTATTGGTACAAATGCAAAGTTCTTCGCTTTGTTTATCGTAGCGGACAAAACCGCCTTTAAGACCGTGTTTATTAAGATATTCTTTTAAGACGTCGAACTTTTTAGGCGAGAAAATATCTATATCTTCGCTTGTACCCGTCTTATCGAAACCGCCCTTTGTTTCTATAATCCAAGTTTCGCCTTTTACACTAACGATATAGTCAGGATAGAAAAGTTTTTGACGGTTTGAATTGTCCGTATAAACAAGCGAGAAAAATTCATCGCCTTTATCACCGTTTTTATATATCCAATCAACAGCGGAGCAGTCTTCACAAAATTTTTCAAATTTCTTTTCTGATGATGAACGAGGTTCTGCTGAAATCAAATAACCACCATACACACTTTTTCTGCTGATTGCTTGTACTTTGATTTTTGCATTATACGTAAATAGTAGTTCGTGTGGTATGGTAAATTGTTTTGTTGAAATCATATCAGAAGATATTACCATTTGGCTTAATTGCACCGCCATAGCGGTGCGACAAATTTGGCGTAATAGTTCAAAGTTGTTAATTACAAAAGCGTACAACTCTCGGGGTGAAAGTGCTAATATTTTGTTTGTAAAATTTAATTTTTCGCTGAATAATTTACCAATTATCGTATTCATAAATTCGTACGACATACCTATTTCGAGTCCAATTTTTCCTACTCGATTATGAAATTCACGTCCGTGTATATGTGTATTTATAGGTTCGCGGATGGCAATTGCATTTAACCGTTCGGTATTAGATAATTGGTTGAGCGTTATAATCTTGCCAGAATACGTATAGCGTATTATGTCGTGAGAAAAAACAAAGTTTTTTATTTCCAAACAAGTTTTATTTGCTTTTTTATCGTTTGTAAGCCCAAACTCTTTTTTTATATATTCTGCAATAGACGTCAACGCCTTGCGAGGATCACGCAAATCGGTTACCATGGTGCGTTGTTCTTTTGTCAGTGTAAACGATTTGTATTCGTTTTTCAAAAAAACTGTTTTTGCTTCCAATGCCGACTTTCCAAGACTTTGTTTAACGTCTTGCGTAAACTTGCCGTCAAACGTATAAAGATAGCAACTGTCAAGCAAATCGTTTTCATAGTGTTTTGCTTCGGGCATACGGCGAATACGACCTATCGTTTGAATTTCAAACGTTTCGTCCATATTCTCACGCAACTTTACAAGGATATGAGCACGAGGGCAATCCCAACCCGTTGCAACGGCTTGTTTCATAATAACGGCAATGCTTTCTGCATTGTTGTTGGAAATACCGTCAACGTTTTCGTGCCTGCCCGAAAGCCATATAGCAAGTGTTTCCGCTTCCGTTGTAACGCCTTTACTTTCAAACCACTTTTCAACCGTATCGCAAAGTGCGTCAGATTTATTCGGCAACTGCACAACGATTAAAGGGTTTATATCAAGTTCGCGTTGCAAGAAAAGAGAACGTAATTCTTGTTGTTTTGAGTACGCTTTTTCAAGAAGATAATGCGTTTGGTTATCTGTATCTATTTCTGATGGAAAATCCTTGTTTATTATTAGCATTTTTTTGATAAGTCCCTCTTTTATCACCTCTTCTTCACTTATTTCGATAAGTGTTGCATCTTTGCTTACAAGCGGTGTTGCCGAACAGCGTATAATTTTGTCCGTCTTAAAAAGTTGGATAATCGCATCAGATTTTTCGGTAAAGTTTTGGTGGCTTTCGTCAATGATAATCTTAAAAGTAATGCCGTTATTAAACGCCTTGTCAATCCACTCTAAAAAGTTGGTGCGTTCACTATCTTTTAAGGCGTTATTGCCTTTCTTTGTGAGTTTTTCCCAATTTATAAAACAGCAATCGTTTTCTTGGAATCCACTTGTCATTATATCTGCGAGCAGTTTGGTGGAGGAGTTATGAATATATTTATCCATTTTTGCCTTGCTTTGTTCTTCCAAGTTTCCCTTGCCGGGCGTAAGCCAAACAAAAACGGTTTTTATATGCCCTTGTATATATTCATTCATAAAGTGCGTAAGTATAATTGTTTTTCCGCTACCTGTAGGGCTTTTTAGTACAATGTCTTGATAGGTGTCCTCTTCCATTCTTTCCATCAAACTTTTGATGGCATCGAGTTGATAGTTTGCTAATGTTATTGTCATAATTAAGCCTCCAAATTTCTGTAGTAATATTCAGGTATAATTTTTATGCTGATGCCGTATTGCTGAAAAGCTCGCATGTGAGTTTCGTTTGGCAATACATTGTGGCCAATATAAATGGTTTTACAACCTATGGGAACGTTTATCATAAATGCATCTAATTCTGCATCGGTAAGCAAGATTGCAATTTCCGCATTTCCGTTAAAGTTTATGCCATTTTCAAGTTCTACAAGCCCCCTAACGTATTTCAAAAGGTCGTCGGCGTATTCGTAGTAGAGTTTATCCGTAATAGGCACAAAATCCACCTTGAAATATTTAAGGCTTGCGCTGTAATTTTCTTTATCAATTACACGCTTAATGCGTTCATAGGTAACGTCACGGCAGATATTATTTTCATTGTTGGTGCAAAGGATAAATTTACGCTGACCGCCGTCTTCGCTATTCAATTTCATAACGGCGTGTCCCGTAGTTCCGCTACCTGCAAAAAAGTCAAGAATTGTTGCATTTCTTGGGGAAATTAGTTTAAATATATCACGCATTAAAAATAACGATTTAGGAAAATCAAATTTTTTTGTTCCTAATATTTCATTTAATATTTTTGAACCAAAATGATATGCATGATACTCTTTTTTTATCCAATGGCTCTTTATTACTTGATTTTCTCTTAATTTTTCATATATTTCAACTCGTCCATCAACAAAGTCTGCTTCTATTGAATTTTCTGCAACTAATTTCATAAATGTAGCCGGCAAAGTTTTCCATGTTCTTTCTACTCCGCTTTTAATAACAGGAAATATCTCAAACCAACCATCATTTTTTACAAGAGAAAAATTGTTTAATTCAGGACTTACATATATTGGGTACCAAAAATTAGGTTTTGCTTCTCTTGTAGCATATTTTCCATCCGCAAGGCGTATAAAGTTTTTTCTTTTATAAGCCCCTTGTTCATCATATTTATCAAAAGATTGTTGCATTTCCTCATCTAAAATTACTTTGTTAAATCTTGCTAAATTTTTGTTTTTAGCATAATATAATGCATATTCGTGACTTGTTCCAAAAAATTTTTCTTGATTTCTCCCTTCTGGTTTATGAACAACAGCGCAAATACCGATACGATTATCTTCACCAAATAAAGTGTCTAATATCATACCAATTTGATATAACTCATAATGGTCAATAGCACATACTAATATGCCATTATCTGTTAACAAATTTTTAGCAATTGACAATCTTGCACACATCATACTCGCCCATTTACTGTGTCTAAATGTGTCATTATCATCAACATAGTCATTATTATATTTCCAATCTTTTGCGCCTGTATTGTAAGGTGGGTCTATATAAATAATATCTATTTTGCCTTTATGCGTTTTTTCTAAAAGTTTAAGGCTTGCCAAATTGTCGCCTTCTATAAGAAAGTTCATTTGTCCGCCGTTATTAATAAAAAGGCTTTCGTCTTCCGTCAATACAGGAAGATTATTTTCAAGTGTTTCGTCAATGCTTTCACGGTGTTCTTCAAAAACAAGCCCGTATTTTTTGCCTTTAACGTCTTTGGTTAGTTCATTAAGATATTGCAGAAGATTTTGTGTGTTTTCATCTTGATTGGCTTTTGCAATAAATGTGCGAATCTGCTGAATTTTATCCAACAACTCTTCGCGATGAAGTTTTGATAGGTTTGTACTCATCGGCAAATGCTACTTTTTCAGCGTTAGCACTTACCGATGACAGTGGGTTTCCAAACACCAAATGCAATAAACGTGAACTTCACTTATCACATTCTGAGGTGTTTGGCATACCCACAAGTCAATAAGTTCTGTCCACGCCTTGCGTGAACGTTCACTGAACTTATTCTATGACTTGTTTCTTCAAATCGCCAAACTTTCAGAATGTCTCGAATAAATAGCAAACGCTATGGTTAATAAAAAATAAAAAAATGTCCTCCGACAATCGCCACAAAAGTACAAAAAAAGCCATTCGCAAGTTGTTTTTTACCCTATCTTTGCGAAAAGAAAAAAAGAAAATGCGTCGTATTTATATAGTTGTACACAATGAGGAATTTCCCGAGCAAGCATTGGGGGCTGCTACGCAGATGAGTGAGCAGTTTTCGCAAGAGGTGCGTTGGCTTTTTCTTGAAGAAACAAAGCATTTGGCTCTATTGCCTGAATACGCATCGTTGCCAAACGACATCACAAACAGCCTAGCAACTATAGCCGAAACAAACGACGCATCGATGTTTCTTTTTCAAATACCCGACCGTACAAAAGCAAAACAAATACAACGTCTACTCAATATCTCCCGAGAGTTGAGAGTGCCGTATTTGTTTATAAAAGGGAGCCAAAAAGCAGATTTTTCGCACATAGCCGTAAGCGTAAGTTTTTTGGAAGAAGACAAAGAAAAAGCTACGTTTGCCTCGGCATTTGGGCGTTTCTGCTCGAGCCGCATTACGCTCATTACTGCCAACGACTATGGTAGCAAAGCACAAATGCATACGAATGCCATTGCAACTTTGCTCGATAAATTTCCGATTGTTTACACTCGTACGAAAGCCGAAAAAGATAGTTTTGGCATCGACAAAGAAGTGGTGTCAAAAGCTCACGAGCAAGGCTTTAGTATGATAATGCTTTCTGCTACGCGCGAATATGGGTTGGACGACCTGATTTTCGGACCTAAAGAGCGAGGCTTGATACAGCAATCGCTTGTTCCTATTCTACTTATCAATCCGCGAGGCGACCTTTATGCCCTCTGCGACTAATACACGTTTATATGAAAAAAATAATTGATTACGTACGACTTACACGACCGCTGAATTTGTTATTCATTGTTGTTATTCAATTTCTTATGGCACGAGCAGTGCTTTTTCCATTGCTTAAAGGTTTTTCGATAGAGGAACAACTTCTGCCGACACCAATTTTAATACTGATAGTTCTTGCAACTGTGCTTACAGCTGCTGGTGGCTACGTCATCAACGATTATTTCGATATAAAAATAGACCGCATCAATCGACCTGAAAAAGTTATAATAACCACAAGTATCGACAAAAGCGGTGCAATGCGATTCTATCAAATCCTAACTTTCGTAGGCACTGCATTGGGTTTGTTAGGAGCATTTTTGCTACGAAACACCACATTGGCATTGCTCTTTGTCATTGTACCCGGGTTGCTGTGGTTTTATTCTGCGTCGTACAAACGACAGTTTTTGATTGGAAATTTGGCAGTTGCATTTTGTGCTGCACTTGTGCCGCTCACTATTATTTTTGCCCAAAATGCCTTTTTCGAACTAAAATATGCGTCGCTAATCTACGAAACGCCCATATTAAAAATTTGTTATGGGTGGATTGGTGGATTTGCACTTTTTGCATTTCTTGTTACGTTGCTTCGTGAGATAATTAAAGATTTGCAAGACGAATATGGCGATCGCGAAATGGAATGTCGCACGTTGCCTATCAAACTTGGTACGAAGCGAGCAAAAGCGGTGATTTATACATTGCTCGTTGTCATAGTAGCACTGCTTTCGTACTTTGTTTTTTATAAAATAAAATTTGAGGGAAGTTCGCTTACCGAACGATATTTTGTTTTTGGCATTGTGCTACCATTGATTTTTGTGGCTTATCTCACTTACAATGCAAAAACTGCAAACGACTATAAAACTATTGGCAATCTTACAAAATTTGTGATGTTGATTGGTACACTTTACAGTTTAGTATTTCTTTTTCTAAAAATGGCGACTTTGGGATGAATATGAGCAGTACTTTCAAAATAAAAAACATAGAGGCGTTTGATGTTGTTTTGGCATCGCAATCGCCTCGACGCAAAGAGTTATTGTCGAATTTAGGTATTGAGTTTAGCATACAAACCGTAGATGTAGAGGAGAGTTTTCCTGCGTCGCTACGAGCCAATGAGATAGTAGAATTTCTTGCAAAGAAAAAAGCAGATGCATTTCCTATAAAGCCAAATCAACTCGTCATCACTGCCGATACTATTGTTTGGCACAATAATCAACTATTTGGCAAGCCTGAAAATGCCGAACAAGCAAAAGAAATGTTGCTACAACTATCAGGAAATACACATGAAGTTTTTACAGGTGTTGGCATTACCACAACCAATAAGCAATGCATTTTTTCGGTACGGTCGGAAGTAACCTTTTCGAAACTTTCGCAAGAGGAAATAATACACTATATAGATGCATACCAACCTTACGACAAAGCAGGTGCTTATGGCATACAAGAATGGATTGGGTTTGTTGGAATAGAATCTATTTCGGGCTCGTTTTGGAACGTAATGGGCTTACCTATACAGCGACTCTATAAGGAACTCCAGCAGTTTTGAAAAAAGGTTATCTTTGCAAATAACGAATCACAAGAGTGTGATTTTAAAAAAGGAAAAATAATTTTAAGCATTTTGCTTTATTTCTTCTTATCAAAAAATCTGGCGATTTTGTAAAACACTGAAGAGATAAGTTGAATGCTCACGCGTGAGGCGTGGGCTTGACTTTATTTCGTAGTGTATAGGCTATGCCAGATGCCTTTGATGAGCGGGAGATAGTTAAGTTTCACGCTTTTTTTGTATCATCAATAATTTTAAAGGTTGTGCCCGACACGAATTTAGGGAGATTAAAATGAGAAAAATTTTTTTACTTACATTGTTATTGCCTTTTATAGCATTTGCTCAACAAAAAGACGTTGTTTATTTGAAAAATGGTTCAGTTATAAAAGGGAATATTAAAGAAATTGTTCCTTCAGAATCACTAAAAATAGAAACCTACGATGGAAGTTTATTTGTTTTCAAGATGAATGAAGTAGAAAGAATCTTAAAAGAAGAAATGCAAAAGAATACTAAATTTAAAAATAATGAACTTTTTACAAAATATGCAGGTTTTTTAGATGTTTCTTTTGGTGGAAAACTTTACGATATGTTTAGTTTTGATATATCTACAACACATGGAGGATATATTTCTGAATACTTTTTTATGGGGGCAGGTATAGAATTTGATTTAACCTACCAATTAATAAGATATATACATAATGGTGAAATTATAAGTCAAGTCCCTAATTATCTTTTTGCATTACCAGTGTATGCAGATTTTAGAATGAATCCTTTAGGAATACAGAAAAAAATTACTCCTTTTGTTGATTTGCGAATTGGTTGTGAAGCGTTATCTCCTCTTTTCTTCTTATCACCTTCGGCGGGCATTCGTTTTAAGTTTGATAAAATTGCCTTAAATGTAGGTTTTAGTTACGAATATTACGCAACAGGAAAGGGTGGATACGATATTCACGATTTAAGTGCGAAAGTAGGGATTGAGTTTTAAGTCTATTAATAAAAATTAAAACCGCACCAAAAACATGGTGCGGTTTTTGTATTTGGCAAAAAGGTATGGGATTTTCATTACCTTTGGAGTATGAAATTTTTCGTTAACATAACTGTAAAGCATATTTTTGTTGGGGTGTTGCTTTGGGTGTCGTCAGTAGCATTTGCACAACTCAACACCAATCGTTTGCTCTCTATTGGGCGTAATGCTCTCTATTTTGAAGATTATGTATTGTCGATACAATATTTCAATCAAATCATCCGTATAAAACCGTACCTTGCAGAGCCATATTACTATCGTGCCATAGCAAAAATTCAACTAGAAGACTACGAAGGGGCCGAACAAGATATCAACGAAGTTTTGCAACGAAATCCTTTTCTTGCAGGAGCTTTTTATGCTCGAGGATTTGCACGTAAGCAACTCAACAAACTGAACGAAGCCGAAGCCGATTTCGACAAAGCTTTAGAATTTAGCCCCGACAATTTATCTGTTCTCCTCAATCGCATTGAACTGTACGAACGACAAGAGAATTTTGAAAAAGCGTTACAAGAAATTGATCTTTTGATTAAACGAAAAATCGAACTCGATGTGTTAGGATTTGAGCGAGGAAGGATTCTTTTTATGATAGGAGATACACTTGGTTCTTTGCAGTCGTTCGACCAACTAATTGCTAACGATAGCACTTCGGACGAAGGTTGGAGCATGCGTGGACTTATTCACTTGCAGTTAGGCAATCGTGCGGCAGCTTTAAATGATTATAATGAAGCAATAAAACGCAATCGCTACAATGCAAATTACTACATCAATAGAGGAATTCTTAACTATTGGAATAAAAATTATAAAGGAGCTCTCTCCGACTACGATCGTGCTATAGAACTCGACCCTCAAAACCAATTATCGCTTTTCAATAGATCTTTATTGCGGAGCGAAGTAGGTGATTATGACAGGGCTATAGAAGATTTGAGTAAAGTGTTGCTAATGGAGCCAAGTTTCTACGAAGCATTACTAAAACGTGCCGAAATCTTTATAATAAAAGGCGAGTGGCAATTAGCTGAAAGTGATTACACGACAATACTTATTCGTTACCCTAATTTTGTTCCTGCTTATTATGGCCGTTCCACTGCTCGAAAAAATTTAGGAATGGTACAATCTGCCTATCTCGACATAGAAACTGCTCAACAAATTGAAAAAAATAAAGACAAAATAAAGAAAGAACTTTCGACAAACGTACAATATGCCGACAAAGAAAGTGTAAAAGACCGCACAAAAGAGTTTGATGCCTCTGGTGGTGCCGATTTGGCAAAGAGTAAATACGACAATAAATTGCGAGGTATGGTGCAAAACCAGTTTGCCGATATTGTGAATGAACGTAATTTCGTTATTACATATTACGCACTCTCAGAAAAAATGGGGCAACGCTATTACAATTTTATTGCGGAAACAAACAATAGTGGAATTTTGCCATCGATGTTGAAAATTACAAATAAAGAAATTGCATTAACATCAGCATCAATCGATTTTCACAACCAATCAATCAATCATTTTTCTCATTTGATTCAAGACAATGCTGACAATGCCCAGCTCTATTTTGGACGTGCTATCGACTATGCTCTTACGCAGGATTATAATAGTGCTATAAATGATTTTACAAATGCTATAAATGTAAATTCCGATTTTGCTCTTGCTTATTTCTGCCGTGCAAACATACGCTACAAACAACTCGAACGCATGGTTAACGATCAAGAGCAAACTATCGATGCTGAAGAAAATTTTTTACAAAAAAATAAGGATAAAACACTTGGAACACAGCAAATTTCGATTGAGAAAAAATTTAATTACGATTTTGAACTTATCATGCGTGACTACGATCGTACAATAGAACTTGTTCCCGATTTCGAATACGCTTGGTTTAATAAGGCAAATATGCTTTGCTCTCAAAAAGATTTTCGGTCAGCTATAAAATATTATTCAAAAGCAATTGAAATAAATCCTGAGTTTGCTGAAGCATATTTCAATAGAGGGTTAACTCTGATTTTTATTGGCGATGACAAAGATGGGTTATCTGATTTAAGTAAAGCCGGTGAATTAGGCATTTATCAATCGTACAATATTTTAAAACGACTAAAAAAATGAAAAAAATCATTCTATTCGGTTATTTTTTAATGTTATCGAGCATAGCTCATGCTCAACTACTTTGGGAGATTTCGGGCAACCAGCTCAAAGAAAAGTCCTACTTATTTGGTACACATCATCTTATTCCTATATCTTTTTTAGATTCTATAAAGGGAATTTATCCTGCTTTTAATAGTTGTGAAAATATTGTTGGAGAAATAATAATGGATGACCCTAGTATTATAAAAAATCTGCAACAAGCAGCAATTATTACTAGTGGAGAAACTATAAAAGATTTGCTTACAGAAGAACAATATACTACTGCTGACTCAATTTTAAAAGATGCATTAGGTGTTGGGTTAAATGAGATGAGATTTTTTAAACCTGCAATGATTGAAAATATTTATTTGCTAACGATTTACGACAAATATTTTCAAATAGATGCTGACTTTCAAATTGATACATATTTCCAAAAAGTAGGTAAAAAGGATGGGAAACGACTTTTTTCGTTGGAAACAGTTGATGAACAAATAAAAATTCTTTTGGATAGAAAACCTCTTAGAGAACAAGCTCAGTCGCTTTATGAGATGTTAACCTCTTCCGAAAAAATCATCAATCAATTAGAGGTGCTTAATCGCTTATATCTTAAACAAGATTTAGAAGAACTGCTTGAGTATAGCAACAACGATTCAATGCAAACGCCTGAAGATAAATGGATTTTGCTCGATCAGCGAAATATTCGTTGGGCAGAGCAACTCCCTAAACAATTTGAAAAAGGAAGTAATTTTATTGTTGTTGGAGCATTGCATCTCCCGGGTGAAAATGGTGTAATTAACCTTTTAAAAAAGCAAGGTTACAAAATAAAACCTGTTAAGTAGGAATTAATAGTTTTAAAGTGTAACTATTTAAAGATTGCAGAAGTATCAATGAGTTATCCGTTAAGAAAAAATGAAAAGTGATTTAGAAATTGTGGACTTCCGTTTGAAATTGTTGATGAAATTGACTGATTTTATTAATAAAAATCAAATGCGTGGAAAAATAGATGTTGTATTAGGTTCAAAAACCGATAAATACCCTATGCCAGATGTGGCAATTTCGTATGAGAAAGAGACAACATACGAGGAGTATGTTGCTATTTGTAACATGGCGAAAGAAACAGTTGGTTTCGATGAAGAAATAAAGACGTATGAGGCTTGGCAACAAAGTAATAGCAATATAATTGAGGATTTAATAACAATAGAATTGTTTAGTAGTCGGGATGTAGAAGATACAAAATCAGTGCTAGAGTGGAAAATCGAAAAAATAAAAAGTCAGTTTGAACATAAATTGTTCCCTGAATTGCAATTTGGATATGTGATAGATGTATTTACGCAAGATACTTATAAGGTAAATAAAAGTGGTAGTGTGCGAAAAATAAAATTAAGTAGTGCAATGCTTTTTTTGAAACGTTTTATTCTTGATTTTGTGAAAAAACAAAATTATTAATGAATTTTTTTTGTGATTATATCCAATAAAATACAATTAATATGAAAAGATATACAAAAGAAGAAATTCGCTGTGTAGAAGCGATGTATGAAAAAGAGTATTTTTGGGATTTTTGTAATAAAACAGGAGGTAGCGAGTTGAAGCATCAAATAATACAAGCTCGTATTTTGGCGAATGGAAGAGAATATTTTGATAATGTACTCTCAGAATCTCGTTTGTCGGACGAAATACTGATAACACCTGACATTTCTGTTTGGAGAATGATCGATTTCAGTAAAGGCGTTGCAGAAGATCCTATACTTACTATAGAAATTACGCATACGCGTCGCAACGACCGCTATTCAAACAAAACCATACGTATGTCATTCGACTGCTTCCCCTCGATTGCGGAATCTTTTATATACAATTATGCGGAGAATATTTGGTATCGTTATTATCGGGACATCGATGGTGAAATATATGTAGAAGAAGATCAAGACTACTCGCAAGTGCTTGGAATTCATCTTGGCACGCTCTTGGAGTAGTTTTTGCGTTATAGAAGAGTCTGTGTAAAAATTTCTATCTTTGTACGAAGATAAAAAAACGGAATTATATGTTTGTTTTGTACAAAAAAGAATTACAGCGATTTTTTAATACGGCTATGGGATATATCGTTATTGCCGTATTTTTGTTGATAACAGGTTTGTTTCTTTGGGTTTTTCGTGGCGAATACAACATACTCGAATCGGGTTATGCCAACCTCGATGGATTGTTTGTGTTGGCTCCATGGTTGTATCTGTTTTTGGCACCTGCCGTTACTATGCAGCTCTTTGCCGATGAGCAAGATAAAGGTACAATAGAATTGCTTTATACGAAACCTATACGAAAAACATCAATCGTATTTGGAAAATTTTTGGCAGGTTTTACACTGATGCTGATAGCGTTGTTACCTACGCTTTTGTGGTATGTGTCGGTATTACTTTTGGCAGAGCCTATTGGTAATGTGGATTCTGGAGCATTTTGGGGGTCGTTTATTGGATTGGTGTTTTTGGCTGCTACGTATGTGGCTATCGGCGTTTTTGCTTCGGCATTGAGTAAAAATCAGTTAGTGGCTTTTGTGGTGGCAGTTATTCTTTGTTTTGTTTTCTTATATGGATTTGAATTGGTATCGGCACTTTTTTCGTCGGGTAGTGTAGCTGATGTGGTGGAGCGTTTTGGAATAAATGCTCATTATCAGTCGATGAGTCGTGGTGTGTTGGATAGTCGTGATATTCTATATTTTGTAACGTTACAAAGTTTATTTTTGTTATTTACTCACGAAAAAATTAGACAATGAAAGATAAGTTGATTTTAATAACGAATGACGATGGCGTTAATGCCAAAGGAATTTCGGAGTTGGTAGGTATTGCTCGTAAGTATGGGAAGGTTTTAGTAGTTGCTCCAGATGGAGCTCGATCGGGGCAATCGAATGCTATTACAATGACAGAACCTCTTTACAAAACAAAATTGTTGGAAGAAGACGGTTTGACTATTTATAAATGTTCGGGAACGCCAACCGATTGTGTAAAAATGGCGTTGAATAATATTCTTGATAAAAAGCCAGATTTTATTTTTTCAGGAATAAATCATGGCTCAAATTCGTCAGTAAATGTTATTTACTCTGGTACAATGGGTGCTGTGTTAGAAGGATGTAGTCAGGGGATTACTTCGGTAGGATTTTCTCTTTGCGACCATTCTAAAGATGCAGATTTTTCTTTGTTTCTTCCTTTTGTAGAATCAATAATAGCAAAAGTAAGTACTCAAGATTTACCTCAAGGTGTTTGTTTGAATGTAAATGCTCCTATAGGAGAAATAAAGGGTGTGAGAGTTTGTATGCAATCAAAAGGTCAATGGATAGAAGAATTTGATAAACGAGTGAATCCGAACGGACAAATTTATTATTGGATGACAGGTGTATTTGAAAATGCAGAGCCTGAAAATACTGGAACTGATGAATGGGCTTTGAATAATGGATTTGTGTCGGTTGTACCAACAACTTGCGATTTGACACACTATGAAAGTTTAGCGTGGCTGAAAAAAATAGGATATGAGCAAGTTGAATAGAGTTTATTGGGGATTTTTGTTTGGAATTGTTTTCCCTGTTTTGTTTGGCTGTATGTTTTTATATGTGCTGAAAGAACGTAATTATATGGATTTTGCATCGGTTTTTCGTCAAGTGATGGGAAGCGGTCAAATGCTTTTTAAATGGTTTATTGTGAGTATAACCCCTAATCTTTTTTCACTCTTTGTGGCATACAAAAAGGAGTTATGGAGGTTGTGTAGCGGTTTTATTTCTGCTACATTGATTTATTTTATGGTAGCAATAATTTTAATGTGATATGAGGTATTTTTTTATAGCAGGAGAAGCTTCGGGCGATTTGCATGCATCGAATTTGATGCGAGAGCTAAAATGTCAAGATAAAAATGCCGAATTTTGCTTTTTGGGAGGCGATTTGATGAAAAAAGAAGCTTGTAAAGAGCCTATTATCCATTATCGTAGAATGGCATTTATGGGTATTATCAATGTGCTTTTGAATTTGCGTACAGTGTTGGATAATTTGAAGTGTTGTAAGCGAGCGTTGTTGAATTTTAACCCTGATGTTGTTATTTTAATAGATTATCCAAGTTTTAATCTTCAAGTAGCAAAATTTGTAAAAAACAAAACCTCTATACCTGTTTATTATTATATTTCACCAAAGATTTGGGCATGGAAAGAGTATCGTATAAAGTCGATAAAAAAATACATTGATAAGATGTATTGTATTTTGCCGTTTGAGGTTGATTTCTATAAGAAGCATAATTATGCTATTGATTATGTTGGCAATCCGACAGTGGATTCAGTTGCTAGTTTTTTAGAGAAAGCAGAAGACAAAGCTATTTTTTTAGAGAGGAATAGCTTGTCTGATAAGCCGATTGTTGCGTTACTTTCGGGAAGTCGTAGACAAGAAATTGCGAAGTGTTTACCGTTAATGGCTAATATGGCAGAAAAATTTCCAGAATATCAATTTGTAGTGGCTGGTGCACCGGGAGTTTCGGTGGATTTTTACGATGCTTATGCCAAAGGGTTGCCAGTAGTTTTTGGTCAAACTTACGATTTAGTGAGAAATGCAAAAGTCGCAATTGTAAATTCGGGGACCGCAACTTTAGAAACAGCTTTGTTGAAGACCCCACAAGTGGTTGTATATCATGTTTTTGGCGGACGTTTTGCGATGTTGCTTAAAAATATGCTTTTGCATATTAAGTATGTTTCTTTAGTAAATTTGATTGCTGATAGCGAACTTGTGCCAGAATTGATAGCACATTTGTTTACCGAAGAAAATTTGCAAAATCATCTTTCAAGTTTGTTATACGAAAATTCTGTTCGTGATGCACAGATGTTAGGGTATGAAGTACTTGCAAAACGATTGGGTGGTGCAGGTTGTGCTTCTAAAACTGCAATATTGATAAATGCTAGTTTGAAATGAGAAGAATTATTGTCTTAATCTTTTGTTTTTATACGTTAGTAGTAAATGCCGAGGATTTTTATTTACCATTGATAGGCTATTTGCGTTTTGATAAAGCAACAAAAAAATCGGAAGAAGTAAATGCTATAGGAGTATGTTGCTTAGAGGGTTCCGATATGTTTGTATACATAAATAAAATCAAAATTGATTGCCGTGCCATAGGTAAGGTGGCTTTAGAAGAATATTCGAATGAGACAGTAACACTATCTGCCGATGCTGAGGTAATGTTTGATTGTTTGGAGCCAATTCGAATGCAAATAGTTTTAAATTTTGTCAATAAGATATTGACAAACGTATACCTACGAGGTAGTGATGTCGACTATGAGTTTTATTTAGGCGATATCTAAATGTAGCATTTCTAGGGCATCGTTTTCTTTTTTTGTCATTTCTGCACGAGTTTCTGGAGTCTTATCCTCTTGTCCACAAAGGTGTAAAATACCGTGTATTATTATACGATGTAACTCTTCTTCAAAACTTACATTGTATTCGTTTGCGTTACTTTGTACGGTATCAATACTAATAAAAATGTCACCAGAAAGTGTGTTGCCTTCACAATAATCGAATGTAATGATGTCTGTGTAATAGTCGTGTTCGAGATATTGTTTGTTCACTTCTAAAATTTTTTCATCATTACAAAATATATAGGCAATTTCACCAATTTTTTTATTGTATTTATTGGCTACACATTTTATCCATGCGTTTATAGTACGCTTATTTTTTAAAGGATTCTTTACGTTGTCGGTAATGTATGTAATCATTGTGTTTAATGAAAAAATAAATATCCAATAAATATAGCTGCGATGATACCAACGGCGTCGGCAATTAGTCCACAGGTAACGGCATGACGAGTTTTTGTAATGCCCACCGAACCAAAATATACAGCAAGAATATAGAATGTAGTGTCTGTAGATCCTTGGAGAATACAAGCAAGACGTCCAACAAAAGAATCGGCTCCATAGGTAGTCATAGCGTCAATCATTAATCCCCGAGCCCCCGATCCGCTAAGTGGTTTCATCATTGCAGTGGGAAGTGCTCCTACGAAGTCTGAGTTTAAACCAAATGCCTCAATTGCTTTTGTAATACCCAATATAATCCAATCCATTGCTCCTGATGCTCGGAACATCCCAACAGCAACTAATATGGCTATTAGATAGGGGATAATGCCAATCGCAACATTGAAACCTTCTTTTGCCCCTTCAATAAAAGCTTCATAAACATTAATTTTTTTACGAATGCCAGCAATTATAAATGTTGCAATGATACCAAGTAGTAAAAAGTTTGCTATAAAGCTTGAATACATCTCTATTTGTTGTTCACTCATTTTAGAGAAAGCCAAAATTATTCCTCCTATGAGTAATGTGAATGCAGATAGAGTGATAAGTATGTTTTTTTGTAATAGGTTGATTTTTTGAGCAATCGAAACAGCAATCATTCCTGCTAATGAGGAAAAATAGGTGGCTAAAAGTATTGGTAAGAACACATCGCTAGGGTTTGATGCCCCCATTTGTGCACGATATACCATAATGGAAACCGGTATAAGCGTAAGTCCAGAAGTGTTGAGGACAAGAAACATTATCATTGGGTTTGATGCGGTATCTTTTTTAGGATTGATATCTTGTAATTCTTTCATTGCTTTTAATCCGAGAGGTGTTGCCGCATTGTCAAGTCCAAGCATATTGGCTGACATATTCATAAACATAGAACCCAGAGCAGGGTGTTTTTTAGGGACATCAGGAAATATCTTACTGAAAAATGGAGTAACTATTTTTGACATTGAAGCTATGATTCCACCACGTTCGCCTACTTTCATTATTCCTAACCAAAGTGAAAGTACTCCTGTAAGCCCTAACGATATTTCGAACCCATTTTTTGCAGAGGTAAATGTAGAATTCATTACCGTTTGCAGTGGAGTTGCATCGCCAATAATAAATGCATGAATTATTGCTACGGCAATGGCAATAAGTAGAAATCCAATCCAAATATAGTTTAGTACCATTTTTGTTTCATTTAAGTACAAATGTACATCTTTTTTACCTTTTTTTATAAAAAAAAGAGAAACTCAAATGAGTCTCTCTTTTTAATGAATAAAAGTTTTTCTTATCCTAACATTGAAAGTAGAATACCGGCAGCAACAGCCGAACCGATTACACCAGCAACGTTTGGTCCCATTGCATGCATCAATAGGAAGTTTCCTGGGTCAGATTCTTGTCCAACTTGTTGAGATACACGAGCTGCCATTGGCACTGCAGAAACACCAGCAGAACCAATCAATGGATTAATTTTTTCTTTCAAGAATAAGTTCATGAATTTTGCAAGCAAAACACCACCAGCCGATCCAATACTAAATGCAATAACTCCAAGAACAATGATCTTTATAGTTCCCCATGCAAGGAATGTACTTGCAGTGGCAGTTGCACCAACTGTAATGCCAAGAAATACAGTAACGATGTTCATCAACTCATTTTGAACCGTTTTGCTTAAACGTTCAGTAACACCACACTCTTTCAATAGGTTTCCAAACATCAAACAACCGATGAGAGTAGCGGCATCAGGTAAAATAAGAGCCACTACAATTGTAATCATTATAGGGAAAATGATTTTTTCAGTTTTAGAAACGGTACGTAGTTGTGGCATTTTGATGACACGCTCTTTTTGTGTAGTTAGGGCTCTCATAATTGGAGGTTGAATAACTGGTACTAGTGCCATGTAAGAGTATGCCGCAACAGCAATAGGACCAAGTAAATGAGGTGCTAATTTCGATGTCAAGAAAATAGCTGTTGGACCATCAGCACCACCAATAATACCAATAGAACCTGCTTCAGGACCTGTGAAACCTAATGCCAAAGCACCGATGAAGGTCGCAAAAATACCTAATTGTGCAGCAGCACCTAGTAATAAACTTTTTGGATTAGAGATAAGTGGCCCAAAGTCGGTCATTGCTCCGATACCGATAAATATCAAACAAGGATAAATACCAAGTTTAACACCTAAATAAAGGTAGTCGAGTAATCCTGCATTTGCATAAAAGTCGCCCCAATGTACGTGTCCGCCAGCGAACAAACTTTCGTGGAACATGTTTGCTCCCGGAATGTTTGAAAGCAACATACCAAATGCAATAGGCAATAAAAGTAATGGTTCGAATTGTTTTACAATAGCCAAATAAAGCAACAAACAAGCAATGGCAATCATCATAATGTTTCGCCAATCGCCTTCGTTTTCTGTATTTAGCATTTTGCCAATACCAGAACTTTCAGCAAAATCACTTAATGTTTCTCCAACGTTAATAATTTTTTCAGACATCACGATGTCTTCTTTTTCGTTGGAAGTTGCACTTTGTTGTTCTGCTGCCCACAACTGATTTGTAGGTAGAGCAAGTGCAAATGTTAAGCAAAGAATTTTAATAAATCGTTTCATCGTTTTTAGGGTTTTAAATTAAGCTAAATCCAACAAAACATCGTCTTGCATAACAGATTTTCCTGCTTGTACATAGATTTTACCAACAACACCATCTTTTTCTGCCATAATGTTGTTTTCCATTTTCATTGATTCCATAGTAAGCAACACATCGCCACGTTTGATGCTTTGCCCCTCGCTTACCAAAACTTTGATAATGCTACCAGGAAGTGGAGCTTTTACTGCACTTGCACCGCCTGCTGGTTTTGGAGCAGCTGCTGGAGCTGGAGCTGCTTTTGGTGCTGCAGGTTTTGCTTGTGGTTTCGGTGCTGGAGCAGGAGCCGCTGCTTCTACCACAGTGCCTTCGAATTCGATAAGAACATCATCTTGCATAACGTTTTGTCCTTGTTTTACAAGTACGTTTTTGATTGTTCCATCAGACTCTGCACACACGTTGTTTTCCATTTTCATCGATTCCATAGTAAGCAACACATCACCACGTTTTACACTTTGACCATTGCTTACCAACACTTTGATAATGCTACCAGGAAGTGGTGCTTTGATGTTTGCTGCAACTTTTTTACCTGCAGGAGCTGCTGCCGATTGAGCAACGCGTGCTACTGGAGCTGATGCTGTAGGTTGTTCGTTGTCAAGTTCTACGTTGAATGATTTTCCATTAACAACAACTTCGGCGTTATTTCCTTCTAACTCGTTTACAGAAACTTCATAATCAACGCCATCTATTTTAAATTTAAAATTTTTCATTTCTTATTTGTTTAAATTATTCATACCATAAATTTTTGAGTTCCACGCAGAGTTAGGATTTTGACGAATAGTCAAACAATAACTTTCAGTATCGTGAACTTCAGCAAAATACAAATGAAGAGCCATTGCAATAGCTGCTTTTTCGCTTTCGGAAGCGGAAGATTCGCAAATAGGAGCTTCTTCAACTTGTGCTGCAACTTCTTTCTTTACTTTAGTTTTCTTATTAGTACTTGCAGTCATTACAACACTAAAAAGACTAAGAACAAGAATCAACACACAAAGAATGAAGAATACCATTCCTATCCCAAACAATGTTACGATAGTAACGTTTGTCCAATTAACTGCTAAAATCATCATAACACAACGGTTTTATAGTGGAATGTTAGAATGTTTTTTTGCAGGGTTGGTCAAACGCTTCGTTTTCAACATTTCGAATGCACGAATGATGCGGAAACGAGTGTTGCGTGGTTCGATAACATCGTCGATATATCCGCGTGAAGCAGCTTGATAAGGACTTGCAAATTTATCTTGATATTCAGCTTCTTTTTCAGCAATGAATTTTTTCTTTTCTTCTGGATCTTCGATGGCTTTAAGATTTTTAGCTTCCAACACACCGATAGCACCAGATGCTCCCATAACTGCAATTTCTGCATTTGGCCAAGCGTAGCAAAGATCGCCACGAAGTTGTTTACAACTCATCACAATGTGAGAACCACCATATGATTTACGAACCGTAATAGTTACTTTAGGAACTGTAGCTTCACCATAAGCAAACATCAATTTTGCTCCGTGAGCAATAATTCCGGCATATTCTTGACCTGTACCGCAAAGGAATCCAGGGACGTCTACTAATGTAAGAATTGGAATGTTGAATGCGTCGCAGAAACGGACAAAACGAGCTGCTTTGCGTGAAGAGTTGCAATCCAATACACCTGCCAACCAGTTTGGTTGATTTGCGATAATACCAGTTGATTGTCCGTTGAAACGAGCAAAACCGCAAATGATATTTTTAGCATAATCTGGTTGAACTTCCATGAAATCGCCATTATCTACAATAGTATAAATAATGTTTTTCATATCGTAAGGAACGTTTGGATTAGCAGGAACCATTGTGTTCAATGCATCGTCAACGCGGTCGATAGCATCTGTGCATTCTACACGTGGAGCTTCTTCCATGTTGTTTTGTGGAATGAAAGAAACCAAACGGCGAACAGTTGCAATAGCTTCTTCTTCGGTTGGAGCAGTGAAGTGTGTTACGCCCGATTTTGTAGCGTGAACACGAGCACCACCTAGTTCTTCTACTGTTACATCTTCGTTAGTTACTGATTTTACTACTTTTGGACCAGTGATGAACATGTAAGAATTTTCTTCAGTCATCAAAATAAAGTCAGTAAGAGCTGGAGAATAAACCGCACCACCTGCACAAGGACCAAAAATTACAGAAATTTGAGGCACAACGCCCGAAGCTAAAATGTTGCGTTCGAAAATTTCGGCATAACCTGCCAACGCGCAAGCTCCTTCTTGAATACGAGCACCACCTGAGTCGTTCAATCCGATGATTGGCGCACCAAGTTTCATAGCCATATCCATTACTTTACAAATTTTTTGTGCCATTGTTTCTGACAACGAACCACCAATTACGGTAGCATCTTGTGCAAAAACAAATACCAATCGACCATCGATTGTTCCGCTACCTACAGCAACACCATCGCCAAGGAAAACTTTCTTTTCCATGCCGAAGTCGGTACAACGGTGTGTAAGGAACATGTCAATTTCTTCAAAGCTTCCTTCGTCAAGAAGCATATTGATGCGTTCGCGAGCTGTGTAAGCACCTTTTGCATGGTGTTTTTCAATCGCCTTTTCGCCGCCTCCAAGCATTGCTTGGTTGCGTTTGTCAATCAGTTTTTTCAAATTTTCTTGATTTTCCATCTCTGTTTTATTTTATTTTGGTTGTTCGCATAGTTCAGTTAAAACTCCGTGAGTTGATTTTGGATGCAAGAAACCAATGTTTAGGTTTTCTGCTCCTTTGCGTGGAGTTTTGTCGATAAGTTGAATGCCGTTTTCTTCGCATTCAGTCAAAGCTGCTTGTACATCGTCTACGTTGAAAGCGATGTGATGAACGCCACCACGTGGATTTTTTTCAAGCCATTTAGCAATAGTACTTTCAGGGCAAGTTGGCTCCAAAAGTTCGATTTTTGTTTGTCCAACTTTGAAGAAAGCTGTACGTACTTTTTGGTCTGCTACTTCTTCGATTGAATAGCATTTTGTACCAAGAATTTGTTCGTAATAAGGAATTACCTCATCTAATTTACTTACGGCAATGCCGATGTGTTCAATGTAACTAGGTTGCATAATGTTAAATTTAAATATTTGATTATTAATTTATTAGTTAATTTTCTTTTGTTAAAAACAAAAATCTCACGAAGTTATAAGTTTTCTTTTGTTTAACAATGAAAAAAAGTGTGAAAAAACGTTGAATAATACTTTGCAGGTGATGTATTTTATGATATCGTAATGATACGAATTAAACGAAAAAAAACTAGAATTTTTGGTCTTAAAAAAACGAAATCACTAATTGGGATAACTCTCGGTTTAAATCAAACTAATTCCTTTTGAAACAGAAGTAGATACATGAAAAATCCGTCAATGGTTTAACGGTGCCGAATTTCCCTTCGGGCGAAAATGACTATTACGGATTATTGACACAAAGTTATAATAATTTATTTCAAAACAAATGTTTGTGAGCCAACAAGGTTGCCATCGATAAAAATATCGACGCGGTAAGTGCCTTCTATTAGTACCTCTTCTACACTCCAATAAAGAGTTTCTGCAACTTCTTCGCCCATGTACTCAAATTGTTTTTTGCACGAGAATTTTATATTTGATCCTTCGAATTCAAAAACATCGGTTTCTCTTTTATTCAATATGCGTTCGTCGGGAGTAATAATTCTTAAATAAACAATTTTGTTGCCAGTAGGGGTTGTAATGTTTTTTAGTACAACAAAGTCGAATTTGATTAGTGCTATTTTGCGTAGGCGTGATGTGGCACGTTCTCGTTCGTTGAGTGTGGTAACAACAATATCGCGAACTTCTAACATCGATGCTAATTTAACTTTTTCAGTTAAGTCTTCTTTCTCTTGTGAAAGTGTTGCAACTGTTTGAGTAGCTTCTGTATAGCGATTTTTTATGTCGGTATTTTCTCGCATCAAATGTGTATTTATTTTGTTGAGTGAATCGATTTGATTGACATACGAAATCATTATTTTACGAACCGAAGCTAACTCTTTTTTGAGTTCCGAGATGCGACGTGCATTGGTTGCTTTTGTTTGACGTAATTCCTCCAAAAGAAGTTGGACTCGTTGTTTTTCAGTATCTAAAAGTTTTAAAATCGAGTCGTTTTGTAGTGTATGGTTAAATCCTTCGAAAAATGCTAAATCGGAGTATTCTTCTTCTAATGCTTCTTTCTCGTAATTGATTTGTTCAACCATTTCTTGCATCTCTTTTTCTGTGTTTTTTGCATTGCGAAAAACAATAAACAAAGCAATGATTAACAATGCGATAACAACTGATGCAATAGTAATTATAATTGATTCTTTCTTCATAAAATTCAACTTAATGCATACAAAAGTACAAAAATATATCTTGAAAAATTAGCGAAGAACTAATAATGAAAATAAAATATTATTTTTGGAACCTTAAATATATAAATTAAAAATTCATGCATAAAATTACTTTTTTAGTTCTTCTAATAATACTCTCGTCATGTGTTCCTTTTAGGACTATAAAATATGGTAGCCCATCAATAGATGATTATAAAATATTTGAACAAGAACAAGTTGAAAATGCCAATAATAAGTTTTATTTTGTAGAAAAAGACGCTCAAAAGAAGATGCTTGATACTTTAAAACTTGATGTTTATTTTGAAAAAAGTGATACTTTCAAGCAACTAACTCTTGATGAAGTATTAGAGTATGTAAGGAAACCTGTAGCAGCAATAATCATTAAAAATGATACAATTTTATATGAACAATACAAAGGAGGATTAGATAAATGTAGTCAGACAACCATTTTTTCTGTAACGAAAACAATTACTAGTTTGTTGTGTGGTATTGCTTTAAAAGAAGGTTATATTCGTGGTTTAAATGATTTTGTAATAGATTATATTCCAGAGCTGAAAGATGCAGATAAGAGGTTCGCCTCTTTAACTATTGAACATTTGTTAGATATGAGTGCAGGCCTTAAATTTAAGGAATCTTATGGCTGGAATCCGTTTTCTAAAATAGCAAGATTGTATTACGGAGATAATTCTTTTAATGCAATTCGTGATGTCAAATTTATGAATGAGCCCGGCAAACGTTATCATTATGACTCTATGACTACCGCTATATTGGGTTTGTTAATAGAAAGGGCTGTGGGTGTGTCTTATGCACAATATCTTTCAGAAAAACTATGGAAGCCATTAGGAATGGAGCAGTCTGCATCAATAAGTCTTGACAGTAAAAAATCTCATATTGCTAAAAGTTATGCTGGTCTTACTACTAATGTACGAGATCTTGCAAAAATAGGTCGTCTTTATCTTAATAAAGGAAATTGGAATGGAGTACAAATTATTGATACGGCGTATGTTGAACGTTCGCATAGTAAAAATATGGTTGGGGAAAATAATAGACCCTACTCATATAGTTGGTACTGGGGAACAAGTGACCATAAAAAATTTTCCAATTTAGATAGCCTTTATACTTTTTATAAAAATCAAACAAATATAGAAGTTTGTGGTGCATACCGAAATCGTGAAACTGGAAAATATGAAGCAATTATTCATCGTGGTGGTTTTTGGGCTTATGGATTGTATGGACAAGTGCTCTATGTGAATACGAAGAAAAATTATATAGCAGTTTTTTTAGGTGCAGATCGAATAGAAGATTTTTACAATATATTTGACAGGCTGTTTGAAAATCTATAAACAGAAAATACTCGATGTGTTTTTATGGAAGAAGTAAGAAGTGTTTATCTTTTTTTACTACTTTTACAAATGGAAAAATTGAAACTTTAATATAAAACTTATGGCAAAAAATAGATTAGTAGGAGATTATCCTGTAATTGGTATCCGCCCCACAATTGACGGACGACGTGGAGAACTTAAAGTAAGAGAGTCTCTAGAGGAGCAAACAATGAACATGGCAAAATCAGCAGCCAAATTGTTTGAAGAGAATTTGCGTTATAGCAATGGTGACCCTGTAAAAGTTGTGATAGCAGATACTACTATAGGACGAGTAGGAGAAGCAGCCGCTTGTGCAGAGAAGTTTAAAAAAGCAGGTGTTGACATTACGCTTACTGTAACTCCATGTTGGTGCTATGGTGCTGAGACTATGGATATGGATCCCTTAACAATTAAAGGAGTATGGGGATTTAATGGAACTGAGCGTCCAGGAGCAGTATATCTAGCATCAGTATTGGCAACACACACTCAAAAAGGTCGTCCTGCATTTGGAATCTACGGACACGATGTTCAAAATGCTGATGATACTGAGATTCCAGAAGATGTTAAAGAGAAACTATTACGCTTTGGACGTGCAGCAGTAGCAGTAGCGTCAATGCGTGGAAAATCATATTTGCAAATTGGTTCAATTTGTATGGGTATTGGTGGTTCAATCATCGATCCCCAATTTATCGAGGAGTACCTTGGAATGCGCGTAGAATCAGTAGATGAGGTTGAGGTAATTCGTAGAATGGAACGTGGCATTTACAATAAAGAGGAGTTTGAAAAAGCACTTGCTTGGACAAAAGCAAAATGTAAAGAGGGATTCGATAAAAACCCAGAGAACCTACAAAAAACTCGCGAAGAGAAAGATGCAGACTGGGAATTTGTTGTTAAGATGATGGTTATCATCAAAGACCTTATGAATGGTAACGAAAATCTTCCAGAGGGATGTGAAGAGGAGAAAGTTGGACACAATGCAATTGCTGCAGGATTCCAAGGACAACGTCAATGGACCGACTTCTATCCTAACTGCGACTTCCCTGAAGCACTTTTGAATACATCGTTCGACTGGGACGGTGCTCGTGAGCCATACATCTTGGCAACTGAAAACGACGTATTAAACGGAATCGGTATGTTGTTCATGAAACTTCTTACCAACCGTGCACAAATATTTGCTGATGTTCGTACATACTGGAGTCCTGAGGCAATCAAAAAAGCAACTGGATACGATGTTGAGGGTAAAGCAAAAGATTCAGATGGTATCATCCACTTGATTAACTCAGGAGCAGCATGTCTTGACGCTTGTGGATTGGCAAAAGACGAGCAAGGTAATCCAATAATGAAGGAGTGGTGGAATGTAACAGAGGAGGATCAAGAGGCTATCTTGAATGTAACAACTTGGAACCCTGCCGACCTAGGATATTTCCGTGGAGGAGGTTACTCATCTCGCTTCATCACAGAGGAGCAAATGCCTGTAACAATGATTCGTTTGAATCTTGCAAAAGGTCTTGGCCCTACATTGCAAATTGCAGAGGGATGGACAGTAAAACTTCCTAACGAAGTATCAGACATCCTATGGAAACGTACTGACTACACTTGGCCATGTACATGGTTTGCTCCACGTTGTACAGGTGAGGGAGCATTCAAAACAGCATACGATGTTATGAACAACTGGGGTGCTAACCACGGAGCAATCTCTTACGGACACATTGGAGCAGACCTTATAACACTATGTTCAATGCTTCGTATCCCTGTATCAATGCACAACGTACCTGAAGATAAAATCTTCCGTCCATCAGCATGGAATGCATTTGGAATGGATAAAGAGGGACAAGACTACCGTGCATGTGCAGCATACGGACCAATGTACAAATAATAAATTAATAACTACTAATATTAAACATGTTTGGGGTTGTGTAATAGTAGCCCCAAACTAAAATAAAATATCATGACAAGAAGATTTGTATTAAACGAAACAGCATATTTTGGAGCAGGATCTCGCGAGGCGATAGCAGAAGAGGTTGCACGCAAAGGATTAAACAAGGCTTTGATTGTAACAGACAGTAGTTTGGTTAAATTTGGCGTTGTTGCAAAAGTATCAGAGGTATTAGATAAAGCAGGAGTACCTTTTGAAATATTTGACGAGGTAAAACCAAACCCAACTGTAGCAAACGTAAAAAGCGGATTAAAAGCATACGCAGAGTCAGGTGCTGATTTTATTTTGGCAATTGGTGGCGGTTCATCAATTGATACTGCTAAAGCAATAGGTATTATAACAAATAACCCAGAGTTTTCTGATGTAGTTTCATTAGAGGGAGTAGCACCAACAAAAAAACGTTCAGTACCCATCATTGCAGTTCCAACAACAGCAGGAACAGCTGCAGAGGTAACAATCAACTATGTTATCACTGACGAGGAGAACAAAAAGAAAATGGTATGTGTTGACCCCAACGATATTCCAGTAGTTGCAGTAATTGATGCAGAGTTGATGTACTCATTGCCAAAAGGATTAACTGCAGCAACAGGTATGGATGCTCTTACTCACGCAATTGAGGGATTGATTACAAAAGGAGCATGGGAGTTGAGCGATATGTTTGAGATTAAAGCAATTGAGATGATAGCAGAAAATCTACCCATTGCAGTTGAGGAGCCAACAAATGCAAAAGCACGCGAGGCAATGGCTCTTGGACAATATGTTGCAGGAATGGCATTCTCAAACGTAGGACTTGGAGTAGTTCACGGAATGGCTCACCCAATGGGCGCAATCTTTGATATACCTCATGGAGTAGCAAATGCAGTGTTGTTACCAACAGTAATGGAGTACAACAAACCAGCAGCAAAAGAGAAATATGTTGAGATTGCAAAAGCAATGAAGGTGTATAAAGATGGAATGAGTGTTGATGAGGCAGCAGATGCAGCAGTTGAGGCAGTAAAAGCACTATCAATAAAAGTTGGTATTCCACAAACACTTACTGAGTTGGGTATAACTGAAAAAGATATTGATGCATTGGCAGCATCGGCAATTGCTGACGTTTGCACACCAGGTAACCCAAGAGATATTGACGAAGCAACAATTAAAGAACTATATAAGAAAATACTATAATGGAAAATATAATGGATGCTCTTTACCAAGAGTTTATGAAAGCAGCGCATCGTGCAGGAAACGAGCATTTGATGTTATGCAGTAGTGGTAATATGTCATGGAGAATTGGCGACAAAGTTATGATTTCAGGAACAGGGTCATGGTTGCCAACAATTCAAAAAGAGAAAATTGCTGTATTGAATTTGGCTGACGGAACAACAGTAAACGGAGTAAAACCATCAATGGAGAATGGTTTCCACTTAGGAGTTTTGCGTAACCGTCCCGATGCAAATGTTGTATTGCACTTTCAATCAGAGTATGCAACAACAGTAGCATGTATGAAAAACAAACCAACGAACTTCAACGTAACAGCAGAGGTTCCATGCCACGTTGGAAAAGAGATACCCGTTATTCCATATTATCGCCCGGGTTCACCCGAATTGGCACAAGCAGTAGTTGAGGCATTGAAAGACCACGACTCATGTTTGTTGACAAACCACGGACAAGTAGTGTGTGGAAAAGACTTCAATTCAGCATTCGAGAAAGCAATGTTCTTTGAAATGGCATGTCGTATTATCGTTCAATCAGGAATGGATTATACAGTGCTAACTGAAGAGGAGATTAAAGACCTTGACAAATACGTTTTGGGTAAAATTACAGATTAATAATAAACATTTATAATGGGCGAGGGGAGAACTATCTCTTCGCCCTCTTATTTTTTTAGATAATATGTACTATATAGCTGCCGACTTTGGAGCAGGGAGCGGAAGAGTTATTGTTGGTTCTCTTCAAGCAGGAGAGTTGACACTTGACGAGATACACCGTTTCCCCAACCGACAAATAAATTTGGGAGGAAGAGTCTATTGGGATTTCCTTTCGCTTTATGAGGAGATTAAGACTGGAATAAAAAAAGCCTTTGCAAAATATGGCTCACAGATAAAGAGTATAGGAATTGACACTTGGGGTGTGGATTACGGATTGCTTGATAAGAATGGAAGACTAATCTCAAATCCCGTATGTTATCGCGACTCTCGAACACAAGGAATACTCGACAAAGCATTTAAAAAACTACCAAAAGAGAAATTCTTCTCATTGGCAGGAAATCAGTTTATGGAGTTAAATACCGTATTCCAACTATATAGTGCAGTATTAGAGGGTGACGAGGCATTGAATAGTGCCGATAAACTACTCTTTATGCCAGATTTGTTTGCCTACTTCTTAACAGGAAGAGCAGTAAATGAATATACCATATCGTCAACATCACAAATGCTCAACTCTCTTTCACGTGAGTGGGACGATACAATATTTGAAACATTATCATTGCCTAAAAACCTAATGCAAGAGGTGGTATATCCAGGAACAAAAATTGGAGATTTAACACCCGATATGCAAGAGGAGTTAGGCGGAAATGCTTCAGTTGTAGCAGTAGGCTCGCACGATACAGCATCGGCACTTGCAGCAATTACTGCCGATGATGATGAGTGGGCATTCATCAGTTCAGGAACATGGTCATTGATGGGAATGGTAACACCAACACCATTACAAACACCCGAAGTATTGGCATCTGATTTTACAAATGAGGGTGCAGTATCAGGCGATATTCGCGTATTAAAAAATATAACAGGATTGTGGTTATTGCAATCGCTTGTTAAGGAGTGGACAGCACAAGGTCTTGACTGCGACTACTCTCGAATGGTAATTGAGGGGGAGGCTTCAAAATGCGAAAGCGTAATACCTGTTACTGATAGCAGATTTACTGCACCACGAAGCATGAAAGAGGCAATTGATAACTACTGTAAAGAGACAAATCAAGCAGTGCCACAAACACAAGGAGACTATATGCGATTGGTATGCCAATCGTTGGCAACCGAGTATGCAAAGGTAAAACAGGAGTTGGAGAAATCAGTTGGTCGTAGCATTAAGACAATTTATATTGTTGGTGGTGGCTCTCAAAACGGATTATTGAATAAACTTACAGCAGAAAAGACTAGTTGCAAAGTAGTAGCAGGCCCTGTTGAGGCAACAGCAATTGGTAACATTAAAGTTCAAGCTCAAGCAGCAGGCGAGTTGTCAAAAGAGAATCCGCTAATATTAAAAGGCAAAGGAATGGAACTTAAAACATATTTACCATAAAAATTAAATATTATGAATAATAAAAAAGAATCGCTTCTTAAACACAATGGCGTAAGTTATGTTTGGCCATTTATTCTTATCACATCGCTATTTATGCTATGGGGATTTGCAAATGATATAACAAACCCAATGGTAGCAGCTTTCCAAACTGTAATGGAATTGTCGGCGGCAAAAGCATCTCTTGTACAATTCGCTTTTTATGGTGGCTATGCAACAATGGCTGTGCCAGCTGCTTTTTTTATAAGAAAATATAGTTATAAAAGTGGGGTGTTGTTAGGGTTAGCACTTTATGCTTTTGGTGCGTTTATGTTTATTCCCGCAGCTTCTTATGAAAATTTTACGTTTTTTTGCGTGTCGTTGTATGTTTTGACATTTGGTTTAGCATTTTTAGAAACTACAGCTAATCCTTTTATTATGTCATTGGGGTCAAAATCAACTGCTACACGACGATTAAATTTTGCTCAAGCATTTAATCCCGTTGGGTCGCTGTCGGGTATGGCTGTGGCTTCTTTGATAGTTTTGCCACAATTGTGGTCAGATAAGCGAAACGCATTAGGTGAAATTATTTTTCCAACTTTAGATGTTGCCGAAAAAGCTGTTATTCGAGAACACGACCTTGCAGTTATTCGAAATCCGTATGTTGCAATTGGACTATTGGTGTTGTTGGTGTTTGTTGTTATTGCATTAACAAAAATGCCAAGAACAACGCATCAAGGGAAAGAAACGAAAGCTAGTGAATCTCTTTTGCGGCTTTGGAAGAATAAATTATATCGTAATGGTGTTGTCGCACAGATTTTTTATGTTGGGGCACAAATTATGGTTTGGACATTTATTATTCAATACGCTGATAATTTAGGTATTAACAAGGCAACTGCTCAAAACTATAATATTTTTGCCATGGTAATGTTTTTGACTAGTAGATTTATAACAACCTACTTGATGAAGTATGTAAAATCATACATATTGCTTGCTGTGTTTGGTTTGGGTGCATGTTGCAGTACGTTAGGAGCAATATTTATAGTCGGTCAAGTTGGTCTTTATTGTTTGGTTGCAATTAGTTTCTTTATGTCGTTGATGTTCCCTACAATTTATGGTATAGCTCTAGAAAATGTACAGGAAGAGGATACTACTCTTGGTGCAGCATTTTTGGTGATGGCAATTGTGGGAGGTGCGTTGATGCCTCCTTTGCAAGGAATAGTAATTGATATGAAAACGATAGTAGGTTTACCTGCAGTAAATGTCTCTTATGCGATACCTTTGGTTTGTTTTGTTGCAGTTACGCTTTACGGATTTTATACGAAATATGTAAAAGAACGTATAAAAGAGTGTTAATATTAATTTTTATATAGTATGAAAAAAGCGAAAGAATTTCTTTCGCTTTTTCTTTATAATTTAACCTTTGCAAGAAGTGTGTCGTATGCTTTTTGAATGAAATAAGAAATTATAAAAATTAAAAAAGGTAACACAGACAATGGAATAGAAAATTCTAAACCAATGCTATATATTTGTCTATGAAAAAAGTATGCACACATACTTGAGTACGAAATAATACTCAACAAAGTCCATATTTTGTTGCTTTTGCAATATTCAACAATAGTGCTTGCTACTTTCCCTATCGCAATTATAAATAAAAGGCGTGAAATCAATTTTACTATAAGAATTTTTGTAGGTATTAACATTAGTATTATGCCTAAAATCAAGAAGTAAAAACCATACTTCTTACAGTATTCTAAAAATTGACTAGGAGTAAGATATATCCCTAAAAAATAAAATGGCATATACATTAAAACTCTATAGTCAAGCAAGTTGAATATTTTGTGTGTCAAATATAAAATACCATAAATAGATAGTATCAAAAGCCATTTTTTATTTGATTTAAGAAATGTTAATGGGGTTAATAATATCATAAATAACAGTAAATCCATAAACCACAATGTAGCAGGAGCTAAATTCCACAGGTTTGCGAATCCAAAGAAACTTAAGTGTAACGATTTTACAGTCGAAAAAAAGGTCATACTCGTTATGTATTTTGGAATGAAATACAACGATATGGCTGATATGATGTAAAGTGGGTAAAATCTTAAAAACTTTTTAATGTAAAATGCCTTTGTTTCTTTTATAAGATTTTCGCAGTGTATTTTTGTGAAAAGTCCCGACATAAACATAAACAACGAGAGCATTATAAGTGTAAATTCTCTACATGATTTGCTGTAAACAATGCCTTGGTAGAAAAAAGAACTTGGCTCGCAATAGTTTGTCAAATGCCAAAATGCTACAATCCACACTACTGCAACGCATCTCAATAAATCAAACTCTAAAAAACGGTTTCTCATAGAAGTTCGTTCGGTTAAAAGTCTTTTCTCCCTTTGTGCTTGTTTTTTCTTGTGTATAATTTTTTGTTTTTTTCTACGTGGGAGTAGCAAAGAGTTTTGCCAAAAGTGGCTATTTCGTAGTTTCTATTATTACGTTTAACGGCTTTTAGTATGTTTTTTATCTCTTTGCTTTTCATTTTTATTCAAATCGTATAGCTTTTGCAGGAGAAATGCGTGTAATGATGTACGAAGGTGCTATAAGCATTGTAAACGAAATAATAGCAGTGCCTACATTTATAAGCAACCAATAGAAAATGTTAAGCGAAACAGGTACATAAGAAATGTAGTAAGCTTCGGCGTCGAGTGGTATAAAGTGTGTGAAATATTGTATTAAACAAATGCTTACACCTACAATATTTCCCCAAAGCATGCCTTTGCCTATAAGGAATGAGGCTTGGAAGAGAAACACTTTTCGTATACTCCAGTTGTTTGCTCCTAATGCTTTGAGAATACCAATGCTGTTTGTTCGCTCTAGAATAAGTATGAGTAGCCCCGAAATGATATTGAAACCTGCCACCGAAAGCATTAATACGAGTATTACCCATGTGTTAATATCAAGCAGATCGAGCCAGCCGAAAATTTGGGGGTTAATGTCGCGTATTGTTTGAATGTAATAGGTGGAACCATTGTCGTCGAAACGATTAGCCGTTGTCATAAAAACTTCGTTGTATGCATCGTCCAATTTTTTATAATTGTGTACTTGCATTTCGAGTCCGCTAACTTGGTTTTTATCCCATTGGTTTAGTCGTTGAATTTGCTTGATGTCGGCAATAATGAAATTTTTGTCGTATTCGGAAATGTTGGTTTGATAAATACCGCAAATTACGAATTTTCTTACCCGAATATTTTCTTGCATAAAGTAGGTAAAAAAACTGTCGCCAACTTTTAGTTGAAGCAAATTTGCTATGGTTTTAGAAATTAAAACTTCGTTGCTAATACTAGAATCGTTGTAGGTGGGAAGTGTACCGTGTACCAAACTTTTATTAAAAAAATCCCAATCATATTTTTCGCCAACACCTTTGATAATAACTCCCGTAAAGTCGGAATTTGTTTTTAATATTCCGGGTTTTGTACCAAATGTTTGTACTTGTTTTATGTTTGGCAAATCGCGGAGATTTTTGAGTAGCGAGTCGTTTATTGTAATCGGTACGGTTTCGAATGATGAGTTGCGGTCGTAGTTCGAAATTTGAATATGGCTACCCAAACCAATTACTTTGTTTTGAATTTCTTTTTTGAATCCAATAATGACCGATACGGCGATAATAATCACTGTCAATCCTACAGCAATGCCTGTTGTTGCAATCCGAACAGCAGGCTTCGATACAAGTTGTGTTTTGTCTTGATTGTAATGAAAATGTTTTGCTATGAAAAAGCTAAATTTCATTTCGTGGTGCGATTAGGGTATGCTTCTAATGCTTTTTCTAATACGAAAAGAGCTTTTTTGAGTTCTTCTTTTTTCAAAACATAGGCTATTCGGGCTTCGTTTTGTCCGAGAGCTTGCGAGGTGTAAAATCCACTTGCTGGAGCTAACATTACGGTTTGGTTTTCGTATTCGAAGTCGTTGAGCAACCATTGGCAGAAATTTTCGCAATTGTCTATTGGTAGTTTTGCCAATGTATAGAATGCTCCCATTGGCATTGGACTGTATACTCCGGGTATTTTGTTCAAGCCTTCGATAAATAAATTGCGTCGCTCAAGATATTCGTTGTAAACATTTTTCATATACGCTTCGGAAGTATCGAGCGATGCTTCTGCCACTATTTGCCCCAAAAGTGGTGGGCTTAGGCGTGCTTGGCAATATTTCATCACGTTTTCACGCACTTGTTTGTTGCGGCAAACCAATGCTCCAACTCGTATTCCGCATTCGCTATATCTTTTTGAGAAGGAGTCGATTAGGATAACATTCTCTTCGATGCCTTTGAGTGAAAGTGCCGAAGTGTATGGCGTTCCTGTGTAGCAAAATTCTCTATAAACTTCGTCGGAGAAAAGAAAGAGATCGTATTTTTTTACCAATTCGCAAAGTTGTAACAACTCTTCTTCCGAATACAAATAACCTGTTGGGTTGTTGGGGTTGCAGATGAGAATGCCTTTGGTTTTTGGTGTTATCAGTTTTTCGAATTCGGCAATAGGCGGAAGTGCAAAACCATTTTCGATAGTAGAAATGAGCGGACGCACATTGACGCCTGCCCCAAGGGCAAACGCTGTATAGTTGGCATAAGCAGGCTCGGGTACAATTATCTCGTCGCCTTGGTCGAGACAACTCATAAACGCAAAATTAACAGCTTCCGACCCTCCCGTAGTGATAATAATATCGTCGGCTGTAACGTGAATGTTGAAACGGTTGTAGTATCCCACCATTTTTTCACGCAAGGTTTTGAAACCTTGACTTGGGCTATATTCCAACAAAGTGCGGTCGATGTTTTTCAACGTGTCGAGAGCTATTTGTGGCGTATTCAAATCGGGCTGACCAATGTTTAGATGAAAAACTTTTACTCCACGAGCTTTTGCTTTTTCGGCAAGTGGAGCAAGTTTCCGTATAGGCGAAGATGGCATTTGTTGCCCTCTGGTAGATGTTTTTGGCATAATTTTCTACTATTTTTTAGTTATCGCAAAATTAGCAAAAAAACAATAATATCGTTGCTTTATGTTTCTTTGCAAAAATCAATGATACTACCTGTTTTGTTTTGTGAAAAAATCTTTATATTTGTCTGCGTATGATGAATGTCTGTAACATATTATTCTTTATGGAAACCAGCTGCGAGCGTAGCGAGCTTTCTGCACACACACACACACACA
>JAFYQJ010000004.1 GCA_017547145.1 Paludibacteraceae bacterium | reverse complement strand
GTGTGTGTGTGTAGAAGCTCGCTACGCTCGCAGCAGGGTTCTATTTGAGATAATATGTAGCACACGTTCTTCATACTTTGGACAAATGTAAAGAAAAATAAATGAAGATAAATACTTTTAGTCGTTATTTTTTATTTTGTAGTAACTTTGGGGGAAAATACAAGATGATATGAAAAGAGATTCTTTACTAAAACTCCTCTTATTTTGCGTAGCAATAATATTCGTACAAACCATTAAGGCCGAAGAAGCTTGTTTCGAAATTGTAGAATATAACAAAGATGCCGACCGATTTACATTAAAGTCGTTCGGCAAAGTTCCAAGTGGCTCATCGGCAGAATTCTACAACGAATACGGAGCTACTACAGGCAACAGATACAACCAAATACCTCGCAACAAATCGGCAGCATTTTACTTATATAGTTGGCAAGGGTGCATCATCAATAGCATCACATTCAACATGTGCTCAAACAATGCAAAAGGGAGTTTGTCTGTAACAATAACAGCAAATGATATAGAGCTTTACAAAATGCCTACCACCGATTTCAACGACGAAGATTGGTATGGAGAATGGGTGTCGAAAGATTTAGGTATTTATGTAGACATTACAAAAACGATGTCAACCCAACACGAAATAAAGCCAAGAGAAGATATTGAAATTTTGATAAAAGGTGGCACACAAGAAGGCTCCGTGTACATCAACCGCATCACTATCGACTATACTCCGATAAACGCAACCACTACAAGCCCAATGGGATATCAGTACACAAAGCTCACAAAAAACTCATCAATAGAAGCAGGCGACGTAGTAATCCTCTACCGCAACGGCTATGCTGCAGGCGACATCGATACACTTGTGGCTAATCCATATATGGATGTTTATGGCGTGGCAAATACATCGAATGTATACGAGCCCGAATTGATGTATTTTACCCTAGGGAAAGATGAAGGGAAATGGACCTTTACTAACCAATACAATCAGAAATTGGGAGCTAAAAAAGAGAAACATTTGGTTTGGGATTCGGCCAATACAACATGGGACATCACCCTTACCTACGAAGGAGCAGAGATAGCTAATTGCAACGCAAATTGTGGTACAATAAGGTATAATGCACCTGCTGAAAGTTATGCACGATTTTCGAATTACACATCGAAAACCCTACAACTGCCCTTTCTATATAAACGTATCAAACAAAACGAGCAAACTAAAGCAACTTCAATTCAACTCAACGCAACAAGCCGTACACTGAAATTATGCCAAGACACCGCTATATTAAAAGCCACATTTACACCCAAAACAACCACCGACCAACGTTTAACATGGGAGGTATCGGACGAATCTATCGCCACTGTTCGTAATGGAATTATCAAACCATTAGCCATAGGGACTACCATAGTTTATGCACGCACTACCGATGGTAGCGACATAGAAGCAAGTTGCACAATTAACGTTGTAGATTGCGAATCAGCATTAGACGTAGTAGAAGTTTCACTCCCATTTCAAATAGAAAACAATACACTACATTTCTCGCTTGTTAAAGAAATGCCCATAGAAATATTCACAACGAATGGACAACTTATTACAAGCAAAAAAGCTCGTGGAACATTTCAAATAACATTAAAATCGGGCATCTACATCGTCCGTATAGGAGAGCAAATTATAAAAATTACAATTTAAAAAGATGACTTAAAAAGCAATATGTAAAAAATGCTTTCAAACTTTTTTTTAACTACCTTTGCAAACTCAAAAAAATTAACAGAAAAGATATGGCAGAATTAAAAGACTTAACTAAACGTAGCGAAAACTACTCACAATGGTACAACGAATTGGTTGTTAAGGCCGATTTAGCAGAACAGTCAGCAGTGCGTGGCTGTATGGTGATTAAACCTTATGGTTATGCTATTTGGGAAAAAATGCAACGATACCTCGACGATATGTTCAAAGCCACAGGTCACGTCAATGCTTATTTTCCGCTTTTAATTCCAAAATCATTTCTTAGTCGTGAGGCCGAACATGTTGAAGGTTTTGCCAAAGAGTGTGCAGTGGTAACCCACCATCGTCTTAAAAATTCGCCCGATGGAAAAGGTGTTGTGGTTGACCCTGAAGCACGCTTGGAAGAGGAACTTATTATCCGTCCAACATCGGAAACAATTATTTGGAATACATATAAGAATTGGATTCATTCGTATCGTGATTTGCCTATTCTTTGCAACCAATGGGCAAATGTTATGCGTTGGGAAATGCGTACACGTTTGTTTCTCCGCACTGCCGAATTTCTTTGGCAAGAAGGTCATACGGCTCATGCAACTCGTCAAGAAGCCGAAGAAGAGGCAATTCGCATGTTAAATGTGTATTCTGATTTTGCCGAAAAATATATGGCTGTTCCTGTAGTAAAAGGTATTAAATCGGCTAACGAACGTTTTGCTGGAGCTTTGGAAACTTATACAATAGAAGCTATGATGCAAGATGGAAAGGCACTTCAGTCGGGTACTTCACATTTCTTAGGTCAAAATTTTGCAAAAGCATTTGATGTTCAGTTTATCAATAAAGAAAACAAAACAGAATATGTTTGGGCAACATCGTGGGGAGTTTCTACTCGTTTGATGGGCGCTTTGATAATGACGCATAGCGATGACAATGGTTTGGTTCTTCCTCCAACATTGGCTCCTATTCAAGTGGTTATTATTCCTATTTATAAAAACGAAGAGCAACTTCAAAAAATCAGCGAAAAAATTGATCCAATCATCAACGAATTGAAAAAAATGGGAATTTCAGTAAAATTCGACAATGCCGATAACAAACGTCCCGGATTTAAATTTGCTGACTACGAATTAAAAGGTGTTCCTGTGCGTTTGGCTATCGGTTGCCGCGATTTAGAAAACAATACCGTAGAAGTAATGCGTCGTGACACGCTCGAAAAACAAACCGTTACTTTTGACGGCATTGAGCAATTTATTCAAAACTTGTTGAATGAAATTCAAGAAAACATCTATCAAAAGGCTCTTTCGTTGCGTCAAAGTATGACTCGCGAAGTTGATACATACGAAGAATTTAAAGTAGAAATAGAGAAAGGCGGATTCTTGCTTTGCCATTGGGATGGCACGCCTGAAACAGAAGAACGTATCAAGGAAGAAACAAAAGCAACAATTCGTTGTATTCCTTTGGATGGCGACAAAACTCCAGGCAAATGTATGGTTACAGGCAAGCCATCGGCTCAACGAGTATTGTTTGCACGCAGTTACTAACAGCTCATCGTTTCGCTTTAAAAAAGCGAATCATTAAATCGGCACATTCCTTTGCTTTTACACCCGAGACTACTTCAGTTTTCGGGTGTAATACTGAAGGAGAGAAACAAGAATAGCCACGCTTTTCGTCTTTCGTTCCATACACGATTTTCCCGATATGTGCCCAACCAAGTGCTGCCCCACACATAGCACAAGGCTCTACCGTCACGTACAACGTACAATCCGAAAGATATTTTCCTCCTAAAGCATGAGCCGCAGCTGTAATTGCTTGCATTTCGGCATGAGCCGTTACGTCTATCAATGTTTCGGTCAAATTATGTGCTCGTGCTATAATTTTATTTTTACATGTAACTACAGCACCAACTGGTACTTCTCCCCTTTCGAAAGCTTTTGTTGCCTCAAGTAATGCTTGAGACATAAAATATTCATCGTTAAACATATCTATATTATTCACAATAAAACAAATGTAATACTAAAAATCAAGAATTTAAAAATTGTATTTTGCTTTTTCTATTATTTTCCATTACTTTGTAGAAAAATAAAAAAATAGTATTCTCATGGCAGACAAAAACATTAATTCTGGTATCATTTATAATATGCTTGCTACAGGAAGCAAGATTAAAGGCGAATTCTCATCAGATAGCGATTTTCGTATCGACGGCACATTCGAAGGAAATATATTATGTAAAGGCAAAGTTGTAATTGGCACAAATGGAAACCTTATCGGGAATTTAACTTGCACAAATGCAGAAATTATGGGTACTACTGAAGGTACGATCAATGTATCGGAAATGCTTTCGCTAAAATCTACTGCAAAAGTAAAAGGAGATATCAAAACAAAAACATTAATGATTGAACCCAAAGCTATTTTCTGCGGAACTTGCGATATGGAAATACCTAAACAAACAGAGAAAAAATAAATATAATTTCAATCATACAACATAGAAAAAAAGAACTCTTTACAGAGTTCTTTTTTGATTTTTAAGTAAATCTAAAGAATCATTCAGCAGTTTAGAACCTCCGAATTTCAGTACAGAGAAATAAAACACTACCGCTCCCACCACTTGTACAATAAACAAACAATGAAGATTTATATGTATCATTGCCAATAGCTTAACAACTACAAACATCAAAATAGAAACTACAAAATACGGCAACACATCCCACATCTGACTAAAAATTCGATAAGCTGTTTTTTGTGCTACCAAAATCATATCTACAACGGTAGAAAGAACTGTAGCGACAAGCAATCCATACAACATCTGCATAATACTATCATGCCAAATCAACAACAAGCAAACAACCAAACCATTGCGTATCATTTCTAACGCAAAATTCCACTTAGGGAAACCTTTAGCCGTCAATATATTAAGCACCAACGTATGAAAAGGATAAAATATACCAACTAACAACAAAATTTTGAAATAAGAAACTATTGGCATCCATTTTTCAGAAAGGATAACCTCTACAAAATTTTCTGCTACAGCTATCAATCCTATCATTATAGGAAAAGTAAAAAGTGCTGTCAAACGAACAAGTTTTCTAAAATATATCAATTGACGATTGGTATCATCATTAAGCTTTGCAAGTACAGGATATGCCACCGAGGTCAAAGTAGCAGAAATCACAGCACTAGGTATTTGCTGATATTTATAAGCTTGTGCATAATACCCTAAGTCTTGAATTGTATAAAAACGTCCAATTATAATATTGTAAATATGCCTTACAAGGTTTGTTATTACACTTGTGAGCAATAAAAATATACTAAACGAAAAAAGTTCTTTGATAACCGAAAAATCAGGACGACAATCTATTCTCCATTTGCTACCCCACCACAATAGCAATGATTTTAAAGAAACCATTATGATTTGCTGATAAGCCAACGCCCAATAAGACATTTCAAAAACTACAATCAACAAAACTGCACAAATACCCGACACAACCACTGCTACTAAATTAACTTTAGTCAACAGCTTAAACGACAATTCTTTGGTCAATATTACATTTTGAACCAACCCCAAAGAGTTTATAATTATTGCTAAAAACAAAAATCGAGCTAATTTGCAAAGTTCAGGCATTCGAAAATAGTCGGCTATAAAAGGAGCTGAAACAAACAACACACCATAAACTATTAAACTCAACAATATATTGAAATAAAATGTGGCTACATATTCCGAATTAGTATTTGTTTTTCGGCGTACCAATGCCGCAGTGAAACCACTCTCCACCAACGTATTACTCAATATTGTAAAAATGGTTAATGCACCCATTAAACCAAAATCGTGAGGAGACAACAATCGTGCCGTAACAACTCCCACTAAAAACGCAACAAGCTGAACTCCAACCTTATCAAATCCACTCCATAAAAGCGAGTAAAAAGTTTTTTTTCTCAAATTGTCAGCCATTGCTTTACTTTAGTAATTGGGGATAATATACATCACGAACATACACAAACGTCGGTGCTATTTTCAAAATTTTTTGACAAACCGCTATCGCTTTTTCTGTCTCGCCTAATTTTTCAAATGCTTGAGCATAACACAACATTGTTGCTATATAGTTCCAATTATTTTCTATTGCTTTTTGGTTTTCGAATGCGGTTATCGCTTTTTCGTAATACTCTAAAGCACTTTTTTTTGAGCCGCCAAACATTTTAGGGGTAAAAAACTCTACATTTCCTTTCAAACTCAATGCCAACGGATTATTTCCGTCTTGCTCAACTGCTTTGTTGGTGTAATTAATAGCATTAGAAGCATAAGTAGCCATTTTCCATTTATTAAAAAACAAACTATATGCATTGAATGCTGAACGGTAAACCAAAATAGTAGATTGCTTTTCGCCCAATGCCTCAAGCTTATCTATATGTTGAGCGAAATTCTCTAAATATTTTTTTGCCTCGTTAGTATTCTTTTTATCCATACACCAAGCAATATAACCATACTCGTAATTAGTTACTTGTCGCAAAACATCTAATGGCATATCTTTAGTTTCTGTTGATGCAAGAACCTCTCCCCAATAAGTTAAATCGCCCGACAAATAAGCTTGAAACATCAGTTCATGCTTCAATTGTGCCGACAACCAAAACGGACAAAAACAAAATAAAAATAAATATATTCGTTTCAAATCTTTCTTCTCTTATAAAACTTCTACAAAAATACATCTTTCGTCGGAATTTCAAACCAAGTTTTATCCTTATCCATCCTCCTTCGAAGGTTCATCCCACGAAAATAATTGCAAAAATTGTTGCCATTTTGTTTTTTTTAAATTAGTTTTGCAATATCAAAAACGAAACCCACGCCACGTCGTTATGACGTGGGAAAGTTTAAGATTATTTGCCTATACGTATCTCTACACGAAAGGTTATAATCCAAACTTTGACACTAAATACGAGTATCATAGTATCTTCGTTTTTGGTTACAGGGATTGCCCTGCTCACTGCCCGCTCGTTCGGGCTTTTTTTATTAAATTTTGAAGTTGTTGAGGGAATTGAACCCCGATTGAATAACTATTCAAAATGTAATTATTGTTTATTTTAATTCTTAAAGAATAGTATTTTTAGCTTTTAACATGGTAATTTCAGTAAACTCCAACGCAAAGAAAATAAACCTTTTTATTTATACTAAAGATTAAATTTATTCACTATCTTTGCAAACGAATAAGACATTTTTTACAAAACATTAAATCATTTAATAATGAACGTTTTAAGAACAGACATTGATGCAGTAAATGCAAAACTTACAGTTCAAATTGCAAAAGCTGATTGCAATGAAGATTTAGAAAAAGAACTTCGTAGTTATAAAAAGAAAGCAAATGTACCAGGATTTCGTCCGGGTATGGTTCCTATGGGAATGATAAAAAAAATGTATGGAAAATATGCATTAGTAAATATCATCAACCAAAAAATTTCTGATGCTCTTTACCAATACATCAAAGATAACAACCTTCAAATACTTGGCGAACCATTGCCAAACGAAGAAGAACAAAAAGAGATGAATCTTGACACTGACGAAACTTTTGAATATGTTTTTGATATTGCTCTTGCTCCTGAAGTAAATGTTACTCTCGACAAAAAAACAAAAATCACATACTACGATATCGAAGTTTCTTCTGAAATGATTGAAAACCAAGTTAAATCATACGTAGGACGTTTTGGAAGCTACGAATCAACTGAAGTTGCTGAAGAAAAAGATATGATTAAAGGCTCGGTAAAAGAAGTAAACGGAACTATTGAAGTTGCAGATGCTGTTCTTTGCCCTGCATATATGAAAGACAAAGACCAAACAAACCTTTTCGTTGGTGCAAAAAAAGAAGATAAAATAACTTTCTCACCTGCTAAAGCTTACGAAAACAACGAAGCAGAAATTTCAGCTTTCCTAAAAATCAAAAAAGAAGATGTAAAAAACATTTCTGCTGATTTCGAATTCACAATCAACGAAATTACTCGTTACAAAGAATCGGAAATAGATCAAACATTATTTGACAAAGTATTTGGTGAAAATGCTGTAAAAGACGAAAACGAATTCCGCGAAAAAATCAAGGAAAACATTCAAGAATCGTTAAAAAGCAATAGCGAATACAAATTCGCATTAGACGCCAAAGAAGTATTAACAAAAAAATTAGACAAAGTTGTATTTCCTGAAGCATTCTTGAAACGTTGGGTATTGGCAACAAACAAAAATATGAGCGAGGAAACTGTAGAAAAAGAATTCCCAGCAATGCTTAACGAATTGAAATGGCAAGTTGTTTGCGACCAAATAGCAAAAGAAAACGAAATTAAAATTGACGAAAACGACGTAGTAGAGCAAGCAAAAAATGCCACAAAAGCACAATTCGCACAATATGGCATGATGAATATTCCTGCTGATGTTCTTGAAAATTATGCTAAAGAAACACTTAAAAAAGAAGATGCGAGAAAACGCTTATTAGAAAAAGCTCTCGAAGAAAAAATTTTAGGTGCTATCAAAGAAGCTGTTAAAATTGAAAACAAAAATATTTCAATTGAAGATTTCGGAAATTTATTTAAAGAATAAAAAAATATCACTTATTTCAAAGCCTTGTGAAATCACAAGGCTTTTTTATTTTTTGCAAACTATTGTGTCTAAACATAAAAACCTTTATATTCGTAACAAATTCATCTACAGAATAAATAAATGAAGAAAAAGGCTGTTATAGTGGGAGCAGGTCCTGCAGGACTTACTGCAGGATATGAATTTCTAAAACAAACAGATATTCAACCTATTTTATACGAATCAACTAACGAAGTTGGAGGTATTTCGCGTACAATACTCCACAACGGCAACCGAATGGATATCGGTGGGCATCGCTTTTTTTCAAAAAATGATACAATTATGAATTGGTGGCAAAATGTAATGCCACTGCAAGGTGCTCCAGCTTTTGACGAAGTGTTACTCAACAAAAACAAAACATTTACAGATGGGCCCAATCCACAAATAGAAAACAATGTCATCCTTTTACGAGAAAGAGTTTCACGGATATTCTACTTAAAACGTTTTTTCGATTATCCTATTTCTGCTAAACTCCAAACATTCATTAATTTAGGAATAAAAAACACCTTTTATATTTTCGGAGGATACATCTATTCATTAATAAAAAAACAAAAAGAAGATTCTTTAGAAAATTTTTACATCAATCGCTTTGGACGACCTCTATATAAAATATTTTTCGAAGACTACACTCAAAAGGTATGGGGAATACATCCTTCAAAACTTGGTGCTGATTGGGGCTCGCAACGTATAAAAGGACTGTCTATCATTTCCATTATAAAGAATATTCTTCTAAAACCTTTCAAGCGAAAAAGTATTCAACAAAAAGAAACAGAAACTTCACTAATAGAGCAATTCATATACCCCAAATTTGGTCCAGGGCAACTATGGGAAAACATAGCAAACTCTATAAGCAATCAAAATGGTATTATAGAAAAAAACACAACTGTTGTTGGGGTTAATATAAAAGACAAACGAGTACATTCAGTTACCACAAACAATAATGGAAATATAAAACAAGAAGAATGCGATTATTTTTTGTCATCTATGCCCATAAAAGATCTTATTAACGCCATTAATGGCATTGATGTACCGTGTGAAATAAAAGAAATTGCAAACAATCTTCCATATCGCGATTTTATATCTGTTGGCGTACTTGTAAAAGATTTAAGCATTAAAAATAGTACTAAAATAAAAACATATAAAAATCGTATTCCTGATACATGGATATACATTCAAGAGCCTAATGTAAAAATTGGTCGCATTCAGATTTTTAACAATTGGTCACCCTATATGGTAAAAGATTATGAAAACACCATATTTTTAGGATTGGAATATTTTTGTAGCGAAGGCGATGAACTTTGGAATATGCCTGAAAGTGAATTTATAGAAATGGCTATATGCGAACTTGAAAAAATTCAATTCATTACAAAAGAGAACGTAATCGACACAATTCAAGTAAAAACAAAAAAAGCCTACCCTGCTTACTATGGAAGTTACGAAAAGATTGACATTGTAAAGTCATTTTTAGATTCGATAGAAAATCTATATTGTATCGGTCGCAACGGACAACATCGCTACAACAACATGGACCACTCAATGCTTACTGCAATAGAAGCTGTAAACAACATAAAAAACAACACTTTAGATAAAACAAACATTTGGAGTGTAAACACAGAACAAGACTATCATGAAAAAAAATAGAGGAAACAAACAAACCATTCTTGAATCAACTCCAAGATTTGCTACCCCAACAAAATCTTTTTTCCACGAACTACGATTTGGTTGCCAAGAAAAAAAAGAATGGATACCTACCCTCTGCATGTTTTTATTTGGACTATTTTGTTTGTTTTATTTTCCAATAACAGCTTCTGATTTTGCTATTTCTGGCGACGAAATTATTGACGACACCCAAGCTACCTATGTATTAAATTATTTCCAGACAGGAGACGAAACAGCTATTGATCAGCCCAAAACAAAACTACACTTATATGGTAGCGAAATTCAAGTTATTATCAAGTTTCTCTCAAATCTATTCAACATAGAAGATGTATATGCCTTTCGACATATTTGCTGTGCATTAATTGCCGTATGGGGTATTTGTATAGCAGGACTTCTTGCTTTTAGAATAGGAGGTGGGTTATGTGGACTACTTACAATGCTACTACTATTTTTCACCCCACGTTTTTTTGGACACGCTATAAACAATCTTAAAGACTTACCTTTTGCAGTAGGATACCTTATTTCAATCTACTATTTTATTCGCTTTTTCGACTTCTACCCTAAAGTAAAATACAAATACCTCGTAGGCGTACTAGTGGGGCTGTTCTTATGCTTGGGTACACGCTCTGGAGGATTAATGCTCTACCCTTTGCTATTTATGTATGCAGGTCTTTTCTACATTCGTATTTATGGTATTAAAGAAGCATTTTTAATAAAAAAACATCTCAACGATTTTAGTAAGATTCTCAGCATTGTTCTTTTTGTTTTTCTTTTAGGTTATATTTTTTCTATTATTCTATGGCCTTGGGCATTACAAGACCCTTTACATGCGATGACAAAATCATTGAATGAATTCACAAATATAGGAACTGGTATAAAAACTATTTTCGAAGGTAAACAAATGATGTCCAATATGCTACCAGCAAGTTATGCTCCAAAATATTTGCTTATCACTACTCCTATTATTACCCTTGTTGGACTTTTTGGAAGTTTCATTTACCTCGCAATCAAAAAAGGTAAAATTACTTTAGAAATATTTTTCATTCTATTCTGCTTGTTTAGTCCTCTTTTGTTTGTCATTTACAAACACTCCAATTTATATGGTGGAATTAGACATTTGTTATTTCTAATTCCATTAGCAGTTATCATGGCAGGTTTCTTTTGGAGTTCCATAATAAACATTAAAAATAAATGGATTAGTATTATTTCTATATGCATTTTTATAATACTTTTATCACTTCCAATAAAACACTACTTAAAAAATCACCCATACGAATATATTTACTTTAATGAACTTATTGGTGGATTCAAAAACGCTTATGGCGACTACGAATCAGACTATTATTTTAATTCTTTAAAAGCGACTGCTGATTATCTAAAAAAAGATACAGAAATAAACAATGGCAAACCTACCATTATTGCTACCAACCACAGTTCAATAATGCAACAATATTTCAGAAACTATCCTAACGTAACAATAATTTATTCAAAATATTACGAAAAATATTCTAAAGATTGGGACTATGCTGCTTTTTCAAATGTATACATTAACCAATTTCAACAAAAAAATGGATTATTTCCTCCTGAAAATACTATTCTAAACGAACAAGTTGACAGCAAGTCTATTGGATGTTTAATAAAACGTGAAAACAAACAAGAACTTGAAGCCTTTAGACATTCATTTACCGATAAAGAAAAATCTATAAAAATTTTTGTAGATTATCTACAAAAACATCCTAACAACGAAGAAGTCTATTGCGAATTAATCAAAATTTATTATTCACTGAAAGATTATGAAAAGGTAAATTTTTACGCAGAAAAAGCTTTAAAATTAATGCCAAATTACAATGACGTTTTATTCTATTTAAGCTATTCGCAAATAAACCAGAAAAAACTTACTCTTGCCGAAAAGAACATTTCTTCAATGTTAAAAGAAAACGAATTAAATCCAGATGCAATATATTTAAGAGCAAAACTAAAGTCGGCAAAAGGGGAATTCCAAAATGCCCTTAAGGATTTAGATTACGTTATAGCTCGAAAACCCAATAACAACGAAGCTTTTATATTAGGGATGTATGCTTTAGGCAATTTAAACCAATGGGATAAAGTAGAATTTGTGGGTAGAAATGCACTAAAATTTCATCCTGATAATGTAAAAATTGTTGTAATGACAAGCAATGCTATTTGTCACCAAAATCGTTATGACGAAGCAGAACAATGGCTAGCTAAAGCTATGGAAATGCAGCCAACTTACTACGAAATATACAAAGTTCGGGCACGAATTTGCCTTGGCAGGAATGAGACCAAAGAAGCCTACGATATGCTATCTATGCTAGACCACATTGATATTGATTCAGATTTATATCTTACATGGGGATTATACTATGCTAAAATTGGAGACAACACCACTGCCCTACAAATGGCACAAAAAGCACTTACACTTGACAATAACAATCAAGAAGCCATTAATTTTATAAAAAGTTTAAAATAGAATTGATATAAAAAATGAGTATAAGGATTTTGTATTTCATATTTTATATCTATTTTTGTGTCGGTATCCTATACAGCGGAGGGATTTAAAAATACTGCAACGTGGAAAAATCCAATAACCTACAGTTTTTCAGTATTGCCAAGATAAAAGCGGTTTTTACCGCTTTTTCTTTTTTAGATCAAATGCAGTAAAATCCACTGTCTGCCGTGTCCCTCAGCTATAACAAACCTAAAATTAGACAACATCATCTTTTTGACAAATCAAAATCTTATAATGCTTTACTCTTCAGACAACATATTTTCAGGTAGTGTTTTTTTAGGAGAAAGACCGAGTTCTTTCATTTTTTCAAATCTCGTTATTAGATTTCCATTACCTTCTTTCAGTTGTTTTTGTGCATCGTTATAAGTTTTTTGCACAGTTTGAAGTTGAGCACCTATCTTAACAAAATTTTCGGAGAACGTAACCATTTTTTCATACAATGCATTTCCTGCTTCTACTATCCGTTGAGCATTTTGTTCTTGACGAAAACGTTGCCACAAATTACCCACCATATAAAGCATTCCTAATAAGTTTGTAGACGATGTCAAGAATACTTTTTTGTTAAGTGCATAATTCCAAATATCATTATCGTACTGCAAAGCAAGCATATAAGAAGCTTCGTTAGGAATAAACATCATTACATAATCAAGCGAATATGGATCGTATTTGGAATAGTCCTTTTCACTTAATTCGTCAATATGTTTTTTAACAGATTTCAAATGCTCCTTCAAGTAAGTAGCTCGGAGTGTTTCATCGGTTTCTGCCATATAGTTATTATAAGCCGTAAGCGATACTTTGGAGTCAATTATAACATCTCTTTTGTCGGGGAAACGAACAATAACATCGGTACGTAAACGAGCATTATCATCTCCTACTAGATTTTTTTGAACATAATATTCAACATCACGTTTCAATCCCACACTTTCGAGCATTCGCTCTAAAATCATTTCACCCCAATCGCCTTGCATTTTCGAATCTCCTTTCAATGCACGTGTTAAGTTTAATGCATCTTCACTCATTTGGCGATTCAACTCCTTTAAATGTTTCAATTCCGTACTTAACGAAGAACGTGCCTCAGTATTATCCTTATGAACGATATCAATTCGTTCCTTAAAAGTTTTAAGATTTTCATTAAAAGGAAGCAATATAGCATCTAAACGCTCTTTATTCAAATCGGTAAAAGACTTTGTTTTATCTTCTAATATTTGATTAGCTATATTCTGAAACTCTACCTTCAATGCTTTTTTTTGCTCTTCCCAACTCTTTTCTTGTTCTTCCTTTATTGTCTGAAAATTTTCTTCTTGCAAACGCAGTTCATTCTCAAAACGTTCTTGTTGCTCTGTTAATTGAGTTTTTAAACGAACATTTTCAAGCTCAAGAGATTGTGATTTTTCTTCTGCATTTTTCAATTCTTCTAATTTTTCTTTTAGCAATTCAAAATCCTTTTGTAAAACCAACTGTTCAAGATTCTTCTTTTGCAATTGCATATAAAACCAAAAGCCTACCGAAATACTACCGATTATTAATCCAATAAAAACACACAATACCATCATCATAATATCAACTTTAAAATACTTACAAAAATACGTTTTCTAAGAAAAAAACACCCCTCTTTTTTTCATATATTTTTCTTTTGTTTTCAATTTTAAAAGGTTATTTTTGCATATTATATTACAACATAACTTTTTGAGAATTATATAATTTTCTAATAATTTATTTTTATATGGCAAATAATAAAGAAAAATTGTTCACAGATTTCCCTCCGGTTTCAACAGCCGAATGGAAAGAAAAAGTCATTGCCGACCTTAAAGGAGCCGACTTTGACAAAAAATTGGTTTGGAAAACCAATGAAGGTTTCAACGTCCAACCAATGTATCGTTCGGAAAACCTTGAAGGTATTAACATCGAAACATTACCAGGTGAATTTCCTTACGTACGTGGTACTAAATCAGACAACAAGTGGCTTGTCCGTCAAGACATCGCAGTAGAGAATATCGCCGATGCTAATGCAAAAGCCCTAGATGTTTTAAACAAAGGTGTTGACTCGTTAGGTTTTTCAATTCCTGCTGATTTAGTTTCTGCCGAAAATTTAGCGACACTTTTAAAAGGTATTCTTCCAGAATGTGTTGAATTAAACTTCAGCACATGCCTTTGCAAAACTGCAGAACTAACAAAATTACTTACCAACTACTTCAAATCAGAAAATGTTGATTTGAAAAAAGCTTGTGGTTCGATAGCATTCGACCCTTTTAAGAAACCTTTAATCAAAGGAAAAGTTTTTGAAGGAAATATTTGGGATGCATACAAAGAAGTACTTGATGCAGGCAAAGAATTAGAAGGCTATCGTGTTATTGCCGTAAATCCTGTATACTTCAACAATGCAGGGGCATTTATCTACGAAGAACTAGCTTACGCAATGGCTTGGGGTAATGACATTATTGCCAACTTAACAGAACAAGGAATGGATGCTTGCGAAGTTGCTGGCGACATTAAATTCAACTTTGGTGTCAGTGGCAATTACTTTATGGAAATAGCAAAATTCCGTGCTGCTCGACTACTTTGGGCTACTATAGTAAAACAATATACAGAACATGCTTGTGCTCAAAAGATTAAGGTTCACGCTTCTACTTCAGAATGGAACAAAACAATTTATGATGCATACGTTAACCTTCTTAGAACACAAACAGAATCGATGGCTGCAACACTTGGTGGTGTAGACTCTTTAACTGTTTTACCATTTGACAAAACTTACAAAACTCCAGATGATTTTTCAGAACGCATCGCACGCAATCAACAACTTTTACTAAAAGAAGAATCTCATTTCGACAAAGTTGCTGACCCTAGTGCAGGTTCTTATTATATAGAAAATTTAACCATTTCATTAGCAGAGCAAGCTTGGAATTTATTTTTAGAAATTGAAGAAAAAGGAGGATTCTATACTGCTGTGGCTAACGGTGAAATTCAAAATGCAGTAAATGCTGCAGGAAAATCTCGCCGCGAAGCAATTGCAAAACGTAGAGAAATTCTATTAGGCACAAACCAATTCCCTAACTTTACTGAAAAAGTTTTAGACAAAATAGAAGATGGTAAATCGTGCAAATGCGGTTGCAACTGCCAACCTACAATAGAAAAACTCGACTTTACTCGTGGTGCTAACGATTTCGAGCAACTACGTTTGGCAACGGAAAAATCTTCTCATCGTCCAAAAGCATTTATGTTGACTATTGGTAATTTAGCAATGCGTTTAGCTCGTGCTCAATTCTCATGCAACTTCTTTGCTTGTGCAGGATACGAAGTTATTGATAACCTAGGATTTGAGACAGTAGAGGCAGGCGTTGAAGCTGCTCAAAAAGCTAACGCTGATGTTATTGTTCTTTGTTCTAGCGACGACGAATATGCTGAATTAGCACCTGCAGCATATAAAGCAATAAACGGAAAACAATTATTTGTTGTTGCTGGAGCTCCTGCTTGCATGGATGACTTAAAAGCTGTTGGCATTGAAAATTTCATTCATGTTAGAGTTAATGTTTTAGAAACGTTGAAAGATTTTAACAACAAACTAATCAAATAAGAGATGAGACCAAATTTTAAAAATATAGATATTAAAAACACTAAAATTTCAGGTGCAACACCACAAGTAGGTGAAACTTGGAATACACCAGAAAACATTGAAGTAAAGTCAGTTTACACAAAAAAAGATTTAGAGCATTTAGAGCATCTTGAATATGTTGCAGGGCTTCCTCCATTCTTACGTGGTCCATACAGTGGCATGTACCCAATGCGTCCTTGGACTATTCGTCAGTATGCAGGTTTCTCTACAGCAGAAGAATCAAATGCTTTTTATCGTCGTAATTTAGCTTCAGGACAAAAAGGTCTTTCTGTAGCATTCGACTTGGCTACACATCGTGGTTACGATGCAGACCACGAACGCGTAGTGGGCGACGTTGGTAAAGCAGGTGTATCTATCTGTTCAGTAGAAGATATGAAAGTTTTATTCGATGGTATTCCATTGAACAAAATGTCTGTTTCTATGACAATGAACGGTGCCGTTCTTCCTATCCTTGCATTCTATATCAACGCTGGTCTAGAACAAGGTGCTAAACTAGAAGAAATGGCAGGTACAATCCAAAACGATATTTTGAAAGAATTTATGGTGCGTAACACATACATCTACCCACCTAAATTTTCAATGAAAATTATCGCTGACATTTTTGAGTATACCTCTAAAAATATGCCAAAATTCAACTCAATTTCCATCTCTGGTTACCACATGCAAGAAGCAGGTGCAACAGCAGATATTGAGTTAGCATACACGTTGGCTGATGGTTTGGAATATTTGCGTGCTGGTGTTAATGCAGGTATGGACATTGATGCTTTTGCTCCACGTCTTTCGTTCTTCTGGGCTATCGGGACAAACCACTTTATGGAAATTGCCAAAATGCGTGCAGCTCGTATGCTTTGGGCTAAAATTGTTAAACAATTTAATCCTAAAAATCCAAAATCATTAGCATTACGTACACACTCACAAACCTCTGGTTGGTCATTAACAGAGCAAGATCCATTCAACAACGTTGGTAGAACATGTATCGAAGCAATGGGTGCCGCACTAGGCCACACACAATCGTTACACACAAACGCATTGGACGAAGCAATTGCACTTCCTACAGATTTCTCTGCTCGTATTGCTCGTAATACGCAAATTTACATTCAAGAGGAAACGAATATTTGCAAACAAGTTGATCCTTGGGGAGGTTCATTCTATATAGAATCTTTAACCAACGATTTGGCACAAAAAGCTTGGGAACATATCCAAGAAATAGAAAAACTTGGAGGTATGGCTGCTGCTATCGAAACAGGTATTCCTAAAATGCGTATCGAAGAAGCTGCTGCTCGCACACAAGCTCGTATTGACTCGGGTTCTCAAAAAATTATTGGCGTAAATGAATATCGCCTAGAACAAGAAGACCCTATCGATATTTTGGAAGTGGACAACACTACTGTTCGCAAACAACAAATCGAACGCTTACAACAACTTAAAGCTAATCGTAACGAAGCTGACGTACAAAAAGCTCTTGATGCATTAACCAAATGCGTTGAAACCTGCGAAGGCAACTTACTCGAATTAGCAGTTGAAGCAGCACGTGTTCGTGCTTCATTAGGTGAAATTTCCTACGCTTGCGAAAAAGTTGTAGGACGTTATAAAGCAACAATTAGAACTATATCTGGAGTGTATAAAGCAGAAACTAAAAACGACGCAGACTTCCAAAAAGCCTGCCAAATGACAGCAGAATTTGCAAAGAAAGAAGGTCGCCAACCTCGTATTATGATTGCAAAAATGGGACAAGACGGACACGACCGTGGTGCAAAAGTTTGTGCTACTGGTTATGCAGATTGTGGTTTCGATGTGGATATGGGACCTTTGTTCCAAACTCCAGCCGAAGCTGCTAAACAAGCAGTAGAAAATGACGTTCATGTTTTAGGTGTTTCTTCATTAGCTGCAGGACACAAAACTCTTGTTCCTCAAGTTATCGATGAATTAAAGAAACTTGGACGTGAAGACATTATCGTTATTGCCAGTGGTGTTATTCCTGCTCAAGACTATGACTTCTTGTACAAAGCTGGTGTAGCCGCTATTTTTGGTCCAGGTTCTCCTGTAGCAAAATCAGCATTGACTATTATGGAAATTCTTCTTGAAGAGTAAGAAGTTTATATCAATAAAAAAGGGAATCTTTTCAGATTCCCTTTTTTATTTTTATTCATGCTTTGTACTAAAGAAGATGATAAAGTCATATCTATAGCTATTGATCTGCACTATGACAAGTATAAATTATCAAATTCTACAAATATCATCTCAACAAGGGCGATTTGGCTGTATGTATTCAAAATAACGGAAGTATTGAAAGATTTTTACTAACAACAGGAAGGTAATATTTTAGATACTTTCTGTGGTACAGAAACGGGAATAGCAGCTCACAATATCCTTGCCATAAATCTTGCAATACACTTTATCAATTTGTTTTTCAAATATTGACAATTTTAAAAAATTTAAAATACAAATTTGTTTATTCTTACTCAATAAATTACCTTTGTATTAACCTAATATTTATAGAATATGAAAAAGAGTTTTTCGCTTATCATTATGTTAGCAATTCTATTGTTAAGTTCTTGTAAAAACAAGAACAATCCTAATAGTTACAGTGATGAAATAGAAGATGCTGTTCGCTTTCAATTGGCAGTAGCAAACTCCATGTCTGACTTTGAAAGTTTTGATGATTTTAAAGAGATTTTAAACTGGATGCTTGAATTTTCTGAAGACACAAAAATTCGTAGGGAGAGTTTTCGTGACATTCTTGTAAAGAGATCAGAAAATGATAATGCTGCTAAAAACATACTTGATTTGTATGATAACCTAGATATAGTTTTAAGTGAACTACAGGCCACTGAATCCGAAAAAATTTGGACGTTTACAGAATTAAATTCTGGAGTTGGCTTTACTTTTGAATTAATTCCTACTCAAGACGGAGAAATGTATTATCAATGTTCTGCTGACGCGGATGATTTACAAACCTTAATATCAAAATCTGTTCTTAAAAATGTTTTTGATGGACTAGATCTAGATTTTTGATAACCTATATCACCACCCTTCTGGGAGAATAATATTATCAACTTCGTGTCCCTTCTTAAACAAAGGGGCAATATCCTTATCAGTAAACCCTGCTATGCCACAGCCAATACGAGTGACAAGGAAAGTTAAATTCCTATTTTCTTTGGCAAATCGTATAAACTCATCTACATAAGGACGGATGGTGTCTACTCCACCTTGCATAGTTGGAATGGCATAACTTTTACCTTGAAGTCCAACGCCCTGTCCCATAATAGCTCCAAATTTACTATAAGCTATATAAGCAGCACCTCCTCCATGCAAACCTTTCAAATTGCTTCCAAATACAAAGATTTCGTTTGGTTCGAGTTGCGTTATATGATCCGGTGTTATTCTCTTCTGTTTCATTTCGTATTCATCGAAACAACTCATTAATCGTGACATAGCCGGTACACATATTTCTTTACACATAAAGTCTTGTTCGTCTATAACCTCTGGTGTTTCAAAGTCCATATCAAAGTTACTCTTGAAATACGGCACTATAATTTGTTCTTTCAACTTATTGTATCTTTGAGAAATGGCTGATGGAGTCATTCCAAGTTCTAAAGCTATTTCTTTTCCCTTGAATCCACGTAACAACATCATATCTATTATGAGCCTGTCATGACGACTTAATGGTGCATTTTTGCACAAATCCTCCACTACTTTATTGAAGTGCAAACGAAGATTACCATCAAGATTAAAAGTCTGCAAATAGTCTTCAAACATAATGCTACCATACTCCTTCCGATACCACTTTAATGCATCGAGTACAACAAAACGGAACCCGTTGATAAACCATGTTTTTAGACTAACTTTATCAGAACGGTCTTCCAAAGGTTTCCAATTATGTTCCATGAGATAGATGGCATATTGATGAGCCAACGACATAAAGTCTAGATTCTCTTTTTCGCTAAGTTGATAACGTTGATCAAACAGACGATAACCTATATCGCAATATCCATAAAAATACTCACTTATAATATCTGAATCACCCCTGCGAAACCCCTCAATAATAGCTCTATCTGATAACTGCCGATACATGACCTTTTATTTTTTTTCGAAAATTATAAAAAAATTAGCACCTCTACTTAATTTTTTCTTGAAATCTTCTTCTAATAGGTAAAAGCAAATAAAAATAGTATTCATTAAAAAATTAAGATTATGGAAAAGAAAAATGATTCAAAAGAAAAACGTGTTTTTAACCTAATTATCGTTGACGAAAGTGGTTCTATGTCAATTATTCGCAAACAAGCCTTTTCGGGAATGAACGAAACTCTTCAAACTGTCCGCCAAATGCAAGAGAAATTTCCTAGCACAAAGCAGTATGTCACATTGGTAACCTTTGATAGTGATCATACAAAATGGCATTATGACAACACACCTGCCGAACAGACTAAAAATCTTGATTGGAAATCCTATAATCCTTCTGCGGCTACTCCACTTTATGACGCTATGGGCAAAGCCATATCTAAAGTTAATGTTCAGATAGAAGAAGGTGACAACGTACTTGTTACAGTCATTACTGATGGTGAAGAAAATAGCAGTGATGAATGGACACTAAAAATGATTCGGACAATGATTGAAAAACTGAAGAAACAAAATTGGACCTTCACACTTATTGGCACTGATAACCTTGACGTTGAAACCATGGCACAAAACTTTGCAATTGACGAACACTTGGAGTTTAAACAAGACGAAGTAGGTACCATGGCCATGTTTGCACGTGAACGCCGTTGTCGTGAGCGTTTTAATTATTGCATTGAAGAAGAGGAAGCAATGCCTACAGGTTCTTTCTTCGACGAAGAGTGATACCTATTTGAGATTAATTTTGAAAATACTAAGGCTGCATACTTACTGCAGCCTTAAATCATTATTATGAAAAGTGGAGCTCGCAGCTGATTTCTAATAAAAATAATATATCATACACACCCTTCTAAAACTACATGGCCATACCACCATCTACCTGAATAACTTGCCCCGTAACATAAGATGCCATATCTGAAGCCAAAAATAAAGCAACAGAAGCCACATCGGAAGTAGTACCACCACGGCGAAGCGGAATTGTGCGACACCACTCTTCTCGTAAAGTTTCAGGTAATTTAGCAGTCATATCCGTCTCTATAAATCCGGGAGCAATAGCATTTGCACGCACTCCCCTTGCACCAAACTCTTGTGCAATAGATTTTGTAAGAGCAATCATACCTGCTTTCGATGCCGAATAGTTGGCTTGACCAGCATTACCATGTACTCCTACAACCGACGACATATTTATAATACTCCCTGAACGTTGCGAGAGCATAACAGGAGCTACTGCATGAACAAAGTTAAATGCTGATTTAAGATTTACATTTATAACATCATCCCATTGAGATTCTGTCATTCGCAACATCAAACCATCTTTTGTTATACCTGCATTATTTACCAATATATCTATTCTCGAGAAATCAGCTTTTACCTGTGCAACTAGTTGTTTAACCAATTCAAAATCTGAAACATTTGCCACATATGCCTTTGCCCGAACACCATAAGCAAGAAGTTCTGCTTCTAAAGAAGAAGCTCTTTCATCAGCTTTTTGCACTACAAAAGCCACATCTGCACCCTCTTCTGCATAACGCATAGCCACTGCTCGACCAATACCACGTGCAGCACCTGTCACAAGAGCTACTTTTCCAGTTAATAATGTCATGTTTTAAATTTCAAAATTTATATCCAAATCATCGACAACCGATTTTTGCTCAACATTTTGGTTTTCTTGAATAAAATCAATTACTTCACGCATCCCATCCATAAATTTTTCAAAATCTTCTTTATAGAGAAATATTTTATGTTTCTCGAAAGAAACTTGAGAGGCATCATCACCTACTATTTTCTTTTTACTTTCCGTAACAGACAAAAACATTTCTTCGTTACGACTCTTTTTAACGTCTAAATAATAGATACGTTTACCAGCTTTTATTGCTTTCGAAAAAACAATTTCACGTTCTTGTTGAGGCTTTTTAAATTCTTCCATTAATCAAAAGGTCTTTCATTTAACAATCTATCTAGCAAAGAAATAAAAAATTCTTCAATTTTAAAAATATATTTTCAATGCAATATTTTAAACACAAGTAATTTAAGCAATTCGTTTTCTCCCATTATCAAATCCCCCACACCTTTACTTCCTGCATCTGTTTCTCTAATATAAGATATAATTCTTATTATTTTTTGCGTATCATAGTTCACAGCTGCTTTCTGATAAAGCGTCACAAAAAAAGGATTTATTTTTAGAACAGAAGCAACATTCATTTTCGACTTATCTTTTAATGTTGAGTAAATCAACAAATTAGCAAAGAAATTAAAAATAACTGATAGCGTTACCACTAGCGGATTCCCGTTTTTATCTTGACGAAAATAGTCAACTATACGATTTACTTTTTCTATATTTTTTACAGCCAAAGCATCTACAAGTTCAAAATTATTATAATCCTTACTTATTCCTATATTTCGCTCAATATCAGTAGGTGTAACAACAGCACCTTCGGGCAATGCAATTTGCAATTTATCAATCTCATTTGATATTTTACTCAAATCAGAACCCAAAAAATCAGCAATTATATTTGCAGACTTCATATCTATCGAAAGCCCTTTTTCTTTAGCTATTTCTATAACTTTCCCTGCTACTTGATTATCATAAACTTTTTTAGAATCAAAAACAATTCCTGCTTTATTTATTGCATTATAAACAGATTTTCGCTTGTCTAATGTTCCGTATTTATAGCAAAAAACAAGAATTGTACTCGACAACGGTTTTTGTAAATAGAATGTCAAACGATTTAAAGATTTCAGCTGTTGAGCCTCCTTTACAACAACAAGTTGTTTATCGGACATCATAGGATAACGTTTGGCTAAATTTATCACGGTATCAATATCAACATCTTTTCCATAAACAACAGTTTGATCAAAAGCTTTATTCTCGTCTGATACCACATTCTCCATTAAATAATCCGACAACTTATCAATATAATAAGCCTCTTCACCCATAAAAAAATAAATAGAACGAAAATCTCGCTTCTTAAACGAAGATATCAATTGTTCATATGTAATAGCAACTTCAGCCACAACTTTCTATTCAAAGCGTAAATGTTTAATTGTTCGACTATTATTTTTCAAAGAACTTAACGACTTAACACCTATTTTTAGATGCTCACTCACAAAATTTTCTGTAACCTTTTTATCACTTTGTTCTGTTTTAATTCCTTCTTCAAACATCGGCATATCAGACACTAAAAGCAAAGCTCCTGTAGGGATGCCATTATAAAATCCTACACTAAACAACGTAGCCGTTTCCATATCAACCGCCATTGCACGTGTTTTTCGTAAAACATTTTTAAAATCATCATCATGCTCCCACACACGTCTATTTGTAGTATAAACCGTGCCAGTCCAATAATCTTTACCAAAATCTCTAATATTAGAAGACACCGCACGTTGTAAACTAAAAGCAGGCAAAGCTGGGACTTCTATTGGAAAATAATCATTAGAAGTTCCCTCACCACGAATAGCTGCACTTGGCAAAATATAATCTCCCACTTGATTTTTATCTTTCAATCCTCCGCATTTTCCTAAAAACAATGTAGCCTTTGGTTGCACTGCCGATAATAAATCCATTATCAAAGCTGCATTAGGACTTCCTATTCCAAAATTTATAATTGTTATTTCGTCAAAAGAGGCATTAGGCATATTTCCTTCTTTCCCATATATTGGGACATTAAACCATTCTGCAAAAAGCTCTACATAATGATTAAAATTCGTCAGCAAAATATACTTGCCAAATTCATTTAAAGGCCTTTTTGTATAACGTGTTAGCCAATTTTCTACTATCTCTTTTTTCGTCTTCATAAACACAAAAAAAAATTAAAATATTCTTTCGTATCTTTGCAAAGATAAGTAAATCGTATGAAAACAAATACCCTAAATTTACCTGAATACTCTTTTAATATAAAAAACATAGAGGGGAAAACATACATTTTTGATAAAATTAGAAAAAGATTTGTCATTTTAACTCCAGAGGAATGGGTAAGACAAAATGTTATTGAATTTCTTATTATCAATAAAAAATATCCTATTGGAAGATTTGGAAACGAGATTAAATTAAACATTAATGGGATGCCAAAACGATGTGACTCCATTTTTTACGACGAAAACGCAAATCCAACACTAATAATAGAATACAAAGCTCCAAACATTGCTATAACTCAAGAAGTTTTTGATCAAATAGCTACTTATAACATTCCATTAAAAGCTAAATACCTACTCGTTAGCAACGGACTAGAGCACTTCTTTTGCGAAATAGATTACAATTTACGCAAATATAAATTCTTTAAAGAAATTCCATCATTCGAAGAATTAATGAGTTCTATCATCTAACACCTTCACCTCTACAGAGGTCCTCTCTACCTCTATATCACTACTAACAACATCTGTATCAGAAAAATGTTCAGACACCCCTTGCTTTTCTTTTTTTGTACCACAGGAACAGAAAAATGTAACCACAAAAAATAGTAATAAATAGAATTTCATTATATAGTTACCCTTATTATTTAGGGCACAAAAATAATAGATTTCGATTTATTTTATTCTTTTCCTCTTTTTTTTTTCATTGTACAAAAAAAAATGTGTTAATTTGCGGAAAAATCATTTTAAGATGAAAGAACTACTTAAAAATTTAGGAATTTTATTAGTATTGGTGGGTGTTATTATACTAATTATTCACAACTTTTCAAGCCAACAAGAAAATAGTTATTTATGGGTAGCTTTATCATGCATGGTCATTGGTTTAATTGGTCATGTTATATTAAACAAGCACATAAACTAAACAAAGGCTTTTATATTTAAAACATATTTTATTTACGGAACTTTTTTCGTAAATATTTTTTATATGTAAAAAAAATAGATTATTTTTGCACGCTCAAAACAAGCAAGAGGATTAAATATTTTTTAATGAGAATTGACAAAAAAGAATTTTCTAATCGCATCAACGAACAAATTCGTGTAAAAGAAGTGCGACTTGTCGGCGACAATGTTGAACAAGGAGTTTATAACATCGAGCAGGCTCGTAATTTAGCAGAAGAACAAGGTTTAGACCTAGTTGAAATTTCTCCTAATGCTAATCCTCCAGTTTGTAAAATTATAGACTATCAAAAATTTCTTTATCAGCAAAAAAAGCGTGAAAAAGAAATGAAAGCCAAAGCGACTAAAATTGTAGTTAAAGAAATTCGATTTGGACCACAAACAGATGACCACGATTACAATTTTAAACTAAAGCATGCACAAAGTTTTTTAAACGAAGGTTGTAAAGTAAAAGCATACGTATTTTTTAAAGGTCGCTCAATTTTATTTAAAGAGCAAGGTGAAGTTTTATTACTTCGTTTCGCAAACGATTTAGAAGAAATTGCAAAAGTAGACTCACTCCCTACTCTTGAAGGCAAACGAATGATAATAATGCTTTCTCCAAAAAAGAAATAAATTAGAAATTATTAATTTTAAAATTATAGTAAAATGCCAAAGATGAAAACTAATTCCGGTGCAAAAAAAAGATTCGCTCTTACCGGAACAGGAAAGATTAAGTGTAAACATGCTTACAAAAGACACATTCTAACGAAAAAATCGTTAAAACAAAAGAGAAACTTGACCCACACGGCGACAGTTAATCCAGCAGATGTGAAAAATGTAAAAGCTTTACTTGTAATTTAATTTATTATTAATCGAATGTTTAGCTAGAAGTTTGCATAAAATGCGACGCTAACATTCAAAAAAACAAAAGAATATGCCTAGATCAGTAAATCATGTCGCTTCAAGAGCGAAACGTAAAAGAATCTTAAAGTTAACAAGAGGTTATTTTGGTGCAAGACGCAACGTTTGGACAGTTGCTAAAAACACATGGGAAAAAGGGTTGTTGTATGCATACCGTGATCGTAAAAACAAAAAACGTAATTTCCGTGCATTGTGGATTCAACGTATTAACGCTGCAGCACGTTTGGAAGGTATGTCTTATTCAAAATTGATGGGTGCTATGCACAAAGCTGGTATTTCAATGAATAGAAAAGTACTTGCTGACCTTGCAATGAATGAGCCAGAAGCTTTCAAAGCAATTGTAAATAGTGTAAAATAATAAAAATTTCTTTTTCATGAAGAGAGCCGCTTAATAGTGGCTCTTTTTTTATTCTTAAAAATAAACTACTTTTGCAAATAATAGTAGGATGGTTTGTCGCTTGTTTTAACAAGAGGAAAGTCCGGGCAACATAGAGCACCATACTTCTTAACGAGAAGTTGGCTGTGAAGTCAAGGTAACGTAACAGAGAATAACCGCCATTTATGGTAAGGGTGAAAAGGCGAGGTAAGAGCTCACCGTGATTATGGCAACATATATCAGCCGTACGTCCTATGGGTTGAAAGACCATGTATATCGACATTGAGGGCTGCTCGTCCAAGTCGAGGGGTAGGTCGATAGAGGCAAGTGGTGACATTTGCAGTAGATAAATGACAGACACTTCTTTTGAAGAACAGAACCCGGCTTATGTCCTACTATTTTTATTAAAAAATAAAAATTCCACATCATACAAACTATTCAAAAAATTCATATCTTTCGTTTTTATTATAATAACTAAAATTAGTACTTGGAAGTTTTATTTTTTGGCTGAGCCGAGTATTTTTGGCTGCGAAAAATAAATACTTCCATTAAAACTAAAGACAAAAGATATGAAATCACAGAAAATACTTATTTTTATATTATCAGTATTTATACTTTTAGGTATCATTTGGCTGTTTTTTCCAAAAAACAATTTGACAATAAAAGGTATAAACCTTCGCTTCCCTTCTTATTCTAAATCAATTAACTCCGATTCGACATCAAGTATTGACATTGATTCAGTATTATTAAATGCGAATCAAAGTTTTATAATGACATGTTCTAACAATCAAATAGATACGCTTAATTATTTCAAAAATTTTCTCACAAAAAATCCAAACAGAATATATTTACCAAATAATGATTATCAATTTTTTGATACGTTATTTCAACTATTTGAAAATAGCGATAGTACAATATATCGTATAATGCACTATGGCGATTCCCAAATCGAACTGGATAGAATATCTTCAATTTTGCGACAAAACATCCAAACTTTATTTTCTGGTAATGGAGTTGGTATGATTCCTGCAATACAAAAAATTCCTTCTGTATCTATTTCTCAAAAAGCATCAGGTAACCTCACTCGTTATATAATTTATGGGGATTCTACTACACAAAGAGCACCACACTCTCGTTATGGTATTATGGGACACTTTTCTTGTTTAAAGGATAATGCTACGATCACATTCAAAACTTCGAGCCATTCTCATGCACAAGAAAATGTAAAAAGAATATCAAGAGTATCATTGCTTTTAGGTAATAACTCTGAAAATTTCATCGCAAAACTTCAATGTGATACATTTCCTAACATAAGTAAAAAATGTAATGTAAATTCAGGGGCTTCATTGCTTACATGGGACTTCCCTTGCAACATAAAGAAAGGGACATTAACTATTGAAGGTTGTGCTGATATTTATGCAATTTTACTAGATGGGAACAACGGAGTTGCTGTTGACAACAATGCTCTACGAGGATGCTCAGGTACTATTTTTACAAAAATAGACAAAGAGATAATGGCACAATCTTTTGAACTTCTTAATACACGTTTGATTATTCTCCAATTTGGAGGAAATCGTATGCCAAGTATAACTAACACCTCTTCTATAAATGCCTATACTAAACAGATTGAACGTCAATTTAACTATTTCAAAGAAGTGGTACCTAAAGCTAAACTACTTTTTATTGGCCCATCTGATATGGGAAAAAGCGTAAATGGTACAATAAAGACTTGGCCTAAACTTCCAGAATTAAATGACTCATTAAAATCAATTTCCCTACGCAATAATGTTGCCTATTGGGATATGTTTAACGTTATGGGAGGAGAAAATTCAATGATTCGTTGGGTTCAACATCAACCAGCTTTTGCAACGAGCGATTACATTCACTTCACACATCATGGAGCAAACGAAATTGGGAATGTCCTATCAAAGTCATTTGAAACATATTACAACTTCTACAATCTACGAAAGACATTACCAAACGATTCTGTTATCAATTTTATTAAAAACGATACCATTAGATGAAATTATTGATTACAATTCTTATATCACTTTTTTCTTTTTGTCTGCAAGCACAAATAGTTCAAAAACAGATAGAAAATTATCCCTTTACTAATTTTGATAGAAACAAAATTGTCTATTTTTCCGACAGCACTTCTTTTGATCTTTTTTTTCATAAACTAGGAAATTTATACCTAAAAAAAGAAGGGAATATCAATATCGTACATATTGGAGGATCGCATGTTCAAGCAGGAGTTCTTACTCAACAATTTAGACATAATATGCAATCATTAGTTTCCGATACTATTGTAAGCAAAGGGTTAATATTTCCTTTCTCCGCAGCAAAGACCAATAATCCTCCCAGCTTTAAAACTCGATATACAGGCAAATGGATTTCCTATAGGAATACACAAATAACCCATCAAAAACAACTTGGTTTAACAGGTATTGCCATTTGCACAAATGACTCAAACGCAACCATTTCTATAAGTACAAAAGAACAAAACAAAACTCAAAACAAACTTACTCTATTTAATAAAGTAACCATTTTAGGCTACTCTACACACGATTCCTTACAACCTCAACTGCTTCTAAAAGACACTCTAATACAAGCTACACACTGCAAAAAATCACATTCCTTTGTTTTTAATTTAAATGATTATACAGACTCTATAACTATAACATTAAACAAATACGAAGGTGAATTCACATTAACAGGTATTTTACTTGAAAATAACTTACCGGGAATTACTACTCATGGTATTGGAGTAAATGGGGCTAGCCTATCATCTTTTGCTCGTTGCAATCTTCTTTGCGATGATCTAAAATTAATAAATCCTGATTTGATGATATTTGCCATCGGAATAAACGACGCTACAAGTGTTAATTTCAACAAAGACATTTTTATTTCCAATTACGAAAAGATAATAAAACAAGTTCTAGAAGTAAATCCAGAATGTGCTTTACTATTTATAACAAACAACGACAGTTTTCGTCGCTATCGTCGTAACTATCAAGTCAATAGAAATGGGGAGATTGTAGAAAAAGCATTTTTTCAAATTGCTGAAAAATATAACGGAGCAGTGTGGAATTTGTTTGATATAATGGGAGGATTGCGTTCTATGCAACAATGGGAAGACGAAGGTTTAGCAAAACGTGATAAGATTCATTTTACTAAAAAGGGTTACACAATTCTTGGAGATTTACTATATAATGCCTTGACTGAAAAATTTTCTGAATATTTAAAAACGATATCTAACGAATAGTATATTATGACAATTATTGACATCATATCAAATTTCTTCGGCAATCTTTTTGCTTTTGATGAAGCACATCCTTTGCTTTTTACCCAATTTTATTTTTGGGCTTTTTTTGCAATTGTCTTTGCCATTTTTAGTTTAATCAAAAACAAAATTTTATTACGTAATACTTTTCTATTTTTTGTCAGTTTATTCTTTTACTACAAAACAAGTGGTCTTTTTACACTAATTCTTATTCTTATTACCATTTATAATTTTTTTGCTGGGAAATGGCTTTTCTCAAGAAACAAAGAGTGGAGTAAAAAGTTGATTATCGTTACTAGTATTATTATCAATCTCTCTACCCTATGCTATTTTAAATATGCATATTTTATTATTGATGTTGTAAATAATCTATTTAAAACTGATTTTGCAATTTTTGATATCTTTGCATACACAGGTAATATTTTAACAAATTCTAATCGATTTAGCATCGATTCAATACTTCTTCCTGTTGGAATTTCTTTCTATATATTCCAAGCTATCAGTTACATAATGGACATTTACAGAAAGCGTATTCAACCTGTAAAAAACATTTTCGACTTTGGATTTTATATCAGTTTTTTCCCACAATTAGTAGCAGGTCCTATTGTACGTGCTAATGAATTTATTCCACAATTACACAAAAAATATTTTTTAAGTCGTAGACAATTTGGCATAGCTATATTCTGGATTATGAATGGTTTAGCAAAAAAAATCATTCTCAGCGACTATATTGCTGTAAACTTTATCGATCGTGTTTTTGAAAATCCTCTACTCTATTCTGGATTCGAAAATTTAGCAGCTCTTTTTGGCTATTCTTTGCAAGTTTATGCCGATTTTTCGGGCTATACCGACATTGCCATAGGTTTAGCGATGTTAATGGGCTTTTACCTCCCCAAAAACTTCGACTCACCATACAAAGCTACAAATCCAGGAAACTTTTGGAAACGTTGGCACATTTCACTTTCTAAATGGTTACAAGACTATTTATACATCCCACTTGGAGGGAATCGTAATGCCACATTTGGAACATATTGCTGTATTTTTACGATTGCTGCAGTCGGCACACTTTTAACTGGAAGTATTTGGGTAGCTATTAGTATTTTACTTTTAACAGTTATTGTTGGTTGCACAGCATACTTTCATCCAGAAAAAAGAAAAACTATCACAACCAACATCAACTCAATGAATACAATGCTTTTAGGAGGTATTTGGCACGGAGCAAGTTGGAATTTTATGATTTGGGGTGGATTAAATGGCATCGGAATGATTGTTTATAAGTTTTGGAAAGACTGGAATGTTTATGTTAGAACACTCATTATATTTTTGATAACCGCAATTATTGGTGAACTTTGTATACTGTTTCCACATCCCGCATTTAACGTTTTCTTTGTTTGGAGTTTTCTCATTTTTATTGGAACATTTTCTCGAATGATTTACAATTTATTAAAAGGGAAAAATCCTTTTCAATGGCTTGAAAAATGTTGGGCGATTTTACAAACATTCGTATTCATAACATTTACTCGGCTATTCTTCCGTTCTGGGTCAAATCTCAATCCTGCAGAAGCAAACGAAACAGCTTGGGAAACAGCTAAAAACATGATAAACCAAATTGGAAGCAGTTGGGATTTTAACAAAATTCCCCAAATGCTTTACGAATATAAAAACATATTTATAATTTTTGTACTCGGAATGATAATACATTGGTTGCCAGAAAATTTCAAACGAAGATATCGTATTTGGTTTGCGAATATGAATATCATTCTTATGGCATTTGTAGTGGTGATTATCATTTTTATTGTATATCAATTCATTACTGCCGACTTACAAAAATTCATCTATTTTCAATTTTAAAATAGTTTATAAAGAATGTACAAAAAACGTTATATCGATTATGCACTTGTATTAAAACAACAATTTTCTGAACGTATTCAGAAAATCTCCATTAATGCAGGTTTTACGTGTCCTAATCGAAACGGAGAAAAAGGTGTTGGAGGCTGTACTTATTGCAACAACCAATCTTTTTTACCAGAATATTGCCGACCACAAAAAAGCATTACACAACAATTGGAAGAAGGTATTTTATTTTTCCATCACAAATACCAATCGCAAAAATATCTCGCTTACTTTCAGTCGTATACCAACACTTATGGTGATTTATCATACCTAAAAAACTTATACGAAGAAGCATTAGCTGTACCTAATGTAGTTGGCATCGTAATTGGCACACGCCCCGATTGCGTTTCCGATGCCCTACTCGACTATCTTTCCGACATTGCAAAAGAAAAATACGTAATGATAGAATACGGTATAGAATCTACTTGCAATAAAACACTCGATTTTATCAATCGTGGACATAGTTACGAAGACGCTGTTGTCGCCATCAAAAAAACTGCAGAAAAAAATATTTTAACAGGAGCACATCTCATATTGGGACTTCCCAAAGAAAGCAAACAGCAGCAAATGCTACATGCAAAAGCAATATCGGAACTACCAATTACAACACTCAAACTACATCAGTTGCAAATTGTAAAAGGAACACGCATGGCAGAACAATTCATTGAACATCCCGAATGGTTTTCGCTATACTCTGCCGAAGAATACATCGATTTAGTAATAGATTTTTTAGAAGTATTAAATCCTGAAATCGCTATTGAACGTTTTATATCACAATCGCCAAAAGAACTACTTTTAGCACCAGATTGGGGGTTAAAAAATTTTGAATTTGTGGCAAAAATTGATAAGCGTATGCAGCAACGCAATACGTTTCAAGGTAGATTATATCAACCCTCTACCAAACATTAATACATGTAGGACACTTTTTAAATCCGTAGGTTAGCATTATTTCAAATGTACCATACGATTTGGTATTAACTATAGCGTAGTTATAATTATAACTGCATAGCAACTTCAAATCTGAAAGGAGATTGCATCCTACCGAAAAACCTATATCACCAACCGTACCACCAAACAATTGCAACTGAATAGAATAATCACTATTAAAATCGTAATATACGGAGGTCATAAAATCCCCAACATAACGCTTATCGTATTGACGAAAAGCCGCTCCAAAATCCATATAGCAATTTGATTCGCCAAAATAGTGAGTTAAATATTTTGCATAGAGCATATTTGTTGCCGACTGCAACGGACTTCGTCTTTTTTCGCGTAAAGCAGGAAAATAAGACATAAAATTTCTTGCCGAAACTCCTATTTGAAGCATGTCTTTATAATTATATTCTAATCCAAGACTCATATTCCCTTCTAGCAAACCATTCACTTTTTCGCTATAAATAGTAGGATCCAGCATATCATCGGCCGATATTTTAGAGAAATCATAAGTTCGTGAATGCAAAGCACCTGACACTCCAAAATTTAAACTATTATCATAATTTATCCTTAAAGAGTACGCATAAGAAAGAAGAAATTCTACTGTATTTGTATACCCTATTCTATCTACGAACAATTTAGTTGCTACTTGCGACCGAATCTTTTCAATAGGAAATGCTGCTGTTAAATTAACAGAAACAGGCGCTCCAGGAAAATCAACCCATTGCGCCCGTGTATTCAAAGTTAGATATGCATTATAATCAAAATGTATGTTTGCTGGATTTACATAATATAAGTTCTCCCAATAATTATAGATTTCAGGATTAATCTGTGCATTTCCCCTCAGAGAAAAAACACTTATAAATAAAATCAAAATCCACAAACGTTTCATATCCCTATTTTATTACAGTTATATATCCTTTCTTCGTTACTTTCTGACCATTTTCTGTATGATCTATTATATAGAAATAAGTATCATCAGGAACCATTTTATTCATATATGTCCCATCCCAACCTTTATTTCCTTCGTAGATTAAAAATCCTTTTCGGTCAAAAATCTTTATATGCCAACCATTTAAGAATAAATCATTATATCCATCGCCATTTGGTGTAAATGTATTTGGTACATCTATTGTTTTATCAACAAGAATTCTAATAGAACGTTCTTCAACACAATTTTCAGTATCCGTAACAGTTAAAACCACATCGTAATAACTTTCGTTTTGAACATTGTATGTATGTACTACATCACTATCAAATCCATGACTTCCATCACCAAAATTCCAATCGTAATCAACATTAGGTCGGTAAATAGTATACATTCTTACTGTTGATTTTCCTGGTGTTATCAAAGCTGGTTCTACCTCTATGTTGTAATCGTTAAAATAAGCTGATACAGTCAATTCTATTCTAAACTCCTTAACACAACCATTTTCAGTTGTTGCTACAAAAATTGCTTCTTGAGTTCCTTCTTGCAATTTTACTTCTGCCACATAATCAGAAACAACAACTCCATTTGAAAACTTCCATTCCAATTTATCATTTGTTGTATTACCAACATTTTTTGATATAAATCTATATATTCTTTCTTTACAATCAATCAACTCATAATCAACATGGTAATCTAATTTATCTACTTTAAGTACCAACGTCTCACTGCTCATACAACCTAAAGCATTCTCGTAATTATATACATAGGTGCCTGATTCTGTATAAACTTCTCCATGCCATTCATAACGTTCACACGCCGTCTCCGTAATCGTCGTATGAGTCCCTTTATTTATCG
>JAFYQJ010000003.1 GCA_017547145.1 Paludibacteraceae bacterium | reverse complement strand
GATATGAATTTGCCACAGCGTGAAAGGGCGTCTAAAAAGGAGTAGCAGGCTATGAAGAAGTTGTATGTATATGCCGATTTTGATTGGCTGAAAGAGGTTGAGTTAATAGGCGAACTCGGCTACGAATCGCTTCGTGGCTCGGATAGTTATAGCTTCAAGTTTGCCGATAGTTGGATTAAGAAATATAATGCCATTACTCTCAGCGATGACCTTAACAACTATCCGGGTATTCAATACACCCAGCCCGAAAAGGATATTTTTGGTTGTTTTGCAGATGCTTTACCCGACAGATGGGGACGAACATTGTTGCTTCGTCGTGAACAGATATTGGCACAAGAGGAGAATCGCCCAGTTCGCCGACTCTCGTCATTTGACTTCTTGACGGGTATTGATGACTTCTCGCGTATGGGTGGATTCCGTTTCAAGGAGACATCTGATGGCGAATTTATAAATGCCAACAACACTTTGCGTATTCCTCCTTTAACCGACTTGCGAGAACTGATTGCGGCAAGCAAGGAGATTGAGAAAAGTGAAGAGTCAAATATCCTCCCTGAGAAACGCTGGATTGCACAACTTGTGCAGCCAGGCTCTTCGCTTGGTGGTGCTCGCCCCAAAGCAAATGTTGTAGATGCAGACCGTAGTATATATGTTGCAAAATTCCCTTCGTTGAAAGATGATTACGATGCAGGGCTGTGGGAGCATTTCTGCCATCTGCTTGCCAAGAATGCTGGAATCAATGCTGCTGAAACAATGGTTATTACCACTTCCGACAGGCAGCATACACTGCTGTCTCGTCGCTTTGATAGAACCGACAAAGGTAAACGAATTCACTTCGCATCAGCAATGACTCTGCTCGGATTGAACGACGGCGACAATGCTACAACGGGCAATGGCTATTTGGATATTGTGGATTTCATTTTGAGTGGCTGCACCGATGTCGATGCCAATTTACGAGAGTTGTTCCGTCGAGTTGCGTTCAATATATGCGTTGGCAACAGTGATGACCATTTCCGCAACCACGGATTCTTGCTAACAGCAAAGGGTTGGACGCTCTCGCCAGCATACGATATGAACCCAACGCTGAACGACCACCAGAGTTTACTTATCAATAGCAAGACCAACAAGGCTGACTTGTCTATTTTGCTTAACTCGTGCGAGGAGTATATGCTAACCCCAGAGGTTGCTAAGGGCATAATCAACGAGGTTGTAACGGTCGTAAAGGATTGGCGGACATTGGCTAATAGATTAGGCATTACCAAGCGAGAAATGGGCTTATTTGAAGGCGTTTTTGATAGCAGAAGAACCCTATAAAAAATAGGTGTATTTTTTCAAAATAGGGATTTCGAACTAAGGTGGAGCAAAATATCAGTGTATTTGCTTTTATTTCAAAATAAAGCACTACCTTTGCATCAAAGTAGGAACTCGACTCTGCGAGACACTGCAAAATGGTGCAGAATTTAGGTGGAGCAATAGCGGGAGATTACGTTTGTCGCGATTCTTTAATACGAAGATATAGAGCCACTTAGAAATGAAACTCATTTTCTGGTGGCACCACAAAATAAGAGATTAGTTTTGTGAAACTGATCTCTTATTTTTATATAAAAACAATTGCAGAAAATGAGAAGTGGATAAAGATACTTTGCAAACATTACTCTTCATTTTTCTCCTTTAAATATTTAAGAACTTGCTTTAATTCATCAGTTTTTTTTAGATTAACTCTATATAAAGAATCCGTTGCATTAAATTTTTCCAATACTTGCAATTCGGTGATCAGTAATAAATTGCACCAATCTCATCGCCTTTACAATGAGTTGTAAGCCAATAGCAATCAAACTCGTCAACTACGTATTCAATAAGTTCAATCGCATAATTAGCAATTTTACCTGAACTGTAATCCAGTAAAACACCGTCAATATCAAGATATAAATTCATAAAAGAAATTAAGATTATCTTTTTTCAAAGATATGGAATTTCATACTTTACAAAAAAAGCGAAGTCGTTAACGGCTTCGCTTTTTTTTGTTTAATAATTGATATTTTAAATAATAGATAATACATTCATTGCCTTATCTATTGAAATGTGCTTAGTTGATCCATTATCAAATTTTATTTCTAAAACTTGCTGCATATCATTAATTGATATTATGCTTCCTTCTCCAAAAAGTTTGTGGAAAACTAATGTTCCAATGGAAAATTGTTTTATTTCCTCTTTTCCCTCGTTATCTTTAAGTTCTAACGATGAGTTTTGAATATACTTCAATGCAGATTTTTTTAATTCGCTACTTAAAGTTCCCTTTTTTACTAGAAGTTTACTTTTAATTTCGAATATAAATCGAGAAGGAAACTTATAATTATCCATTTCAAAATTATATCCTTCAGATTCTGTTAAATATAATTCTTTTTCTGCTCTGGTGTATGCTACATACGCTAATCTACGTTCTTCTTCCAATCCATTTTTTCTTCTCTCTCTAATAGTTCTATGACTAGGGAATATGCCTTCTGACAAACCAGACACAAAAACGATAGGGAACTCCAGCCCTTTTGACTGATGTATAGTCATTATTTTTATAAAATCAGAATCTTTTTTGTAATCTAAATTTGTATATAAAGCAATATCTTGCAAATACTTCATTAATGATAAATCATCTTCATTAGTATTATCATTTTCATAGAGTTTAATTGAGGACATCAACTCATTTATATTGTCAAGCCTATCTTGATCTCCCTCATTCCTATAGATTTTTTCTAATCCACTCTCTACAAAAATTAGGTTCGCAATGTCTGATAGACTTTTAAGTCTTACTTGTTTTTTTGTGTTCTCAATCAGTTTTATAAAGTTTTTTGCCCCTGTCTTATTAAATTGAGGCTCATTAATATGATTTCGTAGGGTTTCGTATAAAGTTCTTTTTTCAGAATCTGCAATTTCTTGTAAAGATGACAAAAACACTTTTCCCAGCTTTCTTGAAGGGAGGTTTATTACTCTTTTGAAAGAAATGTCATCAGCAGAATCTAACATTCTAAGGTATGATAATATATCTTTAATCTCTTTTCTTTCAAAAAATCGTATTCCTCCATAAACCATGTACGATAATTTATTTTTAACAAGAGCTTGCTCAATGTATCGAGAAATAGAGGAGGATCTATATAGGATAGCAAAATCAGATAATTTATTTCCATTTTCTGTATGTTTTAAAATTGTTTTTGCAATATAATCTCCTTCTTCATCTTCTGTTTTTCCATGAAAGTGAGTAACTTTATTACTCATTTCTTTGGTGGTATATAGATCTTTTGGAACTCTATTTTCATTTTTAGAAATAACACTATTGGCAACATCTAATATATTTGGACTTGACCTATAGTTACGATTAAGTATAATCGTTTGACAAGGACTATAATTGTCCTCAAAGGAAATTAATCCAGTTGGGCTAGCTCCTCTCCATTCATAGATACATTGATCGGGATCTCCAACAACAAACAAGTTTTTATGAGTACCTTGCAGTAAATCAACTAATTCCCATTGTGTAGTACTATTGTCTTGTGTCTCATCAACCATTATATAGTCTAGCTTATTTTGCCATTTTTGTAATACTTCAGGGAATTGCTGTAATAAATACAAAGCAAATTGTATTAAATCATCAAAATCTAAAATAAATCCTTTCTTTTGCAAATTAAGATATTCAATAAAACATTGCCAATTTAACAGTTCTTCTTTATTTAGGTTTTTAGCGGAATTAATAAATTCAGTTTGTTTTTGTTTGTTGAATGTAGATATATACTCCACAATATACTTCTTATACTGCTTCCAATATTTAATTTTCGATGATACTTTTTTATAATTAGTTCTATCTGATTTTATATTTAACTTCTCAAAAACTTCCTTTAAAAGAGCCTTCTGGTCCTCACTGTCTGCTATAATAAATTGTGTAGGATAACCTAAACGATAAATATCCTCTCGTAAAATCTTAACACAAAGACCATGGTATGTACATATTAGGTCTGTTACATTGGAAAAATCTACTAATTTACGTAAACGAGATTTCATTTCTTGTGCTGCTTTGTTTGTAAAAGTAACACACAATATATTAGAAGGGCTAACGCCTAATTCATTGACAATGTATGCAAAACGGTGTACTAAAGTTTTTGTTTTACCAGTTCCTGCCCCTGCTATTACTCTTACATATCCTTCTGTTGTTTGTACAGTAAGTTTTTGTTGTTCATTAAGTCCTTTTAAAAGATTACTCATGTTTTTGTTAAATTTACAACGATAATAATAATTGGGGGATTTAGGGTTTTAAAGACCCTTCTATAGCTTGCTTTATTAGAATTTTAGTTCCACCTTCAAGAACTCTTGAGAGTTTATAATTTGAAAGCATATTATTTAATGCACCTATTACCACGAGAAGTGTAATTTGTAATTGTAAAACTGACATTTCTTCTATAACATTATAAGAAACTATACTTAAGCAACAATTGTTAGGTGTAAATTGAACAATGTCTGGATATTTATTCGTCACATAACTATTGCAAGATTTTAATTCTTCTTTATTTGCATGCAGTATTGCATTGAGTATGATTTGGATATCCTCTCTAACTTGTTTTTGTTGTTCTTTCACATCCTTAGATATTATGGCATATTCATTACAAATATCTAAAGCCAATTTTTTCTCATCCATAAATAATAAGTTTTATCGAAAACAAATTGTTGCAAAATAAATCAAAATATGATTCAATTTGTGATAAAGATACAATTAATTAGTCATATTTCTTAAAATATTCTTTTTATTGAAATTATTTTAAAAATAGATAATTACCAATAAAAAAGCGAAGCCGTTAAATGCCTCGCTTTCTCTTTTAGTTATAATCAAGGGTTTTATTTTACCACCACTTTTGTTGCTTTTTCGTTGGTTACAACAAAATAGATGCCTTTTGCTATTTTTATTTGAGCATTGTTAGAAACATTCATTTCTTTTACAATTTGTCCTAAGATGTTAACCACTTTTATGCTTCCGCTGTAGTTGTTTATGCGGATAGATCCTTCGGTACCAAAAATGCTTAAAGTAGGTTTTGTACTGACAATAGGTTTCTCAATATCTACAGTTGCATCTATAACCTCAACCATTCTAATGGCAGAGGAGAATGCTCCATTGCAATAAGGATTGTTGGATTTGTCGAAACCTGCAGAGGAGTTCATAATAATAACACCAGGTTCAGAATTGCTGTTGTCGGTTCTATATCCGCGAGAGCCACTAAGGTAAACCATACCAAACAATTGTTCTGGAGTGGCAGTAACATTAGCATTTACTCCTGATACCAATTTGTTTACTTCAAATTGCGAAACAATAGTTACAGTAGACTCGATACCTGCCGTACTATTGTTCTGTAACCACGAAACATTAGGTTGAGGAATAGCCATGTATTTGCTGTCTGTTACGCTTTGAAGCAAAGCTTTATCGCCACTGATTCGATAGGTGAATAGCGAATTTTCAGGGAAGTCGTTGCCCAAAGTGTAAGGAGACAGAGCAAGCGTTCCGTTGTTGTTATAGATGTAATAAAGCGATGTTGGGGTTAGTGCCATTACCATTGCATACGAGCATCCTGCAGTTGGTTTTATAATATCTTCTGAGTTGTAATATGCAGTAATAGCTGTTTGCAAAGGTGCTGCAGCTGATGCGATAGGATTTGCTTCTGCCACTTCAATAGCCGCTCTTAATGTTTGGCGAGGAGCGTCGGCAGGGAAGCCAACACCTACTTCATCTAATATGCTTTTAGCAGTTTCGATAAGTGCTAAAGTAGTTGCACTTGGTTCTGTTTCTGAAGGTGAAGGTGCAACTTCTACAATCATAAATGCAGAAGATTGAGGAGTGGTGTCGCTATATGGTTCGCCAGCTCCATCCCAAGCACCATTTTTCACAATCATTGAGCCATACATGGCATTGCCAGTAGTGCTACCATCGTTACCTCTAAATCCGAAGAAATAGATTTGACCAAACATGTCTTTTGTATCCTTTTGAACGCGAGTGGTTCTGACTATTTTTCTAACATCAAATTTTGTCAAGTTGCTTGCTGTTGCCTCAAGGCCTGTAGTGCTTTTGTTGTAAAGCCAATTTTTTCCTGGCGATGGGAAAGCCATATAGTAATTTCCATCAATGGTGCGGAACATATATTTGTATTCTCCGTCAACCACTTCGCAAACGAATCTTGCCGATTCGGGCAACACAGTAGTGCCTTCGGTGTATGAAGCAATAGAAAGAGTACCACTATTGTTGTACAAATATTTATCGGAAGCTGTTGTATTTCCTTTCCCGATTAAAACATAGGTAGCTCCATCAACTGGCATTACAATGTCGGTTGTGGCATAGTAGTTGTCGATAGCAGTTTGTAAAGGACCAGCTGCAGCGGCATTTGGATTGGCTTCTGCAGTAGCAATTGCAGTACGCAATGTTTGACGAGGAGCGTCGGCAGGATAACCAACTCCAACTCCTTCTAACAATTCGTATGCAGTTTCAATAAGTGCCAAAGTTGTTGCGCTTGGTTCCGATGCTGAAGGAGCATCAGCAATTTTTAGCGTCATGTCAACGATACATCCACCATTTGTAGCAATATCGTTCCCTGAAGCTGTACTTCCGCAGGGGTCTGTATTGTTCCAGTCAATTTTGAAACGTAAGCGATAAGTTCCGTTTGCTAAGTTTGTAGGCAATGTCCACGAAGGCATGTTGCTGTTATTCACGCCACAATTGTTTTGAACGGTTGTTCCTTTACTATTTGTGCCATAACTTGAACCAGAAGAAGAGTAGAAGTTGTAACTTACCAATTCTCCATTAGTTGTGCCAGTTGCATTGACGGTTTGATTGAAAACGCCGTCGTTGTCATAGTCAATGAAAACGTATCCGTGCATCCATTCTCCGTTCCAAGCCATAGAAGAGAAGGAGAGTGTTGCTCCCGCAGTTGTTGTGAGAGTAACGGCTGTTTTGTCTGCGTAAACAGCAGATCTTAAACTTTGAATTGATGTTACTTGTGCAGAATTTGCATTATTATCGGCAATGGTAAATGAAGAAAGGTATCTGCTAGAATGAGAAGAATTTCCATTCCAAGTACAGTAATCAAGAGCATTTTCGTCTTGGAAATTAGCCACATATTGAGTGTTTCCTGTAACTGTTGCAACATAAGGATTTTCTGTGCTGACGACAGAACCATTCACTGTCCAATTTTTGAAGGTATAACCGGTAGAAGGTGTTGCCGCAAGAGTTACTGTGCTACCGTCTTCGATAGTAACATTGGCGGTTCCTCCGTTGATGGTAGCTGAACCTCCTGTGTTTGCCGATACGCTTGCTGTATATTTCACTTTTTCGGTAAGCCAATCCATATTAAAGTTGTAGTAGGCGATGTTAAATCCATCTTCTCCAGCTATATTGCCATCCCACTTTCCTTCTTCAACAAGAATACCCACCGTACCATCATTAAGTACTTCTAGTGATGAGTAAGCAGAATAACCTTCGTAGATAACACGTTTAATTGGCCAAGTTTCGCCACCATCGGCACTCAAATAGACCGTAACATTCTCGCGAGTAGTGGTGCTTCCGGGCAAAGAGTGCATAAGATAATAAGTGCCGTTGTAAGTAACGGACACTACGTCGCCGTTACATGCTGGGTCCATAAGGTTGTTGTTTACCGTTGCAGTTGTCCAAGTTTTGCCTTGGTTGGTCGATCTTGCCATCAAACGATAACCCGATCCATTCGATGAATCGTCTTTACGGTTTTTGATACTCATTAGCAAATCACCATTTTCTAACTCTACTATTTTAGCCTCGTCGCCAGAGGTGCATGCAGCGGAAGAAACGTTCCAAGTTGCTCCGTTGTCGTCGGAATAAACGGCATAGTTGCTACAATTTCCGCCCCATGTAGAATTCTGACGTGCTGCTATCACAAACATCAAACGACCTGCATTGGTTCCTTTTTTCAGTTGTACGGCACTTCCCGAACCCGCAAAACCTCCAATCCAAGAATTTCTTGAACCATAAATAGCATTGTAAATACTTTCGGTAATATCTTCCGGCGTAGTCCAACTTTGTCCGCCATTGGAACTTTCCGATTGGTAAAGTCGCAAAGGATAGGTAGAATTCGAAGCCCAAAGACCTACGCAATTTGCTCCGTAATTTTCATTTCCTACAAAAATGGTGATGATTTTTCCGGTTTGTTCGTCGTAAACTGCAGCGGCGTCGCCATAGGTAGTTCCTGTAGCGGAGTTGCCTTGAGCAATAGTAACCATGTCTTCCCAAGTTTGACCACCATTGGTACTGCGTTTAGAAACAATGCTGATGATGTTTGGCAAATCGCCCAAAGCCGAACCACGTTGGTCGGCAATAGCCACCAAAGTTCCATCGGCAGTTTCTACCAATGCAGGAATTCGGTAATATTGAGAGCCGTTTTCTCCCATAGTGAAAACAGCAGTTCTTGTTGGCTCTGTAATTTGAGCCATTGTTGCTACGCATAAAAGCAACGCAAAAAATGATAATAATTTTCTCATATAATTAAGTATTTGTTATATAATCTGCAAATATAAAAAAATCATTTTATAAGTAGCAATTAGTTAAATATTTTTCTCTTTCATAATAAAAATACGATAGCATAGCCTTCTCTTTCAAGAATAAGGCTTGTGAGTATTGATAAATAATTCCTATCTTTGAAAAATTTTTTGAAAAAGTATTAAAAATTATTTGCGATTTATGAAAAAATGTAACCGTTTGAAAGGCATACTTTTGGCAGTTTTGCTGTTGCCTTTGAGTTGTCTCGCAGCAGAAGAGATAAACAGTATGAGTGTTTTTCTTAATGGGGAATCTACTCCGCAAGAAATCGTAATCGACGATATTTATAAAATAGTGTTCCCATCGGACGACGAAATGGTGGTGAAAACGCAAGGCTCGGACATCAATTTTGATATTGATGATGTAAGGGTAATTACGTTTGGAAACACCGTTATCACAAAAGTAGAAGACGATGTTCTTCCTACAGAAACAAGCATTGTTTATGTACCTCAATCGGGCAATGTGCTTGTGGAAAGTACTGATTTGATTAACATTGTTCAAGTTTATAGTTTGCAAGGTGTATGTGCAAAAATGCAAATGTCTGGCAGCAATACATTGGAATTAAACATATCTGATTTGCACAATGGAATTTATATCGTAGTGGCTCAAACTGCAAACGAGATAAAGGTTGAAAAAATCATCAAACGATAAGAAAAACAAAACAAAATAACAATATGAAAACAAAACTAATCACCCTTGTTGCAGTACTGGTTACACTGACGTCTGCAATTATTGCTCAGCAATATGTGCGAGTAATGAAAATTTACAAAGGAAACGAAGTAATCACTTATAAAGTTTCTGAAGTTGATAGTGTGAAATTCGACCAAATGGCACTTTGTAGGGTTTCTGCCTCTGCTTCTCCAGCCGAAGGTGGAGTGGTAACAATTGATGGAAGTGCTACATCGAAAGAAGTGGAACCCGGAACTGCGGTTTCTATAGCTGCTACGCCAAATGCAAATTATTCGTTTGTGAATTGGACAGTGAATGGCAATGTACAATCGCTAAGCAATCCTGCTACAATAACTATTAATGATGGAATATCAGTTGTGGCAAACTTTATGAAAAGCTTGAACTATTGTACTACCTCGGCAAATATGACTTACGCAAAGTCGAGGAGATTAAATTCGTTTACTTTGACCAATGGAGAAACTTCTCTTGCTGTGTCGGGGGTTCAAACTTCGTATAGTGATGCGGTGTATAAAGATAAGACATCGTCTATTTTGCAACTAGCAACAGGATCGACATTGTATTTCTCGGAACTTAATTGGACGGGTTCTTGGATGCACGGTTATGTTTACATTGACTATAATCAAGATGGAGTGTTCAATACCGATGTGAACAAGAATGGTACAAATAGTGGCGAACTTGTAAGTTATAACCACTATAATGGATTCAACAGTGAAGGAAACGCCACGGAGAGAGGTTGTGGAGTGTTAGTAAACAATATGCCATCGTGGACATTGCCTGCTGATTTGGTTCCCGGATTGTATCGTTTGCGCTTCAAAATTGACTGGGAAAGTTTAGATCCTTGTGGCTCAACACAAAGTGGAAATGACATTGCTACAAATTCAGGTTGTATTTGCGATATTACAGTGCAAATAACTTCTTCGCTTCCTGTGGTTACCACGGCTGTAAATCCTGTTGGTGCAGGAACGGTTGAAGTCACAGATGAAGACCCTACCGATAGAGAAGTTATTTTAACTGCAAATAGAAATGCTGGTTATATTTTCAAAAACTGGACCGTAGGAGGTTCGGTAGTTTCTACTGAAAATCCTTACACAGCAACATTGATAGAAGACACTGAGTTTGTGGCAAACTTTAGAACAGCACAAAACGTATCGGTTTCTGTTTCGGTTGGTGATGGTGGTTTGGAAGCAACTATTTCGGCAAACACCGTCGTGGAGGGAGAAACGGTTACACTTGAAGCAACACCAGATGACGATCACGTATTCTCACATTGGTCAGTTGGTGGAGTTGAAGTTTCTCGCGAAAATCCATACGAAGCAGTGGTTCTTGGCCCAACTGAATATGTTGCTAACTTTAAACTACCAGTTATGCATACAGTTACGCTTCAGGCAGGTAAGGGAGGAACTGTAGATATTGAATCGATAGAAACAATGGAAGGCGACTATGTAACTCTCGAAGCAACTCCAAGTGCAGGTTACGAATTTGAAAACTGGACCATCGAAGGAAATGTAGTAAGCACAGAAAATCCTTTCGACTATCAAGTAGAAAACTCGGTAACTGTGGTGGCAAACTTTAGAGATAAATATAGCCAGTTGACCAATGTTCCAACAATCTACATCAATACTGAAAATGGCGTGGCTGTTACAAGCAAAGAAAATTATGTAGTTGCCCATGTATCAGTTCGTGGAGCGGAAAACGACGCTGATAATATTTCGGAAGTACTGACTGAAATTAAAGGTCGTGGAAACTCTACATGGAACATGGAAAAGAAACCTTATCGTTTGAAGTTCGATAAGAAAATACAATTCTTGGGCAATGCAGCAAAAGAGAAAAACTGGGTATTGCTAGCAAACTATGCTGATAAAACGTTGATGCGTAATGCTTTGGCTTTTGAAACTGCACGTGAGATGATGAATTTTGGATTCACTCCATCGGTAACATTTGTTGATGTTGTGCTCAATGGAGAAAACCTAGGAAATTACATGCTTACAGATCAGGTTGAGGTAAAAACGAAACGTGTTCCTGTGACCGAACAGGAAGTGACAACTTCGCTTTCTGATCCTGAAATTACTGGTGGTTACTTGATAGAAGTTGACGGATTTGCTGATAGCGAAATTTCTTGGTTCCAAACTACCAAAGGAATGAAAGTAACTATTAAATATCCTAAAGATGATGAGATTAATTCGGATCAAAGCTCTTATATCAGCAATTATACTCAACAAATGGAAAATGCATTGTTTAGTGCAAATTATACTGATGCTGAATTGGGTTGGAGAAAATATATTGACGAAGCATCAATGGTTGATTGGTACATTGCTTGCGAATTGTTCGGAAACTCTGATGCATGGTGGAGCACATATATGTACAAAGAGCGTGATAGCATATTCAAATTTGGTCCGTTGTGGGATTTTGATATTGCCTTTAATAATGATAGCCGTTTGGGCGACGCTACTAATAAGTTGATGCGTACGTATGCTCACGATCCAAAAACATGGATTACAAAGTGGTGCAGTGATGCAGCTTTCATGTCATCTGTAAATGCTCGTTGGGCTGAATTGAGACGAAATGGTTTGGTTGCATTTATGAATAACTATATAGATAATACGGCTGAGTATCTTGATGAGTCGCAGAAGAATAACTTCCAGAGATGGAATATTCTCAACAGGGTTGTTTATAACGAACTTGCGGCGCGCGGTTCGTATGCAGCTGAGGTTGAGTTTTTGAGAAATTATGTAAACAATCGAATTGCATATTTAGACAATCAATTCCAACTTTCTGCTCCTGTGTATTCGGTGATAGCATCGTCTTCTGATAAATCTATGGGTACGGTATCGGCTTCGGCAACAACGGTAAGTGCTAACGAAGTTGTTACTTTGACTGCTACACCAAATGATGGTTATGTTTTCCAAAACTGGACAATTGGTGGGGCAGAGGTGTCTACCAACAATCCTTACGAAGTTACAGTTACTTCAAATATTGATATTAAAGCAAACTTTGCTCCTATTGTTAAATCCTTGCCAAAAGTTTATGTAAATACACCTAATAGTGTTGCCATAACAAGCAAGGAAATCTGGACAGAGGGAAGTTCTATTCGTATTTTGGATGAGTATGGAAATGAGGTTTACAATGATTCAACAAGTATCCGTGGGCGTGGAAACTCTACATGGAACTATCCTAAAAAACCTTATGCTTTGAAACTTGATAGCAAAGCAAGTATTTTAGGTATGCCAAAACATAAGCGTTGGGTATTGTTGGCAAACTGGATGGACCGCACATTGATGCGTAATGCAGTATCGTTTGAGATTGCTCGTCAGTGTATGGATTGGGTGTCGCGAGGCGAATTTGTTGAGTTCTATTTGAATGGAGTTCACCAAGGTAATTATTTCCTTTGCGAACAAATCAAGATTGATAAAAATCGTGTAAATATCACTGAGTTTGAGGATGGAAATGGAACAGGCGAAGAGGGTGGTTTCTTACTAGAATTTGATACAAACTATCAAGCAGAAATCAATTATTTCTTCTCTTCTGTGAAGAATTTCCCAGTAACCATAAAAGATCCTGATGAAGAAATCATCACATCTTGGTCGCATCCTTATTATACCTACATTAAGAACTTTGTAGGAGGGGTGGAAACCTCGTTGAGAAATGGCGATTTTGCTACAGCGTTTGAAAAAATAGATATCGCTACTTATGTAGATTATTGGTTGATTCACGAACTTACTACAAACGAAGAACCTCAACATCCGAAGAGTTGCTATATGTATAAAGATGCAGGTGGAAAAATCAAGGCTGGTCCTGTGTGGGATTTCGACTGGGGAACATTTAACCCAAATAAAAATGGACTTTTGATATCAAGTCATTTATGGTATGGTTATTTGTTTAATTCACCAGAATTCAAGGCTCTGGTTAAAGAACGTTGGGCACAGTTGAAACCAAAATTGGCAAATATGGATTCGTTTATTGACGACACTGCAAACAAGATTCGCGAATCGGAAGCTGTAAATCACAACATGTGGCCAATTGATAACAGACATGGTTACCCTAATGGTGACGAGTTAATGGAATTTGATGCTGCAGTAAACCGCATGAAGCAGGCTTTGCAGAATCGTATAAATCAAGTTGATTCGGCCATAAATAATATGTAAAAAAGAAATGAAGCCCTTCTTAACGAGGGGCTTTGTTATTTGTGCTAAAAAGAAATCTTTTATAGATAAGCATCTTTGCAAATTGTTTAAATATTATTATTTTTGTCGGATTGAAAAATACAATTAAAAACTAAATAAATTATGACACTTGACAATTTTAATTTCGCAGGCAAAAAAGCCATAGTTCGTGTTGATTTTAATGTTCCTTTGAATGAAAATGGACAAATCACAGATGATACGCGTATTCGTGGAGCTCTTCCTACATTAAAAAAGATTTTAGCTGATGGTGGTGCTCTTATTATTATGTCGCACATGGGTAAACCAAAAGGAAAGGTAAATGCTAAATATTCATTAAGTCAAATAGTTGATGCAGTTTCAAATCATTTAGGTGTTGCTGTAAAATTTGCACCTGATTGTGCAAATGCTACTGATGTAGCTGCTGAATTGAAATCAGGAGAAGTATTATTGCTTGAAAACTTACGCTTTTATGCAGAGGAAGAAGGAAAACCTACTGATGTTTCTAAAGATGATCCTGCATACGAAGATGCAAAAAAAGAGATGAAAGCAAAGCAAAAAGAATTTGCAAAAACATTGGCTTCTTATGCTGATTGTTATGTAAATGATGCGTTTGGAACTGCTCATCGTAAACATGCTTCAACAGCAGTAGTTGCTGATTATTTTGATGCAGATCACAAAATGCTAGGTCTTTTAATGGAAAAAGAAGTTACTGCAGTTGATAATATTCTAAACAATATTAATCGTCCGTTTACAGCTATTATGGGTGGCTCAAAAGTATCAACAAAAATTGGTATTATTGAAAACTTAATGGACAAGGTAGATAATTTAATCCTTTGTGGTGGAATGACTTATACATTTGCAAAAGCATTGGGAGGAACTGTTGGAAAATCAATCTGTGAAGAGGATAAGCTTGATCTTGTACTTGATATCATTGCAAAGGCAAAAGATAAAGGTGTGAATTTAGTGCTTGGTGTTGATTGTGTTGCTGGTGATGATTTTTCGAATGATTGTAATACACAAGTTGTTCCTTCTAATAATATACCAGAAGGATGGGAAGGATTAGATGCGGGACCTGAAACTCAAAAGTTATTTGCAAATGCAATCAAAGGAGCAAAAACTATCCTTTGGAATGGTCCTGCTGGTGTATTTGAATTTGATAATTTTACTGCTGGTTCTCGTGCAATTGCTGATGCAATAGCAGAAGCTACTGAAGCTGGAGCTTTCTCGCTTATAGGTGGTGGTGATTCTGTTGCATGTATTAATAAGTTTGGAATGGCAGATAAGGTGTCTTATATTTCAACTGGTGGAGGTGCTTTGTTAGAAGCTATAGAAGGAAAGGTGTTACCAGGTATTGCTGCAATAAAAGGGTAATTTGTAAATATTTAATTTTTTTTTCAAAAACGGAGGTGCTGCATCTCCGTTTTTTTATGTGAATATGCTAACGCAATGAAATGTTTTTTATTAAATTTGCATTTTTAATGTATTTTTTAAAATTATGAGTCTAGAATTATCAGAACAAGAAATATTTAGAAGACAAAGTCTTGATACATTGCGACAAATGGGTATCGACCCATATCCTGCAGCAGAGTATCCAACCAATGCATTCTCGACAGATATTAAGGCAGAATTTAAAGACGAAGAGAGTGGTAGACAAGTGTGCATCGCTGGTCGTATCATGAGTCGTCGTATCATGGGTAAAGCATCGTTCGTAGAATTGCAAGACTCTAAAGGTCGTATTCAAGTGTATGTATCGCGCGACGATATCAACACCGAAGCTCAACCTGAAATGTACAACACTGTGTTCAAAAAATTGTTGGACATCGGCGACATCGTAGGTATCAAAGGTTTTGTGTTCCGTACACAAATGGGCGAAATATCGGTACACGCACAAGAATTGACTGTGTTGAGCAAATCGTTGCGTCCGCTGCCAATCGTGAAATATAAAGATGGTGTGGCTTACGATGCATTCGAAGATGAAGAACAACGCTATCGTCATCGTTGCGTAGACTTGATTGTGAACGACGGCGTGAAAGATACTTTCTTGAAACGTACGACTATAATTAAAACTATGCGCGCTGTGATGGATGAGGCTGGCTACACTGAAGTGGAAACTCCTATACTTCAGTCGATTGCTGGTGGTGCATCGGCACGTCCGTTTATCTCGCACCACAACTCGCTCAACATCGACCTATATATGCGTATTGCAACTGAGTTGTATTTGAAACGCCTCATCGTAGGTGGTTTTGAAGGTGTGTATGAAATCGGTAAAAACTTCCGTAACGAAGGTATGGACCGTACGCACAACCCAGAGTTTACATGTATGGAGCTCTATGTGCAATATAAAGACTACAACTGGATGATGTCGTTCACAGAACAAATGTTGGAACGCATCTGCTTGGCTGTGAACGGTTGCACTGAAACAGAAATCGACGGCAAAACTATCTCGTTCAAAGCGCCTTATCGCCGACTCCCTATCCTCGAAGCTATCAAAGAATTTACAGGTTACGACCTCGAAGGTAAATCGGAAGACGAAATCCGCGAGGTGTGCAAAAAACTCAATATGGAAATCGACGACACAATGGGTAAAGGTAAACTCATCGACGAAATTTTTGGTGAGTTCTGCGAAGGCAACTTCATCCAACCTACATTCATCACCGATTATCCAGTTGAGATGTCGCCTCTCACAAAAATGCACCGCTCGAAACCAGGTTTGACCGAACGTTTTGAGTTGATGGTGAACGGTAAAGAGTTGGCTAACGCATACTCTGAGCTCAACGACCCAATTGACCAAGAAGAACGCTTCAAAGAACAAATGCGCTTGGCCGACAAAGGCGACGACGAGGCTATGGTGATTGACCGCGACTTCTTGCGCGCACTTCAATATGGTATGCCTCCTACATCGGGTATCGGTATCGGTATCGACCGCCTCGTGATGTTGATGACTGGCAACAGCGCAATCCAAGAGGTACTCTTCTTCCCTCAAATGAAACCAGAGAAGAAAGTGGTGAAAGATGGCGCTGAGAAATATGCCGAAATTGGTGTGCCTGCTGAATGGGTTGAACCATTGCAAAAACTTGGTTTCGACATGGTAGCTAAACTCAAAGATTATAATCCAAATAAGCTTCATCAAGAACTTTGTGGTTTTAATAAAAAACATAAACTTGGATTTCAAAATCCTGCACAAGCTGAAGTTGCCGGGTGGTTAGAAAATATAAAGTAGTTATGAGTAAAGAACCAAAAGTTGCTGTTATAGGTGGTGGCAGTTGGGCTACTGCAATTGCAAAGATTCTTTTAGTTAATGAAGAATCTATAAATTGGTATATGCGTCGTCAAGAGCAAATAGATGACTTTATACGTTTAGGTAAAAATCCTAGATATTTATCTGCTGTAAAGTTTGATGTTTCTCGAATTAATTTTACTAGCGATATAAATCAAGTTGTAAAAGATTCTGATATATTGATTTTTGCAACACCATCTCCTTTTTTGAAACATCATTTAAAAAAATTAAGAAGGAAAATTTCAAAAAAAATTATTGTTACGGCAATAAAAGGAATTGTGCCTGATGAAAATATGATTGTTTCAGAGTATTTTAATGAAAAATATGGTGTTCCAGCAGAAAATATTGCTGTAATTGCTGGACCTTGCCATGCCGAAGAGGTTTCGTTAGAGCGACTGTCTTATTTGACAATAGCTTGCAATGATCGTGATAAAGCTCGCATGATTTCAAAGAAATTTGAGAATAATTTTGTTAAAACCACAGTTTGTGACGATGTTTATGGTATAGAAGTTTCTTCCGTAATGAAAAATACTTATGCGTTGATAGCTGGTATTTGTCACGGATTAAAATATGGTGATAATTTTCATGCTGTTTTAATCTCTAATGCATTGCAAGAAATGAAACGTTTTTGTAATGCTGTAAATCCTATGCATCGTAATATTGATGAATCTGCATATTTGGGTGATTTGTTAGTAACAAGTTATTCTAAATTTAGCAGAAATAGGCAATTTGGAACAATGATTGGGAAAGGATATTCAGTGAAAACTGCACAGTTAGAAATGGAAATGATTGCTGAAGGATATTATGGTACAAAATGTATTTATGAAATAAATGAAAAGTATCAGGTAACAATGCCTATTTTAGAGACTACTTATAATATACTCTATAAAAAAGTTTCGCCTGTTACTGCAATAAAAAAATTGACCGAAAGTCTTTATTAAAACAAAAAAAGAAATGAAAAATATACAAATTGATATAAAAAATACATATGGCTTTGTTACTGAACAAGTAATAATGGATTACGAATCTTCTGTAAAAAATGCAAATGAAATGTTGCATAATGGAAGTGGCAAGGGAAATGATTTCTTGGGCTGGTTGCATTTGCCTACATCTATTACAGAATCTCATTTGGCTGATATTGAGCAAACAGCAAAAGTGTTACAAGAAAATTGTGAAATTGTAGTTGTTATCGGTATCGGTGGTAGCTATCTTGGAGCAAAAGCAGTTATAGAGGCATTGTCAAATTCTTTTGATTGGTTGCAAAAAGAGCGTAAAGCACCTGTTGTTGTGTATGCAGGTCAAAATATTGGCGAGGATTATTTATATGAATTGCAAATGTTGTTAAAGGATAAGAAATTTGGAATTATATCTATTTCAAAATCTGGTACAACTACAGAACCTGCTATAGCTTTTCGTTTATTAAAAACACAATTAGAAGAACAACAAGGTAAAGAGGCTGCTCAGAAGTTAATAGTAGCAATTACTGATAAATCACGTGGTGCTTTGCGAACTTTGTCAACACAAGAAGGGTATAAAACTTTTGTTATTGAAGATAATATTGGAGGACGTTTCTCGGTATTATCGCCCGTAGGGTTGTTACCGATAGCAGTTGCTGGATACGATGTTCGTAAGCTTGTTGAAGGTGCTGTTTCTATGGAAAATAAATGTGCATTGGAAACTCCATTTGCTGAAAATCCTGCTGCAATTTATGCTGCTGTTCGTAATGAACTTTATCGTAAGGGTAAGAAAATAGAAATATTGGTTAATTATAATCCAAAACTTCATTTTTTAGCTGAATGGTGGAAGCAACTTTATGGTGAAAGTGAGGGTAAGGAACAAAAAGGAATTTTCCCTGCTGCAACAGATTTTACTACAGATTTGCATTCAATGGGGCAGTGGATTCAAGATGGAGAACGAACTATTTTTGAGACAGTGATAAGTGTTGAAAATTCGAAATATGAAAAAACGGTTCCTTTTAATGTAGAAAATCTTGATGGATTGAACTTTTTAGCAGGAAAGCGAATTGATCAAGTAAATAAAATGGCGGAGTTGGGTACAATGCTAGCCCATGTAGATGGAGGAGTCCCTAATATGAAAATATCAGTACCAGCATTAGAAGAATATTATTTAGGTCAGCTAATATATTTCTTTGAAAAAGCATGTGGAATAAGTGGATATTTGTTAGGTGTAAACCCATTTGACCAACCAGGAGTTGAGGCTTATAAAAAGAATATGTTTGCATTACTAGAGAAACCTGGGTATGAGAAAGAGACGCAAGCTATAAAATCAAAAATAAAATAATTTTAAATCTTAAAACAATGAAAAAAATAAGTTTTTTGGCATTGTTCTTTATGACAATGTGTGTTGTTCCAGTATTTGCTCAAACAGAAAATACGGATCGTTATCCAAGTTCAAGGGGATTTATTACTAATCGTTTTTTTGATAATTGGGAAATATCGGTTGGTGTGGGTATGCAATATTTTTCTATACTTGGACCTAACAATCTAGAATATAATAACTATGGTGCTTTTAAAGATAGGATTTCTCCTGAATTTGAAATTTCTGTAGGGAAATGGTTGACCCCAATTTGGGGAACTCGTGCACAAGTACAAGGGGCTTGGTTGTTTGCATTTCCTAATAAAGTTGACTATACAACTGAGGTAAAAGTAAACGGGATGTCTTATTATACTTCGGATCGTTTTCCAAAAATACCTGGTACAACAATGGGAAGTGGTGCTGATATGAGAAATATTTTGCGTCATAGACTTTATTACACTACAGCACAATTTCAAGTAATGTGCGATTTGACAGCATGGATTGGTGGGTATAGACCTCAACGTATTTATAGTGCTGTTGTATTTGGTGGTATTGGTTGGATTGGAACATTAAGTAAAGCAAGCGATTATAAGAAAAGTGATGAATGGGCTGGTTCTTTTGGGCTTTCAAATCGTTTCCGTGCATGCAAGTTTTTAGATATTTATATCGATTTGAAATCGTTAGCAGTAAAAAACAAGTGGTATAATCCTGTGCCAACAAAAACTGGTATAAGAACAACTATGATTCCTTCGTTAAGTGCAGGTTTGACTTTCCGCTTGCCACAACAAGGATTTAAACGTGTACCACATTGTGATTATCAACCATTCTATAATCAAATTGATTCTTTGAGTAGTGCTCTTAATGCTGAAAAAGACCAAAATAATAAACTGACAGAAGATCTTAAAAACACACAAGACAGTTTGAATAATACAAAAAAATCTCTTGCTGACACTCAAATGCAGTTGGATTCTTGCCAAAATGATTTAAAAAAGAAGCCAAAAGTGGTTGAAAAAATTATTATTCAAAAGCCAACTGAAGATGAGCAACAAAAATTGAAAGATGCGTTTGATGCAATCTATTTCCAAACAGGTAAAGCAAAATTGACTACACCTTCTTATGCTCCATTGAAACGTGCTGCTACAATTTTGAAAAAATATCCAAAGGTAAAAATTAAGGTTATGGGACATACCGACAATGTTGGTAATGCTTCTGCAAATCTTAAACTTTCTCAACAAAGAGCCGATGCTGTTCGTCTTCAATTGATAAAAAATGGTGTAAATCCTTCAAACATCACGTCTATAGGTTATGGTGACTCAAAACCAATTGCAGACAATTCTACTGCGGAAGGTCGTGAATTGAATCGTCGTACAGAAATTGAGGTTGAATAAATAAAACGTGAACCAAAAAAAGCCTGACTTGTTTGTCAGGCTTTTTTTATAAGTATAGTTGATGTTGTTTGATGAACGAAGCTATAGAATTTGGTACTTTGTTTTCTATAGACATTTTGTTTTGTATGAGTTGACGTATTTCTGTCGACGAAATATCAAAAAAAGGAGCTTCGGTAAAAACAATATTGGGATGTTGTAATCTCGCAGTTGCATTTTGGCGTGGGTAAACGTAGATTTTATGGTTGTTGATAATCGAATCGTACTCTTTCCATTTATGAAAAACTGCAAGATTGTCTTCGCCAATAAGAAGTGAAAATTTGTTTTCAGGATAGCGTTTCGTTAGTTCGTTAAGTGTATTGATAGTGTAATTTGGCTTTGGCAAGGTTAACTCTATATCACAAATCTTAAATTTTGGATTTACATTAACTGCAAGTTGTAGCATTTCCAGTCTAACAGAGTCATTGGTTTGCTTTTTATCTGTTTTTAATGGATTTTGTGGAGAAAGAAGAAACCACAACTCATCAGTATTTGTTTGTTGTACAATATAGTGAGCAATAGCTAAATGTCCGTTGTGAATGGGATCAAATGATCCGCCAAAAAGTGTAATGTTCATTTCTCTTTTGGTAAAAAATCGGTTATATCTTTTCCAAATGCTTGCAGCTCACGCACTAGCGATGATGATATATTTACTTTGTCTGTCTCGGCAAATAGTACGACGGTTTCTATTCCGCTGAGCATTCTATTTACATCTGCCATTTGTAATTCGTAGTCAAAATCTTTTAAAGTTCGGACTCCTCTTAAAATAAAATCTGCTCCTACTTTTTTTGCAAAATCAACGGTTAAGGTGTCATATACTTCTACGGTTACTCGTGGCTCGTTGGTGTATAATGCCACTATTTTTGAACAATGTTCTTCTGCTGAATATTCTCTTTGTTTTTCAGTATTTTTTCCAATAGCAATAATTATCTCGTCAAACATATTTAACCCACGTTCCACAATATTTTGATGTCCACGAGTAAAAGGATTGAACGAACCGGGGAAAATGGCAATGCGTTTTTTCATAGATTATTGTTTAAAGCTTCGTTGTAGAATTTTCTTCGTAAATCCTTATCAATAACAATGTTTTGATAGGTTTGTGTAGTTAAATCGCAGCAGTATAGCGATTGTATTTGTGAGATAAACAACTTATGATAACGTTGTCGTTTGCCATATTGCAATTCTGAAATTTGGTCAATAGCATTTGTAACGTCGGCATCGTTTATGTCTTCCTTTGTAAAAATATAAAGTCCAAATTCTTCAAAATCACCATAAAATCCGCTTGTAACTTTGCCAACTTTGCTGCTGATGATGCGACGCATAGGGTGAGCTAATGCCCAATAGTTGTATTCCAGCGATCCAACCCAACCTTCGTTGTCGAGACCGTAGGCATAACCATTTTTGCGTATGTCTCGGAAATCTTCACTCTCTACGTCGGTTATAGGTTTGCCTGCAATTTCGTTGATGAGAGCGTGAGCTACGTTTTTGTTTTCGCGAATGGCACGCGTTACCTCTATGCCGATTCGTTTTTCGGGGTCTTGCAAATCGGGGCGATCGCTATTGATTAGCGATGCGTATCTCTCGCCCAAAAGATTCTCGAGCGATATTTTTGCATAACGCTCAAAAAAGCAAGTATCGAATCTGTGTGTAATGCTACTCATCTCTGCCGAAAATACACACCAAATTTACAAAAATTATACAGAAAAGAAAATATCCCTAAGACAAGGAGACTTAGAGATATTTTTTAAGATTAAATACTTATGTTAATAGCACACAGGACGTATAGGCATTGCACTACTTCTTCCCATATTAATGGTATAGCAAGTTATTTCGTCTTCGTATTGACTTGCAAAGAGGCGGTATGCAGAACTTTCGTCGTTTAATGTAGAACTCCATATACAAACCCAAGAATCTACTTTATCACGAGTGTTTTCGTAACGATAGCCAGAAGCAGGAATAAAAATAGAGTTACCATTTACTTTACTTGTAAATTTAATACCGTATTTGTCATTTTTCAATTCCCAAGATAAATCGCAACCTCCTATTAATTCGTTAATTTGTTCATCTGAAGGAATAAACCATTTGTCTTTGGTACGTAACATTGCAACATCATCTTCAGGAAGAAGATTTTCTAAGTTGTCTTCATTATTATATTTCAAGTAATTACCACCAGAATAGAACGAATAGTTTTCCAAGAAATAAGATGATTTTGTTTTAGTTTCTCCCCAAGCATAGTAATTTCCATAATCTTCAGGACTTTTTGCTCCTACATTATATGTAGCCCATTTTATACCACTTGATAAACCTAAATCAACGGCTTCGAATTTTTCAGCCCATTGAGCGTATAATGTAATATCTGCTACGATAGGTGTCGAAAAATCAAATTCGTTTTCGCCTGTTTTGTCTGTATACCATTTGTAAAACTCAAATCCTGAACGTGTTGGGTTTTCTGGTTTAGTTACGGTTTTGTTTTTTTCAACCTCTATGGTTTTATAAACTCCACCATTTTCATAATTAAGGTCAAACGAAACAGTATATCCATCTGTGATAGGGTCACTTGGATTATTTGAATCGTCATCTGTATTCTTACAACTTACAACTATAAATGTCATAAAAAATAATCCTATTAAAAATTTAATATTTTTCATAAAATGTTTGTTTTTTGTTTGTTTTTCCTACTCACTTTTTTCGGCTTTTCGGTTACTCCTCTGTATCATTATAAGATATACGCACATAAAAAAGCGTGATACTTTTTAGTATCTCGCTCTAACAAGGTGTTTGGCGTAACCAGAGAACTCGAAAATACCAAAAGTCCACGCCAAAACGTAGACATTTTAGGTATTACTCTTATCGTTCTCCTTCTTTTAGTCGCCAAACTTCTGTTAGAGATGAGAATAATGCTAAAACGCTTTTCCAAAAATTTCAAGATGTACGTATCGTACTATGTTATTTCTGTTTCGTAAAAATCAAGTTTTAAAGGGTTCGACAATATATATTTATAAAAAATGTTTAAACTAGACGTTTAATCAAATCTTCTCGATTGCCATATACAAGATTGATAGGTGGTATTTCTATCATAGTATAACAACCTGTTTGTTGTTTGAAAGTTGCTCTTGCACAAGCTACAAGCACTTGTCCCGTAAGAGCGGGATTGTTTATTCTCATATTAAATTCGAAAAGTTGATTTTGTGTGCATCCCGAAACACCTTTACGAGTAAGGTTAACGCCATGCCCCATATCTTTAAGTGCATCAATGTTGCTTACTTGCATTACGTGTGTTTCGTCGTGAATAAAATAGGGGTCGTTTTTAATTTTTTGCTCAATATCAGCAAAATTATACCCATCTTCTAGCTCTATGTAAACCATGCGTCGATGAATGCTAGTTCCAAGAGGAATGGTCATCGATAGAGCATTTTTTACCCCCTCTATAGCTTTTACGGCTACTGTGTGTCCCATGCTCATACCGGGGCCAAAATTGGTGTATGTGATACCTTTTGGTGCCATTGCTTCGAGCAATGTGCGAACTACAGAATCGCTACCCGGATCCCAACCTGCTGAAACTATAGAAACTGCATTGTGATTTTTAGCAATAGGGTCAAGTTCGTTTATCAAGTCAACTATAGAAGTATGAATATCAAAACTATCTACCGTATTAATGCCTAAAGCAAGTATCTCTTTGGCAAATTCTGAAATTTTACGTGTAGGTGTACAAAGAATAGCAACATCTACATTTGTAAGTTCTTTAATGTCTGTAACCACAGGGATGTTTTCTAACTCTTTTATGTATGAATTTGATCGGCGAACAACACCTGCAACTTCAAAATCGGGAGCACTTTGTAGAGCTTCTAAAACAGCTTTCCCTACATTCCCATAGCCAATAATGGCAGCACGTTTTTTATTCATATAGTTTGTTTTTGTTTGTGCAAAGATAAAAAACGAAGATTTGAAAATAAAAACTTATAAAAGTTTTTTTATCATGCTTATATGATTTACTTCGTATGTAGGAGCGAATGGAGTTAAAATATTTGTCCTATTAAAGAAAATTTGGTCGATACCCATGTTTTTTGCTCCAACAATGTCTGCTTCCCAATCGTCGCCTATCATAATGGTGAGTTCTTTTTTAGCATTTGCTTTTTGCAGTGCAAACTCAAATATTTTTTTGTGTGGTTTATTGTATCCTATATAATCTGACAGTATGATTCCATCAAAAAAATCGATAATATTTGCACTTTGCATTTTTTTTGTTTGCACCTCTTCAAAGCCATTTGATAGTATAAAAAGATGATAGTTTTTTTCTTTTAGGTAGCAGAGTAAATTGTATGCACCATCTATTAAAATGGATTGAACAGAGAGCGTCTCAAGATAATTTTCGCCAAAGGATTGGGCTAAAGTTTTGTTCTCGATACCAATGCTTTGCAATGGGAATAAAAATCTTTCACGATTGAGTATATGTTTCGTGATTTTTGCCTCACGATACAATCCCCAAAGCGTGTTGTTGTGTTGATGATAAATTTGATAAAATGTTTCGAAGTCGGGGAAAAAGTTTTGATAATTAAACTTATCGAAACAATATGAAAGACTATTTCTGGAGTTTGTTTCAAAGTCCCAAATAGTGTTGTCTAAATCAATAAAAATAGTGTTGTATCTCATCGCTACAAAGGTATAAATAATGTAAAAAGATTTGTCTTCTTTTGCATAAAATCGTATTTTTGAAATTCAATAAAACTCTTAAATTTTATGAAAATATTGAGAAAAATAATTTTGTTTTTTGCAGTTGTTTTTTTTGTTGCTTGTCAAAACAAAAAGCAACAAAAACCTAATGTTATTTATATTTTAGCCGATGATTTGGGTTATGGAGATTTGGGTTGTTATGGTCAAAAAATTATTCATACGCCTAACATCGATCGAATGGCAGAAGAGGGGATGCGTTTTACACAACATTATTCTGGTTGTACGGTAAGTGCTCCTTCTCGTTGTAGTTTGCTTACGGGATTGCATACTGGCCATTCTTATATAAGAGGGAATAAAGAAATATTACCCGAGGGACAAGAGCCTTTGCCTGAAGGGACATATACTTTGCCTCAAATGATGCAAGAGGCCGGTTATACGACGGCTTGCTTTGGTAAGTGGGGGCTAGGTTTCCCTACGTCAACGGGAGAACCCAATAAACAAGGCTTTGGTGAATTTTGGGGGTATAATTGTCAACGATTATCTCATCGTTATTATCCTTATTATATTTGGCATAACACAGAGAAAATTATACTTGAAGGTAATGAGGATTCTGTATCTGAACCAAAAGTATATGCACAAGATGTAATTCAGGAACAAACGCTACGATTTATTCGTGAACATAAAAATGAACCATTTTTTATGTATGTTTCTGCGTTGTTGCCACATGCAGAATTGGTTTCGCCAAAGGATTCAATTTATGCGATGTATGATGGTATTCTTCCAGAGTCTTTTGTTTATCAGGGTGTTGATAGCGGCTTAAATTATCGAATAAGTAATTATGGATCTTCGTTGAAGCCTCATACCGATTTTGCTTCGATGGTTACACGTTTAGATGCTTATGTGGGGCAAATTTTGGAAGAGTTGCGTAAAAACGGATTGGATAAAAATACACTGGTGATTTTTGCTAGTGATAATGGCCCGCACCAAGAGGGTGGAGCAGACCCTGATTTTTTCAATAGTTATGGACCATTGAAAGGTTATAAACGAGATGTGTACGAAGGTGGTATTCGTGTACCAATGATAGCTTGGATGCCCGAGAAAATTGCAGCGGGGAAAACTACTGATTTAGTATCGGCTTTTTGGGATATAATGCCAACAATGGCAGATTTGATAGGTTGTGATTTACCTAAAACAGATGGTATTTCATTGTTACCTACTCTTTTTGCAAAGGGAGAGCAAGAGCAACACGAGTATTTGTATTGGGAATTTCATGAACTTGGAGGACGCCAAGCATTGCGAAGTGGTGATTGGAAAATAATTCGTCAACCAATTAAAGACGCTGAAAAGACGAGTGTAGAATTATATAATTTGACGAATGATATACATGAAGATGAAAATCTTTCGGAGAAATATCCTGATAAGCTAAAAGAGTTGGAGTTGTTGTTGGATAATGCTCGTACAGAATCATCGTTGTTTAATTTTGGGAAATAATATTTATATGAAAAAGTACTTTCTTGTATCATGCTTTGCATTTGTAATGTTTGCGTGCTCAAATGAAAAGGTTTTTGATGTTACCGATTACGGAATAAAGCCAAATGGTAAAAATAATTCTTTGCTTTTTGCTGAAATGATGCAAGATGTGTCAGAATACAAAGGCGATAAACCTGTAATAATACGATTTGATTCGGCGACATATCATTTCTATGATAAAAATGCAATTTTAAAGGAATATTATATATCGAATCATGATCAGGTAAATCCTAAAAAAGTGGGGATGGCATTTGAACATTTAAAAAATATAACTCTTGATGGTAGAGGATCAAATTTTATTTTTCATGGGAGAATGTTGCCTATTTCGTTATTGAATTCCGAAAATTGTACATTTAAAAATTTTAGTATTGATTTTGAGCGACCACATATTGTTCAGGTAGAAGTGTTACAAAATAAGGGCGAAGAAGGCATTATTTTTAAGGTAGCACCATTTTATAATTATAGAATAACAGAGGACGCTCGTTTTGAAGTGTATGAAGGAGGAGAAACTTGTCAGCCGTTTACGGGAATTGCTTTTGATCCAAATACTAAACACATTTTGTATAAAACAAGTGATTTGCATTGTGATTTGAGTGGTGTAAAACCTACATCGAAGTCGCGAGTTTTATATGCTCCAAGTTGGAAAGATGATCGATTGAAAAATGGAACACTAGTAGCTTTACGCACTTACTATCGTCCTGCTCCTGCTATATTTCTTTCGGAAAACAAAAATGTATCGTTGAATAATGTTAAGATACATTATGCCGAAGGTATGGGTGTGCTTGCACAATTGTGCGAAAATGTTTTATTAGACAGTGTAAGTGTTTGCTTAAAAGATTCTTCAAGATGTTTTACAACGCAAGCAGATGCAACTCATTTTTCGGGTTGTAAGGGTAAGATTGTATCCAAAAATGGTTTGTATGAAAACATGATGGATGATGCAATAAATGTGCATGGTACATATTTGAAGGTAACATCAATATTAGATGATTATAACATAGAAGCATCGTATATGCATGACCAAACTTGGGGATTTAAATGGGGAGAACAAGGTGATACTGTGCAATTTGTTAAATCAAAAACAATGGAAGTTTTACCTTGTTCTTATACGATAAAATCAATTGTTCCTAATACAGCTATACCAAAATCGTTTATAATAACTTTAGATAAAGCATTGTCTATAGATATTACTGAAAAAGAAGATTTTGGAATTGAAAATTTGACTTGGACACCATCCGTGGAGTTTACTAATAATATTGTCCGAAACAATCGTGCAAGAGGGGCTCTTTTTAGTACGCCATGCGAGGTTAAGGTTGCAAATAATACATTTGAGCATGTTTCGGGAACAGCAATTCTACTTTGTGGAGATTGTAATGGATGGTACGAAACGGGTGCTTGTTGCAATGTGCAAATTACGCAAAATAAATTTATAAATGTATTGACAAGTTTATTTCAATTTACGAATGCTATTATTTCGATTTATCCAGAAATACCATGTTTAGAAAAGCAAACCTCGTATTTTCATCGAAATATTACGATAACAGATAATTTTTTTCAAACATTTGATATGCCAATTCTTTATGCAAAGTCTGTTGATGGATTGTATTTTGCTAATAACATAATTAAACAAGTTTATGATTATGAGCCATATCACTTTAATAAAAAAAGATTTTGGCTTCAACGAGTAGAAAATTTTAAATTAGAAAATAATACTTTTGAGCAAGGATTTGATTATGTTCTTGATGTAAAAGCAGAATGAAATCAATAATAGAATATCCACCTATAGGAAAAGTAGAATTATCTACGCGGAGAAATGTGCGACGAACTACATTTAGTGTTTCTGCTCAATGCGTTAAAATAACAACATCGCATTTTTTTATAAATACTTTGTTCCCATTATCAAAAGAGCGGATTGATTGGATATTAAAAACTCAAGAAAAATTAAGGGAGAAATATACTCCTTTTATGTTGTTACCAACATCAGAAATAGAGACTTGTTTTTTTAAAATTCGATTTTATCCCGATAGTCGATTGTCTCGAAAAAATACGTTTGCTATAAAAAAGGAAGGCATTGAAATGAAAATTTCTTATTTTCCAGAGTTTGTTTTTGAAGATGTTGAAAATCAGCAAATAATAGTACGTTTATTGAAGCAAGTATTGCGAAAAGAGGCAGAAAGATTTTTGCCTATTCGTATAAAAGAATGTGCAAATAAGTATGGTTTTAAATTTGAAAGTGTGCGGATAAATGGAGCTTTAACTCGTTGGGGAAGTTGTTCGTCCCAAAAGCATATAAATTTGAGTTGTTATTTGATGTTGTTACCATTGGATTTAATAGATTTTGTTTTGGTTCACGAATTATGTCATACCGAACAAATGAACCATGGAGTTGATTTTAAGCACCGTATGAAAGAAATTTTTATTGATTACGATTTGTTGAATAAACGTTTAAAAGCAGCTGCACAAAAAACTTCTATATTTAAAATGTAAAAATATATGAATATGATGAATTGGAATGATTTATTGACTACTTGTCGTTTAGGAATTGAATATAATGAAAAACATGATGGTCGTTCGGAGTTTCAGCGTGATTATGATCGTCTTGTATTTTCTGCTCCTTTTCGGCGATTGCAAAATAAAACGCAAGTATTCCCATTACCTGGGAGTATTTTTGTTCATAATCGTTTGACGCATAGTCTTGAAGTGTCTTGCGTTGGACGCTCGATAGGGAATTTAGTTTATCATCTTTTACAAAAAAAATATCAGGATTCAGTAGCCTATTTGTCGGAAATTGGATCTATTGTTGCGGCAGCTTGTTTGGCTCACGATATGGGGAATCCGCCATTTGGACATTCGGGCGAGAATGCAATAGCAACTTATTTTTCAGAAGGAGCAGGAGAACCATTTTTGAAGAATCTTTCAGATGCAGAAAGAAAGGATATTGTTCAGTTTGAAGGAAATGCAAATGCATTTCGTTTGCTTACAGCTCAATTCAATGGACGTAGGAATGGCGGTTTTGCTCTGACTTATACAACGTTAGCATCAATTATTAAATATCCTTACGAAGCTCAATTTGCTGATGAGAAGAAGACTAAATTTGGTTTTTTCCAAACAGAAAAAGACATCTACTCAAAAATTGCAAATACGTTGGGGCTTATTCCTAATCCTAAAAATAGGAATCGTTATGCTAGACATCCGTTAGTTTATATAGTTGAGGTAGCAGATGATATATGTTATCAAATAATGGATATAGAAGATGCCTTTAAGTTAAAAATTCTTTCGTATGAAGAAACTGTTGGGGTATTGTTAGATTTTTTGTCGGAGGAGAGGAAAAAACGTGCTCTTGAGACATTTTCTATAGTGGAGGATGTAAATGAACAAATTGCTTATTTGCGTTCGTCAGTCATGGGAAGTCTTATTGATGCTTCTGCAAATGTTTTCGTGGAAAATGAGGAGCAAATTTTATCGGGTATGTTTGAAAAATCATTGATAAATAACTTACCCGAACCATTAAAAAGTGCATACGAAAAAGCTTCTCGCTTGTCCGTTGATAAAATTTATCGTTCGCAATTAGTTTTAGATGTAGAGTTAGCAGGTTATCGTGTTATTTCCAAATTGATAGATGTACTAATCAATGCGGTATTTAATCCAGAAAAAACTTATTCTAAACAAATATTGAATAGAATACCTTTACAATACAATGTTCATTCCGATACTACTTATGGAAAAATCCAAGCAGTATTAGATTATATTTCGGGTATGACCGATGTTTATGCTCTTGATTTGTATCGCAAAATAAATGGAATGAGTTTGCCTGCCTTATAATATTAGAACAAATAACCCATCTTGATATAGAAATTGCTGAGTTTTCCGTCTTGCTTGTCAAGAGCTGCTGCCCAGTCGACAGAAAGGATAAAATTCTCGTTCATAGCAATTTTTAACCCCAATCCTGCAGACATGTGTGGGCGATACAATGCCTTTTTGTCAAAGTTGAAATAATCGTCGGGATTATCTCCGCCAGCGATAATTTTCGATTTCAATTTTTCTACGTCTCCAAGGTCAATTCCCTGAGTAATCATACCAAAATCGAAAAATGGATTCACGCCGATGTAGAAATGTTGTTTGCCAATATCAAAGTGGCAAATTTTTGCTCTGAACTCGATGTTCGCAAACAAATATCCGTCGGCATTGATTCTATTTCGCATTATACCACGCAATGAGTTTCCTCCTCCAAGTCCTTCGTAAAGAACACGTTGAAGGAACAATGTTTGCAGATAAGTATTTGCGTAGAATGGCGATTTTCCGGCCAAAAGATTTTGTGTTCCTATGCGATAAGCAAAAGTTACTCGGTCTTTATAAATAGGTACATAGTGGCGGAAGTTGAAATTGAAACGTAGGTTATTGTATTCTGCTTGATTGCCAAATGCCTTGGAATTGAATGCTGCAGAATAACTCAAAAACGCATCGGTGTAAATTCCACGAGAAGGATTTGCTCGTTTGTCACGACTATCGTAGGTAAAACCTGCATGTATATAAGGATGCCAACCTCCGTTTTGTTCATTTTCGCCAATCAATCCCCAATTAATATATTTTTGATACAATCCATCAACATCAGGAAGTTTTTTGCTTTCGTCCTTTTTGCCTTTATTGAGCATTTCAATGTTTACTTCATCAAGTAAATAACCCAAAACTCCAACGCCAACATTCCATTTCCAGTGTCCCGAAATATTACCTTCAAGGTCACCCGCCACACGAATTAAATCACGTTTGTACTTGTAAAAAGCACGCGTTTTATAAGCCGTTGGGTCCATTTTTGTTGGATCTTTTTTCCATTTGTGCCAACTTTGATTATAAATACTTTGATAGCCATTGAAACCGTAGAAATCGCACATTGCGTCAGGAAGATAAGACGCATCTATGGTCAAACGATGATTTGGAATTAAAAATTTGGAGTCGTAGAAAAAGCGGAAAATTCCACAATGTTTGGTTGTATAAGCCGCTTCTACGTAAAAGTTGTGAATATATTCGGGATAAATACTTCCGTCGCCATAGTAATAAATATTCCCTAAAATTCCTCCTTGAAAACCTAAATCGGCATCGAAGGCAACACTAGGCAATGCCCCAAATGTCCAACCCTTTTTGATTTTCTTGGCAGGAACCGTGTCACTAACGAGCGCTATAGAGTCGTTTTGAGCAAAAATGCTTATAGAAAGTATTAAAATTAAAATTGTAAAAAGAATCTTTTTCATTTTATAATTTTTTACGTACTTCGTTGATTAATGAAGTTAATTTTTTGTTTTTAAGTAATTTAATATCTGAAAATAACAATCGTACATTGCGGAGATAGTCGTGAACAATTGCGTGCTTTGGTATTAAAAGAAGAAATACGATTAAGGCTTTCCACCATATAAGATTTGAGAACAAAATGAGAACTGTAATTGTTAGGATAATAGGTGATAAAAGTAGATTTATTACAAACCTTACTGAATTACAAAATGCTTTATCTTTTATTTTTAATGTTATCAATTCAGATATCAAAAATATGGGAGCATCTACTATAAAAGAAGCCATAAAATAAGGCAAAAAGAAAATTAATTGAGCAATTCTTCCTATAATATTTTTAATTATTTTTTTTGATTTTAGGCTATTAGCAGAGATTTTGTTTGTTTGGGCTAAATCGTGTATTTCATTACCTTTTGCTATTAATTCATTTGCTTTTTGTGAATCTGTTGTTTTTAATGAATTAATTTTTTCAAGAATATGTTTATTCTCTATCAATCGATTGTGTAGATTTCTTTTTTTGTTTTTATCGACTAAAGAATTCTCTGAACAAACTTGACATAAGGTCAATAATGCATTATATTCTTCATTGTCTGGTATATAACAAATACAATCTTCTAACGATTTTGTTAATAGTTCTTTCAACCCGTTCATTTGTTCGGGTATCGTAAGTGTGGCATTCTCTTTTAAATAGGAGGTAACGTTTATTGGATTTCCTATTTCTATAAGTAAGGATGAACGATAGCGAAAGAAATTTCCGTACTCAAGTCCAAAAGGAACAATATATACAGGAACACGCTCTTCGATTTTTTCGTTTGCTTGTAGTGCTATCCTAAAAATACCCTTTCCTAAAGGCAATAAACTATGCATTGGACGATGTCTACCTTCAGGCATGATGCAGAAAGGTACTTTATCTTCAAGAACCTCAACTGCATATTTCATTATTTCATCATTTTTCTGAAGATTGGAGTATCCGTCACGAATACGCATAATTGGCATTATTTTCATCCAATTAAGTATTTTCTTCAATTTTGGATTTTTGAAAATATCAGCACGTGCAACAAATACTTTTGGTTTATTATCTAGCGATAATACAGCGAGAGCATCTTGTAGACAATTGGTGTGGTTTGGAGCAAAAATAATAGCTCCGTCTGTAGGAATTTTTTCTGTCCCAATCATTTCATATCGACGGTATGCCATACGAAATGATGCATTAACACAATAATGGGCAAAAGAGTAAAACCAACTTTTGTCTTGAATACGTTTCATCTTATTTTACCTTTTGGAAGAGAGTTGCTACTGAAAGACCTGATACAACGTGCCAAATTCCCCACCAAGCAGTTACGAACATCATTCCACCAAGTGCTGTTTGTCCAGCAAAGGCAGGAGAGAAAAGTAAGATTAAGCCAAGACCTGAATTTTGAATACCGATTTCAATAGTTAAGGCTCTACGATCTATTTTGCTTGTTTTAAAAATTGTACCAAGAATAAAACCGATACTTAATGCTAAAGCGTTGTGAATTAAAACAATAATGAATATCCATTTGATGTTTTCGTAGAAATGTTCAAAACTTCCAAATTGGTTTAGATTTCCAATAAATGCAACAACAATCATTGCTATGAAAATAATAACAGACGTAATTTTTATTGGTTTCTTTATTTTTTCAGTTACTTTGGGTAGGTAATGAGATGTTAATAATCCTAAAACCAAAGGTATTCCTAAAAGAAGTAGAACTGTAATTACGATTTCTGAAAAAGGGATTCGGAGATAAGGAATGTCTAAACCTCGTTTCATGAAAAAGTTTACATATAGGTTACCCCAAAAGGTAAAATTAAGAGGAGTAATAATTGATGCACAAGTAGTAGTAACGGCAGTCATAGATATGGATAATTCGTTGTTACCTTTTGCAAGCGATGTCATAAAGTTAGAAATATTTCCTCCGGGGCAAGATGCTACCAAAATCATACCGAGTGCAACCATTGGAGTTATATATCCGTGCAAGCAAATAACTAAAAGATAAGTGAGGGCTGGAAGTAACACCCATTGCCCAAATAATCCAAGTAAAATAGATTTTGGTTTAGTAAAAATATGTTTAAATCTGCTTGGCACAACTCCTAATGCAATTCCGTACATTACTAATGCTAAAACAATGTTAAGCAATCCTCCTTCTGGTGGGGTTATTTTTAAGCTATCTAATGTTGATAATTGTTCGTACATAATGCTTATAAGTTTTGGTTAAATATTTATACAAAAATAACTGATTTTTTAAATATTAAGAAAACGTTTATTCTTGTTTTACGCTGTAAAATTAGGAACAAAAAGAACTGATGCGTTAAAAAGAATTTTTGATACTTTATTTAAGGGATAAAAGATTGAAAAGGTATGTGGAATTTTAAATAGTGGGACAAAATTACTTGTGGCTTTTTTCTTAGCTCTAATTTTTTAGGGCTTTTTTGTTAAGAAAAAATCCAAATCAAGATAAACAAACAGCGAAAGAATCTCGCTGAGGTTGAATATCACGTTTGGATTATTCTCTTATGTAAAAAGGTTAAAATAAACTTATTTGTCCTGTATCCTCATCAATGTTTAGAGCTTCGTTGTTGTTGCTATTAGTGTTTTCGCCTTCTACATTCTCTTCCGTGTCTTCTGCCGTTTCAGTAGGTGTTTCGGGAAATTTTGTAGGTTCAAGTTCGTTAATTTTGTCAACAGTCCATATAGAAATACGTTTTCCTTTTGCTTTCATGCTTTTTACACCAATAAAATCTTCAGCGTCAATAATAAGATTTTCGCGGAAACTACCATCTCCTCCAAAAATAACTTCAAACCTTGGGTATGCTGTGTCGGATATTAAAATCATTTTCGATTCGTTGTTGCCTAACATCGAAACTCGTTTCTTTGATGATTCGAGTTGGAATCTTTTTAGATATGGGAAATTTTGTTGATCTGCATCAAAAAGTGCCACAGTCCAAACTTTATTTGGATTGAATTTCTCAATTTTTAAAATATCATCATCGTAATGATTTTCAAGTTCAAAAGAAGTCGTGTAGTAATCGCCATTTTTGCAAATAACAAGGATTTCTTCATTTGGGAAAAATTCGCCAAGATAAGTTCCTCTTTTGTCAAAGTTAAGGCGTAATATATCGGAGTCGAACCAAATAGGTGTTCCACCTAATGTAGAAGAGCCTCTCTCTTTAAGAGTAATTTTTTGAACGTCAAATTTGGTTAGGATATTTCCCATTGATTGGCGTCCTTTAATAGCTAATTCGCTGAAATCTTTTTCAAAGACAAGATTTTTTATTCTTCTTGTCGTTGGTTTCAATGTTACTTTTATACTTTCAGCTTCGCCATTGGGGTTTGCTGAAAAATAATAAACCTTTGAATTTGCTTCACCTTGCGTTAAATCGTATTCTTTTTCGCGAGTAACGCCGTTTACTGCAAACCGTTTGATGTAGAAAGCCCCAGATTTTCCATTTCGATAAACCACGTTGTAAGTTGTTCGTTTATCGTTTTTCTTGAAAACATTTAGGTAGATAACATTTTTGCCGACAAAGTTTTTTTCCGATACTCGAACGATTTTGTATTTACCATCTTTGTAGAATAAAATAATATCATCCATATCAGAGCAATTGCATACAAATTCATCTTTTTTAAGACTTGTACCAATAAAACCTTCTTCGCGATTTATGTAAAGTTTTTCGTTTGCTTCAACAACTTTGGCTGCTTCAATCGTTTCAAAGTTTTTGATTTCTGTCAAACGAGTATATTGTGCTCCGTATTTCTTTTTTAAGGATTTAAACCAATTGATAGTGTAGTTTACGATTTGAGCTATGTTTGCTTCACATTCTTGTATTTGTTTTTGTAGAGCAATAATGTTTTCTTGTGCTTTGTCAGTATTGAATTTTAAAATACGAGCCATTCTTATATCTAACAAACGTTGCAAATCTTCTGTTGTTACCTCGCGGATGAAATCCTTTTTAAATGGAGTTAATCGTTTGTCGATATGGGCTAAAGCAAGCTCGTTTGAAGTTGCGTTTTCAAAATCTTTGTCTTTATAAATACGTTCTTCTATAAATATTTTTTCGAGAGAAGAGAAGTGAAGTTGCTCTAGTAATTCGTTTCTTTGAATTTCTAATTCTAATTTTAATAGATTCTTTGTGTTTTCTGCACTATGTTTTAGAATGTAAGAAACGTTAGTGAATATTGGCTTATTATCTTGTATAACACAACAATTAGGAGAATAACTAACTTCACAATCAGTAAAAGCATAAAGAGCATCAATGGTTTTGTCTGATGAAGTTTTAGATTCCAAATGAATAAGAATCTCAACCTTATCGGAAGTCATATCATCTACTTTCTTGATGTTGATTTTTCCTTTTTCGTTAGCTTTTATTATGGACTCTTTTAATTTACCAGAGGTTACACCATAAGGAGTATCAGTGATTACGAGAGTTTTGTGGTCAAGTTTTTCAATATGAACTCTGATTTTTATTTTTCCACCTCTCTCCCCATCGTTGTATTTATTAACATCAATGGAGCCACCAGTAGGGAAGTCAGGGTATAAAGTAAAATTTTCTCCTTTTAGGTAGGCAATAGATGCATCAATTAACTCGTTGAAGTTGTGTGGTAAAATTTTTGAATTAAGACCAATACCAATACCTTCAGTTCCTTGTGCAAGAAGCAAAGGAAACTTTACGGGTAGTGAAATAGGTTCTTTGTTTCGCCCATCATAAGATAGTTTCCATTCGGTTGTTTTAGGGTTGAAAACAGCATCAAGAGCAAATTTTGATAATCGTGCTTCTATATAACGAGCAGCTGCAGCAGAGTCTCCTGTCATAATGTTTCCCCAGTTACCTTGGCAGTCTACCAAAATGTTTTTTTGCCCTAATGTTACTAACGCATCGTAGATAGATGCATCACCATGAGGATGAAATTGCATTGTATGTCCAACAATATTAGCAACCTTGTTTAAACGACCATCGTGCATTCGTCTCATCGAGTGTAGAACACGACGTTGAACAGGTTTAAGTCCATCGTTGATATGTGGAATAGCACGTTCGAGATTTACATAAGAGGCATAATCTAAAAACCAAGTTTGATACATCCCAGAAAGATGATGTTTTTCATTCTCATCATTAATTGAGGGCATTTTGTAGTTAGAATTATGCGAGGAAGATTGATCGTTTATGCTTCCGTTTTTTTCTACTTTTTCTTCGTTATTATCAACAATGTTGGACATATTATGTGTATGCTAAAATTCCCACAAAAGTAGTGAATAATGATGAATTTCGCAAAAAATGAAATTATACTGATTTCTTGCTTTAATGTAAGTATAAAAAATAAAGCACTTAAAAAGTGCTTTATTAAGGATTTATATTAGTAAATAATTTTACCTGAAAGAAGTCGCTTTTTCATATTATGAACAAACAAATAGATGTAAACTTGACCTTTCTTTTCGAACTGGAAAATTACCCCATTAGAATCTTTACTGCATAAATCGCTATTAGGATCTATCACAGGAATTTGTTTTATATCTATCATTCTTCCTGATGGTTCAAAGATATAAACATATACGTTGTTGCGTTTAGAACTTGCTTTCCAACGTCCTCCTCCTAATGCTATCCAGCAAACGTCGTCTGCTGTTGGTGTCTCTCCCGGATTTTCGGTAGAATATTTGAAAAGAATCTTGTATTGAGATGTTGATAAATCTTCAGCTTGACAAGTGATGATTGTTTCTTCTCCAATGTTCCCTTTCAAAACAGAAGTTGTTTGAGAATCTTCTTGTTTTATTGGTAATATTTCAGGAATAGTATCTCCTTGATAAAGCAAATATTCGTAATAAAATACTGTAGGCTCAAAATCATCTATCGAAATTCCATTGAGTTTGATGTCTTTCAAAAGAGAATTATTCGATAACAATATTTTAGTAGAAACTACATAAATATTTTTGCTTCCATCTTCAGCAGTAACCGAAACAATAAACTCAGTAGGAGTTGCTTGCGTGATATCTACAGTTTGAGAAGCTTCGCCAAGAACATACGTAATGTCAGAAGCGGATATAAGTTCTGAACTATCTGTTCCAACAGGGTATACTAACGTGTAAATTGTAGAATCAGGGTTAAATGTTGTAGCTATATTACCCACTTCATAATTTCCAAAATAAACTTCGTAAGGGTCGTTTTGTTTTGTTCCGATAGTTGCTCCTTCTACCAATAGGTTTGATAATTTGTTGTTGCTTGATTTTAATACATCAAAATTAATGGTATATGATTCTGAATTTGCACCATCTTGAGCAATAATAGTTATGGTAGTTGTCCCTTTAACTCCATTGCTTTCTATTGTAACACTAGTTACATCAGGCACCGATGTTGTGTAGGTGATTTCTGGCAATAGGGTAGTGCCAACAGGAAGGAATACGTTGTATTCATAATCTTTAGCATTGAAATTTTCTTCGCATTCAAATCCATTTGCAGATGTACTTATCAATTCTCCACCAATGAATATTCCACTGAGTGTTGCATCGGACGAAGGTAAAATGTTGAACGAAATCGTATATGTATTTTGACTTATTCCGTCTTCTGCTGTAACTGCGATCGAGGTTTCTTCTGCAAGTGTTGTCGCAGGAGTGATGACAATGTTTTGTACATCCTCTTGTTTTTCGCAAGTAATAGTTGGCACTTCGGTTGTCCCATAAGGTAGATTTACAACATAACTAAACGAACTTTCATCAAAGCCTACAAGTTCTTCTCCATCTACATAAATCATATTCAACAGGGCATTGTCTGATTTCTTTTTAATGAGGTGAAGAGTATAAATCGTAAAATCAATTTTATTTTCAGCAACAATTTTAATTCGAATATCTTGTTCTGTTTCGCTAATGATTGTTGTGTCTCGTGTTATAGTTTGACATGATTTATGTTCCGAAACGATTTCTATTTCTGGGAACGAAGTGATATCTTTTGAGAATAGTATTGTATATTCAAGTGTTTCGGGAGTAAAGTTTTTGTCGCACTCAAAGTTAAGTGATAAAGTGCTTAGAGACTCTCCATCTATTTGAATGTCGTTTAATGAACTATTGTTGCAAGGCGTTACGCTGAAAGCAATGCTATAAGTCGACGTTGCAACACCATTTTCTGCTACAACAATAATTGTAGTAGTTCCATTAACACCATTTGTTATAATGTTTATACTTTGTCCTTGAGCACCTAATATGGCAGTAATGTCAGGCACTATCGTAGTGTGCATTGGAAGTACAAAGTTGTAACTGAAAATGTTTGCTGAGAAATCTGCTAAAGGATTTCCGTTAATTTCAATCCCACTTAATAGTGCGTTATCCGATTTTGGTTGCGACGATTCTATATCTATCGTGTAAATCTGGCTGATAGATCCGTTTTCTGCTGTTACCGTAATGATTATTTGCGATTCGTGAGTTGTGATTTCTACACTTTGATTTTCGTCGCCTTTTTCAATGGCAATGTCAGGTATTGTATCAGAAACAATAGTATAGTTGAAAGAATCTTTTTCGAATCCATCAATCATAACATTCTCTGCCAAAATTCCATCCAAATACGCATTTGCAGAAACCTCGTTTGTGAATGTCAGTTTATAACGATTTTTAGTAGCAACACTATTTTCAATATTCCAAACTACTGAATCAGCATAGATAGTCGTAGTGAGAGAATCGCTGTCGAATGATTTATTGTAAGTAAGTAAAAAGTCCGTATTTGTATTTTTTACCACACCATATTCGTAAATATCGGGGTTAAATGTTGGTAGAGTTTCGTTGTCAATAGCAATCTCTTTCAATGTCGCATTGGTTGAAACTTCTTCACGAATAAAGTTAATAGTATATGTATTGTGATCTGTACCATTTTCTGCTATAACTTCTATAGTCGTAGTTTCCCCTATGGTCATAGTAGCGGTTTGTCTGTCGCTATTTTTTGAGAACGAAACCATTGGTAAAGAAGTATCTGACGCCAACGAAACATTGTATGAAGATGTGTTCTCGTCGAAGGTAAAATCAGCTGGATTTCCTTCAATAGCAATTTCTTTTAGTGTTGCAATGTCAGATTTTTCTTCAACGAAATTGATAGAATAAGTTCTAGATATTCCATCTTCGGCCGTAACTACGATAGTTGCTGTGTTTATTCCGTTTGTGTTAATTTTTATGCGTTGATGCATGCTTCCGCAAATGGCTTCAATGTCTGGAGTACGAGTAGTACCATTGGCTACCGCATAAGAATAAACAAGGTTGTTCGGATCGAAGTCTGCTAATGCAACGCCATTGATTTTTATCCCATTTAGTTGGTTGTTGCTTGATTTTGGACGAACTATATTGAAAGGGTAATTGGTTGATGTTCCATCTTCCGCTTTAGAGTTGATGGTAACAGTTCGGAGCATATTAGCACCACTTTCGGTTTCTTTTTCTGCTATCTGAATTGTATGTTCTTGGTCAGGAACTTCGCCTACGGCACTTATCGCAGGAATGCCTTGATAATCTGCGTCAATAGTATAGCTATTTGTTACAGCATTGCTTACACCATTGATAACGATGTTTGTAAGTGCAGAATTATGAGTAAAACGAATATTGTCAACAAGTAGGGTTGATGTTCTGCTTGTGACTCCTCCTAAATCTTTTGCATTTTCAGAATTTGCACTATTGATAGTGATGTTTAGTGTAGTTGGCGCAACTATCGAAGCATCGTAAATGGGGAGATTCATCGTTGCCCATGAGCCTAAGTTTTGATATTTGCCAGCAAATTCTTTGTTTACAGAGTTTGTACCGTCTGACAAAGTGTACACAAAGTGCATGTTGTTAATGTTGTCATTTGCTACTGGACGATAATCCATAAGAACTACGTCAGGAGTATTTCTATATGGAATACCTCCGCTAACTGACGAAGTAGAATTTCCTGAGTTTGTTAAACTTATCGATAAATCACCAAGAGTAATCATTCCAGGAATAGAACCAGAAAGAGACCATCTATGATAAGTCGTTTGTAGCTGAGTAGCATATTTTCCTTGGGTATAGGTATTTGATCTTGCAGACTCTGCACCAGAAGTGTAAGTTCCATAATCAATGATTCCCCAAGAATATGTGTAACTATTTACAATGTCTGCAGCGACTTTCCATCCTGTAGGTTTTGTAGCTCCGTTATATACTGTACTTGTCCAATCTTCAAAACCCGCATTAGGAATAACATCACTTGGATAGTAGAAATAAACGTCGTAAGTAGATGTAGGGTATGTTGGATCGTTTTGGTCAGAAACTCTTAACTGTACGTGCTTTGTGTTTTCAATCAAAACTTCTACTATAGCATCATCCGAATGCGTATATTCTATTGCAGGTTGTTCTCCAACAGGATTATTTACGTTTACTACATAAGAATATTTGTTTGGTTTGAACCCTTCTATAGTGTTTCCGTTAACTTTAATTTCGGAAAGTGAAGTTTTTGGAGCACTTATTTTGGGTGTAAATGTGTAAACAGTTCCTGATGTTTTAGTTATTTTAAGTTCCAAATCAACCATGATACCACCATTGTTGGCTGTATAGTTCCCGGAAGCAGTTGATGGAGTTCTACCGCAAGAATAAGAAGCTCCTTCGTCTATTGCATCATTGCCATTTCTTGAATTCCAATCCACCGTATAACGCATAGTATAGGTTCCTGCTTTTGCATCGGAAGGAATGTTGAAACTATTTGGCACAGCATAGTCTTTTGTGTAATAAACTCCATTGGCAATGTTTTTTGGTGAAGCTACATATTCACCATCGTCTGAGAAGTCGCCATCATTGTTCCAGTCTATGTATACATATCCCATCATCCATTCTCCAGTATAATTAGGAGTGGTGGTAATGGTTTCTCCATTGCTTACTTCTAGCGTTTTAGATTTTCTTAAATCGTAATACAATTTATTGGTAGAAGTTGCGCCTGCGGTTTGTAATGTTCCGCTTGCAAGAGAAGCTCCTTGATTACCTGTAAACGTTACAGAAGAAAGTGCACGAGATGCGTGAGTTGCACTTCCATCCTGAGCACTGAGAGCGCACGTTATTGTTTCTACTCGTGCAACGGCATCAGAGCCATTTACTTCTTCGTAAGGAGATTTAACGATTATTGTAGTTGGAGCATAAAGTCCTCCATTGTTAATTGTAACGGTTTGTTCTGGGAAATTTTTTACATAATTGAAAACAGGAGATTCTGTTGTACCATAAGGAACTGAAAATTCGGCACTACTAGTAAACGAACCTATTCCCTCGATAATGATGTTTGTCAAGATGTTTTCTTTATCGCTCGGTGCAACATTATATGTTAAGCGATATGTGCGTTTATCTCCATTTTCAGCTGTGACGATAATACTTGTTGTATCGTTTATGTTTTTAGAAATAACTTTAATCGTTTGTTCTTCAACGCTTTTTCCAAAATCAATAGTTGGAGCAGCTGTTGTGCCGTACGGAAGAGTTACGTTATAGAAGAGTGTATCTTTGTCGAAATTTAATTCTCCAGCACTCAACGAAATGTATTCTAGCGTTGTAATGTCAGATTTTTTAACAGGGAAAGAGATAACATAATCTTGTGTTGTTCCATCTTCCGCTTCGACATGCAATGTTGTTGTTGCGTTGATTTTTCCATAACTGATAGTGACTATTTGTCCTTGTTGACCTACAATAGGATGAATGTTTGGAACTACTTTTGTTCTCCATTCAAGTGTGTCAACGTACGAGAATTTGTCGCTTGCAAAGTCTGGTAACGAAACGAATGTTTGTGTTGTGTTATCAAAAATCTTAATGTCTTTCAAAAGAGCATTTCCGCTTTGAGCAATATTGAAATTAAGATTATAAGTGCGCTTGTTGCCATTTTCGGCAGTTACAATTAGTGAAAAGTTTTTGTTCGCAAAGTTGTTTACAACTACTACCGATTGCAAAGAATCGTCTTTTTCGTAAGTAACCAAAGGCGTCGATTCATCTACTAGGTTTATGCTATAATCGGTAATTGTTTTGTCAAAATCTGCGATATTAATACTATTTATAGTAATATTTTTCAAGTAGTTATTGCTTGATTGTTGGAAAGCAAATTTTATTGTGTAGATATTGTACGAATCGCCAGTTTCGGAATAAACTTTTATAGTTGCAGTTCCGTTGAACAAAGGTCTAACGATTTCTACGGTTTGATTAGGGAATTCTGTCTCAACTTCAATTGTAGGACAAGTGGTTGCATCGTTAGGCAAAACGTAAACGTAATCCAACGAATCTTTTCGGAATCCGTCAAGAGCAACACCGTCAACTTTGATGTTTGTCAGATTTGCATCGGTTGATTTTAATACAGAAAATGCGATTTGATAATTAGTTGTATTTATGCCATTTTCGGCTACAACACGTATATTCGTTGTTCCATTTACGCCACCTTTTAGTATTGTAATGGTTTGGTTCGGTTCGCCTTTTTCGCAAATAATATCTGGAATAGACGTTGTTCCTGTTGGTAATTCGTAGGTGTAAGTTGTTACATTTGCATCAAAATCAGGAATAGAAACTCCTCCGATTTTAATGTCGTTCAGTGTAGAAATATCTGATTTATATACAGAAAAATTAATCTTGTAGGTTTTAATCAATCCACTTTGCGAAGTTACTTTTATAGAATATGTTCCTTCAACTCCATTGCTTGTAGTGACAATAGTTTGATAAGCATCGCCTTGTGTATATGTAATTTCAGGTAATACAGTTGTGCCTTGTGGTAATATGTAGTTGTAGTTAGTGGTTTCTGGAGAAAAACCATCTAAAAGTATGCCGTCAATAAATATGCCCTGCAAATTGCAATTAGTTGAAGCAACTATTTTGAAAGTCAATTTATAAATTCTTGTGGTTGCATTTCCTGGTGCAGATACCCTGATTTCATAAGTTCCGTTAATTCCATTATTTTGGTGTTCAATGATCTGTTCTCCAATAGGGTATGCTGATATTGCTGTAACCTCAGGCACTTCTGTTGTACCTTGAGGAAGTTCAACTACATAGTTTGTTTTTGTAGGGTTAAATCCAGTAATAGCGTTTCCTCCAACTGAAATATTTGTCAAGGTATTATCGCTAAGTTTCCCTACTGAAAAATTGAGTGTATAAGTTGTAGAGAAGTTCTTATCTTGTGCATACGATTTAATTGTTGCTGTGCAAGGCAATTCGTTAGAAGAGTAACTTATTTCGTATGTTTGTTTGTCTTCACCTTTAATAACTTCTATATTAGGGATGTCGGTTGTTCCATAAGGTAGTTCTATGTTGTAAGGCCCAGGGTTGTAACCACTAAATCCCGCAATAGAAGTTCCGTTGTATGTGATATTGTTTAATCGCGAATTGTCCGATTGTTTTGAAACGAAATAAATCGTATAGGTTGTTGTTGAAGAGCCATCTTCTGCTTTTACTGTTATCAAAGTTGGATTTCCATCTACAGTACCTTCCTTAATTGTGATTTCGCTTCCAGAAAGAGTTCTTCCGCTTCGTTTTGCAACGATGGTAGGAATATTAGTTGCTCCTAATCCTAGAGTATATGTGTATTCAAGTGTATTAGGTTTAAATGCTCCGTATTTGAAATTATTAATATATAACTCGTGGATAGCGGAACTATATATTAATCTAACGTCATCAACATAGAGCGTGTTGCCAGCATTTATATCATTTGAACGACCATTAGGATAGTTTCCCGCCGAAAAAATAATGTTCATTTTTTCAGGGATGTTGTCGTTATAATATTTAATAGGAACTTTAACCTCTGTCCAATTATTGTAAACTTTTTTTTCGTTTAATCTAGCTTCGGCTATTTGTGTAGCATAAGTATTTGTACCGCATGTGTTTGGGTTTGTAGAAGTACGTATGTCTGACTCTTCATCAGTATGTGTAGTAGATGTACATCCTCCGCCTGAATTTTTATAACTACTTGCTGATGAAGTTCCTTTCCAAGAATAATAAACTATATTGTAATCTTCACTAGTAGCTTTTGCTCCTGTTCGTTTAATCCAAACGGCTAATGAGTCAGGTCTATACTTAAAAGAAATACCTCCATCTGTTCCTGCTGTAGCAGAACTTACAGTAAGTCCTTCAAGGTAACTCCAAGGTGAACCTAAAGTTAAATAGGCGGGAGCCTCTCGTGTAATGCCCATGGCACCAACCTCTTTATTCTCTAGTTTAGCGCAACTACCATTTCTCCCAGCATCTTTACTTATAAAAACAAATTTAAATCCAGCCTGATCAACATTACTACCATGCCACTTGGCAAGTTGGGGGGTCCCATTGAAACTGTCCGACCAATCTTCAAAACTGGCGTCGGGAAGTTGTTGTGCTGATAAGTTAAGGGATAAAGAGGAAATAGTGAATATAAAAGTAAAAATAATATACTTATTCATAAATTTAATGTTTCAAAAAACGTGGCAAAGTTATTAAATGACCTACTTATTATAAAATATCAATTATAAAAAAATATTTAGTTTACTTATTAAGTGTTTTATTTATAACAAAATAGCCTTTTTGTTGTTTTGTTAGTAATGTGTTTTTTGCAAAAAAAATGTATAAAAGTTTGTTATTTAGAAAAAGTGGTGTATCTTTGCAAATGTTTTTCGGGGTGTAGCGCAGTCCGGTTAGCGCACCTGCTTTGGGAGCAGGGGGTCGTGGGTTCGAATCCCGCTACCCCGACAAATAAAATAAGCACTTACAATTGTAAGTGCTTTAATGGTGAGCGTAGCTCAGTTGGTTAGAGTAGTGGATTGTGGTTCCATTGGTCGTGGGTTCGAGTCCCATCGTTCACCCAAGCCCGATAAATAGGGGAATATCAGAAAAATCTGATGAGAATTTAAATAAAACGATACCTTAAGGTATCGTTTTTAGTTTATATATAATTTGTGTCGTCAAATAATCAAGTGTAATCGATTAAAAGTGTTATAGATTAATATCTTTCTCTGAAATTAAGCTTGAGGTGATGAGGCAAGTCCAAGAAATTAATACCATGTTGGCAAGAAGGTGGTTGCCATTCTTTGATACTTCTGATTCTTGTTTTGTATCTACTTTTATAACTTTTAAATGAATATTTCAAAGAAAAGGAAGGAACTTTTCCCAAGTATCCTTAACTAATCATAGGTCGTTTCGTGATTTTTTTTTTGTAAATGGATAAAAGAAAATGCTCTTTCGTTTTAGTCCACATTATTTATTAATTGGTTATTTTTGTTTTATAACTTCAAGGTAGTGTTGATTGATTTTTGTTTGATGTTTAATTATGCTACTCGCTTGAACTATAAAATTCAATAATGATGTTTTTGTTAAATTAAATCGTGATTGGTTGTTATATAGAATTATCTACCTTCAAGAGAAGTTGGTGGCTGATTAGTACTAATTCCTAAAAGTGTTAGTAAGTGTTTAAAAACATTAATACTTGTTCATATTGGTTTTTATTCAAATAAGAATGGTATGATTTTCCCTACGCAAGCGTTTGGTTTTGTTATCTTTAGAATTTGTGAAATGGTTGGAGCAATATCCGTTGCCATTACTGGAGTATTAATTTTTTGTTCGTGAAGATTCCAACCATAAAATAATAATGGAGCGGAAATCATATTTCGTCCTGATATCCCAATAGGTTCGTTGTTGTTGTCAACTTCAATCCACCCGGGGAGTAAAGTGAAATATATTGTTCCAGATTTTTTAGAGTGAATACTATTTTTAACTTTTTCAGTTTCTGATAATCCGCTGATGTTGTATAGGTTATTTGTGATATAAACAGAAGCAACCCCTTGGAATTCTGCCATAAAACGTTGTGCTTGATACTCAATAAGTCTAAAATCTATTTTCTTTTGTTCGGCTAAACGTTCATTTAGGTAAATGTTTTTTGCATGGTATCCGGTAACCCAATTACCTTGCCCATGTAATAGCATTAAATAATTGTTTAGTAATGCCATAGCTCTTCCTGCATTAAAAACTCCATTATGTAATTTTTGGGAATTTAGTGTTGCAGGATGTAAATTGATACATTGTGTACCTGTTAAGACTATCAAAGTGTTGCTCAATCCTACAATATGTTCTACGGTATCTAATAGGTTTTTAATCTCTTTATCGAACCGAAGGTACATATCTTCTTTTTCGGCAGTTAAGAGTTCGTGGGCTGTTTCAATAGGAGGATTTAGCGTGAATTTTACGGATAAAATATCGGGAGTATTGTCGTTGCCAAGGTTTTCTTCTTGGATAGCTTTTATAGTTAAACGTCGCATAACCTTATTGGCATAAGGTGTTTGCTTGAAAATTTTTATAGCGTCTTCATAATTTTTATAGTTGCTAGCGTTATATTCAAAAGGTACATTTTTGTTTTTTTGGTTAGCAGCAGGGTAGTTGTAGGTAAACGATGAAAATAGGGGTGTCCAATTGAAGTTTACGAGCTGTTCCATCGTGCCATCGATATTTATTTCGTTACACCAAGATGGTAACCCATAGTTGTAGTAGCTCGACGTTGCAAGTTTACCAAATTGATTGTCAATCCAAATAGCCGCATTAGCAGCTCTACCGCCTAATAGAATTGCGTCTTCTGCATTAGGTGCTATAGCAAAAACTTTAGCAACCCCATTTGTTATTAATTTTAATTCGTCGCTAACGGTTGAAGCATACAAATTTTCAGGCGAGTAACCATATTGCGTACCAATGCCAACGTAGCGTTCGTCGGAAACTATAGAAATAGTTTCCTTTGTTTTCTTTTGAAAGAAATTATTCCCAATAATTCCGTGGAAATTAGGTGTTGCTCCAGTAGAAAAAGTTGCCATATCAGAAGCACTACCTCCCGAATAATAATTAAAATGTTGGTCAGTAAATACCAATCCATTTCTAAAAATTCGCTTTATACCTCTATCGTCAAAATAGTTCCAAAGTGTAGCAATATGTTCAGTTTGAATACCATCAACTATAAGATTAAGTACTAGTTTTGGCGTTTGTTTTTCAAATTGATTTTCTGCAAAAGAAGGTGTTAAAATTGCAAGAAAAAAAATCAATGAAACAATTTTTCTCATACAGAAATAGATTTTTTTTGATTGCTAATATATAGTATTGCTCTAATTAAAAGTAAAGTTATGAGTGGCATAAAAGCAATGTTTAGTATTTGTATCTTTATAATATATAAAAGCAATGCCATTATTAAAAATAAGCAATTAATATATTGATAATAAACTAGATATTTCCTTGTCGCTTTTTTGAAAAGTGATATTCCAAAAATAAGGTTGAGAGGATTTGCCCAAAGTAAATTCCAATTGCTTGCAACTAAAGGGTGATTAGAAAAAAACATAAGATACGAAATAACAACTCCTGCAATACCAACACATGAAAAAATAATTGAGTCAAACCAAAAAGCATATCTTTTTCTAGATTTTTCTAGAATAAAAATCAATAAAGAAATAATCAAAATAAAAGAACATACTGTAGCTGGTTTTAAAAAGTTTGGAATGATTTTTTTCTCTTTTTTATTTGCGTTATAGGTTTGTTCCGATAGTAAGATAGGGCGTATTTCTTCGTCGTTTACAATAACTGCTTGTTTGATTTTTTGCATTACATGTGTGGGAAGAAAAAGGTCTTCGTGGTTGAGCCCTATGACTTGGTCGGCATCGGTGCCAAAAACTAAGTCAATACCAAACTTTAACCACGAGTCTTTACCAACATGTTCTTCTACAAGTTTTCTATAGGTTGTTTTTTTTAGAAACCCACCATAAATCAACTCACCGTTGCAGCAAAGAGCTAGCATTACACATGGGCGTGTTGCACAATTGTCAAATACAAAATTGTAGCGATATGTTCTATTTTGTGGCTCATAATTATGCATTAACGAATCCCATAATTTTTGTTTTTCTTGTGGTGTTAGGTTTAGAGTTTGTTCGTAAACTGTTGAGCCTCTCTGTTTGTAATTGTTTAAAAATGTATCAGTATAAGAGATACCTAATTCGTAATCGGTTTCGCCTTTTATGAATTTTGGAATAAAATAAGGCTGATCAAAAGAAAAAACGCCATAATTAAAAATCCAATCAATATCGTTTGCTTTGTCTTGTATCCGTATAGAAGTATGTCCGAAATAAGTGTATACGGCATCTTGACTTGGCTCGCAAGTCAATAAACTAACCTTCGCACTGTCAGATAGTTGAATTGCAGCTTGAAGATTAGTAATGCAAAGTAGGAATACTATTGAAAGGAAAATTTTTCGCATTGCTTATCTCAATTTTAAAGTCATTCCATATTGTGCAGGAACCCATTTTTTTAGATTATTGAGTTTATATAGACTACGCATTTTTATACCATATTGTTGCGAAATACTATGCATAGAGTCTCCATAATAAATTACATGCTTGTAGACTTTTGTTTTGGATTCAGATTGTTTTGGTTGAACATAAAGTTGCATGCCAGCACTAATGGTAGTATCTTTTGGTAAATCGTTATAACGGATAAGTTCACGTTTTGTTATCCCAAATTCTTGTGCTATGTTTTCAAATGTATCATTAGCTCGTGCAATAACAAATTTTACACCATTTGTTTTTTTAACTTCGTGAATAGGATACATATTGCGTTCGCTAAACGACATTGTTGAAACGTTTATATTTTCAGAAGTGTTTTCTTGTTGGCGAACAATTCTTTCTTCAACGTCCTTGTCAAAATTTTGAGCAACTTGTGCTACTTTTTGTGGGTCATCAAAACGATACAATTCGTAATCTTCTATTATTTTTATAAGTTTCGATGGGTATTTAGGATCGGTAGCATATCCAGCAGCTTTCAATCCGTATGCCCACGATTTATAATCTGTTACTTTATAAGTAAAAAGTGTTTGATAGCGTTCACGTTTTAAAAATAAAGAATGATCTTCGTATGATTCTATTACCTTGCTATATTTACGGAAGCATTCACCTTTTTTATCGTCGTCGTGATATACTTTTTCGCCTTCCCAATTTGAGTGGCATTTTATGCCGAAATGATTGTTGCTTTCTTGTGCTAGTTGACTTTTGCCAGCTCCCGACTCAAGTAGAGCTTGTGCAAGTGTAATGCTTGCAGGAATTTGATGACGTGCTTGTTCTACCATTGCTATTTCGCTATATTGTTCGATATAAGCAACATAAGCCGCATTCTTTTGAGCGTTTAGACTTGTAATTGCCATTAAGGCAACAAATAGGAATGTTATCTTTCTCATTTTCTATAATTTTTTTACAAAAGTACGATTTTTTATTTGGTATTTTTATAATTAAAATTTTATATATTTGGGGAATCTTAAAAAATATAATAAATATGAAAAAAGTACTTTTTTACACATTTTTATGTGTTGCGTTAGTAGGTGGGATGCTTACTTCGTGCGAGTCGGAACAATCGCCAATGACCGACAATACTAAACTTTGGCCTGCATTTTCGTATAATGAAGAAAGTGGTGAGGTGAAATATGGATACATCAATTCGAAAGGTGAATGGGCAATTCAGCCTATATATGATGTGGTTGGTACGTTTTCGAATGGAGTAGCTCCTGTTGCTATTTATAATGAAGAAACAGATGAGTTAGTTTATTCATACATCGATAAAAATGGGAACCAAAAAGGTGCTTTTGCTTATGCAAACCATCATTATTGCGGCTTGGCAGTAGCAAGTTACGATGGAGATATTTATGGATTTGTAGATGCTTCGGCTGACTTTAAAATATCGCCAATGTACGAGGATGTAGATGATTTTTCTGATGATTTGGCTAGATACAACGATGAAACTGCAGATGGTTATGGCTTTATCAATAAAAAAGGTGAAGTGGAAATTTCTGCTATGAAGTTGGCTATGTATGATGGAATCGGTGATTTTTCAGAAGAATTAGCACGAGTTCGTATTGATGATAAATATGGCTTTATAAATAAGAAAGCAGAGCAAGTAATTCCGCTTACGTATGATTATGTCTCAAGGTTTTCTGATGGATTGGCTACCTATGAAATGGGTAGCAAATGTGGCTTTATCAATAAGAAAGGAGAAATGGAAATCCCTGCAATGTATGACGATGTATATTATTTCTTTGAAGATGGTTTGGCTCCTGTAGAGATGAATGGGAAATGGGGTTTTATCAACAAAAAAGGTGATATGAAAATCCAACCAATGTTCGATGATGCATATTCTTTCTGTGAAGGTATGGCTTTGGTTGAAATAAATGATAAAATTGGATTTATTGACACAAAAGGAGATTTAATAATTCCTGCTATATATGATGATGTTCTTTATTCTGAATATTTCCACAACGGACTTATTGCAGTATGTACAGAAACAGAAACTTCTGCAACATATAGCTATATAAATAAAAAAGGCGAAACAATTTGGTCTTTAACTATTAAATATGGAAGTGATGAAGAAACGCTTTCTGTAAGATCTAAAAAGAATGATAGCAAAAAAGCATTTTTAGACAAAAAACTAACCAATCATTATATGGCTGGTTCGCTTCGTAAGTAATACAGCAACGACTGATAAAAAAAGGAGAACTTAAGATTCTCCTTTTTTTTATTTTATCAAACTTGCTTTAAGTCCTTTTATTACGGCGTTTGTAAAACCATGGGCTTCCATTTCGTTTAGCCCTTTAATGGTAATTCCTCCGGGGGTAGTTACTTTGTCTATTTCGGCTTCGGGGTGAGAAGAGTTCGCTTTGAGCAATTCTGCTGCTCCTATAAGTGTTTGCATAACAACTTTTTGTGCTACTTCGGCATTGATGCCCATTTCTACGGCACCTTCTACAGCTGCACGAATATAGCGAAAAGCATAAGCAATGCCACAACTTGATAATGACATAAAGGCATTTAATTGTTTTTCTTCAACAATAAAAACATCACCTAATTCAGAAAAAAGTTTTTTTACAATATTTTTTTGTTCAGTGTTAGCATTCAATTCAGATAAGGTTAATACTCCTTTGTTAATGGCAATGGCTGTATTAGGAATCATACGAAATAGAGCAGGTAACTGCTTTTCTTCGTCATGAAATAATTTTGATAATTGAGCGAAATCAATACCAGCTGCTACTGAAACTATAAGTTGTTTTTTGTAATCGATATATTGTTTTATTTCATTGACAATAGAATCAATAATCCAAGGTTTTACAGCAAGTATAATTATATCAGATTGTTGTACCAAATCAATATTTGATATAGTGGTATTGATCTCTTGATGGTTATTTTTTAATTCTTGAAGTCTTGTTTGCGATAAATCGCTAACATACAAATCGTTATTTTTTATAGAAGAACTATTTGCTAATCCGCATACAATTGCACTCCCTATATTTCCTCCTCCAATGATTCCGATATTCATGATTTTATTTGTTTTTTAGTTTTTCTATTTCGCTAATTACATTTTCTGCAAGAGCTTTAAACGCAAGTCCTGTAAGTGAAATTTCGTTTAATGCAGCAGGTGCTCCGTAGTCTCCACTTTCGCAAATACTTTGTACGATAGGTATTTGAGCTAGAAGTGTAGTATTCATTTTTGCAGCTAAATTTTTTACTCCATCTTTACCAAAAATAAAATATTTGTTTTCTGGTAATTCGGCAGGTGTAAACCAAGCCATATTTTCTACCAATCCAAGAATAGGAACATTTATTTTGTCGGTTGTAAACATTTGTATACCTTTTCGAGCATCGGCCAAAGCTACTTCTTGTGGTGTACTTACAACGACGCTTCCTGTAATTTGCAAAAGTTGAACTAATGTAAGGTGAATGTCGCTTGTCCCTGGTGGCATGTCTATGATAAAATAATCTAATTCGCCCCAATCGGCTTCGGTGATGAGTTGTTTTAATGCGTTACTTGCCATACCTCCTCGCCAAATTATAGCGTTGTCAGGATCAACGAAAAATCCAATAGAAAGGATTTTAATGCCGTATTGTTCGATAGGCTTCATTAGTTGTCGACCATCTATTTCTATAGCCGTAGGGCGTGCGTCTTCTATTGCAAACATTTTAGGTATAGACGGACCAAATATATCTGCATCAAGCAAGCCGACTTTATATCCCTTTTGTGCTAAAGCAATGGCTAAATTTGCAGAAACTGTTGACTTGCCAACGCCACCTTTCCCTGATGCCACTGCTATAATGTTTTTAACATTTTTAAGTGGTTTTTCTTTTTCAGTTACAGTTGGTGTTATGGTTTTTATAGAAATGTTGCCTTTGATGTCAATTTCTTTGTCAATAAATGTCAATATTGTTTGTTCGCAGGCTTTTACGAGTGATTTTGCAAAAGGGTCGTTTGGCTTTAAAAGTAGTGAAAATGAAACTTTATTTCCTGCAATTCTAATATCATCTTCTAAAATACCGGCAGAAACAATGTCTTGTCCAGAGCCTGGATAACGCACATTTTTTAGTGTGTCAATAATTAATTGTGGATAGAGTGTCATATTTATTCTCGTGTAACTTGTTTAACACCTTTGATGTTTTTAATCTTTTTAATGAGTAGTTCTAAAGCGTTTAGATCGTTGATTTGAATGGAGATGGAACCTTGAAATAATCCGTCGTTAGAATCAACCGATATAGAACGCATATTTATATTTAACTCTTTGGATATGACGGAAGTAATGTTTGTAACAATACCAATGTCGTCATGACCAACAATACGTAGTGTAATGGGATATTGTTGCCCACTTTTACCAGACCAACGGGCTTCTACAATGCGATAGCCAAAGCGTGAAATCATTTGTGGTGCATTGGGGCAATTTTTTCTATGGATTTTTATTCCACCATTGACTGTTACAAAACCAAAAACATCATCACCATAGATTGGATTACAGCATTTTGCTAATGAGTAATTGATATTTTTTAAGTTTTGATCGATAACCAATACATCACTCGATGAGCTTGATGTAATACGCTCTAATTCAGTTTGAAGTGAATAATTTTCAGCACTGCGTTGCTCTGTATTTTCACGTTGTTCGGGCTCGGAAAGTAATGTGCGGACTTCAGATAAATTGATTCGCTCGTTAGTAATAGCTTGGTAAAAAACGGAAATGTTTTTATAACCTAGTTTTTTTGCTAATCGTACAATTTCGGCTTCGTCGTATTCTATTTTCCAATTTTTAAGACGTCTAAGTAAAGTTTCTTTTCCGTTTTCTGCTTCTTTGTAGTCAATTTCCTTGAGTGTCTGTTTTATTCTATTTTTTGATTTAGAGGTTGTTACAATGTTCAGCCAATCAATTTTTGGTTTTTGTGTAGAAGATGTTAAAACTTCAACTTGATCTCCATTTTTTAATACATATTTTAGCTGAACATGTTTCCCGTTTACGATTCCGCCCACACATTTATTACCAATGTTAGTATGAATATTGTAGGCAAAATCGAGCAGTGTAGCACCTTTTTTTAGCTTTTGAAGGTCGCCTTTTGGGGTGAATACGAAAACCTCTTCGTTGTATAAGTCCAATTTGAAATTGTCCATATAATCAATAGCATTTAGGCTTGGGTTTTCGAGTATTTCACGAATGTTTTTTAACCATTCGTCCATCCCTTGTTCTTCTTGGATGCCTTTGTACTTCCAATGCGCAGCAAGACCTTTTTCGGCTATTTCGTCCATTCTTCGAGTACGAATCTGAACTTCCACCCATTTGCCATTTGGACCCATTACGGTTATATGCAACGATTCGTATCCATTTAATTTTGGTATCGAAAGCCAATCACGCAAACGTTTTGGATTAGGCGTGTACATGTCCGTAATAATAGAATAAACTTGCCAACATTCCGATTTTTCTTGTTCAAAAGGGCAATCTATTATAATACGAATTGCAAACAAATCGTATATGTTTTCGAACGTGGTATTTTGTTTTTTTATTTTATTCCAAATGGAGTATATGGATTTCGTTCTACCTTTTATTTCGAAATTAAATCCAGCATCTTTTATGCGTTTTTTTACAGGCTCAATAAATTCTACTATATACTGGTCGCGCGAACGTTTAGTTTCGTTTAGTTTTTTTGCGATTTCTTTATATGTATCTTTAGCAGTATATTTTAATGCTAAATCTTCCAATTCGGTTTTTATACCATAAAGCCCAATTCTATGTGCCAAAGGTGCGTATAAATATGATGCTTCGTAGGCAATTTTTTCTTGTTGCAGAATAGAATATTCTGAAAGAAAACGCATCGTATCTAAACGTTCAGCGAGGATAATAAGTATTACCTGAAGATTTTCAGCAAAAGAAAGCAGTAGTTTCCTAAAGTTTTCAGATTCAATAACCGCATTACGATTGTAAAGTTCGTATACCTTATTTAATCCAATAATAATGGTTGAAACATTTTTGTCGAAAAGTTCTTCTATTGTTTCTATAGATATAATTCCTTTATTTACAGCTTTATACAAAAGAATGCTGAGTAGGGCAGTTTGTCCTAATCCTATCTCTTTTTGTACAATGATCATTGTACGAAAAATTTTTATGATAGGATGAGAAAGCGATTCCTCTTCTAACGAGGAGACCCAAGTATTTAGAATCTGCTGAACTTTTTTGCGTTTGTTTCGTTCGAGGGTGATTCCAGACAATATTAGCGATTTGTAAAGTTTTTTTAACTCTACAATTTCAGAATTGTTTAATTGCCTGTTTTTGCTCATTTTTTATTTTAATATTGCTCGTTTTCGTTAGGGAAATTTTCAGATTTTACATCTGAAATATAATCTCTAACAGCGTTAGTAATGATTTCGTTTAGATTGGCATAGCGACGTAAAAAGCGTGGTGAAAAACCGTTTGTCATACCTAACATATCAGCACAAACTAGAACTTGTCCATCAACAGCCCCACCTGCTCCTATTCCTATAACAGGTATTTTTACTTTTTTTGCCACTTTTTCTGCTAGCGAAGCTGGAATTTTTTCTAATACGATAGCAAAGCATCCTACTTCTTCGAGTGCAAGGGCATCACTGATAAGTTTTTCTGCTTCTATTTCTTCTTTTGCTCTTACTGCGTATGTGCCATATTTATTTATGGATTGTGGCATTAGACCCAAATGTCCCATAATAGGAATTCCTGCGTCAATAATGCGTTTGATTGCATCTATTATTTCAACACCGCCTTCTAACTTAAGTGCATCAGCATGTGTTATTTTCATTATTTTAATGGCATTTTGCACGGCTTCTATTTCGCCTGTTTGGTAAGTGCCAAAAGGCATATCTACTACTACTAAAGCACGTTTTACTCCACGTACAACCGATTTCCCGTGATAAATCATTTGGTCAAGTGTGATTGGGAGTGTAGTGAGGTTACCTGCCATGACGTTCGATGCGGAGTCGCCAACTAAAATAACATCGATACCTGCCGTATCAATCATATTTGCCATGGTGTAGTCGTATGCTGTTAGCATGCTTATTTTCTCACCTCTTTGCTTCATTTCAAATAGGCGATGGGTAGTTACTTTACGAGTGTCTTCGTTTGAGTGTATAGACATTTCCTTTAAAAGAATTTTATGGTTTATATTGCAAAGTTATAATAATATTTACTTTAGTGTAATCTTTTATAAGATTCAAATCTAGAAATAATGAAAAAAAACAATGCTTTGAAATTTTGTTTGTAAAAAAATATTACTTTTGCAAAATTGAAAAATAAAGAAATTATGTCAACTAAGAAAAACAAAAATCAAGATCAAGAACTTATAAATGTAGAAAATGCATTAAGTGCTTCAGAAGTTTTTATTGAAAAGTATAAAAATCAAATTTTGTATGTAGTAGGTAGTGTCGTATTGGTTGTATTAGCAATATTGGCATTCAAGGCTTGGTATATAGCTCCTCGAGAAGTGGAGGCAGAAGGGAAAATTGCTATTTGTCAAGAATATTTCGCAAAAGATTCGTTTCAATTAGCTTTGAAAGGTGATGGAACAGATGAGTTTTTGGGATTTGAAAAGATTGCGAAAGAATACGGTATGACAAAAACTGCAAATCTTGCATTGGCATATGCTGGTGTATGTAACTATCGTTTGTCACAATACGAAGAAGCTATTGCTTATTTGAAAAAAGTAGATTTTGATTCTCCAAATTTAACTCCTGCTACTGTAGGTTTGATGGGGGATTGTTACGTTCAGTTGGGCGACTATAAATCAGCTTTGAAATATTATGAAAAAGCAGTTAAAGAGAAAAATGATTTAACAGCTCCTCTTTATTTGAAAAAGGCAGCTTTTATTTATGAAAAAGAAGGTGATTTTTCAAAAGCCATTGAGTGTTATACAATAATTAAAGACAAATACTTTAAAAGTATGCAAGCTTCTGATATTGAAAAATATATAGAGCGAGCAAAAGCTTTGCAACAATAAATAAGAAATATTGTTTAACCATATAGCTATCTCAAAATTTTTGAGGTGGCTTTTTTAATTTTAATAGAATGGCAACTAAATATCAAAACTTGTCGAAATACGATAAAGACTTAATGCCTAAAAAGGAATTAGTTGAGCAAAAACGATTTGCTATTGTTGTAGCAGATTGGAATTCTAATGTTACGTTTGCTCTTTTAGATGGTGCTTTTGAAGCTTTGTGTGAAAATGGTGCGAGAGAGGAAATGGTAGATGTTTTTCATGTTCCAGGAACTTTTGAGTTGACATATGCAGCTGCTAAATTGCAAAAACAACAAATATATGATGCAATTATCGTTATCGGTTGTGTAATACAAGGTGATACTCCGCATTTTGATTATGTATGTCAAGGTGTTACTTCTGGCATTTCGTTGTTGAATGCTGAAGCTATTTCTCCTGTGATATTCAGTGTTTTAACTACAAATACGATGGAGCAAGCACTTGAGCGTGCAGGTGGTAGTTTAGGTAATAAAGGAGTAGAAGGAGCAGTTACTGCAATTAAAATGATATTTAATTTTGCAGATTTAGAAAAATAGTTTAATTTTGCAGTGCTTTTAGCAAGGGCAGTTACCAGAGTGGCCAAATGGGGCTGACTGTAACTCAGCTGGCTTTCGCCTTCGGTGGTTCGAATCCATCACTGCCCACAAATATTGCGGAAATAGCTCAGTTGATAGAGCACTAGCCTTCCAAGCTGGGGGTCGCGGGTTTGAGCCCCGTTTTCCGCTCAAAGAGAAAAGATAGTTCGAATGTGGTTATCTTTTCTCTTTTTTTTGTGTTATATTTGTAAAAGTAGTTGTTGTTTGGTGTGGTACTTAAAACCTGTAAATCCAAACGGACGACTATTTTTTTTGAGAGGTAGCAATAAATAATTTTATTATATTTGCAATGTGGTGAAGATAGCGATTTCGGCTTTTAGTCGAGACACTATTTCAAGCCACAACCCCAAAGATTATTCTTTGGGGTTTTTTATTTCGGTTACATCAAACTCTCCGTTCTGCTTATTTGCTACACATACTATTTGAGTAATTGCAATCTCTTAGGTTGTACTTTTGCTTTTTCCACTTTCACGTCCAAAGGTTTAATTTCCTTTGCTAATTGTGGGAAAAACTCCAATACTTCTTCTTCTGTGGGCTGTTCTATTATTGCCCCTTGTGAGCGATAAAACGACTCATTTCCCGCTAATAGCACTATGTGTTTTGTGCTATCTTTCGGTGTTACTTTGATAAATCTCTTTAAATTCATAATTAAAAAATGTTTATTACTATAAAATTAGTGTAATTTCCTTATTATTAACAAATTATAAGGCATTTAGTTTTCAACTTGTTAAAAACTTTTTTGTTTTTTGCTAAATTTTGTATTGTGGTACTTATTTTGTAGTTTTGCTTATATGAATAATGTAATTAAAAAGAAGATGATATTTTTATAAATAATTTTATTATATTTGCAATGTCAATTGGCGATTAGGCGAGTACCGAAAGGCATTCCCCTTGTGGATTGGCAACCCCGCTTCGGCGGGGTTTTTGTTAATCAAAATCGTATTTGTGTAATTTGTCCGTTCCTCTCACCACACAATAAACGTGTTTTATGTTTAGATTAGGAGATTTTTCTTCCCCCGTTTCTGCATCTATATATTTCAATTCTTTTAATCTTTTTATCCCATCATAAACTTTTTGCTCGCTAAACATTTTCGTATCGTGAAAGTAGAGACAAACAGCATCGGCTTTTTCGTTTACATACTCCAACTGGTTATATCTGCTTAATTGTTTGTTTTTATTTCCTAACACATTTCTATAATTTATCACGTCTTTTGTTACAGAAGCAATATCCATTCTTTTTCCATCAAGTAGCAAATCTAAAGACGTATCATTTTGCCCTTTTTTTGTCTGTATAGATTCATCACAAAACACTGCGGAATGCCCCATACGGAATAGTTGATTTTGGCACGCTTCTTCAAGTTGTGTCGGATTTAGTCCCATAAATATGCTTTTCTCGTTTGTATGGTCTATATGCCCTTTGTGCGTTGCTTTCATACCACCTTGTTTGTTCGTCTTTACATCGGTATAATCGGGATTGTTTCTGTATGGCAATGCTTCTTTCTCGTTTTTCGGTACTGCCTCCTTTGCCACTGGCACGAGCTGGTGTCTGCAGTTCCACCCTCCGCAATTCACTTGGAAATTCTGCTCGTTTGTTCCCTCTATCATTCCTTTTGGCAGTCCCGTCTTTTCGTAAATCTCGCATTGGTGTCCATCTATTTCGCCTTTAAGAATGGTTTTAATCTCACTCTTATGCACATAGCGTTTTTCGGTCAAATGCTCGCAAAACTCACGTGTTGTTTCTATATTGCTACCCACATACTCAAACCATTCAAGCCCTAAATCATTAGTCAAAAGTCGGTTGTTTTCGCCCACATACTGACTCATTGCTGTTGTCGCATACGTGTTGGCGTATTTAGATAAAGCCCCTTGCTTGTTTTCGGTCGTTGTTAAATGTTCGTGCAATTCACGTGTTAAGTCCGAGAATTTTGCGTTACTCGTTACCGCACGCAAAAGAATATCGTTTAGTTTGTCCGTTACTACCGCTTGAACACCAGCACCAGTTAAGGTGCTTATCGTATTGTCTATTGATGTTCGCTATTGATTTTGCTGTAGGAAAACTATTAACGATAGGATTATTTGTAGTACTTTTGCAAGTTCAAAATTTTGTAATAATGAATGATTTTATTTTGCGTTGTAAAAGGGCAGTAAAGGAAGCAACTCCTGCATCAATACGAACAGCTTGGTGGTTGATAAGAATAACCGTTTCGGTGTCGTTTGTGATGTTCCTATTAAAAAATTCTGGGATACTTATTTGGGTGTCGGCGGCATTAGGTCCATTCTTTCATTTTTTTGGTTTGCCAGGAGATGCTGCTCTTGCTTATATAAGTGGTTATTTTATAAATGTATATTCGTGTGTTGCGGTGCTCTCTACTATTGAGTATTCGTGGCGAGCTTTTACTATAATTGGAGCAATGTCGTTGGCGGCACATGCTATGCCAATCGAAACGATTGTTCAAAAGAAAACAGGGACGTCATTTTTGTCCATTTTTCTTGTACGTACGCTAGGCTCTTTTGTTATTGGTTTTATTTTGAATTTGATATTGCCCGGTAGTAGCGACTTTTCAAATGAGAGTATGAAACCGCTTGCAGAGATTCCTTTTTTTGAACTTCAAGGTAATTTTTTGCTTGAATTTCAGGCTTGGGGAAAAATGATATTGAATCTTGTTTTGAAAATGGTGGTAATAATTTATGTTTTAAATGTTTGCCAGTATATACTTCGAGAGTTTGGAATATTGGAATACATCTCAAAATCAATAGGTTTTTTGATGGATATATTTGGTTTGCCTCGAAAACTTTCTTTTTTGTGGATTATTGCTAATGTGTTGGGATTGTCGTATGGTTCGGCTATAGTTATAGAAGAAGCAAATTCGGGGAAGTTGTCGAAGCGTGAGGTTGATTTACTGAATGCACACATTGGTATATCTCATAGTAATGTGGAAGATTTGGCACTTGTAACGATGGCTGGTGCATCTTGCTGGATTGTATTAGTAACTCGTTGGGTGGGCTCGTTGGTGGTAGTGTGGTCTTATCGTATGTTTTATTATTTTAGCGATAAGAAAACAGTTTCTTAACCTTTTTAAATAGGTGCTTTTTATTATTTTTGCTTTAAAATATAAGAATTTATGATAAAATCGATGACTGGCTATGGTAAAGCCGTAGGTGAATACGAAGGACGTAAAATAACAGTTGAAATAAAATCGTTGAATAGTAAGCAATTGGATTTGCTAACGCGAATGCCGGTTGTTTATCGTGAAAAAGAGATGGCTGTTCGCAACGAATTGTCGCAATCTGTAGAGCGTGGTAAAGTCGAATTTTCAGTATCTATTGACAATGTAGGAACAGAAAAATCGCAGAAACTAAATGTGAGTGTAATTGAAACTTATTATACTCAATTGCGTGAGGTAGCAGAAAATTTAGGTATACCTCAACCATCCGATTGGTTTGCAACATTGTTGCGAGTTCCTGACGTGTTTAAGTCAGACTCTCAAGAGTTTAGTGAAGAAGAGTGGAGTGTCGTTTCTAGTACAATGACATTGGCATTAGATGCTTTCAATGAATTTCGTATTCAAGAGGGAGAAGCACTCGCTAAAATATTTCAGCAAAAACTTGATAATATAGCTTCGTTGTTGGCACAGGTAGAGTGTTATGAAAAAGAGCGTGTAGAGAAAATAAAAAATCGTTTACACGAAAGTTTAGAATCGTTGTCGGTAGATTATAACAAAGATCGTTTTGAACAAGAATTGATTTTTTATATTGAGAAGTTAGATATAAGTGAGGAAAAGGTACGTTTGAAAAATCATTTGAAATATTTTGCAGAAACCATGCAACAAAATACTTCGAATGGGAAAAAACTTGGTTTTATAGCTCAGGAAATGGGGCGTGAAATAAATACTTTAGGCTCGAAATCAAACCATGCAGAAATGCAAATTTTGGTAGTGAAGATGAAAGACGAATTGGAGCAGATAAAAGAACAAGTATTAAACGTGCTTTAGATGTCGAAGTTCCTTGAACAAATAGCAAATATTTTTTACTCAAACGAAAAAGCAAACATTTCGGACTATGCTTTTGTTTTTCCAAATAAGCGTGCTGGATTGTTTTTTCAAAAATATTTAGGCGAGATAGTTGAGGAACCCATGTTCGCTCCACATGTATTGTCGATAAATGATTTTTTTCTGCAATATACTCAATTTAAGGTAGAGGCAAGAATTCCTTTACTTTTTAGGTTGTATCAAATTTTTTTAGAAAAAAAATTAACAAAGGATTCGATTGATTTGTTTATGCCGTTTGGCGAAATGTTGCTTTCAGATTTTGATGAAATTGCAAAGTATAATGTTGATGCAAACAAATTGTTTTTAAATATCAGTGATTTAAAAGAAATTGATGCTCATTTTCAGTCGGACGAAATAAGTCGTATTCGAGAATTTTGGGAAAAATTATTGCCTATAAACAGTCATAAAGAATTCAATAGAAGTTTTGTGGAATTATGGCAACAATTGGGTGGTATCTATCAAAAATTTAATGATTCGCTTCGGGAAGATTTGGTTGGTTACGAAGGGTTGGTGTTTGGTGATGCCTTAAGCAATCTTAAGCAACAAACTGAGATAAGTTACAAAAAGGTAATTTTTGCAGGATTCAATGCTTTGAATGGGCAAGAACGTTCTTTGTTTGAATTGTTGAAACAAAAAGGAATTGCGGATTTTTATTGGGATTCTCAATCGTCGTTTTTTAATGGAATGACTAATGCAGATCATTTTATAAAGGATAACGAAAAATTGTTTTATTCGCATTATAAACTGAAATCAAAGGAACAAGAAAAAAAACAATTTGAGATAATACCTATTTCGTCAGGGATTGGACAAACAAAGCACGCTAATAAAATTCTCTGTGATCTGCGTGCAAACGATGAGAATACGGCTGTAGTTTTGCCCGATGAGAAACTTTTGTTACCAATGCTAAATGCTATTCCTGAGCATATACAAAAGTTGAACATTACGATGGGATATTCACTTTCGCTTTCGCATATACATGCATTGGTTCATTCTTTATGCGAAATGCAAAAACACGCACGAATACGAAAGGATAATATCTCTACTTTTTATTATAAGTATGTGCTACCTGTTTTAAATAATTTTTGCATTCAGCAATGTTCGTCGGAAGCGTTGTCTTTGGTTAATAAAATTAATGAGAGTAGAAACTTTTGGATTCAAGAAGATTTTTTGGCTAAGGATGATTTGTTGAAATTGATATTTAAATATTCAAAAGATGAACTACTTACGTATCTTCTTGATATTCTTAAGCAGATTTATGTAAGTCAAAAAGAAGTCCCTTTTGAAAAAGAAATTCTTTCGGCATATATAATGATGTTGAGCCAATTAGATAATAATATTGGAAATTTTAATTTGCAATTAGATGTTGATGCAGTTTTGTCTTTGATAGACAAAATGGTTTCGTTTTCTCTTGTACCATTTAATGGTGAGCCATTGGAAGGTGTTCAATTAATGGGTTTTTTGGAAACTCGCTCGCTTGATTTTGATAATCTAATCATTTTATCAATGAATGATGGTGTTTGCCCTAAAAAACAAAATGCGAAATCAATTGTTCCTTATAATTTGAAAAAGTTTTTTGGCTTACCTACGTTTGAGCAACATGATGCAATATCGGCTTATCATTTTTATCGATTGTTGACGGGAGCAAAGCGAGTGTTTTTGTTATATGATGATAGGGTCGATAATGTGCAAAAATCGGGAGAGGTAAGTCGGTTTATTTATCAATTAAGATATTTGTATGACACAAAAGCTCTAAAATTGAATGAAAAATCATACGCTTTTGACATTTCTTTCACGAAAAACAATCAAGGAAATATTGAAATAACGAAGGATGATTTTATATTAGAAAAAGTTAAAAATTGTAAATTTTCAGCAAGTGCTCTTAATAGTTATATTCAGTGTCCTTTGCAATTCTTTTTAAAACAAATAGTTAAAATTGAAGAGCCTGATAAGATAAACGAAGATATAGGAGCTAATGTCTTGGGCGATATATTTCATAGGGCAATGCAGTTGCTCTATGAAAAAGAAAAAAATATAACAAAAGAAAATTTTGTACAAATAGAGTCAAAGGTCAATAATGCTGTTAATTATGCTTTTTCAGAGAAATATCTTAAAATAAAAGATGAGTCAAAATATGAAAAACCAAAGGGTAGGCACGAATTGGTAACGTATGTGATAGAAAAGTATATTCGGCAAACATTGGCTTATGATAAGAATAGCATAGAAAACTTTACAATAAAATCGCTTGAAAAAAAAATAGAGTGTAAATTCCCTATTTTTGAAGGGAAAGAAAAGGTAATGCTTACTGGTTATATTGATAGAATTCATCAAAAGGATGGCATTGTTTATATTGTAGATTACAAAACAGGATCAGATAGCTTGAAGTGTGAAAGCGTTGCATCTCTTTTCGAAGGTGGAAATAATCATCCTAAAGCAATTTTTCAATTGTTAATGTATGCATTGTTGTTGAAGTATGGTGATGAAACTTGTAAAAATATTGATTTACAGCCTAATATCTATTTGATAAAGAAAATTTTATCATCAGATTTTTCTCCTCAAATAAAGTTCAAAGTTGAGGGAGTACTCGAAAAATATAACGATGTTGCTGAAGAATATGAGGCTGGATTTAGGACTTTGTTAGAAGAAATTTTTAATAAAGATATACCTTTTAAACAAAAGCCTTCAAAAGCATGCGAATATTGTCCGTTTAAAATAATTTGTGGTAGCTAAAATGAAAACACTTATTCAACTTTTTCAACAAACATTTTCGTCTGATCCTACGGAAATAGCTCGATTGCCAATAGCTGGGAGTAATAGGCAATATTATCGATTGGCAAATAAGTCGATAAGTGCGGTTGGTGTGATAGGAACATCGCTCGAAGAAAACAAAGCATTTTGCACTATCGCATTACATTTGAAGTCAAAAGGGATTTCTGTACCGAAATTATATGCTTATGCAGATGATTATTCATACTACTTACAAGAAGATTTAGGAGATGAAATTCTTTTTGATAAAATCGTTAATTCTAAAAAAGGAGTTCTTGATGCTAATACTCTCACATTATTGGAAAATGTGATGACAATGTTACCAAAAATTCAATATAAAGGAACGGAGGGTTTTGATTATTCGGTTTGCTATCCTCAAAGTTCTTTTGATAGAAGAACGATAATGTGGGATTTAAATTACTTTAAGTATAATTTTTTGAAACCATTGAATATAGATTTTCGTGAGAATCTATTGGAGGATGATTTCGAAAATCTAGCCCAACTCTTATTGCAATCGGCAAATACGGAAACATTCCTTTATCGTGATTTTCAATCGCGTAATGTGATGATAAAGAATAATGTTCCATATTTTATAGATTTTCAAGGAGGAAGAAAGGGACCGATTTATTACGATGTGGTCTCGTTCCTTTGGCAAGCAAAAGCAAATTTTTCAAAAGATGTACGTGAACACCTTGTTGATGTTTATTTACAGGCATTGAAAGCTTACGAACCGATTGAGAAAAATCTATTTTGGAAACGCCTTTATATATTTGTTTTCTTTAGAATATTACAGGTGTTAGGAGCTTATGGTTTCCGTGGCTTTTTTGAACGGAAAAAACATTTTTTGCAAAGTATACCTTTTGCTCTTAATAATTTGCGTGATGTTTTAGAAAAAATAGATGAAGTTCAATTTCCATATTTAGTACAACTTTTAAGGCAAGTGCTTGGGTTGGATATTTTTGAAGAAAAAAAACAACCTGAAATATTGACGGTTAAAGTGTTTAGTTTCTCGTACCATAAAGGTATCCCTGAAGATGTATCGGGTAATGGTGGAGGCTATGTTTTTGATTGTAGGGCGATTCACAATCCTGGACGTTACGAACCTTACAAAAAATTAACGGGAATGGATACTTCAGTAATTAAGTTTTTAGAAGACGATGGAGAAATCGTTGCTTTTTTGAAATCGGTTTATGCTTTGGCAGATACACATGTTTCGCGTTATTTAGAACGTGGATTCAAGCATTTGATGTTTTCGTTTGGGTGTACAGGTGGACAACATAGATCGGTATATTCTGCTCAACATTTGGCAGAGTATTTGGCAGAAAAATATCCTATTCGAGTAGAGTTATGTCATCGTGAGCAAAATGTTACTTCTATTTTCGAAAACGGAATTTTATTAGAAAAAATTGAAAATAAACTATTATGAGAAAATATATAGTCTTTATAGTTGCATTTTTTCTTTCTAAAAGTGTTGCTCAAAATTCTTTTATGGTGTCGGGTGATTGCTATAAAATAACTGATGCGGAAGGCATTGATGCGGTTTTTGTTTTTAATGGTATTTCAGCTACATCAACTATTACTTATACTGGTACTGATTTTGTAGAGTGGCAGGAAAACGATGGAACGTTTGTTTCGAATATAGCACAATTTTCGCCTGACGAAGGTGGGTATCGTGTCAAGACTAATTCGGGTGAATATTTTTATATTTGGGTTTTTGATTATACGAATTATTTAGTATCTATTGCGGATGTGAAACTTGATTTTGGCGACGATAAGTGTTTTAATATTTCTGTAATAGTAGATTTTGATGATAACACTAAAAAAATGAATTATCAAACCCAAACAGGAGAAAAAACTTTATTGCGGAAGTATGAACTTACCTATAAAACAGCTGAATGGACGGGAGGTGCTTGGGTAGAGAATGAACAACGTGTGGAGCAGATATATCCCTTTACTTCTATTGCAGTGGAATCTCCGTATTCAAATACCTCTTTTGTATTGAAAGGTGATCAGTTTGCTCAAGCATTTGGTATTCAATCTGATTACGAGACGAAGGAATATCAAGCAATAGCTATCAAGGCCTATCCAAAAGGTGTAATTTCAAAACGTGATGCGAAAAATGAAATAGATCAAACTACGCCAAATTCAAGTGGTGGCACTTCTAAAAATTGTAAGTGTAAGCAAGAGGTTTTAAATGTCGTGTCGCAAAATCCAAATATTGGTGGTTCGGCTCCTTTGGTAGTCGATTTTAAAAGTAATGTTAACGAAGATGCTGCAGATTTTATAGAATGGTTTATTTCTGATGATGCTAATCCGAACAGCAAAATTAGGTATACGGATAAGGATTTTAGATATACGTTTGATAAAGCGGGGAATTATACTGTACGACTTTTAGCTTCGAGTACCGAATGTGAATATACGGATTCAATAACGATTACCGTATTGGAGTCGTTCATAGATGTGCCGAATGTGTTTACTCCAAATGGTGATGGCGTAAATGATGAATTTCGTGTCGTCTATCGTTCATTGATAGAGTTTTCGGCTTCAGTTTATAATAGATGGGGACGTTTGGTTGCTCGTTGGACGGATCCTGCAAAAGGTTGGGATGGACGTATCAATGGAAAAATGGCATCGCCCGGAGCTTATTATTATGTTGTACAGGCGGTTGGTGCTGATAAGGACAAAGACGGAAAAAATATTGAGTGGAAGTGTAGCGGAGATATAAATCTTTTAAGAGGTAAAAAATAGAGTAGCGATATGAAAGCATTTATTTTTGCAGCAGGTTTAGGTACGCGTTTAAAACCATTGACCGATACGATGCCAAAGGCTTTGGTGCCTGTGGCAGAAAAACCTTTATTGGAGCATTTAATTTTAAAATTAAAATCGGCGGGTTTTGATGAAATCGTGGTAAATGTCCATCATTTTGCAGAGCAAATTCTTGATTTTTTAACTCAAAAACAAAATTTTGGAATTAAAATTCATGTTTCGGACGAACGAAATTTATTGCTCGAAACGGGTGGGGCAGTAAAGCATGCTGCTCATTATTTTTCATCGCACGAGCCGATTTTGCTTCACAATGTTGATATTCTTTCAAATGTAGATTTGGCTGATTTTTATATAAAACACCAGCATGATTCATTGGCGACGCTATTGGTAAGTAATAGAAAATCTTCTCGTAATCTTCTTTTTGACGAAAAAAATAGATTGATGGGATGGATGAATTTGCAAACTAATGAATTAAAAACGCCATATGAGCAATTAGATGTTGCTAGGTGTAGAAGTTTTGCGTTTTCTGGAATACATATTATTTCTCCTAAAGTGTTTGAAATGATGAATACTTGGGGAGAAAAATTTTCGATTGTCGATTTTTATCTTTCTTTAGCAAAGCAAAAAAATATACAGGCGGTTGTTAATTCTAATCTGCGATTGCTTGATGTGGGGAAAGTAGATGTTTTGCAAGATGCCGAAAGCTTTCTGCTTGAAATATGTTCAAAAACGGATAGTCTTGGTTAATTTTCTGGTAAGAGTTGGTCTGTTTTTTTAGTTAAGTCATTCTATAATTTTTGAAATATTCACAAAATATTCACAAAAACGAAAATGAAAAAATCCTAATTACTTGATTTTAAGTAATTAGGATTTTTTGGTTGCGGTATGGACGGGACTCGAACCCGCGACCCCATGCGTGACAGGCATGTATTCTAACCAGCTGAACTACCACACCATTTAGTCTTGCATTATCTCTCAAATGCGATGCAAAGATAATGCACGTTTTTTTATTATGCAACTTTTTTTGCAATAATTTGTAAATTATTTTTGTCTTGGGAATATTAATACGGGTGTCCCATTAAAATTCCAATTGTTTCTCAATTTGTTTTCTAAAAATCGTAGGTAAGGTGTTTTTATGTATTGTGGTAAATTTGCAAATAAAACAAATGTTGGCACTTGCGTATTAGGAAGTTGCGAAACATACTTAATTTTTATGTATTTTCCTTTATAAGCAGGTGGAGGATAGTTTTCTATTAGAGGTAAGAAAAACTCATTGAGTTTTGCTGTAGGTATTCTACGAGTTTTATTTTCATAAACATTTACGGCAGTTTGTATAACTTTATAAATGTGGTGTTTAGTAAGAGCAGAAGTGAAAATAATAGGAAAATCGGTGAACGGAGCTAAACGTTCACGAATAGATTTTTCTATCTCTTTTATGTCTTTGGGCGATTTCTCAGTAATTAAATCCCATTTGCTTACACAAACTACTAGCCCTTTTTTATTTTTTTGTATAAGAGAGAATATATTTAAATCTTGGCTTTCTATTCCTCGAGTTGCATCAATCATTAGAATGCATACATCAGAATTTTCGATAGCTCGAATAGCTCGTATGATAGAGTAGTATTCGATGTCTTCATTGATTTTTGCTTTTTTTCGTATACCTGCGGTATCTACTAGATAGAAATTGAATCCAAATTGATTATATTTTGTGTAAATAGAGTCACGGGTAGTGCCTGCAATATCAGTTACAATATGCCTGTCTTCTCCCATAAAGGCATTTACTAATGAAGATTTTCCAGCATTAGGTCGGCCAACAACAGCAAATCGTGGCAATTCTTCGTATACTTCGTCTTCTTTTGAATTAAAATTAGCTACAATTTCGTCAAGAAGTTCCCCTCCTCCTAATCCGTTTACAGCAGAAAAAATAAAGGGATCTCCTAATCCTAATTTATAGAATTCGGCAGATTGATATTGAAGGTCAAAGGTGTCAACTTTGTTTGCAACAACTATTACTTTTTTGTTACACTTGCGTAATATTTGTGCTACATAAACATCTAAATCGGCAATACCTGTAAGTACATCAACTACGAAAAGGATAACATCGGCCTCTTCTATAGCAATTGATACTTGTCGATTTATTTCTTCTTCGAAAATATCATCGGAGTTTACAACCCAACCACCAGTGTCGATAACAGAAAAGTCGTGTCCGCACCATTCTACAAGTCCGTATTGGCGGTCGCGAGTAGTTCCTGCTTCTTCATTTACAATGGCTTTACGTGATTTCGTTAATCGGTTAAATAGTGTTGATTTCCCAACATTTGGACGACCTACAATAGCAACAATGTTTCCCATAATTTTTTTATTTATAATTAAATACCTATTGTTTTCTCAAACAACTCCGTTACTCGTTTTTTTATGCAAGCGGAAAAGTATTTGACAATTAATGCAAAGGTACAAAAAATCTAATACTATAAAAATTTATCGAAAAACGATAAAAATATTTTGTTAATATAAAAATACTAATTAGTTTTGTATCGTTAAACGATAAAAATATATTGTATTATGGTAAAAATTAAAAAGACTATTTGGAGTGTGTTATTGGGATTAATGTTTCTGTTTGTGCTAGTTCAAATTGTAGGGGTTGCTTGCCAAACCTATTTTATTGCTATAGGCGAATGGTTACCGGTAATTGATTGGGCAACCTATTTTGGTTTGAAATTAACGATTGTAATTTTGCGTGTGTTTTCTTTGCTACTTTTACTTCTATTATTACTACTTTTTGCCTTAAATACCATTAAAGAAAAGACTTTTTTTGTGCGAAAGAATAGTATTCTGTTATTTTGCTCTGTACTTCCTTGTTTGTTATATTTTTTATGTGAAAATAATCTTCATATATTAAATGATGATTATTCTATTTGTATTAATATAGAAAATTTGATAGGGGTGTTTGTTTTATTGTTTTTAGGATTTATTTACCGAAAGGCAGTTTTGTTGTCAGAAGAAAATGATTTAACTATTTGATTATGATTGTTGTCAATTTAGATGTAATGCTTGCTAAGCGTAAAATGTCTCTTAGTGAACTCTCTGTACGAGTTGGTATTACTATTGCTAATTTATCTGTGTTAAAAACAGGAAAAGCTAAAGCCATTAGATTTTCGACTTTAAATGCAATTTGTGAAGTTTTAGATTGTACTCCTGCTGATATTTTGGAGTACCAAAGGGATTAATTATAAAAATTCATAAACAATAAATCCTGTAAACCCTGCAATAATGATTATTAAAATAGGGTGAATTTTTAGGTATTTGTTTAATACGAATGCACCACCAAAAAATATCCAACTTAAATAATCTATAAAGTTGTCCTTGTTAATTAGTAATAGTGCGGCAGCTGCAATTAGTCCAATGACAGCTAGGTGTAATCCACTCATTATGTTTTGAACATCAGTGTTTTTCTTGAATTTCGAGAAAAGATGACAAATGGTAAGTATTATAATGAATGAGGGCAACATTACAGCAAATGTAGCAATGCACGAACCTATTATACTATTTGTCGCAGTGTAGCCTACATACGTTGCACTATTAATGCCGATTGGTCCAGGGGTCATTTGAGAAATAGCCACTATGTCTGTAAATTCGGTTGCAGAAATCCATCTGTTTTTTTCAACGACTTCATGTTGAATAAGTGATAGCATACCATAGCCCCCTCCAAATCCAAAAAGTCCAATTTTGAAAAACGATATAAAAAGTTGTATGTACATCATGACTTTTTAGTGTTTTTGTAAATTCTTCCGTAGACGAAACCGCCAAATCCAGCTCCGATGATAATCCAAATAGGAGAAACTCCTATTTGCCAAATTAGAAGTGCGGATATGATAGGGATGAAAATTGTACGATAGGTTATTTTTGCTGTTTTTGCCATTTTGAATACGGGTGAAGCAATAAGTGCAACCACAGCAGGACGAATTCCTTTGAATATGTTTTGTACGGCAGTGTTATCTTTAAAATTGCAGAAAAACAAAGCTATAGCCAAAATTATTAAAAAGGAGGGAAGTGCTGTTCCTAGAGCGGTAATTATACTACCTCGTATTCCTTTTAGTCGATAACCAATAAATATGGCTACATTGATTGCTAAAATACCCGGTGCAGATTGTGCTAATGCTAAAATATCAATAAAGTCATCTTTAGAAATCCATTTCTTTTGCTCTACAAATTCTTTTTCTATAAGAGGTATCATAGCGTAACCTCCTCCTATAGTGAAACTTCCAATTTTAAAGCAAGAAAGAAAGGATTCCCAATAGATATTCATATGCGGAAGATTACATTCGCTCAGGAACTTTAATGCCTAGCAAATTCATACCCAAACTTATAATTTTTGCAACGTTTTTCGATAGCAAAAGACGGAAAGAACGTAAATCTTCATTTTCTTCTTTTAAAATAGAGAAATCATGATAGAATTGGTTGTATTCTTTCACTAAATCATAAATATAGTTTGCAATCACAGAAGGGCTATATTCTTTTCCTGCTTGTTTAACAATTTCGGGGAAAGTACTTAATTGGCGAATAAGTCCAGCTTCTTTTTCTGAAATAGAAATTGTAGCAGGTATTGTTGTTGCTATGTTAATGTTTTGTTCTTCAGCTTTTCTTAAAACAGATTTTATTCGTGCATGAGTATACTGGATGAATGGACCTGTATTACCATTAAAGTCAATTGATTCTTTTGGATCGAATAGCATATTTTTGCGTGGGTCAACTTTTAGAATAAAATATTTTAAAGCTCCAAGCCCAACAATGGTTGCTATATTGTTTAATTCGCTTTCATTTTGATTGTTAAGTTTGCCTAACTCTTGCGATGTTTCTTTAGCTGTATTTATCATTTCGTCCATCAAATCGTCGGCATCCACAACTGTTCCTTCACGACTTTTCATTTTTCCTTCAGGAAGTTCTACCATGCCATATGAAAAATGAACAAGATCTTTACCCCAAGAAAAACCTAATTTATCAAGTAAAATAGAAAGTACTTGGAAATGGTAATTTTGTTCGTTCCCAACCACGTAAATCATTTTGTCAATTGGGTAGTCTTCAAATCGAAGTTTAGCAGTACCGATATCTTGAGTCATATATACGGAGGTACCGTCGGCACGGAGAAGAAGTTTTTCGTCCAATCCTTCGTCAATAAGATTTGCCCAAACAGAACCATCTTCTTTTTTGTAGAAAATTCCTTTGGAAAGACCTTCTTCAACTTTTGATTTACCTTCAAGGTATGTGCTTGATTCGTAGTAAATTTTGTCGAAGTCGATACCTAAACGCTTGTAAGTCTCATTAAAACCATCGTAAACCCAACTATTCATTTCGTTCCATAAGGTTCTAACTTCATTGTCGTTAGCTTCCCATTTGCGAAGCATCTCTTGTGCTTCAATCATCAAAGGTGCATTGCGTTTTGCATCTTCTTCCGATTGTCCTTGTGCTTTTAATTCGTCTACTTGTTTTTTGTATTCTTTATCGAATTTTACATAGAAATCACCTACTAAATGGTCCCCTTTTTTACCAATAGATTGAGGAGTTGCTCCATTTCCGAATTTTTGCCAAGCAAGCATTGATTTACAAATATGTATTCCTCTATCGTTTACAATATTTGTTTTTACAACTTTAAAACCATTTGCTTTTAGTATTTCACTTAAACTGTATCCTAAAAGATTGTTTCGAATGTGTCCTAAATGTAAAGGTTTGTTTGTGTTTGGAGAAGAATATTCTACCATTACCAAAGGTGATTTTTCAGTTGCTTCTTGGTAACCAAAAGTGTTGTTTTGTTCAATTTTCTCTAATTGTTGTATCCAATAACTTTTGTCGATACTAATGTTTAAAAAACCTTTGATTACATTGAATTTATCAATTAGCGATTCATGTTTGCAGATATATTCTCCAAGTTCATTCCCAATTACTTCTGGTGATTTTCGAGCTGATTTTACAAAGGGGAAAGTAACAATAGTAAAATCGCCTTCGAATTCTTTTTTTGTTTTTTGTAATTGAATTTCGGTAGTATTAAAATCTATGTTATAAAGAGCTTTTAGCGCTTCAGTTGTGATTTCTGCTATTTTAATTTCTAATTTCATAGTAGTTATTTTTTTATTCCATCACGAATCATTAATGCATCAATTGTTGGTTCTTGTCCGCGGAAACGTTTGTAGAGTGTCATTGCAGGTTCTGTTCCTCCACGTTCAAGAATATTTTTTCTGAAAGAATCAGCAGCTTTTTTACTGAATATTCCTTTGTTTTTAAATACGGAAAATGCGTCGGCATCAAGTACTTCTGACCATTTGTAGCTATAATAACCTGCAGCGTATCCCCCCGAGAAAATGTGTGTAAATGCTGTTTCCATTTGTGTGTTTGGTACGGTAGGTAATACGGCTACTTGTTGCATCGCTTCGTTACCAAATGTTATAACATCGCCATTGAAAGGTTCAGTAAGAGTGTGCCATGCCATATCTAAGTAACCAAAACTCAATTGACGTGTGCATGCATATGCTACGTGATAGTTTTGAGAAGCTTTGATTTTATCAATTAAATCTTGAGGCATTGGCTCGCCAGTTTGGTAATGTTTTGCAAATGTGTCGAGAAAATCTTTTTCACCTAAAAAGTTCTCATGAAATTGCGATGGGAGTTCCACAAAGTCTCTCGGTACATTTGTGCCTGATAGGTATGAATATTGGCAACGTGTAAGCATTCCGTGTAGTCCATGTCCAAATTCGTGCAAGAAAGTTTCTACTTCGTCGTATGTTAGCAAAGCAGGTTTGTTGTCTGTTGCACGTGTAAAATTCATAACGTTTACAATGTGTGGTCTTGAGTCAACGTTTTTCTCTTTCCATTGAGGTTTAAAGTCGTTCATCCATGCTCCTCCACGTTTGCCTTCGCGAGGGTGAAAGTCGCAATAATATACGGCAACAAAATTGCCTTTTTTGTCAAAAACTTCGTAAGCATCAACTTCAGGATGATATACTTGTATATTTTCGTTTTTAATAAATTTTAATCCGTAAAGTTTCGATGCTAAATTAAATACGCCTTTTTTAACGTTTTCGAGTTCAAAGTAAGGACGAAGAATATCGTCGGAAATAGCATATTTTTTCTCTTGTAATTTTTTACTGTAAAAACTCCAGTCCCATGCTTGTATTTTCCCTGAAAAACCTAATGTTTCTGCAAATTGTTGTAACTCTTCGTATTCAGCGGTGGCTACAGGCATGTAGGCATCACGCAATTGGTTGAGCAAATTGTAAACGTTTTCTTTGTTTTCGGCCATTGTTTTTCGAAGTGATTTATCGGCATAGCACGATTTGTCGAAAAGTTGAGCTAATTCCAATCGTGTGTTTACAATGTCTTTTATGATTGCTGTATTGTCAAATTCGCCACCAATGCAACGCGTATTATATGCAATGTACAGTTCTTGTCGAAGTTCACGATTTTTACAATCTTGCATAAGTGGAATGTATGTTGTAGGTTTTAGGTTTAGAAGGTAGCCTTCTTCGCCTTTAGCTTTTGCATTTTCGCAAAGCATCTTTTTGGTATCATCGTTTAGTCCTTCTAACAAAGCTTCATCTTTGATAAGTTTTGTCCAAGAATTTGTTGCCTTAAGCACGTTTTGACCATAAGTCAATGTAAGTTTAGATAACTTTTTCGACAAATCTTTGTATTGTTGTTTTTTTTCTTCGGATAGGTTTGCTCCGTTGTTGGCAAAGCTTTCGTAAATATCGTCGAGAAGTTTAGACTGCTCAGCTGAAAGTTTTAATTTGTTTTTTTGAGTGTAAACAGCTTTGATTCGTTCAAAAAGTTTTTCGTTCAATAAAATTTTAGTTGAATATTCCGACATTTTTGGCGACAATTCAATTTCTATTTTCTGAAGTTCATCGCTAGTTTCTGCACTTGTTAGATTGTAGAAACAACTTGCTACAACAGAAAGCATTTTAGCTGATTTTTCGTAAGCTTCTATAGTGTTTTCAAATGTGGGTTGTTCGGGGTTATTTGTAATGTCGTCAATATCTTTTAATCCTTGGGTAAATGCTTCTTCAAAAGCTGGCATATAATGTTCTGCCTTGATGTCATTGAATGGAAATGTTCCATGTGGAGTATCCCAATTTTGATAAGAAAAAAACGGATTTTGTGCAGTCATAAAAGTATAACTAAATAGTAACGATAATGTGATAAATAACTTTGTTTTCATTTTTTTTATTTCAATAAAATTAATGTTTGCAAAGATAGTGATTTACTTGTCAAAAAAAGAATTGAAATAATGATGTTTTTGAAATAGATAAGCATTCTTTCTCGTGTATTTGTAAAAGAATTTTGAGAAGAATGGTTGAGCGTTTGTTGGTAATGAAAAAAACGAGATTAAAATTTGTTTTTTTGAAAAAGATTTTTTTTCTTTACGAAAAGAAATTAAACAAAACGAAAATGAAACATTTGAACCTAAACTATCTAGAAGAGTTGAATCAGTTGCCAATAGAAAAATGGCAGCGAGTTTTGGAAGAAAAAGGTTCTTTTGGGCAAATAGATGTGGTAAATTGGAGTGAATTCCCTTATAAACCCGAAACATTTTTTTATGTGGCTTATTCTCACACATCAATATGTATTAGTTATGGGGTGAAAGGTCTTGGACTTAAAGCATTGTATTTGAAAGACCAAGAGCCTGTGTGGCAAGATAGTTGTGTGGAGTTTTTCTGTAAAAGAGTAGATCAAGAAGGGTATTTTAATTTTGAATTTAATTGCATAGGAACTTCGTTGGCTGCTATTCATAAAACTCGTGAAGATAGAGCTTCGAGAAGTGAAGAGCAAATGCAGAAAATAAAACGATATTCGTCTGTTAGCCGAGAAGCTTTCGAAGAAAAGGACGGCATTTTTGAATGGAATTTAATTGTAGAGATCCCTTTCGAATTATTAGGAATTGATAAAGATAATTTGCCGGAAAAAATTTTGGCAAACTTTTATAAGTGTGGCGATGGAACCAAAAATATCCACTATGTAAGTTGGAATGCTATAGAGGTTGAAAAACCAGATTTTCATCGTCCTGATTATTTTGGAGAATTATATTTCTAAAAAGATATAATTTTTAGACCTTTTGGAGAAAAGGTTGTACGGTTTTATTTTATTTATTTAAATGTATGAAGCTATGAAAAATAGGTGTTTTTTATCATTTGTTGCATTGCTTTTGATCATTGGAACAACAACTATTACCGCACAAAAGCAAATTTCAGTTACTGATGCTGAAACAATTGTGTGTCCAAACACACAAGTCCAACTACTTGCACCTCAAGGTGCTTTGTCCTACCTATGGACTCCATCTCAAAATCTATCTGCTCCTGATGTCTATAATCCTATAACTACAATTACGGAAAAAACCACGTTTGAGGTTACATGTTTGTATGAAACAACCGAAAATCTTGTTCGTAATGGCGATTTTGAACAAGGAAATACAGGGTTTGTTTCTCGTTATACGTATAAAAGACCAAATGGAGGAATGACACTTTGGGATGAAGGGTGTTATACTGTTACTAAAAATGCGAGAAGTGTTCATAGAAATTGGGATAATGTTTATGATCATACTTCTGGAAATGGTAATTACTTAATTGCAAATGGGCATACTGTACCAAATTTTGTAATTTGGGAACAAACAATTCGTGTTGAATCTAATCACGATTATATTTTTCAAGCTTATGCTGTAAACTTATCAGAAAATCCTCCTCAATTGCAATTTAGTATAGAAGGAGTTCAGTTAGGAAATGTTTTTACATTGCAAGGAAGAAATCAATGGCAACATTTTTATGTGGTTTGGAATAGCGGATCTTATAATGGTGATATTACAATTCGTTTGTTGAATCAAAGAACGGATCCAAGTGGTAATGACTTTGGTGTAGATGATATTTCGTTCCGAAAATTAGAGAAGAGAATAGAATCAATTACAATTGACGTTCTTGATATCAACAAGACCCTTACAGAGACGGCGTGTGAACGTTATGAATGGCATGGAGAAGTTTATACAGAATCAGGCACCTATGTATATAATTACGAGAATGCTTTAGGTTGTATGAGCAGTGAGACGTTGGAGTTGACGATAAATAAAGGGACTCATACGACG
>JAFYQJ010000002.1 GCA_017547145.1 Paludibacteraceae bacterium | reverse complement strand
GAAATCAAGGAATTGTACGAAGATGGGGCATGTACCCCAAGCGTCGAACAACTGAACGAGAAAATAGAGAAAACAGAGCAACAGCTGCAATTGTTGGTGGCACGACGCAGTCAGTTAGTCAACTGGGTGAACACTCACAATAAAATTAAGACAATGGATAAATCTAAATTCAGTATTCAATCTTTGCCCGAAATTATCGTGGCAAGCCATCGTGAAGTAATTTCTGATTATGCCGCACTCGGACCTTTATGCGTAGAGAAAATTGGTCCCGAGATGCAACGTCTGGGCTGCAAGTGTCCGGCTCCAGGCTATTGCTTCACCATTGAGCACAACAAAGAGTATTGCCCCACTGACATTGATATCGAGTATTGCGAACAGGTGGAAGAGATGGGCACAGACAATGCCATCATACAATTCAAGCATCTTGATGCTGTTACCAAAGCACTCTGCATGAAACATGTCGGTCCTTATGAACGCTTCCACGAATCATTCACCGAAGCATTTGCCTACATGGAAGAGCAAGGCTACAAGATTGCCGGCCTTCCCCGCACTTCCTACATTGACGGAGTATGGAATCAGGAGGATCCAGAACAATGGCTATCGGTAATTCAGATTCCTATTGAGTAATATGTAAAACTTAAATTCGTTTTGCATATTGCAATTTAAAAAAAGTCGTAATAATGAGCCTTGTACGGGCACATTATTACGACTTGTAGTGCATTTTATAGTTTCAACCCTCGATTTTGTCTTCTACTTGTCGGTAATCCTAACTTTCTGCGTCAAAACCAAGAGTGATGATAGATACCCATTCTATTTCATTACCTTGCAATTCTTTGCAAAACATTTCCGATATTTTCTGTTTAATACGTTATGGTTCAGTTTTAAACGCAAAAATTCACATTTTTACTCTAAGAACAGTATTAAAAAAGGAGAACACTTTTTATGTGTTCTCCTTGAGAAATACTATAGAATTATATTATTCTGCAGCTTCGTCTTTTTTAGCAGCCTTTTTAGTAGCTTTCTTTGCTGGTTTTTCTTCAGCACCTTCTTCTACCTCTTTTTTGGCTTTTTTAGTTGCTTTTTTAGCTTCCTTTTCTTCCAATGCATTTTTTGCATCTGCTACCATTTTATCTTTCAATTCCGATAGGATATCCAAATCTCCTAAAGTTGTTTTTTCGATAACTGGTTCTGCTTCTTTTTTAGATTTGCGAGCCTTTTTAGGAGTTTCTTCTACAACTGCTGCTTTTTGAGCATCCTCAAATACACGGCTATGAGAAACAATAATGCGTTTTGCATCTTTATTGAACTCAATTACCTTGAATTGTAGTTTTTCTTCTTGTTTTGCTTGGTTTCCATCTTCTTTAACCAAATGTTTTGGAGTAGAAAAACCTTTTACACCATAAGGCAATTCAACAACAGCACCTTTATCTACCATTTCAGTAATAACACCTTCGTGCATACTTCCAACAGTAAATATTGTTTCAAATACATCCCAAGGATTTTCTTCCAATTGTTTGTGACCTAAGCTCAAACGACGATTTTCTTTATCGATTTCAAGAACAACCACTTCTATTTCAGCACCTACATGAGTAAATTCTGATGGGTGTTTAATTTTGCTTGTCCAGCTTAAATCTGAAATATGAATCAAACCATCGATACCTTCTTCAATTTCAACAAACACACCAAAGTTTGTAAAATTACGAACTTTAGCTTGATGTTTAGAGCCTACTGCATATTTTTCGTCAATAGTCAACCATGGATCTTCTTTTAATTGTTTAATACCAAGCGACATTTTACGTTCATCGCGATCCAAAGTCAAAATAACAGCTTCAACATCATCGCCAACTTTCAAGAAATCTTGAGCACTGCGCAGATGTTGGTTCCAGCTCATTTCAGAAACGTGAATCAAACCTTCAACACCAGGAGCTATTTCGATAAATGCTCCGTAGTCAGTCATAACAACAACTTTACCATTTACTTTGTCACCAACTTGCAAATTAGCATCCAAAGCATCCCAAGGATGAGGAGTTAATTGTTTTAAACCTAAAGCAATACGTTTCTTTTCATTATCAAAATCAAGAATAACAACATTTATTTTTTCGTCTAAATGAACAATTTCTTCTGGGTTTACTACTCTTTCCCAAGAAAGGTCTGTAATATGAATCAAACCATCAACACCGCCCAAATCAATAAATACACCATAAGAACAAATATTCTTAACAATACCTTCAAGGATTTGTCCTTTTTCCAATTTGCTGATAATTTCTTTCTTTTGTTGTTCTAGTTCAGCTTCGATAAGAGCTTTGTGAGAAACAACAACATTTCTAAATTCGTGATTAATTTTTACGACTTTAAATTCCATTGTCTTACCAACAAACACATCGTAGTCACGAATAGGTTTAACGTCGATTTGTGAGCCAGGCAAGAACGCTTCTATACCAAACACATCAACAATCATACCGCCTTTTGTACGGCATTTAACATAACCTTTAATTATTTCATCATTATCCAAAGCTTCGTTTACACGATCCCATGAACGAGTAGCACGAGCTTGTTTGTGAGAAAGGATTAATTGTCCTTTTTTATCTTCTTGGCTTTCGATGTAAACTTCTACCTTATCTCCTACTTTCAAATCAGGATTGTAACGGAATTCGCTCATCGAAACAATACCATCTGATTTAAAACCGATGTTTACAACTGCCTCTCGTTTATTCATCGAGATAATAGTACCTTCAACGACTTCTTTATCCTTCACAGTGTTTAAAGTGTCGTCATACATTTTGGTTAATTCAGCTTTTTCTTCAGCAGAAACAACCGATCCTTTTTCAAATGCATCCCAGTCGAAATCACTAGCTGGAACTACACCATTTTTTTCTTTAAATTCTTCCATTTTTTAATTTTTTAAAAGTGGGTTAGACATTATGTATTAAAATTTGTGCAAAGATACAAACTTTCTACTTAAACAACAAGTTATTTTAATTATTAAAAATTGACTTTTCAGTACAAAACACTTATATTTGCAAATCTTTATAAAAAACCAACTAAAATGCCTAAAATACACAACAAAAATAACCTCCGATTCTCCAATATGAGAATCACTACTACTTTTAGCATAACATTAGTTTTATTTGTAATAGGTCTTTTAGCCTTTACCTTTATTTTAGCCAATAAAATTTCTATTCAAACAAGGGAAAATGTAGCAGTTACACTTATTTTAAGAGACTCCACAAATGATATTGAAAAAGAGCGATTAGAAAACTATCTTTCTATAGCTCCATATATAAAATCGTACCAATACATTAGCAAAGAAGATGCTCTAAATGAATATATAAATGATTTAGGCGAAGATCCTTCTTCTTTTTTAGGTTTCAATCCATTGTTAGCTTCGTACGAACTTAAAATGCAAGCAGCTTATGCCCACAATGATAGCTTAAAAAATATTTCACAACGACTACAAACCTTTGATATAATTTTCGATGTTTCATACCAAAAAGACATCCTTCAGCTATTAAATCAAAATATCTATCGAATTAGATTTATTTTCACTTGTATTGTTGCTGTACTTTTGTTTATCGCCATTGTTCTAATGAACAATACAATACGCCTTTCTATTTACTCAAAGCGTTTTATTATCAATACAATGAAACTTGTTGGTGCAAAGCCAAGTTTTATTCGTAGACCTTTTATTTGGCAATCTATTTACACAGGAATCATTGCTAGTTTTCTTGCTTTTGGAGCTCTAGTTGGTGCGATATTTTATCTACAAAAAGATTATACACTTTTTAAAGAATTTTTATCTACTGAATACTTAATCCCTATTGCAGGATGCATTTTTATAGTTGGCATTTTCATTACATGGTTTTCTGCTCTTTTTGCAGTTAACAAATATATACGAACTACTACCGACAAACTTTATTATTAAATAACGATATGAAAAATAGTTGTTTCTCTAAAACAAATTACATTATAGTTGGTATTGCTATTTTATGTATACTACTAGGCTTTGTATTAATGTATGGTAGCTCTACATCTACAGAATTTAATCCCGACATTTTCAGTTTTCGCAGAATAACCCTAGCTCCAATAATTGTTCTTGGAGGTTTCGTTTTAATGATTATTGGAATTTTATATAAGAAAAAATGACTTGGTTAGAAGCTCTTGCTCTTGGAATACTACAAGGACTGACCGAATATCTTCCTGTTAGTAGTAGCGGACATTTAATGATAGGTTCAGCACTTTTTGGGATTACCGATCCCGAAACTACCCTTCCTTTCGCTGTTGTTGTTCATATAGCAACAGTATTTAGTACTCTAATAATTTTAAATAAAGAAATCGTTTGGTTATTCAAAGGATTATTCAACTTTAAAAATGCAAAAAGCGACTATAAAGGAGCAGTTCACTTTCTAAACAATGAACAAAATTATGCTTTAAATATTTTTATATCGATGATACCTATCGGTATTGTTGGGATATGCTTCAAAGACGCAATAGAAGCAACATTTTCCAACATCATTATAGTAGGCATATGCCTGATTATTACAGCATTACTTTTAACTTTTTCTTATTACACGAAACCACGCCAAAAAGAGTACATATCAGTTTGGGATGCTTTAATAATAGGACTTTCGCAAGCACTAGCATGCTTACCCGGACTATCACGCTCCGGCACAACAATAGCAACAGGAATCTTAATAGGAAATAAAAAAGAACAACTAGCCCAATTCTCTTTTTTAATGGTTATACCTCCTATTTTAGGAGAAGCATTACTAGATGTTGTGAAAATTTTTACAAATGGTTTCTCTGAAGCATTTTGTAATATTTCTACTACCGCATTAATTGTTGGTTTTTTAGCAGCATTTTTATCAGGATGCCTAGCATGTAAAGTGATGATTAATATTGTAAAAAAAGGGAAACTAATCTACTTTGCCATTTATTGTGCTATAATTGGAATTGCGACATTAATATTTTCATTGATTTAAGAAAATGGATTTTGAGTCGGGAGAAATACTATATTTTAACAAACCTTACACTTGGACTTCATTCCGACTTGTAGGGAGAATTCGTTGGATTATATCCAAAGCATTTGGTATAAAAAAATTAAAGGTTGGTCATGCAGGAGCTTTGGATCCTTTAGCTACTGGCGTAATGATTATTTGCACTGGAAAAGCAACAAAAAAAATTGAGTCGTTTCAATATCAAACTAAAGAATATATAGCTACACTTCAACTTGGTGCCACGACTCCTTCGTTTGATATGGAACACGAAGTAGACCAAACATTCCCATACGAGCACATTACCAAAGAAATGATAAACGAAGTTCTTCCTCAATTTATAGGTGAAATAATGCAAACTCCACCATTATTTTCTGCTGTAAAAATTGACGGAAAGCGAGCATATAAATACGCGAGAAATGGTGAAACTGTAAATTTAAAATCAAAACCACTTGTTATTGATGAAATTGAGGTATTAAATTTTGATTTACCTAAACTAGAATTAAGAATTGTTTGCAGCAAAGGAACATACATAAGAGCTTTAGCACGAGATATTGGGACTGCCCTTAATAGCGGAGCTTACCTTACTGCTCTAAAACGAACAAAGATAGGTAATGTCACTTTAAACGACTGCTTGAACATTGAAGATTTCGAAGAAAAATATAAAACGCAAAATTCGCAAGAACAAGACAACTCATAAAAATACATTATATTTGTACGTTTTTTAAAACATTATTTATTTGCAAATAAAAATATTATTAAATATGAAACTCTCAAAATTCAAATTCAAATTACCAGAAAATCAAATTGCACTTTATCCTACTGAACATCGTGATGAATCTCGCTTAATGGTTGTACATAAAAAAACTGGCGAAATAGAGCATAAAATATTTAAAGACATTCTTGAATATTTTGACGAAAACGATGTTTTAGTTTTTAATGACACGCAAGTTTTCCCTGCTAGGTTGTATGGAAATAAAGAAAAAACAGGTGCAAAAATAGAGGTTTTCTTGTTGCGAGAATTGAACGAAGAGATGCGACTATGGGATGTTTTAGTTGATCCCGCAAGAAAAATTCGTATTGGGAACAAACTTTATTTTGGAGAAAATGACGAATTAGTAGCCGAAGTTATTGACAATACAACATCAAGAGGACGTACTTTACGTTTCCTTTTTGATGGAGATCATGATGAATTCAAACGAGTTTTATTCTCATTAGGCGAAACTCCATTACCAAAAACAATCAATCGTAGTGTTGAAGAACTTGACGCTGCTCGTTATCAAACTATTTTTGCAAAAAACGAAGGTGCTGTTGTCGCTCCAATGGCAGGTGCTCATTTTAGTCGTGAACTTTTCAAAAGACTTGAAATCAAAGGTATAGAAACTGGCTATGTTACCGTACATTTTGGATTAGGAAATTTCCGCTCTATAGATGTAGAAGACCTTACTAAACATAAAATGGACTCAGAACAACTCTTCATCGATGAGAATATAACATCTATTATTGACAAAGCCAAAGACAATAAAAATAAAATTTGTGCAGTAGGTATCTCTACAATCAAAGCATTAGAAACAGCAGCTACTACAAATGGACGCATAAAACCATACGAGGGATGGACTAATAAATTTATTTTCCCTCCCTATAATTTTTCTGTAGCAAATAGCCTTATTACAAACTTCCACCTTCCATATTCATCATTACTTATGGTTGCAACTGCATTTGGTGGATTTGATTTAATAATGAATGCCTATGAAGTTGCAATCAAAGAAAATTATCGCTTTGGTTCTTATGGCGACGCTATGCTAATTATTGATTAATTCTTTAATACATCCAAAAAAAGAGTCGTTTTCGAGATATTCACATATCCGTATTTCGACTCTCTTTTTTTATGAAAAACTTCCTTCATAACACCCCATTTTTTAGACTCACAGTAGCCCTTTCCATTGGAATAATTGCGAGTTTTTTCAATATTTCTATTTGGTGGCTATTATCCTTATTTCTAATTGGCGTTGTACTATTTGTACTTTTCTTTCTACAAAAAAAAGAGCAATTAATTTTTCATTATAATTGGATTTTTGGTTTAGCAACCTTTTTAACTCTTTTTTCAATTGGTGGTTTTTTAACGCATAAACAATTAGAAAGTAGTTCATTCCCATATAAAAACAAACAAGGCTTTTTTATAGTAAAAATAATAGAACAACCTATTGACAAACCAAAATCTACAATGATAAAAGCTAATGTTATTTCATTACAAGACAGTTCTAGTATAAAAGAAATAAACAAAAAAGCTATTATTTATCTTGAAAAAGACAGTCTTTCTACGTTATTAAAAAGAGGTGATGTTATAATTATGCAAACCAGCTTCAATGAGCCAAAAAATTATAACAATCCTGAAGCTTTCAACTACAAAGATTATCTTAAACGCAAAGGCATTGAAGTTACTGCATATTGTAAAACTAACATGTGGCAACATATAACACACGAAAAAGACATTTCATTATTTTCAATAGCTGAAAAAAGTCGTTCTCACCTTCTAAACATTTATAAAAAATTTGGAATAAAAGACAATGAATTCGGTATAATTGCAGCACTAACTTTAGGTTATAAAGATGCTTTATCTCCTGAATTGAGAGAAAGTTTTAGTACTACAGGGGCTATGCATGTACTTGCTGTAAGTGGACTACATGTGGGTATTATTTTTGTTGTGCTTGGTATATTTCTTAAACCATTAGGAGAAGGTAGGAAACGAAATATTTTCAAAAATCTACTTATCATTTTATTACTATGGATTTTCGCATTTATTACAGGACTTTCTCCTTCTGTATGTCGTGCTACACTTATGTTTTCATTAGTTGCTTTCGCAAACATTTTCAATAGACAATCCTCCATCTATAATACTATTTTCTTTTCTGCATTTGTACTACTCCTTATCAATCCCTCATTTTTATTAGAAGTTGGTTTTCAATTGAGTTATTGTGCCGTTATTGCTATTGTTTATTTTCAACCTAAATTTGCAAATCTATGGCATCCAAAAAATAAAATTTTAAAATGGTGTTGGGATTTAACTTGTGTTTCTATTGTTGCACAGATTGGAACTGCACCTTTTGCAATGTACTATTTCCATCAATTTCCAAACTATTTCCTTTTATCCAACTTTATAGTAATACCTGCTGCATCTATCTTAATATATCTTGCCATTACATTATTCTTAACATCCTTTATCCCTTACATAGGTGCTTCTATTGCATTTATTCTTAATTATACTTTAAAGTTCCTTTATTTAGGAATTTCGGGAATTGAACATCTTCCCAATGCCTTAACTACACTCTACATCAGCAAAGAAGAAACCCTAATTCTTTATTCCATTGTAATAGTTGCAATAATTTGGTGTGAGAAAAAAAATTTTGCATCAATTTTAACAATACTGATTCTTATGGTTACATTTTGTTCTTTCAGGCTATACAATCATTACCAAAACTTCACTACACAAGAAGTTGTTATTTTTAAACACAACAAAGCTAATATCATCAATTTTGTATCTGGCAATGAAAATATTGTCATCACAAACGACTCTACCGAAGCACAAAAGCTTGCTAACACATTTTGACTAAAAAAACAGACTACTACACCTATATTCATAGCAGATTCTGTTTTACACCAAACAGCTATTGTTTGTAACGACAAGCGATATTTATGCCTTACCAAATCACTTCCTAAAAAGACAACAATAAATAAACCAATAGAAATAGACAACCTAGTTATTGGTCGTAAAATTTATGTAGACAGCACTCTTTTTACTTCAAATTTAATAAGCAAAGAAGTTACAATTTCCGAATGTGTGCCTTTTTACTGCAAAAAAAGAATAAAAGGATTATCCGATGAATTGAGTATAAAATGCATCGGGAAAGATTGAAAGTTTTTCTGACATTAAAAACTCTTGTAATCGATCAAACTCTTGTTCAAAATTTGGGGTAAACACATTGCTTCCCTTCATAGAAATTATCTCGTTAAAATTCCAAAACCGAACATCAGAAATTTCTTGTTCATCAAAGTTTATTTGTCCGTCGTAACATGCCACAAAAACATTTATCAATTCGTATTCTACGGCAGAACGAAATGTATATGAAAAAGCTTTTTGGAAAACAAAATTTTCTACGCCTAATTCCTCAAAAGTTTCCCTCTTTAACGCTACTTCTATCGACTCGTTTTCTCCAATATGACCACCTACTGCTGTGTCCCATTTATTAGGTTGAATATCTTTTGTAGAAGCACGTTTTTGCAAGCAAAGTTCCCCTTCTGAATTAAACAAATGCAAATGAACTACAGGATGTAGCAAAAATGAACCATTATGACATATTGAACGCAACGCCCTACCTTGAACATTACCATTTTTGTCAACTATTGGCAACCATTCATCCATGATGATGACAACAATGAGTTACACAAAAAAACGTTTCATAACAAACATATAAACCAACGATTATAAATAATATAGCTGTTATTTTACGAATCCAAAAATCAAATACATTCAACCGATTTTTCATATTTGCAATAGTAGAAACACCATAAGCCAATAACCACGCAATAACAAAAACAGGAAGAACAGTAGCTACAGAGAATATCAACAACAACAATAAACTTTGATACTCAATACTCATCGGTATCAAAATTCCAAAATAGATAAAACCACTATATGGACAAAACGCCAAAGCAAATGTTAACCCTAAACCTAACGAACCTAATGCACCAAAAGCCTTGTTTGGAGAAAAATGTTTATGATTACAATGCTCATCGTGCTTATGAATTTTAATAATATCAAGCAATAATATTCCTACTAATACCAATATAGGACCTAAAATTTTTTCTCCATACTCCTCAAAAAATTCCCTAATACTCAATATGTTTGCTGTATAATAAAGAATTAAACCCAATCCAACATAGGCCAACGTTTTTCCCAACATATAGAGAAAACTATTCAACACAACCTTTTTCCTATTTCCAATATCTTTACTTAAATAACTTACAGCCGTTATATTAGTACACAAAGGACACGGACTAATATTTATCAAAATACCTAATATAAAAGCTGTTAAATAAGGTGATGTTGACGAAGATAATAACGTATGCAAATATTCTTCCATTTGTTTGATTTTTATCATAAAAAAGAGTTTCAGTAAAAACTGAAACTCCGATTCTGTACCCAGACCCGGGGTCGAACCGGGATGGAAGTGAATCCACTGGTGTTTGAGACCAGCGCGTCTACCGATTCCGCCATCTGGGCATTTTTCTCAAATGCGATGCAAAGATACAGTTGTTTTTCATTCTACACAACTTTTTTTTGTTTTTTTTGAAAAATACTCATCAAATTTGCCCATTCCCACAAAAAAAGTATTTTTGCATTTACAAAAAACAATACGATTTTTATATGAGAAATAACTATTGCATTATTATGGCAGGTGGCATTGGTAGCCGATTTTGGCCATTTAGCAGAAAAGATTATCCAAAACAATTTCTTGATTTCTTTGGCGACAAACGTTCAATGATTCAAATGACATTTGATCGTTTTAAAAACGTTATCCCTAACGAAAATATATTTATTGTAACAAACAAAAACTATAAGCAATTGATAATGGAACAAATTCCAGATATCCAAGAGGAGCAAATCTTATTAGAACCAATGAGACGCAATACAGCTCCTTGCATTGCTTACGCTACATATAAGATTAAGTCAATTTGCTCTGAAGCAAATATTTTAGTAGTTCCATCTGACCATTTAATATTGCAAAGCGATATCTACATACAAACAATTAAAGAAGGGTTTGACTTTATTTCCAAAAACAATTGTATACTCACACTCGGTATAACCCCAACACGCCCTGAAACAGGGTATGGATACATTCAGGTAAATGACTCAAACACAAATCCAACCAAAGTAAAAACGTTTACAGAAAAGCCAAACTACGAAATGGCAAAACTTTTTGTGGATAGTGGAGAATTTTATTGGAATTCAGGCATGTTTTTATTTAACTCAAAAACAATCATAGAAAGTATAGAAAACTATCTTCCTGAAATTGCCGTAAAATTCAACGGACAAGAAAACATTTTAGGAACACCAGAAGAACAAAATTTTATTAACGACATCTACCCTACGTTGCCAAACATTTCCATCGATTATGGAATTATGGAAAAAGCACAAAACGTATATGTAATGATTGCCGATTTTGGATGGTCCGATTGTGGGACATGGGAATCTCTTTACGATTTTTCTCCAAAAGACGAAAACGGAAATGCAGCTCTGGATTGCAATTCTCAATTTTACGATAGCAAAAACAACATTGTAGCCCTCAACAATGGTAAACTTGCAGTTGTACAAGGGCTCGAGAATTATATTATTGCTGAATCGAATGGTGTTTTAATGATATGCAAAAAAGACAACGAACAAAAAATTAGGCAATACGTCAATGATATAGATGTTCGTTTTAATGGTGAATTTAACTAGTAAGAAACAATGAAATTTCCTTTTTTCAATAACCCAAAACCTCGCAGATATTATCATCGTCCAATCTATTGGGATCCAGAGAAAGACAAAATAAATGATGCTATTGCCGAGGCAAAAAAGAAAAACGAAAACGAAGGCAACTACCAACCTTCGTTAAAACGAGGCAGCTTTAAACGAGCAAGATTTGACAATCAAGAAGTTGACCGCTCTGAACATGTTCAAAAAGAACGCAGAGCTGCAAACTTACGTTTTGTAATTATCGTAATAGCTCTTTTCATCCTTGCCTTTTTTCTTTACTATTCTAGTAGCGACTATTTAAATTTATAAAATGAGTGACATTATACATCTTCTCCCCGATTCTATTGCCAACCAAATAGCTGCAGGAGAAGTAATTCAACGCCCAGCATCAGTAGTAAAAGAATTAATGGAAAATTCTATTGATGCAGGGGCTACCAAAATACAGGTTTTCGTAAAAGATGCAGGCAGAACATCTATCCAAGTAGTTGACAACGGAAAAGGAATGTCGCCAACAGATGCTCGTTTGTCTTTTGAGCGACACGCAACTTCTAAAATAACTAATGCAAAAGATTTATTTAGCCTACAAACAATGGGATTTAGAGGAGAAGCACTTGCCTCTATTGCTTCTGTTGCACAAGTAGAACTAAAAACACGACAAAAAGACGATGAAATCGGTACTTTTATAGCAATTGATGGGTTGCTAACAAACCAAGAAACAATTTCTTGTCCTATAGGAACGTCATTCACTGTAAACAACCTATTTTTCAATATACCTGCCCGACGTAAATTTTTAAAATCAAACACTACAGAACTACGTCATATCATAGAAACATTTCAAAGAATAGTACTAACATACCCCGATATTCATTTTTCGTTAACACACAACAATAACGATATTTATCAACTACCACCTACCAACAAACGACAAAGAATAACTCAAATTTTTGGCAAAAAAACTTACCATCAGCTATTGTCCATCGAAGCGAAAACTAGTATTGTTAATATTTCCGGATTTGTAGGAAACATTGATTCGGCAAGTAAGGCTGCCCCACAATTTTTCTTCGTCAATGGTCGATATATGCGACATCCCTATTTTCATAAGGCTGTAATGGAGGCTTATACACGCATTTTAAAACCAGAGCAAACTCCAAGCTATTTTATCTATTTTGACGTAGATCCTGCTACAATTGATATAAACGTACATCCTACAAAAACAGAAATAAAATTTCAAGATGAACGAGAAATTTGGCAAATTCTAACAGTTTGTATCAAAGAATCTCTTGGCAAATTCAACATTGTTCCATCTATTGATTTTGATACTGAAGGAATGATTGACTTCCCTATCGAAAAACCGATAAATATACCCAATAGTATTTCTCCAACGTACGATAGAGAATACAATCCATTCAATACAAATTCAACAAAAAAAACAACCACAAGTATCTCAAATTGGGATGCTTTTTATAAAAAGCAAAACGATATAAAAATTAGCGAACCCGATATAAATCAAGAGAATAAAGAACTCTTTGAGACAAAAGACACTCTAACCAATCAGTATTTTCAGTATAAAGACAAATACATTTTTACTGCGGTTAAGTCAGGCATGATGATTATAAATCAACAACGTGCACACACACAGATATTGTTTGAAAAATTTTTGAATAACCAACAAGAAAATCTTTCACAACAACTGCTTTTCCCCGAAAAAATAGAACTAGATGCTAGCGAAAGTACCATTTTAAACGAGATAGAACCTCAACTTAAACAACTAGGTTTTGACATTTCTGATTTAGGACAATGCACATACTCAATTTGTGGTATTCCTGCCTCAATAACTAATGGGAACAACGTTCAACAAACAATAAAAGAACTTATAGCATGTGCAAAAGAGCATGACACCAAAGTGCTTTCACATTTGAATAACGAATTAGCCTTTAGTCTTGCTAAATCAGCTGCTATACCAAATACGAAATCGCTAAACCAAGAAGAAATTACCGACTTAATCGACAAACTCTTCCAATGTAAAAATCATCAATTTACGTATGACGGAAAACCTATTATTACAATTTTAGATGATTTTGAATTAGATAAAAAATTTATCTCCTAACAAAATGATATTTGAGGAAGTAACAGAAAAAGATTTCGATTTCATCGTTGAAACCTACAATTATTATATAAAAAATAGTACTTGTATCTATTTTACTAACCTCATATCTACAAGCGATATAAAAGGAATAATTCCTTTTGCCGACCCTATTTACAAGACCTACATCGTGAAAAATGCAAATCAAAATATTGGTTTTTGCTACTTTAAACGTTTTCAGCATCGGCAAGCGTTCGACATTTCGGTAGAGATTGCCATCTACCTATCAAATAAACATACAGGGAAAGGCTATGGACAAAAAACACTATCATTACTTGAACATATTATTTCAAAAAATAACTTTAAAAACATCATTGCTACCGTAAATTCTACAAATACAGAAAGTAAAAATTTGTTTGAACGCAACTACTACAAATGTGTGGGAAAACTTAATAATATTGCTGAAAAATTTAATCAAAAACTTACTTTACTTTTTTATCAGAAAGAACTATGAGTAATCAAATACTAAAAAACAAACGAGGAATAATTTTTGGTGCGTTAAACGAAGATTCCATTGCTTGGAAAGTTGCCGAAAAAGCCGTTGAAGAAGGTGCTTCTATTATACTTACAAATACTCCTATCGCATTACGAGCAGGAGAAATAAACAAATTAAGTGAAAAAACAAACGCAAAAATCATCCCTGCTGATGCTACGTCAGTAGAAGATTTAGAGCGACTTTTCGAAGAAGCCCAAAAACATTTAAAGGGCAAAATAGATTTTGTGTTGCACTCGATTGGAATGTCACCAAACGTTAGAAAAAAACGAGCCTATTATGACCTTGACTACAACTTTATGAATAAAACCATCGATATATCGGCATTATCGTTTCATAAAATGCTCCAAGTAGCTTACCAACAAGATGCGATTGCTCCAAATGGATCTATTTTAGCATTAACATATATTGCAGCACAACGCACCTACGACAGCTACAGCGATATGGCAAACGCAAAAGCACTTTTAGAGTCTATATGTAGGAGTTTCGGTATGATTTATGGTGAAAAAAATGGCGTTCGTATCAATACTATTTCTCAATCGCCAACAAAAACAACAGCAGGAAAAGGTATTGATGGATTCGATCTTTTTTACGACTTTGCAGAAAAAATGTCTCCCTTGGGGAACGCCTCTGCCGAAGAGTGTGCCGACTATTGCATAATGATGTTTTCAGACTACACACGAAAAGTTACTATGCAAAACCTTTTTCACGACGGAGGATACTCCTCAACTGGAATGACTCAAAAACTACTCAACCAATACCAAGAGAATATTAAATAATCCTTTTTGATTATTTCACCTTAAAAAACTAACTTTGCAAAAATAAAATCGATAAAATTAATGGAAACAATCGTTAGCGGAATTCGTCCAACAGGGAATCTACATTTGGGAAATTATTTTGGTGCGGTAAAAAGTTTTTTGCAAATGCAAAACGAATATAATTGTTACTTTTTTATTGCCGACTGGCATTCGCTTACTACTCGCCCAAAACCAGAAAATATCATTAATAGTGCACATACTATTTTAGCTGAATATCTTGCTTGTGGCATTGATCCTGAAAAAGCAACAATATACATACAAAGCGATGTAAAAGAAGTACTTGAGTTGTATCTTTTCTTAAATATGAATGCATATTTAGGAGAAATGGAACGCTGTACTACATTCAAAGAAAAAGCTCGCAAACAGCCCGACAATGTAAACGCAGGATTGCTTACCTACCCTACACTTATGGCTGCCGACATTCTTATCCATAAAGCAATAAAAGTGCCTGTAGGTAAAGACCAAGAGCAAAATATGGAAATGGCTCGTAAGTTTGCAAATAGATTTAATACCATCTACGGAGTTGATTTCTTCCCCATTCCACAATCATTTTCATCGAGCGAAAAACCAGTAAAAATTCCTGGACTTGATGGCTCAGGGAAAATGGGAAAATCTGAAGGAAACTGTCTATATCTAATGGACGATGCAGAAACTATTCGTAAAAAGGTAATGAAAGCTGTTACCGATAGTGGTCCAACAGAGCCAAATAGCGAAAAGCCTGAAGTTATACAAAATCTTTTCTCTTTATTAAACATTGTTTCTTCGAAAGATACATACGACTATTTCGACGAAAAATGGAACGATTGTTCAATTCGTTATGGCGATTTAAAAAAGCAATTAGCTAACGACATTGCCATTTTCAATCAGCCTATTCGTGAACGAATTCTAGAATACTCTTCCGATACCGATTACCTAAACAAAATAGCTAAAGAAGGTGCTGAAAAAGCAAGAGAAAGTGCTCAAGCAACAATAAAAGAAGTTCGAAAAATTATAGGTTTTAGATAACACAAAAAATCCTACTCAATAGAGTAGGATTTTTTGTGTCTATAAATTATAATTACCTCAAGCGGTCTAAAGAGCGTACTAATGCTTCGTCTTTCATTACACCACGCAAAGCAAGGTAAGACAAAACGATACTTATAAGTGGAAATATCACAGGAAAATGAAGATGCCAATCGGCATTTAATGCATCCGAAATGCTCCAAACTGTTATAGCTAACAACACATAATAGCCAACCATTAAAATAATATTGGCCACTGTAAAACTTATTTGCATCATACGTTTTTTATACAAAAAAATAGTAATCAAAGCAATAACTGGTATCATTGCCGAAAGAAGAAACGACACCCATGTTGTAATATCTGAATAAATATCATTTACGCCTACCAAATTCATTTGTTTTAATTCGTACGATGTTTGCAAATCTATATCGCTCGGCATAAAGGTAACACTCGTCATAAACACCGTCAAACTCGATAAAATAACCACAAGTAACCAATAAACTGTTTGTATTCTCTGTATCATAACTTTATTTATTTAAAAAATCCTAAAAATCCTTTTTTCTTTTCCGCCTTATTATTCAAATAATAATCAGCAAACGTCATTTTTTCCTTAATCATTTTATAAATAATCCCCCAATCTGGTAATCCACCTAAATTACAATCGTCGATGTAATAATCGGCAACAATTTTTCTAGACCCCGACACCTCTTCAGGATTATTTTTATTAACCGCATAAAACTCTAATCCACGTTCACGGCAATACTCAACAGCTTGCTCCAACAAGTAATCTTCACGCACTGTCCACAATATTAATTGACAATGTGTCTCTTTTTGCAAACGCTTTAGAGTTTCTATTGCAAAAGGAATCTCTTTGCCAATCAACGGATAGGCATGCTCTACTATTGTTCCATCAAAGTCTACTGCAATTTTCATTCTTCCTCGTTATTTGGTTCGTCATTAGATAAGTCTTGTTCTATTTTTTCTTTTTGTGGCTTGCAAAAAATAAAAGCCAAAGCCGCTATTACTGAACAATAAAACATCGACATATCTTTCAAAAAACAGAAAAATACTACATTCAACATCACTCCAAAAGCTATAAGAAAAATTCGTAGTAACGCTACTTTTCTATACTTTTTTATTTTAACATCTAACACATCGTCTTTTGTTTTAGCTACTATTCTATGGAAATACCACAACGCAAATGGAATTGATAGCAATACATACATTATCCCAAACGACTGTAAGAAAATTTTCAAGTCCTGCGATATTTCTACACAACAAGATGCCACTGCTTTAAAGCAAACTAAAAAGACTATAAAAAACATTGCAAATGCAACATAGTAACTCATTAACAATTGTTTATACACTTTGTTTTCCATATTTTAAATTTATTTATTGTAATCAAAAGGCATTCTATTCACAATAGAGCGTCCCAAGGTAACCTCATCGGCATACTCAAGTTCGTCGCCTACAGCTACTCCCCTTGCCAAAACGGTCATTTTTATCGAATCGTTTTGTAGACGACGCGATATATAAAAACACGTTGTATCACCTTCCATTGTCGGACTTAGAGCAAAAATAAGCTCTTCTACATCTCCATTTTTTACTCGCTCTACCAACGAGGCTATTTCTAAATCGGAAGGTCCAATCCCATTCATAGGCGAAATAACTCCTCCTAAAACATGATAAAGACCTTTATATTGTTGAGTTTTCTCTATCGACATTACGTCTTTTATATTCTCAACCACACATATTGTTTTACTATCACGAGAAACATCCGTACAAATAGAACAAACATCTGTATCCGATATATTATGACAAATATCACAATAATGTATTCCGTGTCTTAAATCAATCATTGCATTACCAAATGCTTCTACGTCATTTTCCGATTGCCTCAACAAATGCAACACCATACGCAAAGCTGTTTTTCGCCCTATTCCAGGCAACTTTGCAAACTCATTTACTGCATTATCAAGAAGTATTGACGATATTTCATTCATATTTTACAAAGGAGATAGTTTTTCACCATAAAACATATAATACCAATCATCAAATCGTTTTAAAGACGACTTACTAAAACGAAGCATCTTTTTGCGGATTTTTTGCAATGGCAATTCTTCATTTAAATGAGTTTTTGAGTAAAATTTATCAGCAAAACAAATTATTTGTTCTTCAAGGCTAATAGGCATCATTTTACGAGCAGGGACTGGTAATTTTCTACTTTTTATCATCCAAAAAGACAAACCACATCCAGTGTGCCTTTCGCAAACCAAAGCATGCTTAGGATACCCTTCTTGCCGCAACAAATCTGCCCCCAAATATCCGTGAGCAATATATGGATGCGTACCACGACAAAAAATACGAGGAGCATCTGTCATGAAAACTCCAATGTCATGCAACAATGCTGCCTCTTCTATAAATTGCTTATCCACTTCTAAATGTGGATTTAGTTGTACAATTTCCAAAGCCTTTTTTTGTACAGCACGACTATGAATCATCAGCGTTTCGTACAATTCTGAATCTTTTTGATAATATTTTTCTATTATTTCTATTGGATTCATTTTGGCGTAACAAAATTTAAAGTTGCAGGAATAACATTCACCTGCATTTTTTTACATGCAGGCATAAGTATGCCATCTATTTCTACCTCAACATTTTCTTCCAAATCACACTTAAATTCTCGCAACTTCGTAGAATACACACACGGATGCTTCAATAATTTACCTGTAAACAAATATTTTGCAGCTTTTATTATGTGCAAAAATGACAACTTTTTTATTATTGTTGTATGAAAAAATCCATCAGTAGGAATTGCATCAGGTGTTTGCTTTAAACCACCTCCTGTAAAGCAACCATTTCCTATACTCATTGTATAGATTGGTTCATCAACAAAAACTTGCTTCCCATCACATTCTATATCCATTTTACATGACCGATGCTTCAAAACAGCCAAAAATACAGCGAAAGAATAAACCCAAGCACCTCCACAAAAATGATTTTTAATCCAACTAGCATATTTTAAAACAAGAGCATCAAATCCTATACCCAAAGCATTTAAGAAATAATGCGTTTGCTCTGTTTCGTGCGTTGTTTTCAGACATCCTACATCTACAAGGTGTTTTTCTCCTGACAATAATACTTTAAGTAAATATTTTATATTTTTTCTCGATTTTTTCAAATTCCAAAAACGTGCCCAATCATTACCTGTACCATACGGAACAAGTGCCAAACTAATTGATGATTTATCAGGTTCACTCGAAGAAAAAATTCCATTTACTACTTCATTTAATGTACCATCGCCACCAAAAACGAGTATATTTTTTACCCCTCTTTCTACCAAATCTCGAGCAATATCAGTAGCATGACCTTTATACGATGTTATGTATCTTTCGATAGATACATTCATTTCACAAAAAGTATTTTCAATGCACTTTAAATCCCTCATCAAACGCTTTGCTCCTGCACATGGATTCAATATAGCACACCAATGTTCTTTATCAACAATCATTTAACGAATCTTTTTGTGCTATCAATATTAAATCTAAAACCGTTATTGCTGCCATTGCTTCTACAATAGGAACAGCACGTGGCACAACACAAGGGTCATGACGTCCATACGCTTTTAGTTCAACCATTTCGCCATCAGTAGTAACCGTAGTTTGCTTTTTTGAAATTGTTGCTGTTGGTTTAAATGCAACACGAAAATAGACATCTTCACCATTTGACAATCCCCCTTGTATTCCACCTGAATTATTAGTTCGGGTTTGCACTTTTTGATGTTCATTCAAAATAAACGAATCATTTTGTTCGGATCCTTTTTGGTTTACACCTTCAAATCCCAATCCATATTCAAACCCTTTAGCTGCATTGATAGAAAGCATTGCATAAGCCAAACGTGCACTCAACTTATCAAACACTGGCTCTCCAATTCCAATAGGCATATTTTTTATACAGCAAGAAACGATGCCACCTATAGAATCTCCTTCTGCACGAACAACTTCTACAAGTTCTATCATTTGTTGAGCAACAACTGAATTTGGACAACGTACTATATTGCTTTCTATATTCTCTAAACTTAAATCTAAAGCACTATTTGGCAAAGAAATGTTTCCTATTTGCGATGTGTATGCAAAAATTTCTATTCCTTTTTGCTTTAATACTAATTTAGCAATAGCACCAGCCACTACTCTTGCAATTGTTTCACGTGCCGACGAACGACCTCCGCCACGATAATCGCGAATGCCATATTTTTGTTGATATGTATAATCGGCATGCGAGGGACGATACAATGTTTTTAAATGTTCATAATCACCAGAACGCTGTTGCTCATTTTTTACTAAAAAACCTATTGGTTGTCCCGTAGTTTTTCCATTAAAAATACCTGACAAAAATTCCACCTTATCAAGTTCTTTTCGTGGCGTACTAATAGATGATTGACCTGGTCGACGACGATTCAATTCATTTTGAATAAATTCATTATCAAGAATAATCCCTGCCGGACAACCATCAATTACACCGCCTACGGCTACACCATGAGATTCACCAAACGATGTCAAGCGAAATATTTTACCAAAAGTATTTGACATTATAAAAAAAATCTTAATGACAATGTCCGCAATTGCAGCCACCTTGTTCTTCACAACCACAATCGCTATCGCAGTCGCCACAACCACAGCCACAACCACCTCTCATAGCAGCCAAGTCTGCCTCTGTAGCTTCTCTTATAGCTACAATTTCTCCTTCGAAATGCAAATCTTCTCCTGCTAATGGATGATTAAAATCCATTGTTATAGCATCCGATTTAACCTCTACTACTTGAGCATTGATGTGCTGTCCATCTGATGTTATCAAAGGAACTACATTTCCTTTAAATATGATTTGTTCATCAAGCTTTCCATCTTCCCCAACAAAAATATCCATAGGTAAATCACGGAAATTTTCTTCGTCATATTCTCCATAAGCATCAGCACATGGTATTGTAAAATTATATGTATCGCCAACAGAAAGCCCTTCTAGTTGTTCTTCAAATTTTGGCAACATCATATTTATCCCAAAAGCAAATATCAACGGATTCTCGCTTGATGTTTCTTCCATCAATTCACGTTCATTTCCCTCACCAACATACAATTTATATGTAGTGGTTACAATTTTATTCTTTTCTATTTTCATATTAATAAATTTATTAAACAGCACAAAAATACAAAATTATGCTCACTATTTTCCTCCAAAACAGAGGATTTAAAACTCTTTTCAAAAAAATAACTACAATATTTTATCACTTTTTATTTGTTTTACAAAAAATAGTCTGTATATTTATAAAACTTTTAAAGAAAGAAACACTTATTATAAACAATTTAAAATTTTAAAATCATGGTTAAAACAATCACATTCAACGAATTGAGAAAGATCAAAGACAGTTTGCCTGACGGAAGTATGGGAAGAATAGCAAACGAGTTAGGAATGAAAGAAGAAACCATACGTAATTATTTTGGTGGGCAAAACTTTAAAGATGGTAATAGCTGTGGCGTGCATTTAGAGCCGGGACCTGATGGTGGGCTTGTAATTTTAGATGACACGAAAATATTAGATTGTGCAGAACGTATCATTCAAGAAAATAAATAAAATACACAAAAAAAAACAAAAAAAAGTTTTTCACCTTACGGTGAAAAACTTTTTTTATATACCCAATCCATTACCCTTAGAGACGCACCCAATTGCGTCCGTTTTTTACGATTGTTTTATACAAAAACTGTAGGGACGCGATGCGTCCCTACATTATTTTCTCTGCCCGTGAGGGGGACAAGGGTAAGATTCTTAAGGACACACGCCACGCACAGACCGACCGTAGAAGCGGCAGCTTTACAGCATTTTTGCGAAATTTTTATAAATCCTTAACCAAACGCACACTGCGACCTATATAACTATCGTCATCACCGTGGTACGCGCCTCCAGAACCAAAACCAAAATAAAAGCACCACCCAAAAACAGATTTATACGGAGTAGAGGAATTATAAACACCACTACCATAACTCACATCAGAACCATGACGAGCACCAGCAGCAGGGAGAAACACAGCACCTGCAGATTCCATTTTTGACCACTCATCTGCAGTAAAGGTTTGATAAGCCGCATAATAATCTACACCAAAACTACTATAGAAACCAGATTTGAAAGTTACACCATCAGGGCAAGACCAACCATCAGGCAACAATATCAAGCCATTCACACCACTTACCTGAGCAATGCCTTTGAGAGAACTTGCATTAGTACGAGAAAAACTAAGATAACACCACTCATCATCTGTCAATGTACGCCACGTATTAGGAGCATCATCTCCAATCTGATTCGTACCCCAATCGACAAAAGGGTAATCATAATAAGAACTTGTTACTGTAGGACTACTGCCTGTACCAAAACCAAATAGGTCCAACCAACCATTATAATCAGCTGCTACATTTCTATTTGCATCGCCGATATAATCAGTTTGACTTTCTGCAAAACGCCACTCATCATTCGCAGGATGATACTGCAAGTTTCCAGGAGAAAAAATCACCTGAGTAGTATTGCTCACGGAAAATGAAGCAGGTGTAAACCATTGAGCATATAAGATAATATCTTTCACCACCACTATATTTTCAGTTGGAGTGTAAACAACACCCGTGCCATCGGAAGAAGTATTCCAAGAAATAAAACATGTACCCGCATTATTTCTAATCGCATAACTACAACCATAGTGTACCGTGTCTATCACAACTTCACCCTCTCCTCCATTGGGCATATAGGTAATGGTAAACTCATACTTTTCATCACCGCCTTTAGCTATGGCAATCACCGTACCATTGGCAAGCGTAAAGTAAACATTATCGGCGTCTTGCGTTACGCTTTGGAACATAGAGTCGCCTGCATCGCCTTTGTCTCCCTTGTCGCCTTTATCACCAGTATCTCCTTTGTCTCCCTTTGCACCATTTTCTCCGTTTTCACCATCTTCGCCTTTAGCTTTGCCAAGCTGCTTCCAAGTATTGCCATTGTCGTAAGAAATCCACCAGTAGTCGTTTTCTATTTTTAGCTGTGGTGTTACACCATTTTGGCCATTAGAGCCGTTTTGTCCGTTTTCGCCATTAGCTCCGTCTTTTCCGCTTACGGGGAGTTTATTGCCGTCGGCATCGAGTAGCCATTCGCCATTGAGCGTCCAATAATATACGCCACCCGATTGTGCTACGCCCACTATAGGAGAAGTTCCGTTTTGTCCGTTGGCACCATTCTGTCCATCTTTACCGTCCTTGCCGTGATAGATGGTTATCGGGTCGTGGTTGCTAAACGTAATAGTATAACCTATTTCCACTCCGCCTTCCATCACAGGAGTGATAGATGTTACCATTCCGTTGCTTTCGAGCACATTCACAATGGTTTGTAGCGATGAAATGTTCGTATTGGCTTGAGCACACCATTTTTCAAGGGCGTCGATGCGAGCTTCGTTTTGGGTTACATTCCGCCAAAGCGAGTTGAGCATATCCATTTCGTCGTCATTGTTGCACGCAGTAGCAAAAAGCACAAGGGCTAGTGCAAGCAGTTTTATCGTTGTTTTCATCATTCCCTCCTATTTTTTATTTGTTATCTTCATTCTTTAATAAACACTCTACATCGGCGGCTTTTTCTTCGAAAATTCGCACATCGTTGTACTTGCTAAAAACCGCTTCGGCTTCCGTACGGGTCATCCACTGATAGGTGGTGATTTCCGTCTCACCTATTTTATACATCACTTTTTGGCAAGCAGGTTTCTCCTTGCTGCAACTTGCGAGGGTTACTCCAGCAACCAACATCGCTCCTAAAAACAGTTGTTTTTTCATACTTAAAATTTCTTTTTTATAATTTTTTGCAAATAAACAAACTCAAGCAAATCGAGTCAAGTTCTTATTAGTTCTTATTTTTTATATCATTAAATTTTTAATAAAATCCTATTTTTTTTGGGATAAGCACAAAAGATATAGGTTCACGTATGCACATAAAAAGAGCGTGGTGCTTTGCTATGTCTTTGAGATTTTGAGGTCTTCGACTACCCGTTGAATCAAATTATACACAAAAGCCCACGCTACAAGCGTGAGCGTCATTTGGGCTTTTACTTGATTCAACATAAGTTTTTGAAAGTGTCGAAGTTTCAAAATCTCAAGTTTAGCTTATAACGCTATTTCCAATATTTTCAAGATGTACACACTTTTTTAGAGTGTTATTTTTTCATAGGCAAAAATGTTTTTTTGTTTTACAAATTCAGTACAAATATAGTGAAATTCATTTTCAACTAAAACAAATGTTCGCACTCCTGCAAGTAGTAGTACCACCAAGTATTTCGGAAAGCGAGCAATCGTTTTTCCTTTTCTTTCTTACTTAACCACTGATTACCTAAAATAGCCTTAAACTGAATCCAATCCTGCTCCACTTTATCAGATACGACTAAATTCGAATCGTAATTACCTATATCACGAGCCATTACCAATGCTTCTGCATAAACACGTTTATTACATTTTATAGCAGATTCAACCTCCTTATACGACAAACAAAATCCCTCAAACTCCCCTGTCAACAAAAGCGAACATAAAAAATAATCTTTAACAAATGTTGATTCCTTTTTTGCTAAAAACAACGCATAAGATATATTCAAAAACTGATCTTTGTTGATATACAAATAATCTTTAAAATCAACTTCATTTTTGGCGGTTTGCTGCATAGAGCACAACATTTCTCTCCTACTACGAATAAAATCGTCATGCACAAGGGTTTGAGCCAATTTAGCTAAATATTTTTCTACAAGTCGGTAATCGCCACGAGCAATATTCAAATCGACCAACAAGCAAAGCGAACGAAACGTATCTCCACGATTACACGAGATTCCCATCTGATATGCTTGATGCATTGCCTCATTTAACAATCCCATTTTTTCATAAAAGCAAACATTCAAAACTGATTTAGAATTTGCATAAGTAGGCAGTGCTTCTGGAAGAAAATTTGAAACATTCACCTTATATTGAAATAACTTTTGAGCCAACTGACCTTTTTGTGCTAATGCATAAAAAATATAAGGATAAAAGTCTTCTTGATTTTCTACATTCTCTTTATTTGTCAATAAAAGTATTTTATCCGTATCATCATCAAGTAAAGCCAAATCCAAACGTGCTAACAACTCTTTTTTTTCTAATTCATCGTTAGAGATAAACAATACACTAAAAAAAGAAATAACAAGCATTATCAACAACCAATTTCTTTTGTTCAAAAAAAGGTTATTTAGTTTCTTTTCAAATTTTGAGAATACTATAAACAATAAAATAAGCAATACTTGAGCACCTATTTGTATAGGCATTTCAACACGAAACAATGGTGCATTAGGCAATTTTTTAATATAAAAAACAAAAGATATAGAAGCAAAAATAAGGTAGAAAACTGATAATATATATCGTTGTTTATCACTAGAAAGCAATAACTCTACAATCAATAATGCAACACATAAAATAGCAAATTCTAAACGCGAAAAGAACAACAAGGTAAACAATACCCCAAATAACAAAACAAAACGTATTTTACTGTCTTTTAAAAGAATATGAATATATATTGCTATTGTTATGAATAAAACCACTAATGATTTTTGTAAGAAAAAATGTTCTAAATGCTGACACGACATCATCAAAATAGCAGGAAAAAACGCCAAAAGTTTTAATGATGACAAATTCAGCGTTTTTAAAATTGCTCGGGTAATAAAATAAATACCTAAAATAGGAATAAACAAAATAATAGTTCCTAACCAATGCCATCTAAAAAACGCAAGTAAAAAATTTTCTATATACTGCGTTAAATGACAATAATTTAATGCATCAGCAAAAAATTCAAACGAAATGTCAAAATAGGCATTAGAATAAGCATAATTCAAAAATCCATAATGTAGTACACTCCAAAAAACAATATGAAATATTGCCAATGCACTCAAAAACAACGATTCTACAATATACTTTTTCATTTGTATCTTACATTTATAGATTTTGCTTCGCCTGCTTGTATTCGTTTAATTTGATATTTCGAGCGAGACACAGCATTTTTCGAAAATTCGGGTACATTATATGCTTTCATTCGCAACAAATCAAAATCAGCAGTTTTTTGTGGCATCAAAAAAGGCTTATGAGCTACCCCGTTTTCGTCGAAATACGCAAAAAATATACGCGAATACATTCCATCAAGTCTACGACTTCCAAACATTATCCAACGACCATTGGACGACCACGCATTATACCCTTCTACTTCATCGCTATTTACTATAGCCATATCAACTGGTTCTTTCGTTTGTAAATCGATCATTTTCAATTCTGAATCCTTTTGCGACATCGGGAATGTTCCATAATCGCACTCTGTGTACAAAAGATAATTTCCATCAGGTGATACTCTTGCAAATGGCTGACTTTTTTTTGTAAAATGCTCGTCCACAACACACTCTACATCTTCTATTTTTGCAGTTTCTACATCAAAAGACGCACGATAAATACCATAACGCATTTTATCATTATTTTCAGGTAACGCACCACAATAATCAGCTCGTGAGAAATACAACAATTTCCCATCTGGCGACCACGATGGAAATGTTTCATAATAATCATCGCCTATAAAACGTGTATCAATTATCACTTCATTTTTTTGATAATCGTAAATCATTAAATCTGAACTATAATCGAATGCCGTAATTCTACTTTCATCAAATACATGAAACACTTGGCGCGTTTCGTTCATAGAAAAAGCTATAAACGAAGCATTTGGATGCCAATAAGGATAAGAAGCCTTTCCTATATCTTCTATTGTAAAGTTTATTTTTTTAGCATCATCACCTTGTATAAAAACTGTTCCCGCATCAACAAACCGCCCATGATACAACATTGAGTCGGCATTATAGTTACGGAACGAATGGCAATTTACACAACCAAAATTATTTTTTGACTCCAATTGCGAATTTTCTATTATAGCCTTTTCTTCAAATGTAGTTATATCTCTTTGATACAAACCCATCAAATCTAGCTGTTCATAACCCGGTTTTATCAAACGATACGAAACATAAGCATCTATCGAATCCTTTGCCACAACTATTTCAAAAGGTAAGTATTCCTTCCAAATTCCATCTTCGTTTTGAGTATAGACTTTAACATAGAAGTTACCTCCTATAGATTTACTCAACAGTGTTTTCCATTTTTTAATAGGAATTTTGACACCTTCGCTACCTTTTCCAACAGCACGAAAAAGTACTTCATTTTCAAAAATAAAATCAGCTGCTATACACTTTACATTTTTAACAGAAAATACCAATGGTGCTATATTAGGAGGAATTACAACCGACTTATAATCAGGATAAATTTCAGGTTGTAGATGTTCTTTTATAGGATTCTCAACCCTTATACAAGCTGAAAATAGAAACAAAAATATTGATAAAAAAATAAAACTTCGCATCATTAAGTTATTTATTTATTCCACAATAAACTTGGTATGTATCAAACACATTACGCACATAACGTGCCGTATGATTTCCTCTAAAATATCCAAATTTACAAACAGAGTCGTTGTAATATTCGGTTTGATTTTTTAACAACAAATAATTTTCGACACTATTGAACCATATATCAGGATTTTTTCCATATTTTTCTGCTAATGCTCGAGCATCAAAAATATGAGCGGGCCCCGAATTATAACTTGCTAAAATAAATTTTTTACGTTCTTGTTCATCTTTCACTTTTCGGAAATATCCATCTAACCTTTTAATATATTGCACCGAAGCCGAAATATTATATTCGGGTTCAAAAATCATAGTAGAATCAACACCAAAACGCTCTGCCGTGCGTGGCATTAGTTGCATTAAACCAACAGCTCCTGCGTACGATATTATTTGAGGATTGAATCTTGACTCATGATAAGACAATGCCGCCAACAAACGCCAATCCCAACCTATTTGAGGTGCATAGATTTGAAACAAAGAATCGAAAGGAGATATTTGTCCTACTTTTTGGAATGACGATTCGCCAAAATATTTTTTAAGATTATGATTTCTATTTTTTAATTTCTCATAATAAAGTCGGCGAGGCTCATACCAACTATTTATTGAGTTGAGCAATTCGGAAGATGTTTTTCTCACCGCCCACGCATATTCTTGCTCTAAACCCAAAGAAACACTACTATTAAAATTCGGCACAAACATTCTATTCAGCATTGCTACCTCGTAGTCTGCTACAGTCAACGAATATGTTCCTTCCGCAACCTTTCTTATCAGCTGGTCGATGTTTAGCGAATCAACCTCTACAATATCTATTTCGCCCCCTAACTCCTCATTCAAATTATTCAACAAATGCCAATAACGACTATATTTTCTTGTATAAACCTGACGACCAACAAGCCCTGTTGCATCTGTTATCGTATCATTAAGCGACTGAATTAACACTGGGGACGTTTTTTGTACATTATTGGCAAATGCCATCAACTCTTTGTTTTCTTTCGACATCGGCATTCTGTAAACAATAATATCACCCTTACCCGAGAGCAAAAGCTGACGCATTTCTTCAAGATTGCGAGCAACAATAAAGCGTAAATCGACGCCGAGACTTTCTGTATAGTCCGAACAAAGCGTATATTCGTAGCCCATCACATTGTCGCCATCGGTAAAATACGACAGCGAACTCTCAAGCGTAATAACGCAAAGTTCTTTTTGTTCTAAAATTTGAGGTAAATCATTCAACAAAAGTTGTTGCTCGTTGTCGTTATTTTTTGCTTGCTGACAAGCCGAAAAACACAACAACACCAAACATATAAAAAGTATATTTCTTTTTAAGGCATTAAGCATGTTCTACAAATTCGTCGTCAATGGGCGTTGCACCTTTATAACGAGCATATAAACGTGCGGTTGCCAAAACATCTTTTTCGCAGTAAGAAACAATTCTCGACAAATCTCCATCTTCGTAATAAACATTTGCGACTTGCGAGCCATCAATGTCATCTTTTGGTGTAGGTATTCCAAATATCGCAGTCAAAAGCTTCAACGATGTATAGTTTTTGTAGTCGCCAAAACGCCACAAATCCAACGTGTCAAGCATATTTATTTCCCACGATTTACGCCCTGCTATATTCAAGCACGCAGGCAACTCCAAACCATTTATCAACATTCTACGACAAATGTATGGCACATCAAATTCCTTAATATTATGCCCACAAAAAACCTTATTGCCTACCTTCGACAACATTTCCAAAAATTCTGCCAAAAGCTGTTTTTCGTTGGAACCATAAAACGATTTTTCACGAAAAAACTCCTGATTATCTTTACGATAGAAAAATCCGACCGAAATACAAACTATCCGACCAAACTCTGCGAATATACCAGCCTCTCTACGATAAATACTTTCTTCGTTATCTTCTTCATTAAAACGATCGGGCATACGACTTTGCATTATACGCACTTTGTCGTTCCACAAGCTTCTCAACTCGGCCGACAACTCCTCTACCGACTTCTCGGCAGGTACGGTCTCGATATCTATAAACAATATGTTTGTAAAATCTGCCATTACTCTCCTAAATTTTTTTCGATAAACATTTTCAAAATATCTATCGCCACTTTGTTGTTTCCACCTTGCGGCACTATCAAATCGGCATAACGTTTGCAAGGCTCTATAAATTGCAAATGCATTGGTTTTAGTATGCGTGTGTAACGGCTCATTACAGCTTCGGTTGTTCTACCACGCTCTACTATATCACGTTTTATTACACGTATCAAACGCTCATCCGAATCGGCATCTACAAACACCTTTAAGTCCATAAGCGAACGCAACGTTTCGTCGCAGAGTGCCAATATGCCCTCTACTATTATCACATTGCGTGGCTCTACATGAATAGTTTCTGCTTGACGTGTGCATGTAAGATACGAGTAGGTAGGCTGCTCTATGCTTTTACCCGCCTTTAGCATAGCTATGTGCTGCGATAGCAAATCCCAATCGAACGCATCGGGATGGTCGAAATTGATATTCTGACGCTCCTCTACGGGTATGTGGCTACTATCTTTGTAGTACGAATCTTGAGGCAAAACCACCACTTCGCCCACAGGCAGTTTTTCTACTATTTTTTTTACTACGGTAGTTTTTCCTGACCCCGTACCACCGGCAATTCCTATTATCAACATATCTTTTTGCTTTTTTTATGTCTTACATTCAGCAAATATAAAAAAAATATCAAAACTCATTATTTCATTCTACAAAAAAAGCACCACTTACCAAGTGATGCTTCTTTTTATTATTCTCTTACGATTATTTGCTTATTACCCCACGCACAGACCATCCATAGCACCGATAATTGCCTCCAGTAGCAACATAACTGGAACTAAAACTTAAGTCATTACTAAAACACGAAAATTCCATATTGAGCGATTTTGACCAATAGTAACCAACTAATCCTTTATCAGCAAAATTATTATAACCTGCAACAGGTAAGAAAATAGAGTTACCATTGGTTTTACTTTTCACTTCGTAGCCATTTATGCCATTCTTCGATTTCCACGTCCATGTACATCCGTCTATCAATTCACGCATCTCTTCAACAGTCGGCATACGCCAAGAGCCTCCCATATTCACTGTGGCTGCATCGTCTTCGGCATCAAGCACCGTTTTGTCGTCGGTGAAACCATTATTGCCGTAGCTGCTATCTGCACAATATTTCGTCATCGTTGTTTTGCTGCCATTTGCCCATTTGTAGGTCGCCCAATCGTATGTCTCCTTTGGCTCTACCTCTCCCCAAGCAAAGTAACAACCGTATTCTTCAGGTTTAGATGCTCCTACGTTGCAGGTCGCCCATTTTACACTCAACCCTAAATCAACCCAAGCATAGCCATTCTCAAGACCTGATGTTGCTTCCTCTTTCGAGATACGATCGATGGTTATCACTGTACCATCTGCCAACGTAAAGTATACAGCTTGCTCATCGTAGGTTACACTTTGGAACATAGAATCACCCTTATCGCCTTTGGCTCCATCTTCGCCCGTAGCTTTTTCTAATTTTGTCCATGTAGCTCCGTTGTCGTAAGAAATCCACCAATAGTCTTCTTCTATCTTCAATTGTGGCGTTACGCCATCTTCTCCATTGACACCGTCTTGTCCGTCTTCGCCATCTTCACCGTTAGTTCCATTTGCACCATTTTGTCCGCTCACACGAAGTTTATTGCCATTTTCGTCGAGCAACCACTCGCCGTCTATCGTCCAATAATAAACACCGCCTTCTTCCTTCGCTCCAATTATTGGTGCCGAAGCATCTATCCCATCTTGACCATGATAGATGGTGATTGGTTCGTGTACAGCAATCGTAATAGTATAACCGACTTCCACTCCACCGTAACTAATAGGCGAAACACTCACTACGTAGTCTTGGCTATTCAACACCTCTACAATTGCTTGAATTGATGCGATATTTGTATTGTTTTCCTTGCAGAGTTTCTCCAACTTGGCAACTCTATTTTCCAACGAACCCAAACGATTCAACACATCGCTGTCATCATATTCACACGCAGTAAACACTGCACTTGCCACAAACATCAATGTGGCAAACATAATTTTATTTATTTGTATTTTCATTTCTTTTTATTTGATTTTTAATTCTACTTATTTGCACCTAAATTGTATTCTGTATGTACATAAAAAGAGCGCGGTGCTTTGTTAATTTTCATTTGATTATCTGAGGTTCTCGACTACCTAACCATTCAAATGCATAAAAAGCCCACGCTTTCACGTGAGCGTCAATGAGCTTTTACTTGAATGGTTTAACTTGAAATTGTCGAGATTTCAGATAAACAAGTGTAGCTTATAACGCTATTTCCAATATTTTCAAGATGTACACACTTTTTACAGTGTTATTTTTTCATAGGCAATAATATTTTTTTAAGTTTCGCACAAATATAATAAAAACTAATCGTTTAGAACAGCTATAGTTTTCGAATAAAAAGTTTTAAACGCTGCATTGCTTCACACAAACTGCGGTTAAACCTCAACACCAAAGTAGCATAACACAAACGCACCAAACGCATATAATCGTAGAAAAACATATACGACGGCACAAGCAACATTACAAAAATTAACGCCAACCACCATTTAAACAGCGAGAAGCAAACCACCGTAGCCACAAGCATAGAAAGCGGATAAAAAATCAGCGACAGCACGTAGCGAATAGAGTTGTACATTGCATTGTCCGACTGCCACCGCACTAACATTTCAGAAATCAGCAAATAGGGTAACACCACGAGCAACGATACAAAAAAATAAGGCACTTCGATCAACAGCAACAACGCAACACAAAAAAGCTTCAACGAAGAGGCACTATACGACAAAGCATCGGCATACAAATACCAACGCTTACGCAAACGAGCAAACGCCTTTACTTGAGCAAAAAAATCGTGCATTGTTTCAGGTTGTTCAGTTTTTGCTTTTTCTAGTTTTTTTAGTAGTTGTTGGCTTCGCACCAAGCGTTCGTCTAACGAATCATTTCTATCAGAATTTAAAAAACAGCACTCCTCAATAGCCTCAAAATCATCGTCGTCTGGTATTGCTAAATGCACCGTTTGCAATTGCTCCGTCAATACAGCACGCAACTGCGTAGTTTGTTCCGAGAACGAGAGTTCGGCATTTTCTTTTGCAAATGCAGTTACATCGATAGGCTTACCTACCTTTAAGAGCAATGAAGAACGATAGCGAAAAAAACTTCCAAAATTTATTCCTACAGGAACTATATAAACGTTTTTAACACCTTGCATACGCTCATTTGCCATCAAAGCGATGCGAAAAACACCCTTTACCAAGGGCAATTGAGCCCGTTTAGCACGATGCGTACCCTCGGGCATAATACAAAAAGGTATACCCTCTTGCAAAGCCTCTACGCATTGCGACATTATCTCGTCGTTTTTCGAGAGATTTTCACGCCCGTCGCGAATACGCATTATGGGCAACATACGAAACGAGCGAAGCAACTTTGCAACTCTTTTGTTTCGAAAAATATCGGCACGAGCCACAAACAAAATTTGTCGATACTTACGCGACAACCAAAGCAATGCCATGGCATCCATTAAGCCATTTGTATGATTTGGAGCAAATATAACTGCAGCATCAGTAGGAATATGCTCTTGGCCTACACATTCGAATCTACGATAAGCAAACGTAAATGTTTGACGCACACACCAATGCAAAAACTTATATAACCTTGTCAGCGGTTTCATAGCAAATTAATTATTTTGTTTTTGGCGTGCTAATAATTCGATAGTACGAAGTTTGTCTTTGTACAAATTATTTGCGTTTGCTTTTTCTATCGAAAGCAAAGCATCTGTATTGTCGTTCCAACGGCGACAAAGGTAAATCGATTCAAAAATTCGTCCTATTTTATAACTTCGACTAATTTGTAAACCAAGTGCATAATCTTCACCATAACTTGTATTTGGCACTCCTAACGAACGCAATATAGGTGTAAAAAATGCTCGAGGAGCTCCCAAACCATTGATTCGCAACGCATTGTTGTGTCCGTTTTCGTCAGTCCATTCACGATGATCAATCAAACCCGGAGGTATTGTATTCATATCAAAATCGGTAATTTTATAAGAGCCAATTACCATAGCACAATGCTCACTACGGAACGTATCAACTACTTTTTGTAAAGTGTTTTCGTCGGCATAAACATCGTCGCTATCAAGCTGAACTACAAATCGACCGCATTCGCTACTATTCACTCCAAAACTCCAGCATCCACCTATACCCAAATCGTCACGCTCTGGAATCAAATGTTTTACACGACTATCTTTTTCAGCATAACGAGCAATAATATCTGAAGTGTTGTCCGTTGAATGATTGTCAACAATGATTAAATTAAACGGAAACGAAGTTTTCTGCTTTAAAACCGAAACAATTGCATCTTCTATTGTTTTTTCTCTATTGCGAACAGGAATCAAAACCGTTGCCTCTGTTTCAAAATTTTCAATATCAAAATCAACGACTGCAGTTCGCGGTTCTAAATAAGCACTACATTTTTTCAAAAACATAGTAAAAGCTTGCTCCATTTCTATTTGTGATGCCCTATTTTTAGGATCAACATAGTCAAAATGCTTGTTTCTATCTACCTCAACAGTTTTTTCTGTATACAAATATTCATTTATTCGTAATGGCAATTTTTCAATTGATAGTTGCAAACGAATATCATAAAAAGCCGCAGCTGTATAAAAAGCCATTTGCTCGGCAATGACACGTTTCAAAGCTTCAGTTTCAAAAAGCAAAACCGATCCAAAGTCAAAATCATCACGCACACTACCATATTGATAATCAATGGTCGGACATAACTTTAAACCTGCACTTTGCATGCGATAATCCGAATAAAGCATTGTGCTCAAAGTAGATTGAGCAATTTGAATAAATCGCTTCAAAGCATCAGGAACAAAATCTATCATACACGATTTTGTAATAACAAAAACATATTCTTCGCTAAAACGATGAACATTGTTTTTCCAAAAATCGGTTCCTAAAAAAGACTCATTATAAGTTTCTAAAACAACATTAAACGACTCATGTGTCTTAATACGACAAGCTTCAGGCAAAAAAATCTGTACCTTTTTCATACTATTTTTCAGTGATTAAAAAATTTAATACATCTAACATCAAATCTTGTTGCTTGCGAGATGATAATATTACTTCGAATGGAAATCCCATAACCCACAAGCGATAATCTCCCTTATAAGCTACTGCTGCTACCGTACCATTGTCTGCATAACGTAATACAGGGAATGCTCCTAACATTGGCAGAAATGCATCAGCAGAAATAATATGATAGACATCCGAAGATGGTTTTTGACAATAACGAATTGTATCCGAAACCATAGTTAACGAAGAATAATGCCTATTTACCAATCCATTTGGATTGATAAGAGTAGTATTTTTATTAATTTTCAATGTATTTTTCAAAAAACAAATATCACTTGCATTATGCAAATCACTAGCTAAATATGCCCCGCTTAAAAAAAGAGCTCCACCCGATGCACAATAGTCAGATATTCGTTGCTGCATAATAGGAGAAATGACTTTATACTTTAGGTTTAAAGAATCCAAACCAACCAAAGTAGTTCGCTGTTTACCAGCTATATAATCTACAAGTTTATAGTTTTTCATATCTACCAAGCCACGCTCTATTGCCAATCGACTAGCCGAAACAAAAGAATAACTAGCTTTTTGTATTGCTTTTCCGTGAACTGAAGTATAGTCGAAGGTATTACCCGCAACTAGTTGTTTCTCATACAAAGCATCACTCGCACCAAAACCAGGATCGTCGTCGCTCACCCAAGGATTTATTTTATTAAAATCGTATTGATTTCCTGTAAAAAAACAGCTTTTTTGATATGGGACCCCACAGTCATCCTTTACACCTATTCCTTGGTAATCTGCAGTTTCAAAAAAATCGGGCGAAGACAACCTATCAAATCCATTAACCACGAGCAATGTATGAGTGCCTTTTGAAGAAATGCTCGCAGAAAGAATTTCCGAAGCAAAACTTTCACCTCCTGCATTTACCGCAGTAACCTTAAACTGATACAACATATCTTGCTTAATGGGTAAAACCAAAGTGGTATCAGTTGTATAAAAACCATTATTAAAACCTGATTCATCACATTGCGTATAAAGTACATATCCAGTGGGTAAAGCCCCACCAGCAGACAAACTATCAACAGTAGGCGTCCAACAAAGTCGAATTGAATCCTCCCCCTTGCTTTCAAGATAAAAACTATTTACTGGCAATGGTTGTATCGTATAAGATTCCTTATTTTGCAATGCTAAATATTTAACTATAGCTTTATAGATAGCACGAGATGCTGTAAACTGAAAATGAGGATCGAGCGCATATCGCATATCTGTGGGATTTTGATGCGAAAGTAACTCTAACAACATTGTTGGAACTTGTGGCACACGTGCTTCAGCATAAGATTTATTCCACAATCCTCGAATAGACCAATTTTTGTTATATTGTTTTTGGATAGAATTATTTATCTCTGACAAAACCATATCCGACAAATCGCGAGACGCATAACGTGATTGATTATTAGGGAAACATTCATTACCTTCTTTTGTCATAAAAATACCAAGCGAACCAACAATTGTATCGTTTGTTTTTACTCCAGCATCTGTATGAAAACCTAAAGCCAAATCAATTGGTATAGACAAACCAACAGAATCTGGAGCGTTTACTGAACCATAATTCAACGCATTAACCCAAAGTCCTCGAGCAAAAAGATCGTCAATATAATCGTCAACACCTTGCGTACGACTAAATATACTTTTATCGAAACCTGCCATTTGCAACCAATAACGCGAAGCTTCCAAGTAACGAGGCAATCCACTCACTTCTGCTTCTTCCTTTAAAACGAATGGAGATGGTTGTACTTTTTTATTGAATTGTGAATTATAATTATTCACTGCTTGAACGGATGCAGGTTTACGAGCCACACTGCCCATACCTCCGCCAAACCTAACTGCATCGGCAGTTACTACACCTGTTTCAGAGACGCTTTTATTGGTAAGTTTTACAGAACCAAAATTAGAATTTACACCTTTATCGAAAAAGAATGTTCCTAAATAAATCCATGTTCCACCACCCTGTTTTTGATTTACCACAAACGACGTTTCTCCACCTTTATGGTAAACTGTATAATGAGCATCAGAAATACTATTTTCTTTTGATTGATATGTAACATAAACGGCATACATTCCCGAATTTGTTATATCGGGCGTCCAAGTTACAGAAGCTGTTTCATTTTTAGATACATTTGCAAATTTGTATGAGCCTAGTTTAAATGGATTGTCATTTAAATTTGAAATTAATTGACAAGAGGCAAAGGCACTATTTCCTCCTAAAATCCATTTTTCAGGAGCTGATTCTTCATAAATAGAATTAAAATCAGACGCATCGTTATCTACTACCACTTCGTCAACCTGCGTATCTCGTTCTTGTGGTAAAAAAACATTTGCACCTGCATTTTCAAGCATTGGAAGTAAAAAGTTCAAAACATAATGCAATGTTAACTTGTCCTCTACTGTTGAAAACAACCTTGCACGTTGCCATCTCCAACGATCTTGCTGTTGGTTGTAATACATACCATGACTACTCCACAAAGCTATATTTCTCCCTACCAATCCGTTGGTTAACACAAAAGGTTTTGATGTATTTCTTACTAATGGACTCAACTCTCGTTTACAAAAACGATGTCTATCCCAAAGCGATTCTTTTCTACAGTTATTTGGAATATAAAAACTCAATTCCTTTTTGTCGGCATAAATTACAACATTATATTTTGGATAAACACGATGTACTATAGTCCTCGCTTCTTTATATAAACGATTTATAAATGTATCTCTATAAAGCAAATACGATGCAGCTCCATTCAAATAAATTTCTACACTATGTTTTTTAGGCAAAATACGAGTTCTCTCTAAACGAAGTTCGCCAACTTGCTGATAATCGGGCTTTAATGCTTCAACCCAACGGGCAATATCGCTACGCAAAACATCAGCTCCCGATTGCGAATAAACACTTGACGAAAGCAACAAAATAAACAATAAAAATAAAATACGTCTTGCCATTATAAAACAAAGACCTCTTTCTCTAAAAAGAGGTCTTTTTTCTATGAGTTAAAAATTTTACTTACAAAGGTATGTATCGAACAAACGCTTCAATAGCTTCATACGATGCCAAACCTAATTTATTATAAAATTCGGCTGTCGTACGATTTCGTTCTTCTGAACGTTGCCAAAACAAACGCTCATCATTGCCCAAGAAAGGAGCACTTTCCATTTGCGATGAATGACGCAAAATAGCATTACGCTTACTTCTCAACTCTTCAGGACTTAAAGGAACTGCCATTTCTATATGATCAATTTCCCATTCCATCCACGCACCTCGATACATCCAAATGCGACATTCGTCCAACCATGCTTCTCCTTTCAAATCATCTATAGCTGCCAACACTGCATCCAAACATACTTTATGCGTTCCATGAGGATCGGCAAGGTCGCCTGCAACATATATTTGATGAGGCTTCAAATCTTGCAACAATGCCTTTACAATATCAACATCTGCCTGACTTAAGTCATTCTTTTTAATTGTACCAGTTTCATAAAATGGTAAATTCAAGAAATGTATATTGTCTGACTTCACACCCATATAACGATCGGCCAAACGAGCTTCTCCTCTACGAATCAAACCTTTTAGTTCGCGAACATCAGCTGTATCCATTTCTCCATCTTTCTTTTGAGCTATAGCTTCAATTATTTCATCGTTTTTAGCATCCAAAGCAGCATCTTTCGATTTATGAATTTCGTGATATCCTTTTACAAACATCATAAAACGCAACACTTCTTCATCGTTTACAGCAATATTACCCGATGTTTCATACGCAATATGTACGTCATGCTTTTGATCAACCAAACGACGAAGCGTTCCTCCCATCGAAATAACATCATCATCAGGATGAGGGCTAAACACCAACACACGTTTTGGATATGGATTTGCACGTTCAGGACGATACGTATCATCGGCATTTGGTTTTCCTCCCGGCCAACCAGTTATTGTATGTTGTAAATCGTTAAAAATCTTTATATTAACATTGTATGCCGAATTGTGTAATGCTAACAATTCGCTCAAACCATTTTCGTTATAATCTTTGTTTGTCAACTTCAAAATTGGTTTGTTCAACTTCTGACACAACCAAACAATAGCACGACGAATTAATTTATCATCCCACTCGCACGATGTTACCAACCAAGGATGGCTAATACGAGTTAATTCACTTGCAGAATGAATATCTAACACCAATGTCGCATTGATATGATTTTGCAAATAAGATGCAGAATACGCATCCGAAACATTACCCTCTACTACTTGTTTTACGATTTCTGCTTTTCCATCGCCCCACGCCATTGCAACAACACGTTTTGCATCGAGCATAGTTCCAACACCCATAGTTATAGCACAAACTGGCACATTTTCTGTTGAGCCAAACAAATAAGAACCTTCTTTTCTTGAATTGTTATCCAACATTATCAAACGTGTACGCGATGTTCCTTGCGATCCTGACTCATTTATTGCAATATTTCCTGAATCACTTATACCAAGTACTAAATAATCTATTCCACCAAACGAAGCGATTGTTTTTTCATAATTTTTGCAGAACGAAACAATTTCTTCTTTTTTCAACGAACAATCTGGAGTATAGACATTTTCTTTCGCAATATTTGTTTTATCCAACAACATTGCTTGCAATTGAGAGAAAGCACTTTGTGAACTATTTGCCAAAGGATAATATTCAAAAATATTAAAAACAACTACATTTTCGAAACTCAATCCTTCCGCTTGATGCTTCTGCACTAACTCTGCATACAACTCTGTACACGAACGCGAACAAGAAAGTCCTAATACAAACTTCTCGCCTTTAGCTTGTTTATCACGAATTGCAACTGCTATTTCATCTGCAATTTTTTTTGCTCCATCGACTGCCTCATCAAAAATTTCAGTCGAAAGTTTTTCAAAACGAGTAATACTCGACAATTCCAAAACATCTTGTGGTTGATAATACTTACGTGGGATGTGGCGTAATTTAATCTTTGAACTGAGATTTGCCTTCATTTTTTTAGTTTTTTATAGTTTTTATTTAAAGTTCAAAAATACTATTTTTAATAAAATCTCACAACATCAAACTCCATTTTTATTTGTAAACTCCAGTATTTTTAACTTTCTTTGTTTTATCTATTTCATTTTTACGAGTTATGAAACTAATTGCTGATGCAGGTTCTACAAAAACCGATTGGATTTTAATCAACAATAATCATATTGTCGATAAAAAAAGAACAAACGGTATCAATCCGTTTTATCAAACTGCCGATATGATATCGCAACTGATAAAATCGGAATTGCCATTTGCCACCGTTTCGGCTTCGGTCAAAGAGGTTTATTTCTATGGTGCAGGGTGCATTCCCGAGAAACAACCGATTGTAGCCACTGCCCTAAAATCCGTTTTTGCAAACGCAATCATCGAAGTTGATTCGGATTTATTAGGTGCTGCCAGAGCCCTCTGCGGACATTCCGAAGGCATTGCCTGCATATTGGGAACAGGCTCAAATTCATGCCTTTACGATGGAACAAACATCACGCAAAACACTCCGCCGCTTGGGTTTATTCTTGGCGACGAAGGCAGCGGAGCTTATCTCGGTCGAACATTAGTTTCCGATTTTCTTAAGCGACAAATGCCCGACAGCATAGCAGAACTTTTTGCTGACAAATACCACTTAACAGCAAAAGAGGCTGTCGAAAACGTATATCGACAACCTCTGCCCAATCGCTATTTAGCACAATTCACGCCATTTTTGTCGGAAAACATAGCCGAGCCCTACTGCTACAATTTGGTGTTCGATGCATTCATAGCGTTTTTTGCCCGCAACATAGTGCATTACCCCGACTTCCGTACGCTACCGATAGCTTTTACAGGCTCCGTGGCTTACCACTTTGCCGATGTACTCGAAGTAGCAGCCTACGATTTTGGCCTCAACTTCAGCCATATAGCACAAGTTCCTATCGAAGAATTGGTGGAATTTCATAAACAATAATTATTGTATACGTTCTAAAACAGACTCTTGAGAGTTCAATGTTTCGTCAAGTATTTTAAACTTTCCATTCTTATCTATTGAAGCAATTATGTTTTTACCATCTGATAACCTCAAACCATTAAACATAATAGTTTCATCATTCAATACCGTAAATGAATAAATTTCATAATCATTATTCTGCATAATGACTTCTTTAGAATATGTATAAGGATCTATTCTAACCAACGAAAAGTTACCCGATATCTCTCCACAACAATAGATATACGAATCTGTATAATGAAAATCTCTTATTCGCATATTGTCATTAATATCAAAAACATTTCCTGTTATATCATCTTTATTATCACTATCTAATACCATAGCGGCACTATATTTGCCAATAGCAAGAATTCGATTTTCTAGTGTTACTAAATATGGATTATAAGGAGAAGCAGCATCACATCCTAAGTCATACATTAAGTCTTCCACATTAATGATAGTATCTAAGGTGATATCCCCATAATCAGAAAAAGAAATAGTTTGTAAGCAGTTTCTATCTAAGATATGCAACTTTCCATCCAACCCCCTAAATGCCATATTATTATAGCTAAAATCAGCTCTTAAACTAAAAGGAATTAGTTTACCACCAGCAGAACGTAAACGATATTTACTATCACCACCACTATAATACTCATAAAACAACTCTCCATTTGTACTAGATACAAATCTATCAAGATTGTCTGTTATAGGAGTAAGAGCTTCATGTACAATTTGGTTGATATTTGAAATATCAATTTTATGCACTCTATCGTTACCACTGTTGTAGTCATAACTACTATAATAAATATTTCCATATCCATCTGTAACAAAAAGAGGTGCATTTGCAAAAAAATCAGATTCAGCCAAAGAATAAAGATCTATTACACCTGATGCATCATAAACTGCACCTGTATGTTTATTTACAAGATATTGTTTCATCCCAAAATCACCCCTAAATTCTGCAAAGAAATATGGAGAATTTTCTATAAAATACATATTTTCTGGAATATACGTTTCTGTTATTTCATTTCCTTCTTCATCTGTATAAACAACATCCTCTACAACTCCATCTTCCGTAATTTTAAAAAGACGTTTTGTAGCCACAGCTGCATCATTATTTCCTTTTGGCGAGATTTCAGCCATTCCATTAGCACTTGATGCAATAAAAAGTGTTGTTGCATCTCCAATATTCATCTTAGAAATAGATTTTGATTCATTTCGGTTTGATTCACATCCAGTAAACAATAAAAATAAACCAATTAATAAAGTATAAATTAATTTGTTTTTCATATTCTATTCAATATTTTTTACCTCTACTCACTTTACGGCTTTTCGAGTTACTCCGCAGCACCTAAAAAAACTAAACTTACGCACATAAAAATAGCGTGATGCTAATTTGTTTTTTCTGAATATCTGAGGTCTTCGACTTACCTTATCCTATCAAACTAAACAATAAAGCTCACGCTTGCACGTGAACGTTATCAGTAGTCACTCGATAGGATTTAAAACTTGTCGAAGGTTTCAGATATTCAAGCTATACTTAACGCTATTTCCAATATTTTCAAAATGTGCGTAAAAAACTACGCATTTACTTCATAGGCAAAAAAGTTTTTATAAGTTTATATTATATGTTTTCTATTTGGTTAAGCATTTTCACCGTTGCTTTTATGGCTGCCTCGGTTTGGTCGGCATCCAAACCATGAGTTTTAAACACCTTGTCGTGCAATCGCCACGTAATGGTAGTATGCACCAAAGCGTCGGTTTGCCCGCCCGGAGGTATTATCACCGCATAGTCGATAAGCTCGGGTATGGGTTTATTCAGGTTTTTATAAATCTTCCAAAGAGCTTTTGTAAAGGCGTTGTACTGACCATCGCCCACAGCACTTTGCTCGTAGGTGTTTCCATCAATTTCAATTTTTACAGACGCCAAGGGTCGCAATCCATACGCCAACGAAAGCGAATAGTTTATCATTCGTATGCGTTGCTCTTGCTGCCCGTGCTTCAACACATCGGTAACGATAAAGGGCAATTCCTCGGGCGTAACCAACTGCTTTTTGTCGCCAAGCTCAATAATCCGTTCGGTAACCTTACGCATAGCCTCTTCGTCGAGATTTATGCCAAGAGCCTCAAGATTTTTGCGAATATTAGCTTTACCCGACATTTTACCAAGGGCATATTCACGCACACGTCCAAAACGTTCGGGAATTAAATCGTTGTAATACAAACCATTTTTAGCATCGCCATCGGCATGAACTCCTGCACATTGCGTAAACACATTGTCGCCAATAATAGGCTTATTATTCGGAATACGCACACCAGAATAAGTTTCTACTAACTTGCTAATTTGGTATATTTTTGATTCACGAATCGAAGTTCTTATTCCTAATTGGTCGTGCAAAACAGCTACTACACTTGTAAGTGGTGCATTACCCGCACGTTCGCCCAAACCATTCACCGTAGTATGCACGCCACGAATACCAGCTTTTACGGCTTCATAACTATTTGCTACGGCCATATCATAGTCGTTGTGTGCATGAAAATCGAAATGCAAATCGGGATAGCGTTGTACCATTTGCGAACAAAAATCGGCAGTTTGCGTAGGCGTTAAAATTCCTAACGTATCAGGCAACATAAAACGCTTAATACCAATCGTTTTCAAAGCATCTAGCATTTGAAACACATAGTCGGACGAATGTAACATCCCATTACTCCAATCTTCCAAATAAAAATTCACATCAAAACCTTCGGAATGAGCTTGAGACACTACTGCTTTTATATCAGCAATATGTTGTTCAGGAGTTTTTCCTAATTGTTCCGTTACGTGTTTATAAGAGCCTTTGCTTAACAAATTCAACACACAACAACCAGCATTTTTTATCCATTCGATAGATTTACCTCCATCTACAAAACCAAGGACCTCTATTTTAGAAAGAAAACCATTGTTTTTAGCCCATTTGGCTATCATTCGAACTGCTTCAAACTCACCTTGCGAAACGCGTGCTGAAGCCACTTCTAAACGATCGACACCTAAATCTTCGAGCAAAAAACGAGCAATGCTCATTTTTTCCTGCGTAGCAAACGAGACTCCCGAGGTTTGTTCGCCATCGCGAAGTGTAGTGTCAAGTATTTCTATCTTGAACGCGTTTCCCATGCTTCAATTTTGTCTTTGTTGGTCAACAAAAAGTCAATATCATCCAACCCATTTATCAAGCAATGTTTTTTATAAGCATTTATTTCAAACGTTTCACTCTTGCCTGTTGCTTTATTTGTAATGGTTTGATTTGGAAGGTCAACCTCTACTTCCATTTTTGGATTTGCATTGATAGAGTCAAACAACTCTGATAAAAATTCTTCACTCACCACCACTGGCAACACGAAGTTATTCAATTCGTTATTCTTATGAATATCAGCGAAGAAACTCGAAACAACAACTCTAAATCCATAACCAGCAATAGCCCAAGCAGCATGTTCACGACTTGATCCTGATCCAAAATTTTTACCAGCAACCAATATTTGACCGCTATAAGTTGGATTGTTTAATACAAAATCTTTGTTCAAAGTGCCATCGGCATTATAACGCCAATCACGAAACAAATTATCGCCAAAAAACTTTTCTTCACGTGTTGTTGCTTTCAAAAAACGTGCAGGAATAATTTGGTCGGTATCCACATTTTCTAATGGAAGTGGAACGCAAGTACTTGTAATTATATCAAATTTCTGTTTCATTTTTTTCTCTTTTTTAGTTTTAATCCATTAATTCACGTGGGTCAGTTACCACACCTGTCACAGCTGCTGCAGCAGCTACTAGCGGGCTAGCCAACATTGTTCGAGCCCCTGGACCTTGTCGCCCCTCAAAATTACGATTGCTCGTAGACACTGCATATTTTCCTGCAGGTATCTTGTCATCGTTCATTGCCAAACATGCCGAACAACCTGGTTGACGTATCTCAAATCCTGCTTCAGTAAAAACTTTATCCAAACCTTCCTCTCTTATTTGTGCATCGACCATCCACGAGCCCGGCACTAACCAAGCTGTAATATTATCGGCTTTTTTACGCCCTTTTACAATAGAAGCAAACGCACGAAAATCTTCTATACGACCATTTGTACAAGCTCCAAGAAAAACATAATCAACTTTTTTACCGAGAAGTTTTTCTCCTGCTTCAAATCCCATGTAGTTCAACGATTTATTAAACGAAATTTTTGCTTGTTCGTTCATATCATCTGTTGTCGGTATTGCTTGCGTTATGCCCATACCCATTCCCGGATTTGTACCATAAGTTATCATTGGCTCAATATCTTCAGCATGATAAACTACCTCTTTATCAAACACAGCATTATCATCGCTTTTTAGAGTTTTCCAATAAGCTAAAGCTTTATCCCAATCTTCACCTTTTGGCGTATTTTCACGACCTTTTATATATTCAAAAGTAGTTTCATCTGGAGCGACCATACCACCACGAGCACCCATCTCTATAGAGAGGTTACATAGAGTCAAACGCCCTTCCATTGTTAAATTTTTAACAACTTCCCCTGCGTATTCAACAAAATAACCTGTAGCACCACTAGTTGTCATTTTAGACATCATATACAATGCTACGTCTTTTGCAGTTACACCTTTTTTCAAAGTTCCATCTATAGTTATACGCATTGTTTTAGGACGAGTTTGTAAAATACACTGCGAAGCTAAAACCATTTCTACCTCACTTGTACCAATACCAAAAGCCACCGCCCCCATAGCTCCGTGTGTACTTGTATGAGAATCGCCACAAACTATTGTCATTCCAGGCAAAGTCAAACCTCTTTCTGGTCCAACAACGTGAATAATTCCATTGCGTTTATCCATCATACCAAAATGAGCTAAACCAAAATCTTTAGCATTTTTTGCCAAAGTTTCTACTTGAGTACGCGAAACTTCGTCCTCTATCGGTTTATCTTGATCGTGTGTTGGAGTATTATGGTCTGGCATACAATAAATATTTTGAGGGCGAAAACATTTTAAACCTCTGCTACGCATTCCCTCAAAAGCTTGTGGACTTGTTACTTCATGACAATAAAGTCGATCAATGTAAAGTTGAGTGGGACCATCTTCTACTTGTTGAACAATATGAGCATCCCAAATTTTATCAAATAATGTATTTGCCATTTCTTTTTATTTTACAAATTTATTTATACAATCAATATAAGCTTCAACAGAAGCTGCAACAATATCCGTATTAGCTCCAAATCCGTAGTACACTCTTCCTTCATATTCTACTTGCATATGGACCTTACCTACATCATCGCTACCTTTACTAATAGCTTGAATAGTAAATTCTTTAAGCACCATTTGCCTATGAATAATTTGCTTTAAAGCTTTTATCGCTGCATCAACAGGGCCATTCCCTGACGAAGCTGCCTCAAATTTTTCACCTGCAATACTCAAGCCTAAACTTGCAACAGAGCGAACTCCAACACCACTTGTTACCTGCAAATATTCAAGCTTAATATGATGATTATGTGTACGTTCTGCTCCTGCTAGTAAAAGTACATCATCATCATTAACTTCTTTTTTCTTATCTGCTAATTTTAGAAAATCTTCATAAATTTTGTCCAAACGACTTTGATCGAGTTCAACCCCTAACACTTGTAAACGATGTTTTAATGCCGCCCGACCACTTCGAGCAGTTAACACTATCGCATTATCATCTATTCCCACATCTTTTGGATCAATTATTTCATACGTTTGAACATTTTTCAAAACACCATCTTGATGAATCCCTGAAGAATGAGCAAATGCGTTTCGTCCAACAATTGCCTTATTAGGTTGCACAGGCATATTCATCAAACTTGAAACCATTCTACTTGTTGGGAAAATTTTTTGAGTGTTTATATTTGTCTGTATATCAATATCATTATGCGATTTTATAATCATTGCAATTTCTTCTAACGAAGTATTTCCTGCACGTTCGCCAATACCATTTATAGTTACTTCTACTTGTCGTGCACCATTTAATACACCACTTATTGTATTTGCAGTTGCCATACCTAAATCATTATGACAATGCGTAGATAAAATTGCTTTATGAACACCATCTACGTGCTCCATTAAATACTTAATTTTAGCTCCATATTCCGAAGGCAAACAATAACCCGTTGTATCTGGTATATTCACAACCGTAGCTCCTGCTTTAATAACAGCCTCAACTACTCGAGCCAAATATTCATTATCTGTACGCCCTGCATCTTCTGCATAAAATTCTACATCTTCTACAAAACGTCGTGCATATTTAACAGCTGCAACTGCACGCTCTATAATTTCCTCTCGGTTTGAATTAAATTTATATTTAATATGTGAATCTGATGTACCAATACCTGTATGAATGCGTTTATGTTTTGCATATCGCAATGCTTCTACAGCTACATCTATATCTTTTTCTACAGCACGAGTCAAAGCACAAATAGTAGGCCATGTTACAGCCTTCGATATTTCTATTACAGAATTAAAATCACCAGGACTCGAAATTGGGAAACCCGCCTCAATGACATCAACTCCAAGAGCTTCTAATTGCCTTGCAACTTGTATTTTTTCTATCGTATTTAACTGACAACCTGGGACTTGTTCTCCATCTCTCAACGTTGTGTCAAAAATAAATAATCTATCACTCATAACTTAATTTTTATTAAAGAAGCCTTCCACACTTGAAGTGAGAAAGGCTATTTAAATAATTACACACCTTATACTCACTTCCGTTTAATCACGTAAGAGAATTATACCAAGCAATGTAATTAGTAAATTGTTTAACATATCTGCAAAAATATGTCTTTTTTCCGATTTTTACAATTAGAAATATCCATTTTTTAAAACAAAAAGAAGAATATCGCTAGCGATATTCTTCTTTTTTATAAATTACGAATAGAATTATGGATGATATTCTGTTCGTTGTGATGCTGCATAATTAATTTTCAATGCATAAGCACGGCGTAGAGCTTGTTTAACGTCAGTTACTATACCCATTTTAGTATCCTTATCTGCCTTAATAGATATTGTAAGAAGACTTTGCTCATCTTCCTTCATAGCACTTCTTTCACGAACAACATAATCCTCCAATTGACGAATATCAGCAAATGCATCATCCAATTGTATACGAGTTTCAGTACCATACGCCTTTTGATATTCACGTTGTGGTGTACCCATATAGATATAACGCACTAGTGATTTTTTCTCCAATTTTTGTAACTCTGTTGCTTCAGGCACTCGTATTTCTACCATGTAAGTTACCTCTTTCATCGAAGTTGCAACCATAAAGAAAAATAATAATGAAAATATTAAGTCAGGCAACGAAGATGTTGACAAGGCAGGTACCTCTTTTTTTCCAGCTTTTCTAATTTTTGCCATTATTTTTTCCCTCCATAGTTTTTAGGTTCTGCTTCTGATATTTTTTGAGGATAAATTGTTTGAATCGCTTTTTGTCTATCTTCGTCTAACGCTTCATAAGCAATTCCGAATTTAGCACGAGACAACTCATCTCTCAATTCATTATAAGCAGCAACTAATTCATTTTGAACCTCAATATAAGCCTGATATTGCGTCATACGGTCATTTTGCAATGATATAATATGATCTTTTGTTACTTCTACTGTACCAAAATAATCAACCTCCATAGGTTTTCTAACAGGCATATTAGGATCATTAAATTCATTCTTTATAAAAGTTTTGGCTTTTTCTCGCAAATCTTTCACATTTAAAAATTCACCTTGCACAAGCAATTGATTATTACTATTAAGCAATACAATAAACGTATTACGCTTATTTACTTCAACACTTGGCTTTTCCATATCGGGTGGCAATGGTTGTGGCAAACGACGCGACAAACCTTTATCTACCGACATAGTAGTTGTTACAAGGAAAAATATAAGCAAAAGAAATGCAATATCTGCCATAGAACTAGCATTGATTTCTGGACATTTCCTTTTAGCCATAGTTTTTTATTTTATTTAATTTTAGAATACAATATAGAACCCAACAAGGCTAATACTGTACCTGCTGCCAATATGTAAATTGAGTAAATACACATATCTGTGAATTGTGCCCAAAAACCTTGATTATCAGTTCCTTCATAGCCTACAATTGCTATTTCATCACCAGTTCCAACAAACCAAGACACTACAAACACGGCAACAAATGCTACTATAATACACAAAGATTTTACACCTTTTTTAGGATTTGCAATAAAAGATTGTACAAATTGTAACAAACTCAAACCTAATGTTATAAACAACACTAAACCTATTAATACATAAATCCAATAAATTAAGGCATCTGTAAACTTTGGTTGCCACAACGACTCACCTCCCACTTCGAGCGGAGTGCCATCGCCACCGACAAAAATCAACGCAGCAACAACGATGCTCACTGCAAAGAGTGCCCATAGCGTGATTTTGGTTATTAAATTCAACTTATTTAACATAGTCCTTAATTATTTAGAATATTTCACAACGATATCTAGCAATGAAATAGAAGAATCTTCCATTTCGTTTACCAAAGAGTCAATACGAGACAAAATGTAGTTATAGAACATTTGAAGAATTACAGCTACAATCAACCCCCACATAGTAGTCAACAACGCAACTTTGATACCACCAGCAACAACAGTAGCAGAGATATCACCTACTTGTTGAATTTTGTCGAACGCTTGAATCATACCAAGCACTGTTCCCAAGAATCCCAAAGATGGAGCAGTTGCAATAAACAATGTAATCCAAGATAAGTTTTTCTCTAACAAACCAAGTTGAACTGAACCATAAGATGCTACAGTTTTTTCTACAACATCTACACCTTCGCTATAACGAGAAAGACCTTGATAGAAAATAGATGCTACAGGACCACGAGTATTACGGCAAACTTCCATTGCAGCTTCAACACCATTTGCAGCCCAAGCCTCATCAATTTTATTCAATAATTTTTTTGTATTGATAGCAGAAAGGTTTAAATAAAGAATACGTTCAATACAAAGAGCCAAACCGAAAATCAAACAGAAAGCTACAAGAGCCATAAAGCCTGCACCACCTTCAATAAATTTGATTTTCAAAGCTTTATGAAGACCAACTACGCCTGCTTCTTCTGCTGCAGGAGCCTCTTCAGCTTCTTGTAAATCTACTTGCTCTTGAGCTACTGGAGCTGGAGCGTCTTCTTGTGCCATCACATTTGCAGTCATTCCAAACATCATAACTGCCAAAACTGTTAGAATTCCAAATACTTTTTTCATTTCTTTTTTTTTAAGTTATTAATTAAATTTATTATTATTTTAAGTTTTTCATTCTCAATCAAAATGCGGAGGGAAAGGGATTCGAACCCTTGATACGCTTTAGGCGTATACACGCTTTCCAGGCGTGCCTCTTCAACCACTCGAGCATCTCTCCAAAACACCTTTCCAAAAACGGCTGCAAATTAGTAAAAAAATACGAATTACACTTACCTTATCCCTTAAAATTAAAAACTTTTTATGGTTTTAATGTTCATTATTTGATTTTCAGCAAGTTTCAAAATAAAAAGTTCAATCTGAAAGAAATAAACGAAATAGATTTTGGGCATTTTCTGTAGTTTTTTCTTTAACTATTTTCGAATCACAACCATATATAGAAGCTATTTTTTCTGCAATTGTAAGTAAAAATGATGGTTCATTGCGTTTTCCCCTATACGGATGTGGAGCCAAATATGGTGCATCCGTTTCGAGCAATATAAAGTCTAAAGGTATATTATTTAGCAAATTTGGCAGTTGCGAATTTTTAAAACTAACTACCCCATTTACTCCTATCAAAAATCCTAATTCTACTACTTGTTGTGCGTGTTGTAAATTTCCATCAAAACAATGAAAAACACCTCTTAACTTTTCTGATTTATAATTGTGTAAAACCTCAAGTGTTTCATCACAAGCATTTCTTGAATGAATTATCAAAGGAAGGTTATACTCCAAGGCCCATTCTACCTGCAACGCAAAAGCCTTTTGTTGCCAAAGTTTTGTTGTAGTATCCCAGTATAAATCAATACCTACTTCGCCTACAGCACAAAATTTTCGCTTTATAAATTCTTGCTTTAAAACATCTAAATCTGATAAATAATTTTCAGTAACCGAAGTAGGATGCAAGCCCATTGCCACAGAGCAATAAGGTGCATATTTTTTTTCAGTAGCATATATTCTTTCTAATGTAGAAAGATCTATATTTGGCAAAACCAAATGTTTAACTCCTACTGATTTTGCACGAAGAATTACATCATCTCTATCATTATCAAACTCTTCAGTATAAATATGTGTATGTGTATCTATCATTTTGTAGACGAATTAAATAATTTTAGTCTTTTCATTACAAAGAAAACAAACCAATCGGGCAAATGACTTATAATAGGAACGATAATAAAATTCCAAACGCCCGGCAAATAAGATTTTTGTTTTGTTCGAAAAAGTTTTCGAAGGGCTTTTTTTACTAATATTTCGGGTTGCATCGAAATGCCGAACTTCAATAATACTTTCCGCATCCTTTCGGGTAAGGAAAACAAAGAAGTGTTGATAGTACCGGGAGTAACAGCCAACACACGCACATCTTTTCGGATAAATTCATACCAAAGTGCTTTTGAGAAATTCAGAACATAAGATTTGCTTGCATTATAGCATTGTATGCCCGGCATTGTCATCCAAGCCGTCATCGACGACATATTAAGAATATAGCCTTTGCCACGACTACACATCTGTTCTCCAAAAAGTTTACACAACTTTGTCAGAGTAAGCACATGGAGCATCAACAATGTTTGTATTTTCGACATCGGTGTTTCACAAAGAGGATAAAAAATAAGTACACCTGCATTATTTACAAGCACTTCTACCTCAATATTTTTCTCTTGTGCAAAATCGAAAACTCTCTCCGCTGCATTTTCTATTGATAAGTCAATAAAAAGTGAAGCGACTTTTACCCCATAGGTTTTCGACAAAAAAGAAGCGACTTCTGCCAACTCTTTTTCTTGATTCGATACAAGAAAAAGATTGTAATGATAGTCGCGAGCTAACTGCGTAGCATACTCCAAACCTATTCCAGACGAAGCTCCTGTAACAAGTGCAAACATTGATTTATTTTTGATATTTTCCGATATATTTCATTACCAAAAACACTAACCAATCTGGTGTATGTTTTAATAATGGTGTACACAAATGATTGATAAAACCGGGCATATCCGACTTCTTCTTTTTAAACATTTTTCGTAACGCACGTTTCACTAATTTTTTAGGCGGAATACTTACTGTTAGATTCACCGCCAATTTTCGCAAATTTGGTGCTAAACCAAACAATGCAGTATCAACTGCTCCGGGCGTCATTACCGTTACTCCAACACCTTTAGTCTTAAATTCGTACCACAACGATTTGCTAAAATTATAAATAAATGCTTTTGTGGCATTGTACGTTTGTATGCCGGGCATTGCCATCCATGCCGACATCGACGACATATTAAGTATATATCCATTGCCACGCCGACACATATCCTCGCCAAACAATCGACAAAGCTTTGCCACCGTCACCATATGCAAGTTCAACATCAAATCGATTCGTTTCATCGATGTTTCTACATACGGATTAAAGAAAAATACTCCTGCATTATTTATTAAAATATCAACCTGCAGATTGTTCTCTTGACAATATTTATACAAATCTTCGGCAGCTTCTGTTTTGCTTAAATCGGCATAATGTGCAATTGCTTTCACACCATAAGTTTCTGATAAAAAAGTTGCTACATCACGTAGCTCTTTTTCTTGATTGCTTACAAGCAATAAATCCGTATGATAATCGCACGCCAACTGCTTAGCATACTCCAAACCTATTCCCGACGAGGCTCCTGTAACAAGTGCTAACATGATAAAAACTATTTTTATTTATTTTCTGATTCTAATTCGGTACGTATATCATCTAAAACCTTTCCATTATATGTAAAAAATTTAGCACCCTGATATGCACCTGATTTCGTTCGTCTATCAATCGGCATAAATGTCCCCACAAACGGAGATAGTTTATATAAACGTCCTTCATATTCAATTTGATTATCACTTACGACTTTTACTTCAATATTAGTTGGAGTGAAAATCAACTTACTTCCAATCGGAATATTTACCATACTAAACTTAAAACATGGTCGTTTTTTTGAATGATGATCTACCATTTGTATTTCATCATCATTAATTTCTTCTGTATTAGCATTGTACAAATAAACTTCATCAATCACAGCATCATCTATTGTCTCTGCTATATCTTTTAAAATCGCGAGGGCTTCACTTGGTTTCACATTGAAAAATTCACGATTTTGTCGAATACGCAAATCTGTCAAACGATCTATAGTTTTATGAATTAATTTCTCAACTTTCTCATATTTACATGTTTGTAATGTTGCATAAATTTCAAAAGGAAGAGGAACTGCTGTGTTATCCAATTCTTTAGAACGGATATTTACAGGTCGTGAACTCTTGCCGATTTTCACCCAATCCTCACGAAAACTAGGATTGGTCAAAATATAAACATAACCAACTTTTTCTAGCATAATAAAAACTACATTTATTTACTTTCTATACTCTTTTTCGCTTTTGCTTCAAGTTGAGCAATTTCTTTTTTAAGACGTTTTGGAATGCACTCACCATCGCGTTCTACGCACTCGTGGCATTTCATATTGAGTGTGTACATACGTCCTACGCAATAGTTTGAGCGACCACAGCCTGCATGGTAAGTAGGATTTTCTTGAACGTGTTTCACAAAATCAGGATCTTTGATAAGCACATGTGCTATTTGAAATAGATCAAACCCCTCGTCCATAATCTGCTGACAATTGGCACCCGACTGCACACCGCCCACATAAATCAACGGAACGTCTCTAATCTCTTGTTGGAAACGTTTTGCTTTCTCCATAAAATAGAGTTCTTTGAACGGCTGCGTTGGCATCATCACAGGAGCAACTCCAGGTATATTAAGTGCGGCTTTGAGCCACCAAAACGATTTCATCGACATATAATGAGCCAAAGTTTTGTAAGGCATAGCACCACCCAAAATTGTCATAGGAGAGCGACTGACCATACCACCCGAAAGCACAATACCATGAACTTTATGTTTTGCAATTTCTTTGGCTATTTTGATGCCTTCTTCGATATCACTTCCACGCCAACAATCGTCCCACATATTGGTTTTTACAACTACAGCCATATCATCTTTAGCGTGTAGCATCACTTCCTCGAGCACCTCGTTCATGAACCGCACACGATTTTCAAACGAGCCACCATATTCATCACGACGATGATTGGTTCGTGGACTAATGAATTGAGAAATCAAATAAGCATGTCCTGCATGAATCTCAACACAATCGAAACCTGCTTCACGAGAAAAATCAACCGCCTCACCAAACTTTTTAACAAGCTTTTTGATTTCCGCCACTTTCAACCGACGATGAATTGTTGGCGAATATAAATTGAACCCATTAGAAGCACTCACAGGCATACAGTGGCAAGTATAAAAATGTGTCATATTTCCACAATGCCCTAGTTGAATACTTGCTTTAGCACCTTCGGCATGAATGGCATCAGTTAGTTGTTTAAGGCCGTTAAGACTCTTGGGGTTTACATAGAGTTGCCCATCAAAAGAAACGCCACTCAAATCAACTGCACAATAAGCAACCGTAGTCATTCCAACACCGCCACGAGCCACACTCACATGGTAGTCTTGCAACTGTTTGGTAGGCATATTGTTGCGTGCCATATTTTCAAATGCAGCCGAACGAATAAATCGATTTCTCAACGTTATAGGTCCTAGTTGATATGGAGTAAAAAGTTTTGACATAAGATATTATTTTAGAGTCGTAGCAAAGGTATGATTTTTTCAATTCAATTATCATTCAGTTTTTAACAAAGGGAACTTCACATAAAAAGTTGTTCCTTCATTTAATTTTGAGATAAAAGAAATTTCTCCACCTAGCATTATTACCAAATTTTTCACAATGGTTAAGCCTAATCCCATACCACTGCTTTTAGTTGTAAAATTAGGCAAGAATAAGTGTTCTTTTATATCATCGGCAACTCCACAACCATTATCGGCTACACTTACCGAAACAAAATCGTCATCAACAGAAACCGAGATATTAATTACTCCCTCTCGGTCGTTAGGTATTGATTGGATTGCATTATGCAACAAATTATTAAAAATTTGAGTTATCTGCGTTTGATCTGATAATATAATCACCTCTTTTTCTGCGGTATTAAAATTCAAAACCACATGATTGTAGTTATTTTTAAACAACTCTACAATAGACATCAAACGTGCTACCAAATCGAGTTTCATTAATTCTGTTTCGGGCATTTTTGCAAAATCAGAAAACTCGGTAGATATTTTTGACAAATTATCAATTTGTTCGATTAACACTGCAACTGTTTTTTCAAAATATTCATCAAACTTCTCCGATCCATTATTTTTCATTCGTTGCAACTGCTGAACGGTCAATTTCATCGGTGTAAGTGGATTCTTTATTTCGTGAGCTATTTGTCGTGCCATCTGCTTCCAAGCCTGCTCACGCTCTGTTTTTGCCAACATCTCTGCACTATAAGCCAACTCATCCACCATGTTATTATACTGCGTAATAAGTTGAGCAACTTCCATCATTTTTTCCGATTGATAGTCTATTTTTTCATTTTTCTTACCAAAACTAATGGTTTTAAGTCGCTCTTCGAGGGACTTCATTGGTCTACTTATACCTTTTGCCAATAGATAACAAACAAATATTGATAACAATATTAAAATCAGATATATAAAAACAATAATTGCCAAAACACCAAAAAGTTCCTCTCTAAACACCAATAAACTTTCGAAAGTTGGAAGAGAAATATAGCCGATTAAATCACCATTTTTATTTCTTAAACTCGTATACGAAACATTATAATGCAAATCGCCAATAGATTCCGATATTTTAATATCATCTTTCAAATTTTTCTGAAAATAAACTTTCGGATTCATCAATGGACTTGTAAAACCTTCTAGAAAAACAATAGGACGAGAAGTCGCTATCAATTCTCCATCTAAATTATACAAATGAATATCAGTTTCTAAAATATTTACCAAATCGGACAAAATAAAATTAGCACTTACTTTTGATTCTGTCAAATATTTCTCATTAGCAAAAGCATTAGAAAGTGAAGATTTCACATACTCTAATCGTAATTTTCGCTCTTTTTCATTAACATTTCTTGATTGATTGACATATAAATAAACAACCACAGAAAACAAAAATGTTATTCCAAACACAAAAAATATCATCAACGAACGAAGCAAACTATTAAACATTGTAGAATGAAAACGTATTTTATTTATATGTCGCCAAAGTGCATATACAAATAAACTTATCATCATAAAAAACGAGATAAGATATACTGCATAAATAGAAAACACGAGTATATTAGAAAAACGTTGTTCACTAATAACCACACAACTATTATCTTGCTTTTTGAAAAAAGAATGATATGCTCTATCTTTATAAAAAGAGATTACATCGTTTGGTATTCCTTGCCTTAATTCACTATATTTCAAAGGATATTTCATTGTCCCATACGTTGTCAACAATGTAGAATCAATGTATTTTGCCGCTGAAACACGAGATGGCAATTGCTTTTCTGAAGATTGAAACAAACGATTTGGATAGCTATAATTGTTTTTATTATTTATAGAAACTTCAATATAAAGTGTTACAAGACTCCCATCGTAACAAACAAAATCAAAAACGCCAAGATAATCATATACAGCAGACAAATCATACGTATCATAAAAATGCGATCCTTCGATTAAACGACCTTGTTTATATATTTCAGAATAATAAAAACGATAACCTGTCTCCTTGTTTTTAGGGCAAAATACGGCACGAACTTCAAAATTTTTACCCATTTTTTTGAAATAATATTTCGATAAATAACGTGTCAACCGTGTTCCAGAAAGTTCTCCTAAAGAAATATAACGCAAAATATTTTTATCGTCGGAAATACGAGCATCCAACTCCACAAGAGTTTTTTCTATCATTACATCATTGCTTGAGAGCTTATTGTCAAACACTTTTTCCGACATTTTTTCATATTGCCAAAAACGTTTTTCTTTATCCTTCTCAAAACTATACCACGCAACAAACATTCCAAAACAAGCCACAACAAACATTAAAGCAGGATACGAAAAATACTTTTTGTTGTGGTGACGCACCACATCCAACACCACGCACAAAAAGAAATACCAAATCGCTAATTTTAAAAATTGTTCAAAGTCATTAGCAAACAATAGTATAAAGACTACAACTATCAGAGTAACAACAACATTTGCAATTAGTATTTTTTTTAGCTTAAAATGACGAAGCAAAACTCCTACTGTTTTATTTCGAAATAATACGAATATTGTAATCCATATCCCCATCAACAAAAAAGCGACAATAGAAAAATAGGATATATCTTGAAGATTAAAAAAAGTAACATTAAACAAAGCGTTTCTCAACAACTCTGAAATCATAGCACAAATAGTCCAATAAAAAAATACAGTAAAAAATTGTATGCCTATCATACATTGCCAATGTTGTTTCCTGTTTTCTTTTAAATCAATATGTACTTTGAAATAGAATTTATAAACCGACGTCAACAACAACATTGTTATTATCACCAAATAATCTAATGATGCAATTGCTCCATCAGGCGCATAATAAATGGGTGAGAATAAATCTAAATTAAATATAGCTAATGGAAAATCAAATTTAACACACAACAATAAGAATGATAAAACAACAACAAACTCTATCAAAAAATTTCTCCAATGATAGATTCGTTGTCCAAAAAACCATTCCGATTTTAGATAGGCGAAAAAAAAGAGCAACACACCTATTAGCCAAAACAAAAGAGTCAAATATTCCGACAACCCTTCTTGTTCATCTACCTGCTGATATAAAGAAAAAAGATAAGTACCAGACTTTGAAAAAATTGCAGTTTTACCATCAGATTGTTCTTGTGTAATATTATAATTTTCACTTAAACGAAAATTTTTAGCATAACCATTTTTAATATAATCATTTTCATAATCGAAATTATCTTTCAATTTAATTAAAGCCAACAACAACGTATTGTTTTTACGTTGGCATTTTGCAACAAACTGCGTGTTTTTTAAATTTATATATTGCTCTTTTTGCAGTTTTTTCAACTGTAGTTTTGTTACATCATACTTATTTTCTGACCAAAAAACTAAAGCATTCTCTACAAAAACATAATAAGAAATATCGTTCCCTTCTAAATCTAAATATTGGGAAGCAGCTACATTATTATTATCAACAAGAAGAGCTATTTGTGCTAACTTCTGTTCTGCTATTTCTTCTTTTTTATTTAATTCTCGTTGAAACTTTTGAACATTCCATTTCGAATAGTTGATAAACGTATTTGAGTGTTTAAAAAAAGAGGCTAAAGCAAAGCTAAATAGCATTGCAAATAATAAAAACAGATATGATTTTTGCTGCGTTTTAAGCCTCATTTTATTTAAATGGAAAGCATCTTCAACGTATTAAAAAGAGTAGTATCAACTGCTTTTTTATCTTTAATAGCCCGAACTAAAGGAACATAAACAATGTTATCATTGTTAATACCGACCATAATGTTACGTTGGTCGTCCAATAAAGCATCTATAGCAGCTGCTCCCAAACGACTTGCTAAGATTCTGTCGTATGCACTTGGCGATCCTCCTCGTTGTATATGTCCTAAAACAGTTACTCGAGGATTATATTCAGGATGATCTTTTTTCAAGCGTTCAGCTATAGCCATTGCCCCACCATCACTTTCAGAAACCAATACAATACTACTATTTTTCGATTTACGAAATCCGTGTTGTATCAATGCTTCTAGCTGGTCTTCACCTGTTCGTATTTCTGGGATAACAGCTGCCTCTGCACCAGAAGCAACAGCTGCATTCAAAGCTAAGAAGCCTGCATCACGTCCCATTACTTCTATCAAAAACAAACGCTCGTGAGACGATGCTGTATCTCGTATTTTGTCAACTGCCTCTATAATTGTATTTAAGGCAGTATCATAACCTATCGTAGAATCTGTTCCGTACAAATCGTTGTCAATCGTACCGGGAACACCTATTATTGGGAAATTAAATTCTTGAGCAAAAACTCTCGCTCCCGAAAATGTACCATTACCACCTATCACAATCAAAGCATCGATTTGCTCTTTTTGTATATTTTCGTAAGCTATTTTTCTACCCTCTTTTGTTTCAAATTCCGGACAGCGAGCTGTTTTTATTATAGTTCCACCTTGCTGTACAATATTACTTACATTTTGAGTTTGAAACTCTTTTATTTCACCACCAATCAAACCTTTATAACCTCTATAAATAGCCTTTACTTTTATTCCACGATAAATAGCCGAACGTGTAACTGCTCTTAATGCAGCATTCATTCCAGGTGCATCGCCACCAGAGGTTAATACACCAATACATTTCAATTCATTCATAACAAATTCTCTGTTTTTAAATATATTTCTTTTTCTACATCTTCCATCAACCATTTTGGAGTCGATGTAGCTCCACAAATTCCTATTGTTTTTACATTTTTCAAAAGTGAAATATCAATATCTTTTGCCGATGAAATAAAATGTACATTATCATTCACCTTGCAACATTCTTCAAACAAAACTTTTCCGTTGGAACTTTTTTTATCACTTACAAAAAATATTAAATCAAAATTTGATGCAAAACGCTTAATCCGCACTACACGATTTGCAACTTGCCTACATATTGTATCGTAAAAAACTAACGTTGCACTGCCCTGCATACGTTTTTTAATAAAATCTATCAACCGATTAAACCCCTCTAAAGATTTTGTTGTTTGCGAAAAGAGAACAATATCTTTTGAAAAATTTAATTCTTCTGCATCTTGCTCGTTTTCAACAACAACTGCCTTACCACATGTTTGTCCAACCAAACCATTTACTTCAGCATGCCCTACCTTTCCATATATAACAATTTGTGCGTCAGGGTTCGTTTCAAATGCTTGTTTTATTTTTGTTTGCAAACGCAAAACCACAGGGCATGAGGCATCTATTATTAAATTTGAATTTTGTTGAGCTATACGATAAGTTTCGGGAGGTTCGCCATGAGCTCGCAAAAGTACTTTTGCATTATGGATATTCTTTAAATCTTGGTGAGTAATAACCTCCAAACCAAGTTTTGATAAACGCTCCTGCTCTTGCGAATTGTGCACAATATCGCCCAAACAATAGAGATGTCCTACATTGTGCAACGACTCTTCAGCTTTCGATATTGCATTTACAACACCAAAACAAAAACCCGAATTTTCATCTATAGTTACAACAACAGTTTTCGGTTTTTGACTCTCGGACTTCATCTTTATTTTGCAATAGTATCACTAAAAACACGATACAACCACTCTCTTTGTTCCTCTGGCGACAAAGTAGAATTGTCCAACAAAACAGCATCGTCTGCTTTACGCAAAGGGCTTTCTTTTCGGTTTGTATCACGTTCATCACGTTCCTTCACATTTGCCAAAACAGCTTCGAACGTAGTATTTTCTCCCTTTTGCAACAATTCTTTGTAACGGCGTTCAGCACGAACTTCAGCCGAAGCTGTTAAAAATATTTTCAATTCTGCATTCGGGAAAACAACTGTACCAATATCGCGACCGTCCATCACAACACCTTTTGCAGCACCCATTGCTTGTTGCATTGCTACTAAATGCTCACGCACAAACCTCAAAGTGCTAACTCTACTTGCCCCATTAGAAACCTCTAGTGTACGTATTTTCGATTCTACATTTTCATCATTCAAATAAACATCACTTCCACCCTTTTTGTTTGGACGAAAATCTACTTTTATAGTAGCTATTTTGCTTTGCAAAGCAGATTCGTTTATCGTTGTAGCATCCATTAAACCATTTTGAATTGCATACAGCGAAACTGCACGATACATCGCACCCGTATCGATATAAGTATAACCTACTTTTGCAGCTAATTCCTTTGCCATTGTGCTCTTTCCACACGACGAAAATCCATCGATTGCCACTACTATTTTCTTATTTTCCATAATATTTTTATTTTATTCCAAACTCCGACAAATAAGTTGTAAATGTTGCATGAAACGAAAATTGCCCAGCTTGATATTGAGCAAAACCTGCGTCTATATGAAACTTATAAACCTTAATACCTGCACCAAACGAAAGTCCCGCTGCTGTTTTATAATTAGAAACGCTCATTTCACGTTGTCGACGATGATTATAACTTATCAGCAAATAAATATTTTTGGTGGGTAAAATTTCAAAATTGAATATCGTATGCCGAAACAACATATCGAAAAATGCTCCTGCCTTTGTCATTTCCTTAGCATTTACCGAAGTTACATGGTTGGTATATCCCAAATCCCAACATTGCCAGTTGTGTGCCGTCATCGAAATACGAATTGGAGCATGCTTAAAACCTTTCACCAACGAAAGTTCTATATTCCAAGGCAACATATCAATGCTACGTTGACCATCTAACGAGCGAAAACTTGCCACCGACATTCCTAAATTACGGAATGCCAAACCTGCATAAAAATTGTGTTTCGTATCGGCATAACCTACACCAACATCGAACGAAAAACCGTAAGTTTGATAACGTTCGTAGATAGAAATCATCGGTTTGAACGACAACCCGATAGTCCAGCGAGGATGCAAAAGTCGTGCATACGAAGCACTCAACACAATATCTTTTGCTGTGAAATGTCCAAGCACTTCGTTTGTTTCCGATGTTTCAAGAAATTTCCCATAATCGAGATAGTGAGCTCCAAAAGCTGTATAGTTTTTATCGCCAAAATTGCGACCATAAAGCACCGAACCGAAGTTGATATCCGAAAAATAGTTGGAATAATTAAATGAAAGCATATTATGCGTCTTTTCAGACAAAAGAGCCGGATTCATCGCCGAAAAATTTATGTCATCGTCGTGCATAGCCACGTTTGTGCCACCCATAGCTGCCACACGTGCCGACGACGGCAAATCGAGCAACTTAAATGTACCATCTCCCGCTTGTGAATATACCAACTCACAAACCATGAGCATTGCTATAAAAACACCTATCCGCTTCATAAAAACAAGTTTCAAAGATACGCTCTTTTTAGCAAAATGCCACCATTAGAAATGTGAAAAATAAAAAAATAGAAACTCTTTTTGATTTCCTATTTTTTATTATTTCGTTTTGTTTTTAGTATGTTCAGTATGGGGACAAAAACTATTTGAAGAATTCTTTTTTTCAACAATATTTTTTTTAAAACCTCACCACAAATCCGGCGTGGATATTAAATGGTGCTTGAGCATAATAGCCGACATCGTATTTTTGATTTTCGCGAGAGAATTCTCCTTTAGCGTTGGCTCCTTCAAAATAACTGTAACTCCAACCATTCGACACATATTTTGCATTGAAGAGATTGTTCATTTGCACACGGAATGTAATATCTTTTACAACTTTCTTTAACGGTAAACAATAAGACAATCCCAAATTATTTACACAATAAGCAGGAAGTTTTGATGCGCTATTCATCGTATTGTCGAGATACTGACTTCCTACAAAATTGGTTTGAAACACAGCAGAGAAACCGCTTAAATCAAATTGTAGAGAGCTTCCTACAAGCACATTGGGAGAAAAAGCGATATCCGTTTTTCCATAATCGACTTCCACTTGTCCCGAAGTAGCAATTACATTAGGGTCGCTCCAATCAGCATACCAATCGTCCACCCAATCCGTATAATTCAGTATTTTATTCTGACTCAAAGTCAAATTCACATCCCAACGCAAACATTTGGCAATTTGCACTCCTGCCAAAAATTCTATTCCCATACGGTAACTATCTTTAACATTACGAGTGAGTGCAGCACCTGTATCTGAAAGTTTTCCTGTAAGTACAAGTTGATTATCATAATCCATAAAATAGAGATTCACTCCAGTTGAAAAAATTCGGTGCGAATAAGAATATCCTAACTCGTAGTCGTACAACGTTTCGTGGCGAGGTTGGTCATTTGGCCCGCATTCGGTGTAATTTTTTCGAGTTGGCTCACGATTAGCCATTGCAAACGTAGCATACGCATTATGACCTTTACTAGAATATGAAATTCCTGCTTTTGGGTTAAAAAAATGAAATTGCTCATGAAAACCTATTTCTTCCAAATCTTCATCGTTCACTCCCGAAAGTCGATAATCAATAAAACGATATTGCAAATCACCATAAAGATTCAGTCCTTTTACAATTTCCCAATTTGCTTTAGCAAAAACATTAGCGTCGAGTTTATCTCCTCTGTTGCGGTAGTATTCGTAATTTTCTACAGCATTTGGATAACTCTCATCTAACATTTTCAACACTTGCCCATAGTGCACACCTGTGTAATTATTTGCCGCAGCACCGAAATCTACCTTAACCGATTTCGAAGTATAGTGAGCAGCAATGGTTCCGCCATAAAAATCATTCAAAAGATACTTCCTACGAACTAAATTCGATTTTTTCACCTCATCGCCATTTTTATCAATGTAAGTCAACAGAGCATAATCTTTCAGTTTGGCATATTTCACTTGTTCGGCATAACCATCGCCACGCGTGTAATGCAATGCCGCATTTATACTCCATTTCGGATTAAAAATATGCGAAACGTGCGCCTGATAATGTTGCTGAAAATAATTATCAGTATTGTTGTTGTAATACTTAAGCACGCCATTTTCATCCGTATACTCACATGCTCCATTGTAGCGAGGATTATCGCGCCACATCGATGGAGAAACACCATCCCACGCAATGCCCGTTTTTTCTTTTCCGCCAAAAGCGAGCAATTTCACCATTGTATTTACACCATACCACGCACCCGAAACAAAGTACGAATGCAAATCGGACTTAGCATGGTCGATGTAGCCATTGCTATTCACTTTGGAGTAACGAGCATCAATAGAAAAACCATGTTTCAAAAGCCCAGTTCCTACTTTTACACTTTCACGAAATGTGTTATAACTTCCGCCATTGAAAGCAATTTCGGCATAAGGTTTTTGATGTGCAATTTCTGTTTGCATATTCACCGAAGCTCCAAATGCTGCCGAACCATTGACCGAAGTACCTACTCCTCGCTGCACATCCATTTTACTCATACTGCCCACCATATCGGTCATATTCACCCAAAACACCGATTGACTTTCGCTATCGTTGAGCGGAATGCCGTTGATGGTCATATTGATGCGACTTTGATCGGTTCCACGCACTCGGAAGTAGGTGTAACCAACGCCAAGCCCATCGTCGCTCGTTACCACCAACGAAGGTGTTTTTTGCAACAAAAAAGGTAGATTTTCTCCCATATTTTGCTCTTGCAAATCATGGGCAAGTAAAGATGTTTTATTCAACGAATGCTCATTACCAAAACGCGAGGAAATGACCGTTACTTCGTCCAAATCCACATTCCGCATCACCGAATCGTTTACCACTTGTGCCATTGCGGAGGCACACACCGCAAGTTGCATTGCAGCAACCACAAAACTTTTTTTTCTCATAGCAATTTGTTTGTTAAAAAATTAAAAAATTGCAATGAGGGCTTACAAATAAAAAAACTGAAAGATTTTGTCTCTTTTCCCTTCTCGGAATTACCCGGGCAGGTTCAAAGGGTATGATCTCAGCCTGAAATTTTAAGGCACCCCATTGTGCTTTTGCTTCGTGCAAAAACCGTTGGCAAAAGTAATGTTTTTCTAAAAAAGAGCAACTATTTTATTCTATTTTTTTAATATGCGTTTAATTATGGCTTATGGCTTCAACAACAATGTTACATAGTTGATAATGTGAGATTTCCATTGGTTATTGATCGTATCCGTAATATTTTCTTCTCCAAATACTTGCGTAGCAACAGGAAGCGTCATAAAAGGCACTGTTAATAAACCATAAAATGTATAAAAAATCTCAATAAGCGGCACTCGTTTGATTCTGCCAGCAGCCATTTCTTCCTCCAAAGCACTGAAAACATTATTGCCCAACTCCACAATATTACTTCCTATAGCAACTTTCACAAAGGCATCAAAATCACGACTTGCCTCCTTCATCAAAAACAATGGTAATTCGGGAGTTTCCTTCAAAATAACAAAATACTCATCTACAATTTTACCAATTTTTTCCTCCAATGGAATATCTGCATTGATAAGACCTTTTATTTTGGGAAGAAAAGAAAGTAATATTTCACCAAACACAGCCTGAAACAATCGCTCTTTTGTGCGAAAATAATAATGCATTGCCGGACGAGTAAGCCCGACAGCTGCTGCTATATCGCTCATATTTGTTTCTTTGTAACCTTTTTTCAGGAAAGTTTCTTTAGCTGCTTGTATAATTTTATTTTCCATGGTTAAATTATTTCAAATTATCGACAAACAATAGTAAACGATTGATTACATTCACATCGCTTACTCCGCTATCGAAATCCAAAGATAGCAAATTTAATTGAGGGAACATTTTTTTGAGTTTTTTTTCAATTCCTCTTTCGATAATGTGATTTGCTATACAGCCAAATGGCTGAAGCGAAATTACATTTTTCACTCCATTACGATAATAAGTAGCAATTTCAGCAGGCAACAACCATCCTTCACCAAACTGCGTATTTAAGTTAATAATATAGGAAGCTTCATTTGCTTCGTCAAATATATCACTAAAAGGCGTAAAATATCTAAAAGTTGCCGCAGCATCCTCATACTTACGCATTAAACGTTTTAATTGTGCATATAAAATATCGTAAACAAAATCAGGAATATTATCCTTTGCAATAAACGACTGCTTTTTCTCTCGTCTATTAACAAAAAATTGGGCAAAGAAATCCAGCATAATAGGCGGAACTACCTCTACACCTTGTTCCATTAGCCACTCAATTACATTTTTATGAGAAAAAGGATTAAACTTAAGATAAATCTCACCAACAACACCAACCTTCATGCAAACTTTATCGCCACACAATTCATTAAACTCGTTGGCGGCCTCCGAAGTGAGCGAAAGCAAATTTCTCCATTTGCCCTTACGAAGCAAAATTCCTCCCTTATTGAGATATTTATTCTTCAACAACAAAGCCTTTCCCTTGCCGATTTCCCTTGCCGCCGCTGCATAATACATTTTTGCAATTGAGTCAGAAAATAATATCGTATGCACAATCGTAGGAATTGATTTCAACCAATTCATACTAAATCCCGGTTGATAATTTTGAAGTCCGCTTCCAAAAGAAATTGAAATCACTGGTGTATTAGAAAATCCAGCATCAATAAGAGCTCGTTTTATGAGAGGAAGATAATTGCTTGCCCGACACTGCCCTCCCGTCTGTGTCATAGCAAGTGCCACATTGTTTGGTTCATAGGCACCTTCTGTTAGTGCCTTTATAAAATCACCAACAACAAGTGTAGCTGGATAACAAACCTCATTGTTTGCGTACTTTAATCCATACTCCACCGAACTCTCATCACTGATAGGCAAACACTCCACATCATATCCAAAGTTTGCCATAAGCGGAGGAATTAATGGAGAGATAAATGGCGTAAAAAATGGGACAAGAATCTTTTTCCCTCTATCTTTTTCTTCGTAATACGGCGGTCTTGACTGGTGATGTTCTTCAGCTGTTTTTTTTGATGAAATTTTTATACTCTCTACAAGCGACCTCACACGCAGTTTCATCGAACCGATGTTATTTATATCATCAAGTTTCACTAGTGTCAAAGCCTTACCCCCCTCTTTTAGAATATCACGCACGGCATCTGTAAGAAAAGCATCGGGGCCACACCCAAACGACGTCATTTCTACAAACTGAACATCAACCCCTTGCGATGCACACCACCTAGCTGCTTGAAGTATGCGATTTGTATAAGTCCATTGAGAAACAAAATTTTCGTCTAAAACATTTCCTTCCATTTCACACCGAACTATATCTTCGGAAATAACATTTACCCCCATATTAGCAATCATAGTTGCCACGTCGTGCTGAATAAGAGAATCGCTGTGGTACGGACGACCTGCAAGCAAAATTGTTATTTCGTTATTTGATTGAGATTTGTGAAGTATCTGCTTACAATGTTCAGCTATCTCTGCCGAATAATTATTGTAAAATTTATCAGCAATATTGAATGCCTTAACTGCTTTATTACGAGCAACTCCCAACAATGCTAGATAAGAAATACACTGCTTACGAAACAGTTTTTTATTTTTCATAGAAAATGTAGGAGTATCGAGCGGCACGTTTATACTCTGTACATTTTTCACCACCTCCGAATATCCCGTTACAATAGGACAGTTGTAGCTATTTTCTCCATTATTCATCCTGCTATGTACAACAAAAGGGAGAAAAATTCTATCCACACCTTTTTCCTCAAGATTGGCGATATGACTATGAACCACTTTAGCAGGGAAACATATATTATCGGACATTACCATACCTGCACATTTTTCATATTTCGCAAATTCGGTTGCGTCAGAAAGCACAACGGAAAATCCACATTGCTCAAACAAAGTATTCCAAAAAGGAAAATCTTCCCAAATGTTTAGAGAACGAGGAATTCCTATTCGTAATGCATTATGTATCATTTCTGTTTTACTGCGTCTAAACAATTGTTTTTGCTTATAGATATAAATAGAATCACCCAAAACTGTTTTTTCGCCTGAATTATTAAAAACCTTTTCACAACGATTTCCACTATAATACACCCGATTTCCATTGAAACGATACGACAAGACTGCACAAGCATTTTCACATCCACGACAACGAAGAGTTTTTGTCGTAAAATCAGCAGATTCAACAAGCATAGACGGCAACCGCAAATTGCTAGATGCAGAGGTATGATTCCGAGCATAGATAGCACAACCATAGGCTCCCATGAGTTCTGGAAAATCACTACGACTTACGCATGCTCCAGTCAAATTTTCCAAAGCTTTGACCACAGCATCATTTTTCATTGTCCCTCCTTGAACAACAATATTTTGCCCTAGCGAATCAACATTGGTAATTTTCAACACCTTATACAAGCAATTGCGAATAACCGAATAAGCAAGTCCTGCAGATATATCTTCAATAGTATACCCCTCGCGTAGCACTTGTTTTACTTTAGAGTTCATAAACACTGTACATCTTGTACCGAGGTCGCAGGGAGTTTTTGCTCTACATGCCCGTCGTGCAAAATCCTCCACATCATTACCTGTTGAGCGAGCAAATGTTTCCAGAAATGAGCCACATCCCGACGAACATGCCTCGTTTATCTCAATTCTATCAATAACACCCTCATGAACAAATATCGCCTTCATATCCTGACCTCCAATATCAAGAATAAACGAAACATTAGGATCTAATGTTTGAGCAGCTATAAAATGGGCTATCGTTTCTATTATTCCAAAATCTAACGAGAAAGCTGTTTTTATTAAATCTTCGCCATACCCGGTAGAACAAGCTCCTACTATATTAAGAATTGTTCCTCGCTGCTTACAATCTGCTTCAAGAAGTTCCAAAGCACTTCTCACCGCCACAATTGGATTGCCACAATTAGGAGCATAGTACCTAAAAAGCAGATTCCCATCTTTATCGATTACAACAACTTTCGTGGTTGTTGAACCCGAATCAACACCAAGCCACCCTTCTACATATTCTTCACCAAGTTGAACCTGTTTGGAATTCACAGAACAAATCCTTGATTTCCAATTTTCATAATCTTGCTCACCGGAAAATAACGGAGGCAATTGACTAGTGGTTTCTGTTTTCAAAAGTTGCTGACATATCGTTTGTTTAATTTCCGATAGTAGATATTCTTTAGTTTCAGTGTGAGTAATTGCTGTTCCTATTGCAGGCATAAGTTCACTTTCCTCAATCTCAACAATATCACTATCATTCAAATGAAGAAAATCTTTGAACTCATTTTTAAGAGCAGGGATAAACGTAAGAGGACCTCCACAAAATAAAATAGGAGGTTTTATTTCGGCTCCGTGAGCTAGTGTAATGATAGTTTGTACAACAATAGCTCTAAATATTGAGGCAGCAACATCTTCTTTTGGAACATTTTTGGCAATAAGATTCTGCACATCTGTTTTACTAAAAACTCCACAACGTGATGCAATGGGATAGGTACGAGTTGAACATGCAGCCAAGTTACTTAACGAATTTACATTTTCCGACAGAATTACTGCCATTTGATCGATAAAAGCACCCGTTCCGCCAGCACAATTCCCATTCATTCGCAAATCTTCTGCTTCTCCATTGCTATTGAAAAAGACTACTTTAGCATCCTCGCCACCTATGTCTATCATAGTAGCAACTTGAATTTCTTTATACCTAATTGCCTTTGTTGCAGCCACAACCTCTTGCACAAATGGGAATCCACATTTTTCTGCAATTCCCATACCTACCGAACCAGTTATACCGAGAGAAACATGCATATCTCCCATATTATTATACAACTCGTCAAACACCTCAATTAAAGATTCCAAAATCTTTGCGTTATGACGTTTGTATAATTTAAAAATGATTTTTTCTGCAGAATCTATAACTACACATTTAATCGTAGTAGAGCCAATATCAATTCCAATTTTATAATTCATAAATTTCTCTTAAAAAAAACTGACACTATTGTCAAACGCAAAAGTAAGTCTAATTTATTAGAAAAACAAATAATATTATCGCCACAAAAAAAAAGCGACTCCCTAAACATAGGCAATCGCTCATACATAATTAAAGAATTAATTTCTATCCTTTTACAAATTTATTTTTTCTCCCAACAAGCCAACAGAATAAAACAAGGCAGGCATTATCCACTACCATAACTAAGCCTTGTTCCCAACTAGGTATGCCAATTTTAGTTGCCACAACTATACCCAATATCAATAAAACGTGAGCAAACAATGCCGCTAGAAACATCCACAACATATCTATTTTCGGAAAATTTTTCCTTCCATACAACACATACAAAGTCCATATTCCCATCGGATAACAGAACAATATAGCATTCAGCAATCCCGGATTGTAACAACCAAGATTAATTGCTTGAACAATATGCATCGTGCCATTTACAAGTTCAATAAATGCCATACCAGCTGCAGCACGATGATAACCTTTTTTTGCCATAACAGCTATCAACGGACCTGCCACCCATACCAAACCAAGATTACAACATAAGAATGCGGCCTCACCAATACGCACACCTAAAAGTTGATACATCAAAGTAGTAAAAGCTTGAGCATTTCCATACATATCAACTCCGTATTCCTCCACGTTATGTAGCATATAAATAACCGCTCCCATCCATGCTAGTGAAACTGGGTCGAAGAAACGAGATTTACTCTTGTCCGAACGCAAAAAGTCCGTACAGAAAATAAGAATAAGCAGAACAATTGCCGCTCCAAGCCCTATCCATGGCCATACATGAAAGAACATACTGTAAGGCTCACAAGTAAGACCTTTTGAAATTAATTCGTGATAATTCATAGTGATAAAAATTTTTAGAAACGTTGTTTAATGAATGCTTTGAAAGCATTTATCATTCTACTTGGCGAATTGCCAATAAACAGTTGAACCATAACCTCTAAAATGAGGAAACTTCCCAAGAAATACAACACACCCCAAAGCCATTGAATACCGCTATATTCAATATTTTGGTTAATCTGTATAATTGCCCAAATGGCATAAGCGGCCATTCCAATCGCAGTCCACCAACCCGGAGAAACACCTTTCAAACGAAACATGAATATACCCCAACTATGAACAAATCCTTCAAAAATGCAAAGAACAATCAAACTAAAACACATCCATAATTGATTTGGAAATACGATTGCCAACGAAAAAACAATTGTAATATATAATGCCTGTGCCAAGTGTGCTGTTCCGGGAATAAGTGTTCGATGATCAATACCCATTACCCGACCAAGTATTAAATCCACAAAACGATCTTTATAACTCTCTTCATACTCATGTATAATCAGCCATGCATATAAACCCAAAACAAGTTTCTGAACCAATACAAGTTCTGCCCAATTGAAACCTGCCCAAACAGCCCATGCTATAAAAATGAACGTCATCAAATGAATGTTGTTTTTCAATAAAAATAAACCTAACTTTCTCATATCTTTAAATTTTTAAAATAGTTAAAATTTCCTATTTGCAAGATTACGTTTTTTCGTCTATAAAAAATTAACCATTTCAACGAAAGAATATACAAATCCAACGAAATTTAATCTTTCATTTGTAAATATCACGATTTTACAGCACTTTTGCACCGATTATGAAAACAAAAAGCAACATACTCCATCCTGACATGCTCAATGGATTTGTTAAAAGCAATTCTGAAGCATTTATTTCAAATGAATTTGTTTTCTTCCGCAATATGCTCTCTGCGGTTAAACAATCTATGTTGGACAAAGTTAACTCCCCACAATATGTAGAAGTGGGACGTTTGACTCGTGTGCTGTCTGGCACTGCTACTTTTCGCATCAATCTTTTACCTTACAACCTGCAAAAAGGAGATGTTTTTATCATTACGGAAAACACATATATCGAAATCACAGATGTATCCGCTGATTTCAATGTGCAAGCTTTTTCATTCAAACACTTGCCTATTTCTTTTCCACGTAGCACACAACTGCGATTGTCTACTAACGATTTTGAACGAGTTGGACGCTACATGGACTTGATTTGGGAAGTTCTCCACAAAGAGAATTTCTCTATGCAAACAGTAGAATATCTGCAATCTGCATTGTTCAACGACCTTAAATATATTCAGCAACAATCCGACAAACAATCTACACAACAACTATCGCGTAGCGAACAAATCATGCAGAGGTTTCTTGACCTTGTAGCAAAATTTGGAGCTACTCAACGTAATGTAAAATTTTACGCCAAGCAACTACTACTTACTCCCAATCACCTTTCCGCAGTTGTTCGTCAGCAAAGCGGACAAACCGTAATGCAGTGGCTCAATGAACGTACTATTTTACAAGCAAAAGTTCTACTGAAACACTCCGACTTGAGCAACAGCGAAATTGCTTTTCAACTAGGCTTCAACGAAGCAACACTTTTCTCTCGCTTCTTCCGTCGAGAAACTGGAATGACTCCGAAGGAGTATAGAAAAAGAGTTCCTTAACTTTCGTACTTCATTCTAATAAATATTCTTATTTTTAATCTATAAATTATTATTTTTACTCACGTTTTTATATATTTGTTTTAATAATCTTAAAGAAAAAGCTATGAAATTAGGAATTATGGGTGCCATGCACGAAGAAGTAGAAGGCATTATAACTCACATCGAACAAAAAAAAATAACAGAAACGAGTAATCGTATTTTTTACGAAGGCTTGTTTTTTGGTAAAGAAGTAGTTGTTGTTTTTTCTCGCTGGGGCAAAGTTGCAGCTGCCATTACAGCAACAATCCTAATTCAAGATTTCAAAGTAGACAAGATTATTTTTACTGGTATTGCAGGAGCTGTTGTTCCTGATTTAAAATTAGGAGACATTGTGATTGGGCAACGCTATTTTCAACATGACATGGATGCTCGCCCACTTCTAAAACGATACGAAATTCCACTCACTGGTAAAACTTCGATAGTTGCACCACAAAACGAAGTAGAATTTGCAACAAACGCCGTACACAATTTTCTAAAAAACTCAAAAGAATTTAGAAAAGAATTGGCTGAGCATCAAATAAATGCACCATCGATGTACTTGGGCGATATAGCTAGTGGCGATTTATTTGTATCTGGTGCTCAACGCAAAGCCAATATTAATAAAAATCTACCATCAGTTTTATGTGTTGAAATGGAAGGAGCTGCCGTTGCACAAGTGTGCTTCGACTTTAGCGTACCTTTTATTGTTATTCGCTCAATATCAGATACAGCTAACGAAAATTTTGGAATTGATGCAAAAAATGCACTCTATTTTTCAGAAAAACTAGCAGCAAAATATAGTTTTTTCATAATGAAAGAATACGTTAAACTTCTAGAATAGAATTTAGGTACAAAAACGGATTTCCTTAAAAGAAAAAATCATCTTTTGACCATTATCCTTTTGAACGAGAACCAATTGTCCCGTTGGTAAAACATCATAAATTTTCCCCAGAAAACATCCTTTTTCGTCATTTTCAAAAAGATGAAACCCAGTTTTTCTATAAAGTGAATCTTTATACATTTCGGCAATTTTCAAACGTTTTTGCTCCTTTAAATCTTTATAATAAAACTCAAAACGTTGCAATATTTTTTCCAAAACAAGTCGCCTATCAAACTCCTTTTGAGCAATCAACTTCATAGATATAGGATTTGGAGCATCACTCACAAAAATCTCTTGATTAACATTTAAACCAACACCTACAATTGATTCTTTTATAGTACTTCCGCACAATGTATTTTTGATAAGAATTCCTGCTATTTTTTTCTCCTGAAAATAAATATCATTTGGCCATTTTATCGAAATTTGTTGTCCAAGAAATGTTTCTAATACGTCTTTTATACTCAACGCAACTATCTGAGAAATAAGAAATTGCTCTGAAGCGAAAATATTTATTGGCCTTAACAACAAACTAAACAAAAGATTTTTTCCTCGCTCTGATTCCCAACTATTAGTAGCCTGCCCCCTACCTTGAGTTTGATAATCAGCACAAATAACTAATCCTTCACCAATTGAATTATCAACTTTTAATTTTTCCGATAAAAAATAGTTGGTAGATTTCAATTCATCGAAAAATATGAGAGAATACTTCATTACAAAACCGCTTGTTCTAAAAAATATTCGATTTCACGCAGAACTTTTCTTCGGGAACAATAAAAATTATTTACCATAACGGCAAAAGCATATTTTTTAGACAAATAACCAGCATAACATTGTACTTGTCCAAAACTTCCACTTTTTAAATGCACACCACCTGCCAATGAAGACCCTAAAAGAAACGAAGAAACCGTACCCGACTTTCCTGCTATAGGTAACGACATATAAAAATTATCGTATTCTTTACTTTTTGACATTTGACACAACAACTTAGCAAAAAACTGTGGTGAAATGGCATTTTTGGGCGATAGTCCTGACCCATCAAATAAAAACAATCCGTCAGTATCAATACCTTTATCTCGCCAATGCTTTTCTGTTACATATATTGCAGCATTCAATGTAGCTTTTTTGTTATTTCTCAAAGCTAAATACTTCATTAAATGTTCAGCATATAAATTATTACTTCGATGATTTATCTCTTTCACAATTTCCGTAAGTTTTCTTGAATAGTTGGTATACAACACCTTACGTATTTTTTCCGTAGTTGAGAATATTGCAAATGACTTTTTTTCTACAACTATCCCTTTAGAAACAAGTTTTTTTGCAAATTCAGTTGCTACAAATAATGGTGGGTTTGGTATATCTCCTTTTATGATAAAACGTTCTTTATTAACAGGCACTGCACCATATAAATAACGTACATTATCTAATGGAGCTCCATAAAAATAAGCACTGTCCGAACGAATATTTTTTACCGTTAAGTAGTTTTCTAACCTAAATCCTTCTATTTGTGGCTCTATCTTTAACACTTCTGGAGTCGTACCTTCACGACCAGACGACAATGTTACACGACAAGTATTATCATAAGCAGATAGTGCATAAACTCCTGCTGCATAATAATTTCCAATATCCTCCCATATCCATTTTGGAGAAACACCTTCGGTGTCATACAACGACGCATCTGCTACAATACTACCTGTAATACGTTTAATACCTTTTGATTGAATAATTTCTACCCAACGATCTAAAAATTTTGGGTCCCCCATTCGGTAAGATCCCAATGTCGGATCGCCACCACCCTTGATATACAAATTCCCGTTTAAAACTCCATTAGAAGATATCTCTCCATCATACTCTAGTTTTGTTTCGAAACGAAAATCTCCACCTAATAATTCTAATGCTGTTGCTGTTGTTATTAATTTTGTTATAGAAGCTGGAACTAAAGATTGTGATGAATTTCTTTCACAAACAATTTCACCTGTTTCTACATCACAAACAATATAACCAACAGAAGCAGACTCAAAACCAGCTTGTTGAAAAAACAAATCTTGAGAAAAAACAAATGAACAAAAAAATACAAATAAAACAGCTAACAAACTTTTCATAGTTATTTCTTCTTTCGGACACTCCAGCCAAATCGTCCTAATTCTTCTCCAATTTTATAGTAATGCCCATGAGAATAAGCCAATAGTTTTGCATCAGAAAGGCGGAATTCGTTTGTTTCCTTATCAAGATATTGTGGGTCAACCAAAACATTTACAACTTCTGCTATAAACATATCATGAGTACCCAGTGGAATTATTTGTTTCACCTTACATTCAATATTAATAGGAGACTCTAACACAATAGGAGCTTTAACCTTTTCTGCTGCACCAATTGTTAAATTCATTTCCTTGAATTTATTAAAATCTTTTCCACTTTTAACTCCACACCAATCTGTAGCAAAAGCCATTTGTTCTGTTGTCAAATTCAAAACAAACTCTCCCGTTCTTTTTATTATTTCATAAGAATGACGCTCTGGACGTACCGAAATATAACACATAGCAGGTGAGGAACAAATAGTCCCCACCCAACTAACTGTCAATGCATTATATTCTTTCTCATCAGCACCACATGAAACTAAAATAGCAGGTAAAGGATAAATCATTGTCCCCGGAGCCCACGATATTCGTTCCTTCTCCATATACATTATTCTAAACTGTGAATAATCAATCCTGAACGAAGTTTTGGTTCAAACCAAGTAGTTTTTGGAGGCATAATATTTCCACTATCAGCAATATCGATAAGTTGCTTCATTGATACAGGATAAAGTGCAAGTGCCACACGCATTTCGCCACTATCAACACGTTGTTTCAATTCGCCAAGACCACGTATTCCTCCAACAAAATCAATGCGTTTATCGCTACGCAAATCTTTAATTCCAAGAATTTCGTCCAAAATCAAGTTCGACGAAATAGTTACATCCAACACACCAATAGGGTCATTGTCGTTGTACGTTCCAACTTTTGCAGTTAAAGAATACCAATTGCCCGACAAATAAAGTGAGAAATTGTGCAATTTTGCGGGTTTATAAATCTCAGCACCGATTTTTTCAACCTCAAAATTTTCTGACAATTTTGCCAAGAATTCCTCATCAGAAAGTCCGTTCAAATCTTTTACAACTCGGTTATAATCGATAATATTCAACTGATTATCTGGGAAGCAAACCGCCAAAAAGTAATTATATTCTTCGTCGCCTTTGTGATTTGGATTTTGCAAACGTTTTTCGTTTCCAACCAAAGCCGCAGCAGCACTACGATGATGACCATCAGCAATATACATTGCAGGCATTTGAGCAAAAAGTTCAGTAATGCGAGCTATTGTTGCCTCATCCTCTATCACCCAAAAATGATGTCCAAAACCATCTGGTGCTACAAAATTATATTCTGGTTCGCCCTTTACTACCTCTGCCACGATTGCATCAATCTCATCGTTGTGAGGATATGCAAAAAACACAGGTTCTACATTCGCATTGTTTACACGAACGTGTTTCATACGATCTTCCTCTTTATCGCGACGCGTAAGTTCGTGTTTCTTAATTTTTCCCGTCATATAGTCATCAACGTACGCACCAACGCAAAGTCCATACTGTGTGCGTCCGTTCATTGTTTGCGCATAAACGTAGTAGTTTTCCTTTTCATCTTGCACCAACCAACCTTGTTTTTGGAAATTTTTGAAATTCTCAACTGCTTTTGAATAAACTTTTTCGTCGTGTTCATCTGTTCCAATTGGGAAATCTATTTCGGGTTTGATAATGTGATACAACGATTTTTCATTGCCTTCGGCCTCTGCCCTTGCTTCTTCCGAATTAAGCACGTCGTAAGGACGTGATGCTACTTGTTCCACTAAATTTTTGGGTGGACGAATTCCTTTAAATGGTTTAATTATTGCCATAATGTTATAAATTTAGTTTTTATTATATCCAACTGTTTGACATAAAAGGATTTGATTTTTATTTGACAATCCTAATATTTTTACTAATTCTTCTTTTGGAACAGAGCCCCTTACAACAGTTCCCAACTTTTCTGATGCACAAAACAAATACACATTTTGGGCAATAAAACCACAATCTGCGTAAAGCATTTCCGTATTTACAGGAATTGTTTTTGAAATATAAATAAGTTCCATATAAGCTGTCCCTACAAAAGGTTGCATACCTGTTTGCTTACGATAATCACCTTTAACCTTTAATTGCAATTCGTTTTGTTTTGGTGCATACAAATAAATACCATGTGGCGTTGCAACATAAATCTCGATACTCTGTTTGTTCAAAGCCGAAGGTGCTGTTCGTTTATCAGCACGATTGTAACCAAAAGCCGCCCAAAGAAGATTAGATAACATTTGAGGCGAAAGTTCTTTTCCGACAAACGAACGCAAAGAGCAACGATGATTCAATGCTTCCATCAAAGGTTTTCCTCCCTCTCGCACAGGAGCTGGAAGTTTTATGTTTTGAGCATTCAAACAAAATGGAAGAAAAGCAACTAACAATAATATTTTTTTCATAAACATCTGATTATAAAGATTAAAGATAAGGATTATTTTGTTTCTCGTATCCAATTTGAGTTATAGAGCCATGCCCTGAATAAACAATGGTTTCATCTGGCAATGAAAACAATTTTTTAGTGACTCCTTCTATCAATTGAGTATAATTTCCACCCTGCAAATCTGTTCGTCCAATACTTTCTTTAAAAAGAACATCGCCTACAAATATTGCATTTGATTTTTGTGAATAAAAACACAAACTTCCTAACGAATGCCCTGGTATATGCAAAATAATCAACTCTTCATCTCCAATAATCAAAACATCATCTTCAGTCAAATATCCACCTAATGCTTGTACTCCATCTACAGCATTCAAACCAAAAAAAGACAATTGTTGGTCAAAATTTTCAAGTAATATTTCGTCTGCTTGGTGAGCGAAAGGCAAAACTCCATATTTGCTTGTAATAAAAACATTACCAAATACGTGATCCAAGTGTAGATGAGTATTTAATAAATATTTCACCTTTAATGAATTTTGCTCGATAAAATCAGTCAAACTCTGCTTTTCTTGCATAGTATAACAACCACAATCAATAATTGCAGTTTCTTTCGAGAACTCATCGTACAATACATATGTGTTTTCGCAAAAAGGATTACATATAAAGCTTTTTATTTTCATAATTAAAAGGGCAAATAAATTACTTTTTTTGTTTCGAAAAATTCTCCTTCAAAAAAATCACTTAAGTTAACAACTTCAACCTTATTCTTAAATGGTTTTAATTCCTCGTCAAGCATTCCTCCTTTTAAACAAACAATTCCATTAGGCAAAGCATTTTTTTGCTCCTTTTTTATATTTTTACGACACAACCGTTCCAAATTTGGTAAAGGCATTACTGCTCTACTTACAACAAAATCATATTTTTCTTTAATATCTTCGATGCGAGAATGAGAGAACACACAATTTTGTAATCCTATTTCAGTTGCTATTTCAGTTGCAACTTTTATTTTTTTACCTATCGAATCAACTAAATGAAATTTTACTTGCGGGAATAATATTGCCAATGGGATTGCAGGAAAACCTCCACCTGTACCAACATCAATAATCGTAGTTTGAGGTTTAAAATTTATAAATTTTGCAATACCTAACGAATGTAAAACATGGTGTTCATACAAATGTTCAATGTCTTTTCGAGAAATAACATTAATCTTTGAATTCCAATCTATATACAAATCATACAACGCACCAAATTGTGCTTTTTGTTGCTCAGTTATATCTGGGAAATATTTTAATATTATATCCATTAAACAATCAATTTTTTCAATAACGTTATAAATTCTTCATTCGAAAGTTTTGGTGTTTTTTCTTGAAAATTAGCAAACTCCTCAAAATAATCGCTATAAATATCTTCCATTAAATCGGCATCAATGCCACATTCTTTTACAACACGCTCTGTTGCTAAACGCCTATAATACTGAACTGAAGACAATTTTGCAGACCATCCATCAGGACGGTAAAGATCCAATTGATGTTCATTTTTAATTATCAAATAAAACAATTCGTAAAAAACATCTAAACTGCCAAATAAATGTATTAACGCCTGCTTTGTTTTTACATCAAGTTGCTCTATACGTTGTTGTGCTATTGTCATCTGTTTTTGTTTTATAAAGCCAATAACTCCTTTGCATTATCGAGTGCTGCTTGCGTGGGATTTTTACCACTCAACAATTCTGCTATTTCTTGAATTCGCTCATCTTCTTTTAAACGAACAATATGCGTATGTGTCGCTAACTCCGAATCCGTTTTATATACCTTATAATGAGCATTACCTTTAGCTGCAATTTGCGGCAAATGAGTTATAGATATTACCTGCATTGTTTTTGACATCACACGCATTATCTCACCCATTCTATGAGCAATTTCTCCCGAAACTCCAGTATCTATTTCATCAAATATTATCGTTGGTAGAAATGATTTTGTTACAATCAACGATTTTAAACTTAACATCACCCTCGACATTTCTCCTCCAGATGCAATTGTCGCCAACTTTTTAGGAATACCATTTTTGTTTGCAGAAAACAAAAACTCTACATCATCTTTTCCCGTTAAAGAAAAATCGCTTTTTGAAATTAACGAAATAACAAAATGTGCATTCGGCATCCCTAACAATTGAAAATTGCTATCCATCGTTTGCTCTATCTCTACACAAACTGATTTTCGCATCTCCGTCAATTTAGAAGCTAACGAAATCAACTCGTTTTCTAGTTTTTGCAAGTTTTTTTCTAAGTTTTTTATATTTTCGTCGTACGAATCAATATTTTGCAATCGTGTTTCAAATGCAGTTTGCAAATTCAACAACTCTTCGATTGTAGCCACTCGATGTTTTTGCTCCAACGAGTAAATCAAATTTAAACGTTCTTCAATTTCCAACTTTCTATTAGGGTCAAAATCTATAGAATTCAACGAATGATTTATCTCGTTTTCAAGATCTTGCAACTCTATCCAACAACTTTCCAAACGATTTTGTAATGCTTCTGCCGTTGGCAAATATGAAATAATTTTTTTAAGATTAAAATTTACATTTTTCAATAAAGAAAGAACACCTTGCTCATCATCCAATGTATCAACAGCAAAAGAAAGTACACGTTTAATATCTTCAGAATGATTTAATATATCCAACTCTTGCTCCAAATCTTCTTGTTCACCAACTTGCAAATTCAATTCAGCTAATTGAGTGTATTGATATTGTATATAATCTCGTTCTTCTTGCTCTTTTAGGGCTGCATTTCGGATATCATTTAATTGTTTTTGCACCGAACGATATTCTAAATATTTCTTTTGATATTCGGCTTTGATATTACTTGTTTTAGCAACTGAATCCAAAACATTCAAATGAAAATCATCATTCGAAAGCAACAAATTAGCATGTTGAGAATGAACATCTATCAATTTAGATGTTACCTCCTTTAAAAGAGATAAATTAACTGGAGTATCATTTACAAATGCTCTTGATTTTCCAGAATCAAGCACCTCACGACGCACTATTAAATCCGTAAAAAAATCTAAATCATTAGCTTTAAAGAAATCTTCTAAACCATAACCTTTAACATCAAAAGTAGCTTCTACCACACATTTACTCTTGCCATCTTGAATTGCTTTTGCATCAGCACGCTGCCCCAAAATCAACGATAAAGCTCCCATAATGATTGATTTTCCAGCACCTGTTTCTCCTGTAAGAATAGAAAAACCTTCTAAAAAATCAATATTTAGATGTTCTATCAATGCATAATTTTGTATTTCTAGATTTCTTAACATTTAAATTACTGTTTTATTGCTTCATAACGCGACGTCAATGTTGGATTAACATCTGTCATTATCTCATAAACATCATTTTTTTCTTTTGTAGTGCCTTTCTTTGAAAACAAATTTATAATTTCTTCATTTTTAGAATCTAAAAAAGTTTGAATAGCAACAGCAGAAGGCTGCATTCGGTTTATCTCACGCAAAATGGGTAACCCTTCAGCTATTTTTGCCCTCGCATTTGACACATTCGAAACCATTTCGTCTAAACCTTGACGATGATATGTATAAAAAAACTCACGATATTTTCTAAAACGCTCATCCATCAAATTATTAATTAATGCATATCGATTTCTATTACTTTCGAACGCTTTCCAACCTAAAGCCTCACTCTGATCAGATTTGCTTTGCATTAAGTTTACTATATTTTCCGCTTGCCTAAAACATTCTGTTCCTCCTAACTTCGAATACGAATCTAAATCTAAACCTATTATTATATAAGCATAATAAGCCAAAACTGCAGTTAAATTAGATTCATATGTAGTAGTATTTATTTCAATCGGGTCAAATTCAACATATGTAAAATTAAAATGTTCATCTTTAAAATTAAATGTTGAAGTATTATATGATGAATTATATACAGGTCGACGAGCTTGAACTTGTAATTCTGTGCTAAAAACATTGTCAGCATAAGATTGTATTGTTATCATAAAATTACAATCTATACGCTCTGCTACAGAATATACACCCGAAGTCCAATGGCGATTATTCATAAAGTCATTCAATTCTTTTTGAAGCGTTTCAAATACTTGCTTATTTGCAATTTGTATCTGCGAAGAATTTATTTGTAAATTACAATTTAGTTCTTGAGCCGAAAAACATCCACAAAAAAACAATAACAATATGAATAAAAAATTTCTTTTCATTTTAGAAATTTAACTATTTCATCAACAATATCACGAGCTACTTCTTTTTTTGTTTTAAAAGGGAACTCACTTTGAGTACCATCATTTCTCACAATCCAAATCTTATTCGTATCAAATCCAAAACAAGTTTGTGCATTTTGCATAGAATTAAGTACCACAAAGTCAAGATTTTTATTTTTTAGTTTAACTTGAGCATTTGACAACTCATTATCTGTTTCCAATGCAAAACCAACCAAAAATTGAGATGCTTTTTTCTCTCGTCCCAACGCAGCCGCAATATCTTTAGTTGGTGAGAGTTGAAGCGAGAGTTCATCTTCCCCTCTTTTTATCTTTTCGTTTGCTTGAGTTGCAGGTTTAAAATCGGCTACTGCCGCCGACAAAATGGCTCCATCTGCATTTGAAAATGCTTTGATTGTTGCTTTATACATTTCCTCAGCAGATTCCACATCAATACGTTTTATCAACGGGTTCGATGTTTTAAGAGCAACTGGTCCTGCCACAAGAGTTACATTAGCTCCTAATTCTGCACAACGTTCTGCTATTGCGAAACCCATTTTACCACTTGAATAATTACCAACAAAACGTACCGGATCTATTTTTTCATAAGTTGGGCCTGCAGTAATCAAAATATGCTTTCCTCCTAATAGTTTTTTTTCGGAAAAGAAACACTCAACAAAATCAACAATCTTATCAGGCTCTTCCATACGCCCCTTTCCCTCTAAACCACTTGCTAAAAAACCAGAAGTAGGCTCAATTAATTGACAGCCAAGTTGCTGTAAAGTAGTTAAATTTTTCTGCGTTAAGGGGTGTTGATACATATCCAAATCCATTGCAGGAGCAACAAACACAGGGCATTTTGCCGATAAATAAGTGGTTAGCAATAGATTATCAGCAATACCATTAGCCATCTTTCCTATTGTATTAGCCGTAGTAGGGGCAATCAGAAATGCATCGGCCCACAAACCCAAACTCACATGGCTATTCCATGCTCCATTCGTTGGATCAAAAAAATCTACCATCACTGGATTTTTTGACAATGTTGCCATTGTCAACGGAGTAATAAACTGTTTAGCCGTTTCTGTCATTACCACCTTCACCTCTGCTCCACGTTTTACAAATTCACGCACAATTGTTGCAGATTTATAAGCAGCAATACCTCCAGTTATTCCTAATATTATTTTCTTCCCTTTTAACATAAAAAAACAAAAAGATAAAAGTTAAAGTCCAAAGAACTTCAAACCTTTACCTTTATTAAAATTTCACAAAAAGAGTCTTATTCAGCTATTTCTGTTGGGTTACGATAATAAATTTTATTATCATCAAACTCCTGTATTGCCATTAAGGTAGGTTTTGGAAGTTTCTCATAGTACTTTGAAATTGCTATTTGCTCTCTATTTTCAAAAACTTCCTCCAAATTGTCTGAAGAAGAACTATATTCTTGCAATTTTTTTTCTAATTCGCCTTTAATTTCTGCAGAAATCTGGTTTGCACGTTTTCCAAGAATATTTACTAATTCATACACATTACCAAGCTCTTCACTCATTTGATTCATATCACGAGTAATAACAGAATCTGGTGCTTTTGTCTTTTTTAAATCCATTTGTTTATTCTTTTAAATAATTATTAGCTTCTTTCAAATATTTTTTTGCTTGTTTTATATTTTTCCCTTCGGGGAATTCATTTTCATAATTATAATACTCATCTATTACCTCACGATATCGTTCTTGTTTTTTTTCTTCAACACTATGTGTTGCTTCTTTATATTTCGAAGACAATATCAAAAAAAACAATTCTTCGCGATATTTTGTTTCAGGATAATCTCTCAAAGCATTCTCTGCAACTATAATTGCCGAACGATAATTATTCCCGATGTATATTCCTAAATTATAATAAGTTTTTGCGTTTAAATAAGCCTTATAAGCCAACTTTTCTTTTAATTCCTCTATATAGCCATACGCATCAGTTACCTTATCAGAATTAGGGAACGCTGCCACAAAATCTTCAAATGCCGCAATAGCTTCATTCGTATACGACTGGTCTAAACGTGCATCTGGCGACAGCAAATAATTACAATACCCTTTCATATAAGTACATTCGCGTATATAATCGCCTTGTGGGAAATTTTTTACATAAATTTTATAATGTTCTATTGCAGAATAATAATCTTTTTGACCCATATAAGATTCCGCCAACATGTATAAAACTTCTTGTGCCTTGCGCGTCCCACGATAGTATGTAGACAAATCGTCGAACAAACTTGCGGCCTTTGTATACTTCCCATCTTGAAAATAGTTTATCGCAGCATTATACTTCAATTCAGGATCTTGACTTTTTTGTATTTTACGATAACTACCGCACGATACAACCAAAATACCCACAATAACAATAAGAAATACGCGTTTTACCATTTTCATTTTTAAGTTTGCAAATATACGCAATTTACACAAACAAAAAAAAGATATTTCTATCCTTTTTATTTAACAAAAAAAACAGCCGATAAATATTTACCGGCTGAATTCTTAACAATTTCATTCAATCTTAAAGTAGAGCTATTGCTTGTTGAAATTTAGCTCCATTGTATTTTTGAGTATTTTTTCGGGCATTGATAACGTCTATCAACCACCAAATACCAAAAGTGAGCCAACCAAGCAATAATTTTACAATACCACTGCCTACTTTTCCTAACAAGAAACGGTCAACACCAAAATTTCCTAAAAAGAGTGAGACAATTAACATCGTTGTTGGACTTTTCAAGTTGTTTATCGAAAAAATTAAAGTATCATAATTTTTATCATCAATTTTTTCTAACTTATCTTTTATCAATCCAAAACTCACTACATCTACTTTATCACTAAGAAGCGACATTATGTTATTTATTTTTATTGAATCCATAAATCTTATTTTTTTAATTAATCCATTGAGTCTAATAAATCTAAAGCTTGTTTTGAAAGTTCCATCGATTTTTCTGCAGCTTTCATTGCATCCTCGTAATCTGCATCGTCGTCTGCTAAACTTTCCAATTCTTTAGCTGTTTCTAAAAGATCTTCAGTTGCATCCATTGCCTTGTTGTAAGTATCAATTGCATCGTCAATATCTTCATCAACATCATCAGTGTCAAAACTTTCAGATTCAATCACAATAGTTGATTCTGTAGATTCTTTAGTCTCTTCTTTTTCCGAATTATTTCCACATGCATATACTGCCATAGCTACTACGACAAGTATGCTAATCATTTTAAGTTTATTCATAGTTAATTTTTATTAAATGATACCATAAATTATTGAGCATAACCAAATGATGTTCCAAATAGCACACCAGATATTCGCTCTAGACTTAAATAAAGGAATAAAGCACATAATTGTTATCGCCACAACAGCAACAATCAAAAATATCATTGCACCTATGACACTTTCAAAGATTCCTGCAAAATCCATTCTTTGAAAAGCATCCATAATTCCACCAAAACCAATTACGAGGTATAATATAACAACAACAATTTCCAATACTGGAACCAACCAGTGTAATCTGCCTTTTGCAGGCTTATTTTCTAAATTACTCATAATTAAAACTATTTTAAAATTAATAAACCGATGTCATTTTATTTAATATTTTTGTATATCTACTTAATTGAGCCGACGTCAAATCTGACTCTGCATTGCTTAATTTATTAGAAAGGCTTTCTGCTTTTGACAAAACTCCAGGATATTCAGATATAGCAGACATGTCACCATCCATGGCTTTCTTATACAACTTAACATAACTATCTACAAAATCTTCAAAGTCATCTAATACTGAATCCCAATCTCCTGAACCACTAGAAGAAGATTGTTTTTCTACAGGATCATCTACTTGATTGTCTTTGTCAAACAAGAATGATACAGAAGAAGGCCCTTTTTTGTATATTCGAGAATACTTTTCATTACCTGCTTTAACATGATCAATATCCGTAAATGTCACCTTAGCCTTTGTCCCATTAGGCCATGTAATTGTCCCGTCTGAAAATTTCCAATTATTAGTACTAGTAGAAGAGCCAAAGAATGGACTTTTACTTACAAACTTACCATTATTTTTTAAAATATAACTCCAGTATTCGTTGTGATACCAACTTCCACACATTTTTCCACGGTCTGTTGGTCTTTTAAAAGATACCGATTCATTTGTTTTTACATCTTTCATGGTAAAGCTATTTGTATCATAGCCAAAATCAACAACAACTACGTTTTTTTCATCATCATTAAAGAAGATAGTATCAGAAGATAGAGAGTAATCTATTGCATTTTTGCTACCTACAATATTGAACTTTCCTTCTTTAAAAGAGTAAATATACCATCCACTCTTAATACACGGTTTATACCATTCTCCGTTAGTCAATGCATTTTCAATAAATTTTGCAAATGCCTCTTGATAAGCATCATTCATGGCTTGTGTTTCTTTTTGAAAAACATCATGAAACAATTTACTCTTCTCAGCATCAGAGGAATACTTTTCTTCACATTCCTCATACTCTAATTGGATTGCAGAATTAGCTTTAGATTTAGTTTGAACAAAACCTTTCTGAGTTGTACACTCACTATACCCTTTCAATATATCATTATATTGAGTAGCAAGCTCCTTCGCTTTTTCATCTGGACTAGTGCATGAAAATAATAACACTCCAACAGATGCACTAGCAATTAAAAATCTTATTTTTTTCATCTTTTTTTAATTTAAATTCATTATTCCTACTCTTTTATAGTTTTTCGGATTCCACTAGAAAAATTTGCGCATCATTTTCAGTTGCAAATAAAATAACAATTTTTAACAGAAAAAAAGTCCTTGTTGGTCCTTTTTTACATAGCAAAAACAAACATTATCATTATCAATCAATTAACACTCATCAGACATAACATATATGATAATCACTATCTTTTAAAAATCATTTTTCAAGAAAAAATAAAAGAGAGTTTTTTATTTTGTACTTTTGCAGATAGCAAACTAAAAAAAGAATATAAAAATGAATACATTTGATGTTTACCCTTTATTTGATATAGAAATCACCAAAGGAAATCTTTGTAACACTTACGACAAACAAGGAAACGAATATTTGGATTTGTACGGCGGACATGCAGTAATTTCTATTGGTCATTCGCATCCATATTTCGTAGAAAAAATGCAAAAGCAACTTAAAGAGTTGATTTTCTACTCTAATTCCGTAATCAATCCGCTACAAACAGAACTTGCAAAAAAACTTGGAGATATTAGTGGCTACGATGATTATTCCTTATTTTTAGTTAATTCTGGAGCAGAAGCTAACGAAAATGCTTTAAAGCTGGCATCTTTTTACAATAATAGAAGTAAAGTAATCTCTTTTTGTAAAGCTTTTCATGGTCGTACCTCAGCAGCTGTTCGCGTAACAGACAACCCAAACATCATAGCTCCTATAAATAGTGCTATGGAAGTGGAATATATAAAACTAAACGACTTTGAAGCTGTAAGTTTAGCCCTCAACAAAAACGACGTAGCTGCAGTTATAATAGAAGGCATTCAAGGCGTTGGAGGTGTTCAAATTCCAAGTGCTGACTTCCTCAAACACCTTCGAAACGAGTGTACTAAAACCAACACCGTACTAATACTTGACGAAATACAATCGGGATATGGAAGAAGCGGGAAATTTTTTGCTCACCAATACACCAACGTTCGTCCCGACATTATCACCACAGCAAAAGGTATGGGTAATGGCTTCCCTATCGGTGGAGTACTTATTAGTCCAATGTTTAAACCTGTTTATGGAATGTTAGGAACAACATTTGGAGGTAACCACTTTGCATGTACAGCTGCTATAGCTGTTCTTGATGTAATAAAAAACGAAAATCTAATAGAGAATGCAGCAAACGTTGGGAAGTATTTAATAAATGAATTAAAATCCATTCCAGAGATAAAAGAAGTTCGTGGCAAAGGGCTAATGATTGGTTTAGAGTTTGATTATGCAGTAAAAGATTTACGAAAAAAATTACTCTTCGAACAGAAAGTATTCACAGGTGCAAGCGGAACAAACATCATAAGATTATTACCTCCACTTTGTTTATCGAAACAACAAGCAGACTTGTTTTTAGAGAAATTAAAAATGTGTCTATAATCGTAAATTTTATTTTTGTTTCAATGCAAATTAAACCATAAAGCTAAAATTTAATCATAAAGACAAATAAACATTTAAAATTTTGCCTTATGAAAACAAGACATTTTTTTGCATTTTTAGCAAGTATTATTCTACTTTCTACTCAAACAATTAAAGCTGATGAAATTACTATCGAAGCAAAAAATACAGACATCAGCGAAAATTTAGAGTTAACAGCAGTTGCAAATCTTTTTGGTCAAGCAAAAAATTTAGAAGACTTTGAAATGCAACTCAACGACTCTGAAAACAAATTCTCAAATCTTGACTTGAACAACGATGGCGAAGTAGATTATTTACGTATTGTTGAAGAAGTAAAAAATGATTTGCATATCATTATCATTCAAGCAGTTTTAGCTCCTGATATTTATCAAGATGTAGCAACAATTCTTGTAGAAAAAGAGAAAAAAACTAGGAAAACTTCTGTACAAGTTATTGGCGACCCTTATATTTATGGTAACAATTATATTATAGAACCTGTATTTATTTACACTCCTATAATTTACGATTACTTTTGGGCTACATACTACCATCCTTGGCACTCTCCTTACTATTGGGGATATTTTCCACCTTACTATCACCATCACCATTGCATTTATGCTCATTTGTATCGTAGACATATTTATGCCTACAATAGACATCATCATTGTAGCTATAGATATGCACACGCACCAAAACCAGCATATAAAAATGTTACACCTGCAAACTCGCGTCGCGACTATGCTTCGGCAAATCCAAGCCAATCATTTTCGTCACGACACTCAAACTCGCAAATACAAAACAAACGAAGTTTGCAAATAGCGAATAGAAATCAAAGTACAAGAACTACACGACCTGCTGTAAGTAGTAGTAGAAGTAACTCATCAAGTACTGTACGAAATGGTAATAGTAGTGTTAGAAATTCTGCACAAACAAACAATAATCGTTCCGTTACTATTCAACGAAACACAAGTACTCAAAACCGTAATAGTGTATCTTCTAACAGAAACTCTATACCACAAACAAGCCGTTCTTCTTCATCGTCTAGCACAAATAGAAGTTCGTACACAAGAGGGTCTTCTACACAAAGAAGTTCAACATCTAGTAGTTACAATTCAAATAGGTCCTCATCATCTTCTCCAAGCAGAAGTAGTGGTTCCATTTCGAGAGGGAGCTCTAGCAGTAGTCGCAGTAGCAGTTCAAGACGCTAAACAAAATAAAAGCAGAAACTTAAGTTTCTGCTTTTTTATTATTTCCAGTCAAACGTATACGCTATACCAAGTATATGCTTATAACTGCATTTATACGTTAAATCTACACAATCTATAGTATTTGCAACATAATCAATACTGATATCACGTGCATTATCGACATCAAAACGATAATAAATATTTAGAATATGAGAGTCTGCCATTTCCCATTTTAATCCCACCTCCGTTTTATATCTACTTATATAATTCCCTTTTGCAAATTTAGGTGCATTTAAAGTATTAAAAATTTCGAATGCTAAACGAGGTTTCAAGGGCTTATTTCGAATAGAATATTCAACCATAATTCTAGAACGCAAATCTACAGCAGGATTTGCTACCTTTAAAGGATTAACATCACCCATTCTTACAAAAAGTTCTGGGCGTTCACGCAACGAAAAATTCCACTGATTAACAGAATACGATGCTACCAAATCCAAATTTATACGATGGCGATGATTAAATTCTTTATCACCATTGTTAATTAACATATAAGTATAACCTATTCCCGTTTTAAAATAGTTATTAACCTTATAATCAAATGACAATATAGAATACAATCTATCAAACTTTGATGAATTTGCTTTAAAACGTGCCTCCTCCGAAAAAGTTAACGAAAAACCCTTGTAGATTTTTCGTTTTATATCAAAACCAACCCTTGTAGTAAAATCAGAATTTGCTTCAGCACGATGTTCATTTATTTCGTATGCAAACGAAGGCACGAAAAATGACAAAAAAGCCAATAAAACGATTTTTTTTCTTACCGATTTCATTTTGCAAAAATACAAAAAAAATACACATTAAGAGAAACTGCATCGTATTCAAAGATTTAGTATGTTTGCATACATTCTATGAACGATTCATTAAAAATAAAAGAACTAGCTAAAGCTTGTGGTTTTGATGCTTGTGGCATTACATCTGCCGAATGTTTACCTAAAGATTCACACTATCTTCAACAATGGCTAAACAATCGTTTCAATGGAGATATGGCTTATATGGAAAATCATAAAGAAAAACGAGCCAATCCTAAACTTTTAATTCCCGAAGCAAAATCGATAGTGGTCGTATTGCTTAATTATTACTCAAAACTACAGCAACAACCTGATGTACCACAAATTGCAAAATACGCTTGGGGAAAAGATTATCACTTTATTATTAAAGAAAAACTTAAGGAGTTGCTTTCTCTTATTCAAAGCGAGGTAAAACCTTGTAACGGAACTGCTTTTTGCGATTCAGCTCCACTTTTCGAACGTCGTCTAGCCGAGAGAGCTGGGTTAGGTTGGATAGGAAAAAGCACAATGCTCATAAATCCAAATTTAGGGTCTTATTGCTTCATTGGAGAACTTCTTTTGGATATTGAACTTGAATATGACCAACCTATAGAAAGCAAATGTAACAACTGCGAAGCCTGCCTAAACGCTTGCCCCACCAAAGCACTTCTCAAACCTTTTTCGCTAAACGCTTCTAAATGCTTATCTTACCAAACAATTGAATTAAAGTCTGATATAGAAAAAGATATTTTGCCTTATTCGGGATTAAAACTTTTTGGTTGCGACAATTGCATAGAGGTTTGTCCTTGGAACAAAAAGGCAATACAAAACAACACCACCCAACTACAACCAACTATAGATTTTCTATCAATGACAAAAAAAGATTGGGAAAATTTTTCAAGAAGCGACTTCAAACGTCTATTCAAAAACTCGCCATTACAAAGAGCAGGTTATAAAAAATTACGCAATAGACTCAACCAAATGGGATTCATCTCAAATCGGTAAACATGCGTAAAAATTTCAATTCTTTCAACACTTTATGAGGGAAAACATCAAACGAATAATTTTCTATTTTTACAATTTCATCGTTGCTCCACCATTGCTCCGAAACGACATCTTTTTCTAACGTTGTTACAAAATTTTCAGTTTCAATACAAAACACATACACCATTTGCTTGGTTGTACTGTCAGCATAGAGATATTTCGTGATAAATTTCAATTCAAAATCGCCCAAAGCAACTTTTTGCTTCACAAACTTTTTTGCTGCATAAGATACATCGTCGCCATAATAAACATATTCACTTACAACTGTATCCCACAGTAAATTTCCAAATTTATCTACTTTTTTCTGCATATATAGTTTCCCATCTTGCAGAAGATAAACACGCACCAAAGGATGAATATTTTCACTCGATTTTTCAATTACTACCGAACGTGCTTCACGCCCAACTACTTTCCCCTTATCATCTACTATTGGCAAAAACTTTTCGCTGTCCAACATTTTCCTAAAAGTCCAAACTTTCAGTCCTTCGTAAACAACAACAAACAAAATAGCGACAAACGTTATCGTTTGTAAACGTATTTCGTATTTATAAGCATTTAAAGTAAACCAATCGAAATAATAGAATACAAACAATATAATACGCAAACCAAAAATAAAAAGAAGTATATATGCCGTTCGCCGATATTCGCCTAAATTTGTTCTTATATATGGAATATTTTTAGGATTTTTCTTACTCAACCATTTATCTACAAATGGTATCGAAAGCAAGCTCACCAACAAAACAGACATCGCTACAACATCCGTCAATATAGAATAAACGAAATGCTCTTTATAGTTATGCAATGAAGTTGGGTAAAGCCATACTACCAAAGCTAAACTTATTGTAAGCAAAAGCAATTGCTCTAAAAGCAAGACATAAAGCGAACGCGAAAGTCTAAAACTATTATAAAACAGCAAAAGAACACCAACAGAAAAAGCCACAATGTATCCTATTGTTAAATTGCTTACCGTCTCTACCAAGACAAGCAACAAAACAGGGTACAAACTCCTTATTGGATTTTGAAACTCAAGTTCTTTTCGTTTTAAACCTTTAAACATTTTTTAAGCAATGTTCATCAATTTGCAAAGGTATTTGCCAATGATGTCAAATTCCAGATTTACAACAGTACCTTTTTCTATTTTGTGAAAATTGGTATGCTCGTAGGTATAAGGAATAATTGCAACCGAAAATTCATTATCTTTCGAGTCGCACACTGTCAAACTCACACCATTTACCGTAACCGAGCCTTTTTCTACTGTGGTGTAACCTTTGCGTTTTTGCACCTCGTCTATTTCGTAACGGAACGTATAGTACCAACTTCCGTTATTTTCCACCACCGACTGACATACAGCAGTTTGGTCGACATGACCCTGCACGATGTGTCCGTCCAATCGTCCATCAATCTTCATACTGCGTTCGATATTCACTTTGCTACCAATGTTTAGCAAACCGAGGTTCGATTTGTCGAGGGTTTCTTTTATCGCCGTTACGGTATATTCTTCGCCTTCGATATTCACAACCGTTAGACAAACACCATTGTGAGCCACACTTTGGTCTATTTTCAACTCATTGGTAAATTCGCATTTAAGCGTAATGTGCAAATTGTCTTTATCCTTCTCCAAACGAGTTACAATCGCTGCTGATTCTACTATTCCTGAAAACATTTTTTCTCTTTTTTTTATAAACAAAATACAAATGTGGAAAGTTTTCTTTATTCCTCTCCGCCAAACTCCATTAAATATGCTTTGATAAATCCATCTATGTCGCCATCCATCACTGCCGCCACGTTGGAGGTTTGATGGTCGGTGCGATGGTCTTTCACACGACGATCATCGAACACGTACGAACGAATCTGCGAACCCCACTCTATTTTCTTTTTACCGGCCTCGATTTTTGCGGTTTCGGCATTACGTTTTTCTAGTTCCAACTCGTAGAGTCGAGAACGAAGCAAACGCAAAGCATTTTCTTTGTTCTTAGGTTGGTCGCGACTTTCGGTATTTTCAATCACTATCTCGTCCATTTGCTCCGTAACCGGATTGCGGAACGTATAGTGCAAACGCACGCCCGACTCCACCTTGTTTACGTTCTGACCACCGGCTCCCGACGAACGGAACGTATCCCACGAAATGTTAGCTTGTACGATTTCTATCTCGATAGTATCGTCTACCAACGGCGTTACAAACACCGACGAAAACGACGTCATTCGCTTTCCTTGAGCATTGTAGGGCGATACACGCACGAGACGATGCACTCCGTTTTCACTTTTCAAAAAGCCGTAAGCATAATCGCCTTGCACTTGAAAAGTTACCGACTTGATACCCGCTTCGTCACCATCGAGTATGTTCGATATTTCTACTTTATAACCTTGCTTTTCGCAATAACGCATATACATACGCATGAGCATTTCGGCCCAATCTTGTGCTTCCGTTCCGCCTGCTCCTGCCACTATTTTTATCACCGCTCCCATTTTGTCCTCTTCCTTACGGAGCATATTGCGAAGCTCCAGTTCTTCGATTAGGGCGATGGCTTTTTCGTAGGCTGCATCTACCTCCTGCTCGGTAGCGGCTTCTTCTTTGTAAAACTCGTAAGCCAATGCTGCCTCTTCAGTAGCCGAAGCCACATCAGCATAGCCATTTATCCAATACTTTAGCGAGCGGACTTTTTTCATCTGCTCTTCGGCCGCTTTGGCATCGTTCCAAAAGTCGGGCGACTGCGTACGCAATTCTTCTTCTTCGAGGGCTATTTTCTTCGACTCGATGTCAAAGATACCTCCTCAGCGCATCTACGCGTTCGGATGCTGCTTTAATCTGTTCTTGTGTTGTCATTTATTCTTTTTGTTTAATTAACTGCAAAGATACAAAATAACCCCGACACCGTATATACAAAAAAAGCAGAACGCCCCGAACCCATGAGCATTCTGCATTTTTGTATAATTAACAAAGGTTTTTATTTAGAAACCCCACGCACGGCGAGCCCAAAGCAGCGGTCGGCGATGCTGCCACAATCCACAACGCCCGATTCGAAGTAGAGGCCGTAGGCGCCGTTCGATCTGACCGCATTGAGCGAACCCGACCAATAGCAGCCGAGCGACCCTGCGAACCTCAAATCACTATCGTAGCGATAGCCAGCAGCAGGAAGGAAGATGGAGTTACCGTTAGGACCTTCTACGTTATAGCCATTAACATCATTCAAAGTAGTCCACGTCCAAGTACATTCGTCGATGAGTTCTTGCTGTTCTTCTGCGGTTGGCATTCGCCAAGAGCCACCCATATTTACAGTAGCGGCATCGTCTTCTTTTTCGAGAATGGTTTTATTATCGCCAATAAAGTTACCTGAATTGTCATACCAAACTACGTCACCATATTCATTTTGACTATCAGCTACGGTGTATTTATTTACACCATTCCAATCATTGATATTCGAATCCATAAATTTGTAAGTACTCCAATCGTAAACCTCTTTTGGCTCCACTTCGCCCCAAGCGTAATAGTTCCCATACTCTTCAGGTTTAGTTGCACCTATGTTACAAGTTGCCCATTTTACACTTAAGCCAAGGTCTACATAAGCATGTCCGTTGTAAGAGTCTGCAGGTTCTGGAGTTTCTTCTCCGCCATTGCTTTCCGTTGAGCCGTTTTGCTCGGTTTGTTCACCTCGTGGGTCGTCGGGTTCGTTACCTTTGTTGTCGTCGCAAGAAACGAATCCCAAACTCAATGTTGCAAAAAGCATTGCAACTAATAAAAATCGGTTTTTCTTCATAAATACCTCCATTTTTTAATGAAACATAAAATTTAAATTTATAAAACAAAAAAGTCGCTCGACTTCCCTCGAAATCGACCGACAATATATCATAAACGCATAGGCGAAAAACACCCAAAACGCCCTATTTCTTGTGTGTGTGTGTGTGTGTGT